>PLOH01000014.1 GCA_003142955.1 Opitutia bacterium | reverse complement strand
GCTCGGGTGGGCATTCGTCGGATGCGGGCGGTACTGCGGGCTTTTCGCAAGCCGCTCGAGTCCACTTCCGCCGCACGGATTGATCGCGATCTCCAGCATCTGAATGCCGTCCTCGGCGACGTCCGCGACCTCGATGTCTGGATCGATCTCTTGACGGGCAAGACTCTGCAGCAACAACTCGCCACCCATCCGCATGGGAAACGGTACATCGACCATCAAGTGGCCTTGCGCCGGCTGCAGCAGGCGACGGTCCGGCGGTACCTCGGCGGGTCGTCCTTCGCTGCCCTTCAGGCCAGGATCGGCCATTTGCTTCGGATCGAGCTGCCGCAGTTGGTCCTGACCTCGCCAGCAGGCTCGCTGGGGCTCTATAGCCGTCGCATTCTCGCGAAGAACCTCCGCCAGGCCCTTGACCTGGCGAAATTCCGAAACGCGCGATCCCTGGAGAAACTGCATCGACTGCGCATCGCCCTGCGGCGTGTGCGCTACCTCGGTGCCGCGTTTGCCGAAATCCTCGGACCATCCGTGGGCGCATTGGTCAAACGCATCCACGGCGTCGAGGCAGCATTGGGCCGCCTGAGGGATACCGAGCTTGCGTCTGCCCGAATCCGGAGGGAAGGACCGGCGCCACCACGCCTGCTGGTCCTCCGGCTCGAGCACCGTCGCAAGAAAGCCGTCACCGAGCTGGCGACGGCGTGGCTGCGGCTCGCCCAGCCAGGTTTTCTTGCCGGGGTGCGGCGCAGGCTGGAATCATGAGGATTCTGGGTTTTGCCTGACAGCAAGCCAAGGGAGCGAGCGGCTTTCGGTCCCGGGGTATTGGGCTTGATAGTTGGCTGGATCCGGCGCGACCCCATCACTGTTTCTTGCCAAGATAGAGCTCGAGCAGATCGTCAACGTCTTCCGGAGAATCGTAGAACTGGCTCTCCAGGTTTGTAAGTGTCTTTCGTGTGGCATCGCCAAAGGCACGAACAAGCCGGCGTCGTTCCTTTTGGTCTTTTGGCGGACCGCCGGCGCCAAAGACTTCATTGGCCGAGGCGGCGATCTGGGCCACGCCCGTGGCGCCGATGGTCTTAAGGGCGGTCGGCACATAGAAGGCCATTTCGCCTGCGGAACTGGAGAAATAGCTGGCGAATCCGCGGTTGGCGACCCCGGCCTCGAAAGTCCAGATCGACGCCAGGATCTTGTCCGAGTCCGAAAGCTTTTCAAAGCCGGTCTCGGCGAGCCGGTCGAGCGCCCTCTGCGCTGCAACATCGGTATTCATTGGTGGGAGAATGGACGATGATCGATGGGTGAAGATTACGGAAGCCCGCGCGGCGCACGTCAACCATCGTGTTGTCTTGGGAAGGAATCGCGGTGGGCAACCGCTTCACCCAAACGTCATAAATGCGAATTCGCGGTAAAGCCGGGATGCTTTGGCTTTAATGGGTTGTCGGTTGGCCGATTGCGCTCTCATCTCTTTCCTTCAATCACAAAAGGACCGGCGATGCTGGCAATCGACGGAATACTGAGGACGGCATCCCGGATCGCCTCGGCAAAATTCGGCGCGGCTTCGGCGGCCGCCGTCGCCAGATCCAGGGCGATCTTAAGCACTTGGTCGGGATCCTTCACGTCAGTCGTGGCCGAGATGACCGCGAGGTGCACCGCGCTCGCGATCCGTTTCGCCTTGGTCTTGCGCGAGACCGACGACGAAGCGGCGATTTCACTGACCTGCCGGGCCAGAATGCTTTCTGGTGTCGGGTGCTCGGATTGTTCCCCGGCGGGCGTCTGGCCTCGCGGGGCGGCGTCTTCGGCGTGGAGGCCGACCGTGGCAGAGAGAAGAATGAGGCAAAGCGTCAGGCGGGTTTTCATAGCGAGGAATTCACGGAAACAGTGTTGAGTGATACGGCGACGGAGGATTTCTTTCTTCTGGCGGGCTTGTCGGAGACAGAAGTCTCTGGCTTGGATGAACGGTCTGGAGGCACGGTGACGGCGATTCCGAGATCCTCTTCAATGGGCTTTCCATTGAGCGCGAGGCGCTGGTCGAGCCGGTCGAGCTGGTCGATGATATCGAGCATCTTGAGGATCTTTTTTCCTCGCGGAGTGAGACGAAACTCCACCACTTTGGACGGTGCCGGCCGGGGATAACGGGCGACCAGCGCATAGCGCAACATGGCGCGGAGCCTTTGACTCATGATAGCGGCAGAAAGATTGACTTCATTTTTGGTGATCTCCGCCGGATCGGTTATGCCCCTGTCCAAATAACGCAGAATGCTGGCTGACCATCTGCGCTTAAGCATATCCTCGGTAATGGCGGCGGTCCAAACCATTGACGATGGCGGGGGCATTGGATTGGTGATTAAAAAGCTGGAACGGTCTTGGCGGATTTGATCGCCGCTCAATCGTATCTGCGGATGGTGGCAGCAAGGCAGCAACTTGGTTACGATCGTGAAAACGAATTGCGACGGAAGAAGGTTACGGACCGGTGACGGGAGTCCGTTCTGAAGCGCATCGCCATCCTGTGACCGAGTCGAACGCCGAATCGCCACGTAACTTTCACCTTCCTTTAATTGACGGGAAGGCGGGACGTGGGAATCTCTTCCTTGCTTTGAAGTCGAGACTTCCGATCGAAGGTTTTAGTCCGGTCCGGACCCAACACGAGGTCGCCTTGATTATGGGGATCAGTGCGGCGCGCGTGTGCCAGT
>PLOH01000154.1 GCA_003142955.1 Opitutia bacterium | reverse complement strand
TCCCCATTCTACCGTCTTCACCCCGTCTTACCCACACGAAAACCGGAAGAACCCATTAAAGGGTGGCGGGGACTGAGCATAATTCGGCAACTTCGGCGCCCTTCTGTAGCATGAGATTCGCCATGGTCTGGAGATACGCAGGGAGCGGGCTGGCGGCAAGGGCTGGATTTGCCGCGGCCGGTCGAACCCGCGAATGCAGGTTGCACCCAAGTGGCTGGGCATGGGAAGAAATGACCACGGGCTTCAGCTAGACATCGAACCGGGGTGTGCCCCTGCCAGCCGGTGCTCGATCTGCTCCAGTGAGATGCCTTTGGTCTCCGGCACCATCAGCCGTACCCAGAGGAGCTGCAGCACCATCATGCCGCAGAAGAAGAGGAACACATAGCCTGGGGGAAAGGCTGCCACCATGCTGGGGAAGAAGGTGGTGAGCAGCGCAGCGAAAACCCAGTGCGTGAAACTGCCCAGCGCCTGGCCGGTCGCACGGTGCCGGTTGGGGAAAATCTCTGAAATAAACACCCAGATGACGGCCCCCTGCCCGATGGCATGAGCAGCAATAAAGGCGAAAATGCAGGCCGGCACGATAGCGTAATGCCCGCTGAAAAACGCCCAGGCGGTCAGTCCAAGCGAGAAAATGTAACCAAACGAACCGATATAGAGCAGCGTCCGCCGTCCGAGGCGGTCGATCAGCCAAAGTCCGACGAAGGTGAATAGCAGGTTGGTGATTCCGATTCCCACCGATCGGAGGAGCGCCGCCTTGGCCCCTAAGCCGGTCAGCTCGAAAATGCGCGGGGCAAAGTACAGGACGGCGTTGATGCCGGAAAGCTGGTTAAAGAAAGCGATCAGAACCGCCAACAGAATTGGCCGGCGCAGCTGACGTGTCCAAAACGGTCCGGCCTCCTGCCGTTCGTTGGAAGCGGCCAGGATTTCATCAGCCGCCGCCTCGATTCGGATCGGAGGCTCCCCCGCCATGATCAGCTGCAGGATCCGGAGGCCCGCCACGCGATCCCGCCTGCGGCTGAGTAGCCAGCGCGGACTTTCGGGCAGCCCGAAACACAAGACCGTGTAGATCAATGAAGGGAACGCGGCAACCCCCAGCATCCAACGCCAGGCGTGCTCGCCGACATCCTTGAGCATATAGTTGGAAAGGAAGGCGATGATGATGCCGAAAACGATGTTAAACTGAAACATGCCAGCCAGGCGCCCGCGATAGGCCGGAGGAGAGATTTCGGAGATGTAGAGCGGTGCGGCCACGGTCGAAACGCCAATCCCAAGGCCGCCGATGAATCGGGCGAGGATGAAAGAACCCACGTTCCATGCGTAGCCACAGCCCACGGCGGAAATAAGGTACAAGATCCCGATCGTCGTGAGCGTGGTCTTGCGGCCAAGCCGGTCCGTCGGCCAGCTGCCGACCAATGAACCCAGCACGGTGCCGTACAAGGCGGAGGCCATCGCGAAACCATGCATTCCAGCGCTGAGGTGCCAGAGGGCTTGGATCGTTTGTTCCGCCCCCGAGATGACCACGGTGTCGAAACCGAACAAAAATCCCGCGAGGGCGGACGTCAACGCCCACCAGTAGATGCGTTTTTTCATGGGGAAAAAGCAACGGAACTGAATAACAGCGGCCTCTTCCGTTTGCATAGGGGTACCGCTCGGCCAGCGAAACAAGCCTGAGGAAAATCGCAATCTCGCGCTTGGAGCAATTCGCGATCCAACCGTGAACCGGAACCACGGCGGTCAGTTGACGACCCGGAAACGCTCTTTCGAAACGAATGGTTTGAGGACACGCCTTGCGGCCCGCGGAGTTTGCTGTTGCGGCAGACCGAGACCATCGGGATCCTCCAAGCATGGCATGAGAACCCCGCCTAGAGTTTCCTCGAGCCTGCTGCGACTTGGTCAACCGGGCGACCCAAAGCGGACGTGTGGAACAGAATGAGAGGATGTTTCAGATGAAAAAACGCCTGCGGACCAAGCTGGTTGAAAACTGTGTCGGAAGCATCGGATTTTTTGGCCTCGTGGTGCTGGCGTTCGCACGCGCATCCGCGGCCGCACCGGCCGATGCCGCGATCGCGACCGACAACAACCGCTACCAGAACTTCGATGTCGCGCTCTGTGTTGAGCATCGCGACATGCGTCACATGGCATCTGATCCCCAATGGATGGAAGCGAGCTGGAACCTGATCAGCCATTCCATGAAAGTTGACAAGGTCTGGCTGGAAACCTACCGGGCGGGCGAGTAAACGCCCGAGGCCGACGTGCGGAAGGTCAAGGCGTTCTTCACCGGCAAAGGCATCAAGACGTCCGGCGGCATGATGGCGTATGTCGGCCGGCCCGGCGACGGCCTCACCGGCTTCTGCTTCACGAATCCGGACGACTGCGAGCGCTTCCGGAAGCTGGTGGCGTTTGCCGCCGGTCTCTTCGACGAGCTGATCTTTGACGACCTGTTCATCTTCGATTGCCGTTGCGAACTCTGCCAGAAGGCCAAAGGCGACCCCGGAGCTGGACGGAATACCGTTTGCAGGTGATGAAGGAAGTTGGGGAAAACCTCGTGGTGAAGAACGCGAAGAGCGTCAACCCGAAGATCAACCTCATCATCAAGCCACCGAACTGGTACGAGCAATACCAGTTCTCGGGATACAATCTCGAGGCCCAGTCGCAGGCGTTTGACATGGTCTACACCGGAACCGAGACGCGCGATCCGGAGAACACCACCATGCACCTCCAGCCGGACCAGAGCTACGGCATCATGCGCTACTTCGAGCACATCAAGCCGGGGAAATTCGGCGGCGGCTGGGTTGATCCCGGCGCGCGCCCGACGCTGAACCGTTACACCGAGCAACTCGAAGACACGCTGTTCGCCAAACCGAAGGAGATCACGCTCTGGAGTTACGGCAACGCGCTCGAAACATTGCGGCAGGCGGATGGGACGACGACAGCCACCAGTATTCTTTATGCGGACGCCGGCGACACCTTCCAGAAACTGGATTCATTCCTCGGCAAGCTCGGCCAGCCGGACGGCGTCGCCGCCTACAAGCCCTACCACTCCTCCGGCGAAATGTACCTGCACAACTACGTCGGGATGATCGGGGTGCCGATGGATTTGTATCCTGAATTTCCCGACGAGCGCGGTACGATCTTCCTGGCCGAATCGGCGAAGTTCGACCCGGACCTCGTCAGCAAGATCTGGAAGCACCTGAACGAGGACAAGACGATCATCAAATCATTCAGGGCATTTACAAGGACAATAACCGTTATCCGCTGCTGCTGTAGGTGCGGGGCCTGACGAAGGGGCGGTTCTTCATTCTGACGATTCCGGAGAACTTCGACGACCTCTACCACCTGCCGCAGGAAGTCCTTTCCCAAATCCGACGAGACATGATGGAGGACATTCCGGTGTATCTGGACAGCCCGGCCAGGGTCTGCCTGTTCGCGTATGACAATAACACGTTCATCGCGAAGTCCTATTTGCCGTACCCCTCGCGCTACAACATCGTGATCAAGAAAGCGGGCGCCAAACTCTTCGATCTCCAGTCCGGCACGGAACTGCAGGGTTACGTGAAGGGCAACGCCACGATCTTTGAAGTGTTGCACCAACCGCGGACGTACCACGCGTATCGCTTCAAGTAAGCCGTTCCGGCGCCTGCTCACGGCGCGGCGGCAACGCGGGGCGCAACGCGGGCCGAAATGGTGCTCGCAGCCGGAACCAGGCCATCGGAATTCGCCGTGAGGCGGATTTCACCTGGCTCCCTCATGGACTGCACAATGACCTGCGCGAGGCCATTGAACAGACTGCGCCGCGCCGGCGGCGCCGGCGTCGTGATGCGTACGGAGCCGAGCCGCGTGAGTTCGGGAATATGGTTCTTCTTGTCGTCGAAGGGCGTCGCGATCAGCTGAACGCGGTTTAAGCCCGCGACCAGCAGCGCCGGGTCGAGCTTGAGCGCGGGACCGGCGGCGGACGTATCGAGATCATGAGCCAACTCGCGGCCATTGAGCCACAGCGTGGTCTTCCCGCCAAACGCCGGCAGGATCAATTCCAAGTCGGCATCGGCGGGTACCGTAGGCAGGGCAAGCGCGCCGGAAAGATCGTAGACCTCACCGGGCTTGGGAAGCTGGGCTTTCCAATTACCCAACCGTGGGAAAGGCTGCAGCGACTCCGGCGCCGACGGCACGGCGGTGCCGGCGGGCGCGATGCGCCCACGCCAGTCTTCCACCGGGAGCATCGCGATGGTCTCGATGAACCGATCCGGTTCGTGGCTGCCAGGGTCGCCGTTGCCGACGCCGATGATCCGGCCGCCCGTGATCTCGAAGTTCACCAGATTCCCGGCGGTGGGAACAGTGCGCCCCTGGGCGTCGTGCGCTGAGACGGTGAACACCGCCACATCGGCTCCGTCGGAGTTGATAACCGTGCGATCGGGCGTGAGCACGAGGTGCGCGGGCGCACCGGTCGTTTCCACCCGGGTGATCGCGACCGCCTGGCCGCCACGGTAGCCGCGGGCCTCGAGCGCGCCGGGTGCATACGCGACCTTCCACTCGAGGTGACCGTTGCGCGGCATGTCTTTTTTCCCGAGCGTAACTCCGTTAAGAAACAGCTCGACCGCCTCGTGATTGCTGAAGCAGACGACATCGATCGGCTGGTCCTCCTTGCCCGGCCAGTTCCAGTGCGGATAGAGGTGGAGCACGGGCTGGTCGGTCCACCAGGATTTGAGGTAATAGGCGGTATCCTTCGGGAATCCGCATCCGTCGAGAAAACCGAATTGGGCATAGATCTCCGGCCATTCATAGGGCATCGGCTCGCCGCGGTAATCGAATCCGGTCCAAAAAAACAGGCCCGCGAGGAATGGCCGGCCAGCGTAGTATTTCCAGCCCTTCTCGCAATTACCGCCGGTGTCTCCCAGGGCCTTAAAGCCAAGGCGGGCGCGGGGCGGATCGTCGAAATAGATGCCGCGGGTCCCCGGGGTCGTCGCCTCCTCGGTGCCGACTCCCGGTTGGTGCGGGAACTTCGCGTGCTGCTCGTCGGGATTGGACTGGTTGATGTAGTTGTAGCCGACCAGGTCGATCACCGTCGAGGTGCCGCCCCAACCACCGCTGTTGGCCACGGTGGTGCGACGCGTCGGGTCGAGTCGGTGCGCGAAAGCCTGCATCGACGCGGTGATGCGGGCGCCCTTGATGTTGCCCTCGATTGCCCACTCCTCGTTGCCGAGCGACCAGATGATGACGCACGGATGGTTGCGGTCGCGACGGATCATGCTCTCCAGCTGGCCCATTTGTTCCGGACTCGGGCCCATGAGACGGTTTTCATCGAGCACGAGCAAGCCGAGCCGGTCGCAGGCGTCGAGGAACTCGGGCGTCGGCGGATGGTGCGACGAGCGATAGGCGTTCACTCCCATTTCCTTCAGCCGGCCGACGCGGAAGGCCTGCAGCGCGTCGGGCAGCGCGATCCCCACGCCGGCATGGTCCTGGTGATTGTTGGTTCCATGGATCTCGACGTGCCGGCCGTTGAGAAAGAAACCATGATCGGGGTCGAAACGGATGGTACGAATGCCAAAGGTCGTCTCGTAACGGTCCACCACTGCACCGCCGGCGCGGATCGTCGTAACGAGCCGATGGAGTGCGGGCGACTCGAGCGACCAGAGCCGCGGATGCGGGACGTTAAGCGCGCAGGGAAATTCGCTCGTGCCCCCCGCCGCGAGAGACAGCGAGCGCACCGCACCGGTGGCGACCACCTGGCCATCGGGATCCAAGATGCTCTGCTCGACATCGAAGGTCGCAGCTTCGACGCCATCGTTGGCGACCGTCGTGCGCGCACTGACATTGGCCGCGGCCTCCCCCACCTCGGTGGTTACGTACGTGCCCCATTGCGGCACGTGCAGCGGCGCGGTTTTGGCCAGCCAGACATGCCGGTAGATGCCCGCCCCCTCATAGAACCACCCCTCCTCCATCGTGGCGTCCACCCGGACGGAAATGACATTGTCGCCGCCGTAATTGAGATAGTCGGTCAGTTCGTAACGGAAACTGGTGTATCCGCTGGGCTGGCGGCCGAGGTAGAAGCCGTTGACCCACACGACCGAATCGCGAAACACCCCGTCGAACTCGACGCTGATGCGCCGGCCGAGGTCAGAAGCCGGGATGGCGAAGGTCTTGCGGTACCAGCCGATGGAACGTTCGGGAAAGTTGCGGCCAATAGCCTTGAATCCGTGGCTGGTGCTGCCTTTTAGGTCAAACGGCGCCTCCACGGCCCAGTCATGCGGCACGTCGAGCAGCCGCCACGCGCGGTCGTCGAAAGTCGCGGCGGCCGGACCGTCGCCGTAACCCGCCTTGGCGAAATAGGAAAAATAGCTGGTCGCGTGGTCGAAATCACGGGCCGGCTCCGAAGGGTGCCCAAAGGCAAAACGCCAGCTGGCGTCTATGAGCAGCCGCTCGCGCGGCGGAGCCTGCACGGAATCGTTGGCGGCGAAAACAGGCGCTGCAAGCACAGCGCCGAGCAACAGCGAGCGAATGATCGGATTCATAGGGTAAACGGGCAAATATTTGTGTTGCACGATTCCATTCGAAGGTCGAGCCGCTACCCGCCTCCCCGCAGGCGCCTCCCCTTTGCTAGCCTATCCTTCCCTGTCGCCCATCATGGATTGTCGCTTGCTTGTCCCTGATATCTGGTTGACAAAGTTTTACACCACCATGACGCCTTCCGGCGGCTTTTCGTGTAAGCTCAGCACCGCCAGCCTCCACCCTCGCCATGCCACCCCACCGCCCGGAAATTTTCGTCAGCGCCACGAGCCAGGACCTGCGCACCTGCCGGCAGTTGATCAAGGAGGCGCTGCTCACCCTGGGCTGTGTGCCGGTCGAGCAGACCAATTTCCCGCCCGATGCGCGCACGGTGCGTGAGATGCTGCGCGCGAAAATCACCGCCTGCGACGCAGTCGTCCATGTCGCAGGCGAGGTTTACGGCGCAGAACCGAGTGCGCGCGATCCGGCCGAACCTCGGCGCAGCTACACCCAGCTCGAATATGAACTCGCGACGGAGTTCGGCAAACCCGTCTACGTCTTTGTTTGCGGCACCGGCTTCCCTTACGATGAGCATTCGCCCGAGGACGCGGAACGCCAGGCCCTCCAGCAGCAACACCGGACCCGGCTGCAGAAGAGCGATCACATCTACACGCCGGTCGGCTCCCGCGATGAACTTGCCCTGCGCGTTCACGCCCTGCAAACGCGGGTGGAGGCCCTCAGCGGCGAACTGAACAAGGCCCGGTCGTGGCTCGGCCGGGGCATTACGATTGGACTCGTTGCGCTCACCCTCCTGGGCGGTGGCATCTGGTGGTTGAACAAACGCGCGGACAAGACGGATATCAAAATCACCAAGCTCGAGACCGAATTGGACAAACAGCGCCGCTACATCAAATCCGTCGCCGACGCGTTCACCGAGCAGCAATCCCAGCTCCGGCAACTGAAACTCACGGACGACGAGATCTTCAACCGCGCCGTCGCCAACGTCGCCACCAAGGACAAGGTTTCCGAGGCCGAACTGCGCAGCGGGATCGATCTCTTCGTCGCCGCGATCCGGGCTGACCCCAAGGCCGATTTCTTCGACCGGGCGCTGGCGGAATTCGCGCAGAAGAACTTTGCGGCCGCCGCCGACAGCGCCGGCCACGCAGGCAACGCCGCGCGCGACCAATACCTCGCCGCCGACAAGCTTGCCGCCCAGGCGGCCGCGCGCGGAGACGAGGCGCGCACTCACGCCCGGGAGGCCTTCAGTCTCCAAGGCCAGTCGCTCTACGCCGAACGGACGTTCGGCGAAGCTGTCACCGCCTTCGAAGCTGGCATCGAGGCGGCACCGCGCGCCAAGGTACCCCAAAGCTGGGCCGAACTACAGGTCAGCCTCGGCATGGCCTTAAATGAATGGGCCGCGGTTGTCACTGGGTCAGCCATCACTGAACAGCGCGCGAAAGCCGTCGCCGCCTATCGCGCCGCCCTCGAAGTCTACACCCGCGAAGCGCTGCCCCAGGATTGGGCCAGGACCCAGAACAACCTCGCCATCGCCCTCTGGAGCCAAGCCGTCGCATCCGCAGGACCCGACCGCGCCCGGCTCCTCGCCGAGGCCGTCGCCGCCTTTCGCGCCACGCTTGAAGTCTTCACCCGCAAAGCGCTGCCCCAGGACTGGGCCACGACCCAGAACAATCTCGCAGCTGCCCTCTCCAAACAGGCCGCCGCTTCTGCCGGACCCGAGAGCCTCCGGCTCCTTGCCGAGGCCGTCGCCGCCTATCGCGCCGCGCTCGAAGTCTACACCCGCGAAGGAGTGCCCCAAGATTGGGCCATCGCTCAAAACAATCTCGCCAATGCCCTTTGTGACCAGGCCGCCTCCTCCACCGGGTCCGAAAGCGCCCGGCTCCTCGCCGAGGCCGTCGCCGCCTATCGCGCCGCGCTCGGGGTCTACACCCGCGAAGCCTTGCCGGAAGAATGGGCCATGACCCAAAACAATCTCGGAGCTGCCCTCCGCGACCAGGCCGCCGCCTCCGACGGGCCCGACAGCGCCCGGCTCCTCGCCGGGGCCGTCGCCGCCTATCGTGCCGCGCTCGAAGTCCGCACCCGCAAAGCGCTGCCCCAGGATTGGGCCACAACCCAGAGCAATCTCGCGGTGGCCCTCTGCAACCAGGCCGCTGCATCCGGCGGCCCCGAAGGCGCTCCGCTCCTCGCCGAGGCCGTCGCCGCCTATCGCGCCACGCTTGAGGTCTACACCCGCAAAGTGCTGCCCCAGGATTGGGCCAGGACTCAAAACAATCTTGCCAGCGCCCTCTGTAGCCAGGCCGCCACTTCCGCCGAACCCGATGGCGCCCGGCTCCTCGCCGAAGCCGTCGCCGCCTATCGCGCCGCGCTCGAAATCCGGACCCGCGAAGCGTTGCCGCAGGAATGGGCCAAGACCCAGAACAACCTCGCCAATGCCCTTTGTAACCAAGCCGCCGCTTCCGCCGGGCCAGAAACCGCCCGGCTCCTCACCGAGGCTATCGCCGCCAAGCGTGCGGCGCTGGAGATCCTCACCTCCGAAGTCGATCCAGAGTGGTACCGGCAACAACTGGAGTGGATCGCCCAAGCCGAAGCCGTACTCAAAAAACTCTGACGCACTCCCGCGCCGTGCGGCGGCGGCGAAGCTCATTATCGTATGCGCGCAATTCCAGCATGGTGACCAAGCACGGTGACCAGGGTCCGCGCTTTGCGCCGCCGCAGTTCACACCAGGCGTGTCGGAATACCATATGGCTCGATTGGATCCAGTTACCTGCCGGAGTGCGGGGTTCGCGTCATTTCCCCGCGGGCTCTGGCCTGTATTTTTCCAACGCTTTCACATCGACCCATACACGGCCCGCCCCGTCGCCTGATACCGGCTAAAGAAGAGATCTTTGCCGTCCGGCGAGAATGATATCGGGCCCTCTCCTTCGACGGTGTTGAATTCATGCCCGAGGTGCTGGGGGACCGCCCACGAACCGTCTTTCGCGCGAAAACTGATGGACATGTCTGCGCTGCCGAATCCGTCGCTTCGATTGAATCCGGTGAAAATGACATAGGTCCTTTCCTCTGGCGGCCAAGGATCGAGAGGTCCTGATAAAATACGTTATCAGACGTTGACCTGATTTCGGACCTGGGCTGACGAAGCGGGATGGGAAGTGGCGAATTGGCCGTACAGGCGACCCGGAAGCTGAGCGAGGCCCAGTTTTCCGAGCTTTCCTCGGTTCCGCCCGAGGTGGAGTGGTTCGCCAAACTGACCAACGCCAATACGCGGCGCGCCTAGACCCACTTGTAAAGAGGAGTGTGTGGCCGTTGCTTGTGTGGCCCCTGGACTACATTGAAAGTTATCTTGTTTCAGCACCCGCGATTCAGCGGATTTTGGTCGAGGAGCTTGGCGCGGCAAACGTGCTCAGCGTCGAGGGAATGCGGATCTTGATAAGCGAAGTGATGGCGAAAATGCAGAATGCTGCGATAGACCATGTTTCTGCAAAGATTGGTGACATCACTTACCGTTTGGAGAGGAAGCGCTTTGAGCCTACACAGACGAATCCCATGGCCCGCAAGGCAGTCGAGGAGGCGATAGCCAAGGACCACTCAGTTACCTTTTGCCAATGGCTGCCAAATTGGTCGCGAAACCGCTCATCGCAGGCCGAACAGTCGTAAGGAGCTGATACCAACCACACCACCCCGAAATCCAAACCTGTGGCCCCTTCTGTGGTAACCTTCCGCCAGAATCCGCCATTGTCCGCCAGAGTCCGCCTTTCCGGACTTTGCCGACGAATTCCCCGTAAGTAGCTACAAAAAAGGCCCTTGGAGCGTGTCCAAAGGCCTAAAATTGGGTGCAGGGGTTGGATTTGAACCAACGACCTTCAGGTTATGAGCCTAACAAATTACCTATGAACAAATTACGTCATAGGTAAGGGTACGGTATCAGACGGTATCAGACGAGGCTGGACGAGGTCAAAATGGACAGTGTTTGGACAGTGACTATTTCCGTGGTCGGCTCATTTTCTTGATCGATTCGATCGCAAAGGAGTGTTCGATACAAAGCTCGACGTCCGAATCACCGCATTCACTACAAATCGAGCGCATAACGCAGCGAAGTCTTCACCTGCTCAAGCTGTGACGAACTGATCCGACCGAGGCGACGGATCAGCTTTTCGTGGCCTATAGCCATCAAGCCTTGCACGTTCACCCAGGATTCCTTGTCAAGGATTCTCAGCTTCCCGAGACCGACCTCATAGGCCGATCCACGGTTCTGCGTCGTCAGCGGAGCGCAGAGGGCAATCGCTCTCGGACTGTCGGGATCCTCCCGAGAAACAACGATGGCGGGTCGGACTTTCCCCGCCATGCCGAGGTCCACCAGATACAACTCACCGGGTAAAGGATTCATCGCTTGGCTAGCGGCGAGAAATCTTCCTGGTCCAGTTCGTTCCACACCCGCGCGACGTGCTCAATGGGTGGCACGACATCGCGGTCGTCCTCGACCGAAACCGAAAACGGAATGGCTTTGCGGTGCTCAATCTGGGCAAACAGCATGTTCACCGCTTGGGTGGGCGTCACGCCAAGCTGGTCGAGGATCTTCTCGACGCGTGCCTTGCGACGCGGGTCGATGCGGGTGCGAAGAATGGCTGTCGATGACATGACACAAAAGGAGCACAAACATGCTCGTTGTGCAAGACCGATAACCTGCAATGGGACGACGCTATGATCAGCGAACCGGTCGTCCACCCTCCCCTTCTTGTCGCGCGACGGGCGGAAAACATCGCCAATTCCAGTTAAAGCACAGTCGCCCCCGTAATCGGAACGGATTTTGGTCGTGATCGATCCCGGCCAATTCCTATCGTCAGCTCATGGACCACATGCGAGAACCCATCTCTGTGGAAATCGAGCGGTATCTCCGGACCGGCGATGCCGACCCCCTCTATCGTGCGTGGCCTGGCGATATCATCGAGCGCGGGCAGCGCGCCTGCCGGGAGCTCCGCGAAGCACTGGGCAGCGATGTCAAACGCTTGGCGGGCGGGCGCACCCACGCGTCGATGCCGACTGGCGACATGGTCGCGCTCACGCGCCGAAAGGTAACACCCATGGTCAACGGCTTCTTTCCGCGTACAGAAAGGGATGCAGTCCTTGCCGTTCTGGAGCGCTCGGTTCTCTTCGTCACAAGCGACAACATCAATGCCATCATCTTAGAGCATGATTCCATCAGCACAGTATGGACGGTCGCCAATCTTTACCTCGAAAGTCTGGGCGGTCCGCTCTTGGGCGATGAGGCCGAGCCCATCGTCGGCCTGAACGAACACATGACGTCCTATGTCTCGCCGGCCTATTTTCACGAGGACAACCTTTTTGCAGACTTCATCGTGCATGAGGCCGCTCATGTATTCCACAACTGCAAGAGGCGCACGATAGGATTGCCGGAGAAACGGAGGCGCGAATGGCTTCTCGATATCGCCTTCGGGAAGCGCGAGACCTTTGCCTACAGCTGCGAGGCCTATTCGCGGATTCTCGAATGCGCCGATGGCCCAGCCGACCGTCGGCGACTTGCCGATGAATTCGCGGCAAATGTTCGCATTTCAGACGTGCATGCTGACTCTGCTGAGGTTGCGAGCATCGTCAGGGACGCCGCCAGTATGCGGAACGGATGGAGGGTCATTCTCGCGCGCTGTGCGCCTGCTCGTCCGAAGGGACGTGAGACAACGACGTATCACCTGGAGCCGGCAGCTATTCCGCTGCCATCAACATGATTCCTCCGGCGGCCCCGATCGACCGCGTCAAACTCCACGCAGCGATCCGAAGGATGTCCGTGCGGCAATGTGCCCAGTGCTGTCACGGGCCTATCGCGATGGACTAACCGTTGAAGGTCAAGTAGTGGCGAATGTTGCGAGAGCCAGATAGCGACTTTTTGCAGATATCACCGGTTTCGAATACCCGTGATATCTATTGCTTTTACCTATGACGCCATGAAATCGAGCCTTTTATGGCCCATTAGCGTGGGCTATAATGAGAAAAACAAGCTACTTTTCGGTGCGGAAAGTGAAGCTGCAGGCCAACGGACATACCTATTATGCGTTGAAGGTGGACGGCCGGATCAACGGCACTCGGCATCGCCGCTTCTTTTCCGACCGGGAGGCCGCCGAAGCGCTCAAAGCCGTGAAGGAAATCCAGGCGCTCAACGAGGCTAAAGTGGTGCGCACAACCGTGAGCCACCTTTCCGGGGAGCAGCTCCGTGATGCTGAAGCGGCGCTCCAACGTCTCCAGGAGCGCTACTCGCTGGTGCTGGCGGCCGACTGGTTGCTGCGCACATTCCGGGATACTCTCACCCAGAAGAGTTTTGCTGACTCTATTCCGCTCTTCCTCGATGAGCGCCGTCTTCATCTGCGCCGGACCACCTACCGGGATTATAGAACCACGCTCGCGAGTTTTGCGTGTGTCCACGGGAGCAGGAAGCTCTCGGAAATCGGCACTGGCGACATTATAGACTTCTGAAGTCCCGCGGGGTGACCGGCAAGACCTGGAATAATCTTCGGGCCGACCTGAACGCATTTTTCGTGTGGTGCGAAAAGCCGCCCCGAAAATGGATCGTCAACAATCCGGTGAGGGACGTGGAGAAATTCGAGGTTCCCCAGGGAATTCCTGAGATTCTGTCAGCCGAGAAAGTGAAAGCCCTGTTTGCCTTCCTCGAAACCTACCGGGGGAACCCCCGCAAGCCGCTGGAGCCGGGATGCCTGGTGCCCTATTTTGCGTTGGCAACCTTTGCGGGCCTGCGGCCGGCGATTAACGGCGGGGAGATCACGCGCATCGCGAAACTGAAAAACCAAGAGCGGATTATCGATCTCCAGGCCGGCGTCATCCGCATTACCCCAGCGCTGGCGAAAACAAGGGACGTCCGTCAGATCATGATCCAGCCTTGCCTCCGCGCGTGGCTGACGCGGTATCCGATCGCTCGGTTCCCGATTATTCCTCCCAATGCCAGCAATCTGTTGGTGCAGGTGCGGAGGAGATTTGCAATCGGTCACGATGCCTTGAGGCACGAGTTCGTCTCGATGCATGTCGCCAAATTCCGTAGCATGGGGGACACGGCCCTCCAGGCGGGCAATTCGGAGGCGATCATAAAGAAGCATTACCTCAATTTGGTGAGCCCGGAAGAGGCGAATGTGTTTTGGCAGATCATGCCTGGGCATGAATGGCAACAGAGTGCATCAAGCAGCAGAGCTAATGATGATTCGCGTTGTGGGCCGTCCATTGCTGGTGGGTAAACCCTCGCAGAGTCAACTTACGCTGGCCCACGCGGGATAGTTCGCAACCATCGACGTAGCGCCACCACCGACCACACGGCCTCAACCAGTCCGAATGGCCAGGCGCCCTGCAGAAAGCCATAGGCTGACCCCAACACACACGCAGCAGCAAACGCGAGAATGAACCAGGTGGAGCGCTGCTCAAGAGCGTAGCAGACGAGCATTGCGGTGACGGCAAAGAGTCCAAAAACAGTTAACCGGTCCATAGTGGTGCAGAGTCGGACGTTCACTCAGCCGGAGTCAGCCGCCGACAAATGAACGAGGATCACGCACGGCAGCAGCACCATCATGACCAGTCAATCCTTGGGTAGGATTCACCATGCGCGGACTCTCACCGCGAAGCGACCGATTGGCGGCGAATCTAATCGGGGGACCCACTCGGACGTGCCCATCGTTCCTGGGGCGATTCGCCGGGTGAACCGATTGGTCGCCCGATTGGCCTTCCCGGCGAATTAGGCGGCTTTAGGCTGTAAGCCAGGGCCACCTGAGGGGCACTCGTGTTGGGCCAACCAATTCCACAACCTAAGCAGGCGCGCGGATTGCTCTGGAGAGACCGTCTGGTTCGATTGAGCGAGCGATTCGCCAATATAGGCCACAACCTCTGTCCGCACCGTTTTGGAAACGCGCGCGAAGAACGCGGTAAGCAGGTTTCCCGGTTGTTCGAAGTTGAGAAGACCCCGACAGTAAGACAGGACTAGGTGTTGGCCGAGTCGGACCCGGGGATCATGAGGGAGATGCCCAGCCGCCACCGTCCGCGACATTCTGTTGACGGCGACGGAGTACTGCTGGTGAAGGAGCGCGAACGATTTTGATTCGTAAGATGAAAACCGAATGAAGGCTTCCCAGGCAGTCTTCCACTGCTCGTCCCGGCTTTGGACCGGCAGAATCTGTTCGAGATGGTTGCGAAGCCATGCATCTGCCCAATAGGCGAGTCGGGAGAGATTCGCTCCGAGAACGCTCCGGATCGTTAGCGAAGACTCAAGCCTTGGGTCGAGGATGGCCTCAAGGGTCTCACGAACTTCTCGCACATCGTTGAGATCCTGGGCGCCTTGAGATTCTTTGGGAGAAAAGGATCGAATCCAACGGATATAGGAGAACACTGCATGGACCGCCAAGCCTCGGACTGTGTTAAGCGACACAGCAAAGGGATGCATGATACACTGATCCTCGCGGGTCTCGTCGACCAGTGACGGACTTGGATCGTGTGTCAGCACGTCGATCAGCTGCCATACTGACGCGCGCTCGCTCAGCGGCAGAGGCCCCAGCTTATGATTAAGGGCCGCGTCAATCAGCCGTGCGATTTCCAGCCGGCAGGACTGCCAGCGCCGTCCCAGCTGCATTTGGCCGCTGAACTCGTCGCGAATCTCGGTTTCAGCATCGGGTTGTTCGAGGATCCAGCGGGCAAGCGCCCAAAGCGACTGCCAATCCGAAACCCTCTTTCCGTCGAGGCCCTCCAGGAGGCCGCGCATCAGCGCCGTTGAATACAATGGGTCGAGTCCGATGAATTGGCTGGCGTCCTCGAAAAACGGCAAAGGCTGTGATCTCACTTCTTCCTGCAGAATCCCGGCGAGACCTTCGCGTACGGGGCCGTCCCAGTTTGAAGTCTGCGGTTCCCAGGTGCGAAGAAGACCGACCTGCTCCGAAAATGGCATCGCATGGAAAGCCTCCTGAGAAATTGGACTCCGGACGTCGACCTCAACATCGCCCGACCAAGAGCGGGAAGCGGGATTCTCCGGTTCGCTGGACGCAGAGGCCCCTTGGCCATGGTCGGGGCCCAATGCAGGAAGAACCGCATCTTTGATCCAGAAGAGGCGGTTTACGCGCCATCGCGTCATCGTTTCCCGCGCGGCCCGGTCAGCCGCTATCCCGACAACCCGTGCCGAAGCGTCGAGCTTGGGAGAACAGAACTCGTATAGCCTGGAAAGGGTGTTGGGCGTTTTCATGGCGAGAAGGAACGAGGATTGGTTGGATGCGGAAGTGAGTTCTTGCCCGAAGCGCTGGAGGACTGGTCACCGATGAGGCCGAGGACATAAGCGGTGAGCAACGCGATCAACATCACCAGCCCATAAACCCCAATCCGTATCCCATCATCGTTGGAGCCGGGTGAGGTTGACGCTTCCGTGAGAGCGATCTTTCCAGTCTGGGCGGATTCATGTGCCGGGTGGAACCCGGTCCATGTCGAGCGCGGAGTGGCTGCTTGCATACTGGCAGTATAAGCCCGAATCCGTCGCGGACCTGCATCAAATGGCGCGCCGAAACCATTAAAACTGGATTAACGCGTCACGCCATCGAACGGCAGTCCACTGTCCCGTTTGTCTCCTAACTCGTTATCTGGCAGATAGCCGAGCGCGCAGGATCAGGAATAGAGTGGCGAAGCACAGGATCGCACCGAGGCCGAGCAGCAGGCCCGCCAGCACCGGCGTCGATTGAAAGCCCAGCTTCCAACGGGATCGCCGCAGCCGTTCACAATAGCCGGTCACCTGGACGCGTTCCGGCGCGTCCAGGTCCGCCTTGAACGCCGCCATGCTCGGATACCGGTCGCGTGGATTACGTTGCAAGGCATGGAGCACAATTTCCTCGGCCTGCGGCGAAAGCGCGGAGTTCAGAGTCCGCGGCGCGATGGGATCGCCAGTTGTTCTTTGGAAGGCTGATTGCCAGGGGTCTTCATTTTTAAACGGAACCTCTCCCGTCAGCAATTCGTAGAGAATCGCGCCGAGGGCGTAGATGTCGGTGCGTTCGTCGACCGGTCCATTTTTCACCTGTTCTGGCGCCATATACTCAGGAGTGCCGAGGATGGTCGTCAACTTCGCCAGCGGGCTCCGCCTGCGAATGGGGGGCGAAGCGAGCCCAAAATCCATTACGCGCAGCGTACGATCGCAACAGATCATGATGTTCGACGGCTTGAGATCGCGGTGAATGATGCCGCATCCGTGCATATGGCCCACAGCCTCGCAAACAGGACTAATAATCTTGAGCGCATCGTCTTCTGGAAGCGGACGCGCATCGTATCCAAGATAGTCGAGCGTGCAGCCCCGCAGAGATTCCATCGCGATATACACGCGACTCTTTTCACCTGCAGCGGGATAAAACCCCACGAGAGATGGATGGGAAAGTTCGAGACCGATTTCCTCTTCATGGCGAAAGCGCGTGAACGCCGCGGGATCGCTTTCCACTCTCAGCAAGGGCACCTTGAGGACCACTTCGCGTTTTTCGTTCCGAAGATCTTCCGCGCGATAGAGGGTAGCCATGCCGCCACGGCTGAAGATCTCTCGGATCAGGAACCGCCCGTCGACAACCTGGCTCAGTCGGAGTTGAGGTTCCGCAGAGGGTGCAATCGTGCCATAGTATTCAGGTACGCTTTGGCAACAGCCAATGCCCGCCAGGGGCGGCGTGACAGTTGCCTCGTCTCTGGTCGCGGCTGTGCCTCCTCCATTTCTGATCATATCGTGCATTGGCTTAAAGACTCCTCTTTGGCCCAGCGGCGGAAACAGTTAGTACGTGTTTGGACATCGATGACGAATACGCGGCAAGGCGCAGCTGCGACGAGGTTCCGGACTGTCTCTCTGTAGATGAAGCCCACGAGTTGCCTCCAGATCGACGGACGAAAAGTCGGGAAAAGGATCAACTCGACGTTGGTTTCTGTCGCTTCAGCAAGAATCTCTTCATGAGGGACCCCCGTCCTAACTCGAAAAGAAGCCTGGAGCTTGGGGCTCAGATAATGATGCCCGAGGCGCTCCAAATGCCGTTTTGCCCGACGGATTTCTATCTCTGCAAGCTCGCGCTGCGGCGCGAGCTTGCCTTGGTCCAACACATACAAGAGGACGATTTCGCCATCGAACGGCTTCGTGAGGCCGTTGGCCAATTGGAAGATTTCCAGCGGACACTTCGTCAAATCAATCGGCAGCAGCAGCCGATTGGCTTTGATCCCGAAATGCTCACATGAGAGTTTCAGTTTTGGTATGTTCATGCTCAGCAGAAAGCGCCAGACTGTAGCCCACCCGGCCATCTCCCAGGATGAGGCCAGATCCGCCATGCTCCTCCAATTTGCGGCGAAGTTGCGCAATGTAGACGCGAAGCTCGCCGATTTTGCTGGCGGCATCGGTTCCCCAGATGGCGCTGAGCAATCGCGGCCACGGCACGAGTCTGCCCGCATGCCGGGCGAGAATAAAGAAGACTGCCTCCTCAATGGCGGTGAGCGTCAAAGGATGCCCGTCCACCGTCGCCTGGCGAGTTGCCATATCGATTTTCAGGGGGCCACTCACTAGCAATGAAACATCGCTGTTTGGCGTTTCGCAGCGTTGGAGCACGCGCAGCCGCGCAGCCAATTCCTCCGGAGCAAACGGTTTGGCGAGGAAATCGTTCGCGCCGGAATCGAGCGCCCGGACTTTTTCCGCGACGCTTGCATGCTCGGAGAGAATCAGTACTGGTGCCTCGCTCCATTCCCGCAGCGCATTTAGCACCGCGAAGCCATCGCCATCAGGCAAATCGATTTCGAGAATGATCACATCCGGCCGGATTTCCACGGCCTTTCGCAAACCGCTCTCTCCGTTCCGGCTCCACAGCACTTTGTACCGCTCGCCTTCGAGAAAGATGCGCAGCATGCGCCCGATCCCTGGATCGTCATCCACAATCAGCACTTTGGGGTGGGGTTTCAAATTACAGGATCCAGAACAGACGAATGACGCGTGGCCTCGGGGACGGGCCGCTCTTTGCGTGGCTTAGACCAAGTGCTCGACCGCATCTGATCCAGAGCGAGCGAAGAGGGATCGAATACATGTCAGCATAATAGTCTCGATGTGTTGCGACGCCGAATAAAATGTTTGGCGGAAAGTATAAAGAAAGGATTAACGATGAATGCCGCTGTCATGCATACGCCGACGCGATCATCTTAGTCCGACGGGAGTTGCCTCGCACGGGCATCGAGCAGGCCTGGTGGCTTGACCATATGGATGGCGCTGCGGCCGCCAACAACGCCAGCACATGCGGAGTTCCACCTGGAAGGTCTCCTCGAAGCAGTGCGCCCCGGCCTTCCCAGGGGCCGGGGCGCGAGTAACCACAACCCGATACCAACAAAGATTCATCCGGATTTCTTCCCGTCAGCCGCATCCAAAGCCAGATTCAGCAAGAGGACATTGACTCTCGCTTCACCGAGGAAGCCCCACTGCGGCGACTCGATATACTGTTCGACAAGCCCCCGCACTTTGTCCTCGGGCAAGCCCCGTGCCACTGCCACCCGGGCGATTTGGAAGCGGGCCGCTTCCGGGCTAATGTGCGGATCAACGCCGCTCGCTGAGGCAAAGACTAGATCGGCGGGCACTGGAGCGTCGGCCGCGAGTTTGTGCGCCTCGCGCAACGCCTTGGCATTACTGCGCACGTTGGTCTGAAGTTGCGCGCTCGTGGGCCCAAGATTGCTGCCACTCCCAGCATTGAGTCCTGTAGTTCCGGTTCCGTAGGTAGCAGCTGATGGCCGTGGCCAGAAATATTTGGTGCCGGTGAACTGTTGGGCGAGGAGCTCCGAGCCCACCAGCTTTCCGTCTCGTTCCACGAGGCTACCGTTCGCTTTGTCATGGAATGCCAGTTGCGCAATCGCGGTAATAGCGAGCGGATAGAGCATTCCTGTGAGGATGGTCCAGACCAGCGTCTGCCGGATTGCTTGCATAATAACTTTAATCATAGCGGTTTCCTTTCGAATGGTAGCTGGGTTGGGTCAGGGTGCGAGGTGGAGGGCCACGAGCAGCAGGTCGATGAGCTTGATGAACAGGAATGGCACGAGGATGCCGCCGACGCCGTAGATCAGCATGTTCTTCCGCAGAATCACCTGGGCGCCGAGCGGTTGATATTTCACACCGCGCAGGGCCAACGGAATAAGCGCGACGATGATCAGTGCATTGAAGATGACCGCACTGAGGATCGCGCTCTGCGGCGAATGCAGGAACATGATGTTGTAGGCCTGCAGCGGGCCGTAGCCCCCCTTTTCAGTCGCGTAGAGCAGGCCGAACATCGCCGGCAGAATCGCGAAATACTTCGAGACGTCGTTTGCGATGCTGAAGGTCGTCAGCGCGCCGCGCGTCATGAGCAGTTGTTTCCCGATCTCTACGACTTCGATGAGTTTCGTCGGATTGCTGTCGAGATCGACCATGTTTCCGGCCTCCCGCGCGGCTTGGGTACCGGAATTCATGGCGACGCCGACGTCGGCTTGCGCGAGCGAAGGAGCATCGTTGGTGCCGTCGCCGATCATCGCGATCAGTTTGCCCCCTTCCTGTTCCTTGCGAATCCTTGCGAGTTTGTCCTCAGGTTTTGCCTGGGCGATGAAGTCGTCCACGCCCGCTTCGGCGGCAATGGCACTGGCGGTGAGCGGATTGTCCCCCGTGATCATCACGGTCCGGATGCCCATCGCACGGAGCTGGGCGAATCGTTCCTTGATCCCGCCCTTTACGATGTCCTTGAGGAGAATGACGCCGAGCACTCGACGGTTTTCGGCGACGACGAGCGGTGTTCCGCCGGCACGCGAAATCTTGTCTACTTCGGCGGCAACTTGCGCGGGATACGCACCGCCCTTGGAGATGACCCACGCTTTGACACTTTCGGCCGCGCCCTTGCGAATGCTCCGGCCGTTGAGGTCGACGCCGCTCATGCGCGTCTGCGCGGTGAATGGCACGAACGTCGCGTGCGGTTCGGCGACCTCCCGCCCTCGCAGCTGGAATTTCTCCTTGGCCAGCGTGACGATGCTGCGGCCCTCGGGCGTTTCGTCGGCCAGCGAGGCCAACTGCGCGGCGTCAGCCAGCGCCGGGAGATCGATCCCAGGCGCGGGAATGAACTCCGTGGCCATGCGATTGCCCAGCGTGATCGTGCCCGTTTTGTCGAGCAGGAGCACGTCGACGTCGCCGGCGGCTTCGACGGCGCGACCGGACGTCGCGAGCACATTGCGGCGCATTAGCCGGTCGATTCCGGCGATCCCGATGGCGCTCAAAAGCCCGCCAATAGTGGTGGGAATCAGACAGACGATTAGCGACAACAACACTGGCAATGAGGTGAGGACCACGCCGGTCTGGTTCGCCGCCTTCTCGTCGTAGATGGCCAGCGGCGGAAGGACGAGCACAACGATGATGAAAAGCGCGGTCAGGCTAACCAGAACGATGTTGAGCGCGATTTCGTTCGGCGTGAGCTGGCGTCGGGCGCCCTCAATCATCGATATCATGCGGTCAAGGAAGGAATTTCCCTCCTCCGCGGTGACACGGATGACGATCCGGTCGCTGGTGACGCGGGTGCCTCCGGTGACGGCACTGCGATCGCCACCGCTCTCGCGAATAACGGGCGCGGACTCGCCGGTGATCGCGGATTCGTCGACCGTTGCAATGCCTTCGACGATTTCCCCGTCCGCGGCGATCAGTTCGCCGGCAGTGCAAACGATCAGGTCTCCGATCTTCAGCTCGCCACTGGCAACGGCCATCTCCTGGCCGTTGACCAATTTCCGCGCGGTCATCTTGGTCCGCATCTTGCGCAGTTCGTCCGCGTGCGCCTTGCCGCGGCCCTCCGCCATCGCCTCGGCGAAATTGGCGAAAAGGCACGTGAACCATAGCCACAGGCAGATCTGGAGATTGAAGCTCGAGAAATCGACGAACAGCCAGAGGGTGGTCAGAATCGATCCGAGCCACACGACGAACATCACGAGATTCTTGATCTCGTCGCGCGGGTTCAGTTTTTTGAATGCGCCGATCGCCGCCTGGCGTACCAAGGAGGAATAGTTGACTGTGAAGGTGGTGCTCATGGTCGGAAAGTCTCGCTTAGGTTTAGAACACGCGTCCGGCTTGCATGAGGCCGTGCTCGATCAGCGGCCCGAGGCACACCGCCGGGAAAAATGTGAGTGCGGCGACCACGACGATCACTCCGGTTAACGTGAGGCCGAAGGTCCAACCGTGTAGCGGGAGGGTGCCGGCAGAGGGTTCGACGGTTTTCTTCGACGCCAGCCGGCCAACGATGGCAAGCGCGGCGACGATCGGGGCGAAGCGGCCGATGATGATCGCGACGCCCAATGCCACGTTGTACCAGGGCACGTTCGCATTGAGCCCTGCGAAGGCGCTGCCGTTGTTGTTGGCCGCTTCGCCAAAAGCATAGAGCACTTCGCTCAGCCCGTGCGGACCGGCGTTGTTCATGCTGGCGATGCCGGCCGGCAGCGCTACGGAAATGGCGGTCGGAATAAGTGCGGCCGCGTTCGGCGCGAGCACGCCGATCACGGCCCACGTAGCCTCCCAGGCCCCCAGCTTCTTGCCGAGATACTCCGGCGTTCGCCCAATCATCAGCCCGGCGATGAAGACGGTGATGAGGACATGGAACAGCATGCAATACATGCCGCAGCCGATCCCGCCGAACATGATTTCGCCGATCAGGATGTTCCACATCGGCATTAAGCCCGCCAGCGGCATCCAGCTGTCGTGCATCGAATTCACCGACCCGTTGTCGATGGCGGTGCAGGAGACACCCCAAAGCACGCTGTTCATCACGCCAAAGCGCTGCTCTTTGCCTTCCATCAGCGGCATGATGTTGTCGACGACCGGATTTGGTCGCGTTTCCGCGTGCCAGGCGACGGCGAACGACACCAGGTAGAGGCCGAGCATCACGGCAAACAGGCACCAGGCATGACGCTTATTGCCGATCAATAAACCGAACATGTACACCTGCGCCATCGGCACCACGATGATCGCCAGCATCTCAAGGAACCCGGCGAGAGGGGTGGGATTCTCGTAAGGATGAGCGCTATTGACGCCGTACCAGCCGCCTCCGTTGGTGAAAAGTTGCTTGCAGGACTCGAACGACGCGACCGGGCCGATCGGGAGCGGTTGCGTCTCGACCTTCTGGTCTACCATCACGGGCTGGTCGGTCATCACGGGTTTGCCGCCGGGCCCCATCACCGGCTTGCCCTGGTCGTCCAATTTCGGCGCCGGCGCAGTTACCGGTTGTCCCTTTTCGTCAGTCTTCTGGACCTGCCCCATATAGGGTTCGACAAGGTTCGCTATCGGATAGGACTTCCAGGTCTGCGGTACGCCTTGCCACGCCAGCGGAATTGCCCACAGAATCGAAAGCGGGATGACGACGTAGAGCGTGCAGCGAGTGAGATCTACCCAGAAATTGCCGATGGACTTGACCGAGGCCCGCGCGAGCGCACGTCCGACTGCCACCAGGATGGCGAGGCCCGCAGCGCCGCTTATGAACTGGTGGACGGAGAGCCCCAATGTCTGCGAAAGGTAGGTCATCACCGCTTCGCCTGAATACGACTGCCAATCGGCGTTGCACGTGAAGCTCCAGGCAGTGTTAAACGCCAGATGCCATGAGAGGTTGTCCAAACCTTGCGTATTCAACGGCAGCCATTTCTGGGTCATCAATATGACGATCAGGGAGGCGAAGCCCACACACGTCATGGCCACGACCGACCACATATATTTCAGCCACGACATCTCTTCGTCCGGAGCAACGCCGGACAGCCGGTAAACCAGCTTTTCGACCGGGAAGAGAAGCGGGTGGAGAAAGGTTTTCTCTCCCTTAAAGACTCGGGCCAGATACCGGCCCAGCACAGGCGTGAAGGCGATCCCCACGCCGAAGAATAGTATAATCTGGAGCAGTTCGGTAAGTTTCATGACGCAGTGGCTGGCATTGCATCATGAGGTAGCAGTTGTGGTGCCCAAATTCTTGGAGGTTCATAAATGAAGGGGCGATTCGCATTAAAAGACCATTAAGAGGGGTGCTGCCTCTGATATTCATTTACGCATGGTCTGTCCGGAAACTCTCGGCTCCGGATTGTCGCGATCCAGCCAAGGAGGCGTGACAGTATTCAATGGATTGGTTGGTTGCCCCCGCCCGGCGCGAAGTTTAGGCGATTATGGCGTTCCTTAAGGGCGGGGAATATTCTGCTGGCGCAGTGGACCGGTCATTTATCCATTGTGTCCGTATCGACTGAAAATTAGGTTCTTGTTGAACGCAGAAGCGCGGCGACGGATCGGGAATGTCTCGATCCGCACCGAGGCACAACCTGCAGGAGGATAGCGTGAGTATGAAGCCTGGCTTAAGAGATTTTCTTTTGATGGTAGTCGGAGCGGCAATGTTGCTCGCGATGATCCTGTTGGTGCTGCATTTCCGGACGCTGCAGAGTTCTGCGGCGCAATTGGCCTTCAAGGCCGAACGTGTTGAATTGGTGGAACAAATGCGGCTATCCGTGACATTGGCCTCCGAAGCGGAAAAGAGCGCCGTCATGGCAATCACTGACGAAGACTCTCAAACCTACGCCGATCAGGCCCGATCGGCGACCGCCACGGTGGAGCGAGCACGTCAGAAGTTGGAACAATTGCTGAAAACGGGCGGCACCAAGTACGGAAGAGATTCTCTGGCCCAGTTTTCCGGAGCCTTTGCGAAGTTACAGCGTATCGACAATGACCTGTTGGACTTGGCGGTCAAGAACACCAACCTCAAGGCTTACAGTCTGGCGTTTGGCCCGGCTGCCGAGGTGCTAAAGCAAATGGATGCGGCGCTTGTTCGCGTCATCGCGGTGAGCGGGAATTCCCCTTCGGCGGACGATATCAAAGTCATGCGGCTGGCCGATGGCGCCCGGATTTCGGCACTATGCCTTCTTGCTCTCCTTCCTCCGCATATCGCCGAGGAAAGCGACCAGAAGATGGACGAGATGGAAAAGACGATGGCCAAAGAGGACCAGACGGTGCGTGAGAATCTGGACGGCTTGGCTGCGCTCGCGCACCTTGGGGGCAACCGCGATCTCTTGACTGCCAAGTTGCGTTATACCCGGTTCACCGAACTGAGAACGCAAATCCTCAAACTCTCTCGCGAGAATACCAACGTCCGCTCCCTGACCATCTCTTTGAGTGAAAAGCGCAAGGTCATGATGGTGTGCCTGGATGCCTTGGCTTCCCTCGAACAGGCCCTCGAAGAGGAGCCGATCGTAGGTCTGCCAAACCGGGCGCCGATCAGCCCACGATAAGACAGGACACTTCGGGGCCGGATTGATTCCATTGCAGTGTTCCGCAACGCAAGCAGCGGGCCGAAGCAGAAAACATGTTAGAAGCGGAGATTGCTGTTGCGGGAGCTCCGTTCACGGGTGGCCAAAACGTAAGAGGCAATCGGACACGGGTTCCGCAGATCAACACCGACGAGTTCGCTACCATCGACCCAACACCACAAGCGACCACACAGTCTCGACCATGCCGATAACCGCGCGCACGAAAGCAATTCATATGTCGACCCCAATGCACACGGCGCAGCGAATGCGAGGATATTGGCTTCCCGGATCCGGACAACCACATGGATTTCCACGCATACGTCGAAGTCTTTTCGGAGGCCATTAGTTCACAATCGATGTGCGTTTTCATGTGCGGCGGGTCGGCCGAATCAAGATTTCATCCGGACACGACGCTGTTGACGGAAGCTTTTCAACGATCCACGGCGGAGCGACGCCCAGTTTCTTTCAGGTTTGGGCATACCAAGTAGCGCGCGACACGGTTGGCGATCCGCTAGAGAGTACATTGGTCCCTAGACCGGTCAGTACAACCAGTGGCTATTGAACATGAACCGCATATGCCGATTTCGGCATCCGACATGCCATTCGGGCGTTAACGCCTTTTTAATGCCCTAGGAGATTCTCTTAACTAGGTAGAATCAGTAATCCCGGCTATGATGAAGGCATGAATTCATCCGCCTTCCCGTTGGCCGAACTCACCCCCGTCGTCGGCGACTTCGTTTTCGTTGGCGTCACCTTAGCGTTCTTCGCACTCGCGATTGCCTATGCCTGGTTCTGCAAAAAGGTGCGCTGAACGCCTCCCAGCTAATCTTCAACCGCTTCCTTCCATGGAAAACCTGATCATCGGCCTGATCGCCGTGCTCCTCCTCCTCTATCTGGTCGCCGCAGTACTCCGCCCGGAAAAATTCTGACCCGTGCCGTCCCGTTGTTCTAATGCTTTGTGCAACGCAATAGATGACAAAGTCCCCTCTGTCTCATGAATAGCCTCAACTCTTGGACCCAGCTGGCGCTCTACATCGGCGCCCTGCTCCTGATCACCAAGCCGCTCGGGCTGTACCTCGTGCAGGTGCTCGATGCGCAGGGCCAGACGTGGCTCGACCGCCTTGTCAAGCCGATCGAGCGCGCAACCTATCGGGTGTGCGGCATCGACCCGGAGCGCGAACAAGGCTGGCAGGGTTACACGGTTTCCATGCTTCTGTTCAGCCTCGCGGGCATGCTACTCACCTATTTCATCCTGCGCTATCAGGACTTCCTGCCCTTTCAGTCCCTGTTCAACCCGCAGAAGCTGCCTGGCGTGAATCCGCACCTCGCCTTCAACACCGCCGCGAGCTTTACCACCAACACCAACTGGCAGTTCTACGGCGGCGAATCGACTCTGTCGTATTTCTCGCAGATGGTCGGCCTTACGTTGCACAATTTCACCTCGGCGGCGACCGGGATTGCGATCGCTGCGGCGTTGGTCCGCGGTATTGCACGGCACACCGCGCAGACCATCGGTAACTTCTGGGTGGATGTGGTCCGCGTCACGTATTACGTCCTTGTCCCGATCTGCCTGGTGCTCGCCCTGGTGCTCGTCTCGCAGGGCATGATACAGAACTTCAAGCCCTACACGGTGGCCAAGACATTGGAGTCTTACACCACCTCAGTCCAGAAGACCGACGACGCGGGAAAACCGGTCGCTACAGCTGACGGCAAACCGGTCATGGTCGACCAGGTCGTGGACACACAGACCATCGTGCAGGGGCCGATGGCCTCGCAGATCCCGATCAAGATGCTCGGCACCAATGGCGGCGGCTACGTCAACGCCAACGCAGCCCATCCCTTCGAGAACCCCACGCCACTTTCCAATTTTCTCCAGATGCTCGCCATCTTCGCGATCCCGAGCGCGCTCACCTGGTATCTCGGGCGCACCGTGAAAAACCAGCGGCACGGCTGGGCGGTCTGGGGCGCGATGTTCATCTTGTTTCTCACGGGCGTGTTCGTTGCCTGGCAGTCCGAGGCGGCCGGTAACCCCATCCATCAAAAACTCGGCGTGGCCGCAGCCGACGGCAACATGGAGGGCAAGGAGGTGCGCTTCGGCATCTTCAGTTCCGCGCTCTTCGCCACCATCACGACCGACGCCTCGTGCGGCGCGGTCAACGCCATGCACGATTCTTTCACGCCCCTGGGCGGTCTCGTGCCCATGTTCAACATGCAGACGGGCGAGGTCATCTTCGGCGGCGTTGGCGCCGGCCTCTACGGCATGCTCGTCTTCGTGGTGCTGGCCGTGTTCATCGCCGGCCTGATGGTCGGCCGCACGCCGGAATATCTCGGCAAGAAAATTGAGGCGTACGACGTGAAGCTGGTGATGATCGTGCTGATGGTACTGTCGACGACCATTCTCTCATTCACTGCCTGGGCCGCCGTCGCCGATTGGGGCAAGGCGGGGCTGAACAACTCCGGCCCGCACGGCTTCAGCGAAATCCTCTATGCCTTCAGCTCGTGCGTCGGCAACAACGGAAGCGCCTTCGCCGGACTCAGCGGCAATGAGATACACTGGGATACCACGACGGCGCTGTCGATGTTGTTCGGACGCTTCCTCATGATCGTCCCGATCCTGGCGCTGGCCGGCAACCTCGCGGGCAAGAAACTCATCCCGGCGAGCGCGGGCACATTCCAGTGCGAAGGATTTACATTCATGGCGCTGCTCATCGGCACGGTGCTGCTGGTGGGCGCCCTCACGTTCCTGCCAGCGCTCGCGATGGGTCCGGTGGTCGAACACTACCTGATGCACGCCGGCACCTTGTTTTAAGCCCTGCAATTCCACGTTCCACCACCTTCTGCCATGTCCACCAAGGCTGTCTCCCTGTTTGACCGTGAAATTCTGCTGAAGGCGATTGCCGATTCCTTCCGGAAACTCAATCCGCGCCATCAGCTCAAAAACCCGGTGATGTTCGTCACGCTTGTCGGCGCGATTCTCACCTTCTTCCAGCTCTTCACCTCGAAGGAGCCGTTCGGTTACGTCCTGCAGATCGCACTCTGGCTTCTGTTCACCGTGCTTTTTGCAAACTTTGCTGAAGCCGTGGCAGAAGGACGCGGCAAGGCCCAGGCCCGGGCGCTTCGCGCCTCCCGCCGGCAACTCGTCGCCCAGCGCCGCCGCAAGGACGGCGGCTTCGAACAGGTCGATGCCACGGAGCTGCGAAAAGGCGACGTTGTGCGCGTGGTCGCCGGCGAACAGATTCCCGGCGACGGCGACGTCGTTGAGGGGGCCGCCTCGGTGGACGAATCAGCCATCACCGGCGAATCAGCTCCGGTTATCCGGGAGGCTGGCGGCGACCGCTGCGCCGTGACCGGCGGCACGCGGGTGCTCTCCGACCAGCTGCTGATCAGCATCACCGCCGACCCCGGCGAAGGTTTCCTCGATCACATGATCAGCCTGGTGGAAGGCGCGACGCGCCAAAAGACCCCCAATGAAATCGCCCTCACGATCCTGCTCTCGGCGCTTACGTTCATCTTCCTGCTGGTCATCATCACGCTCAAGCCCTACGGCATCTATGCGGGCGTCGGATTTTCGATCACGGCCTTGATCGCGCTTCTCGTCTGCTTGATCCCGACGACCATCGGCGGCCTGCTCAGCGCCATCGGCATCGCGGGCATGGACCGCCTGCTCCAACGCAACGTGCTCGCCATGAGCGGGCGGGCCGTCGAGGCCGCGGGCGATATCGATGTGCTGCTGCTGGACAAGACCGGCACCATCACGCTCGGCAACCGCATGGCCACTGAGTTCTTACCAGCTCCAGGTATAGCGATTTCCCGCCTGGCCGACGCCGCGCAACTGGCCTCACTGGCCGACGAGACGCCCGAGGGCCGGTCCATCGTGGTGCTCGCCAAAGAGGAATTCAACTTGCGCGGGCGCGACCTCGCCGCGCCCCACGTCCAGTTTGTGCCGTTTACCGCCCAGACCCGCATGAGCGGCGTGGATCTTGCCGCCATCGACGGCCAGCCCGCCCGCTCGATCCGTAAGGGCGCGGCAGAGAACGTCCGGGCTTGGGTCGAGAACCAAGGTGGTCAGTATCCTTCAGCCGTGGCCGGCGCGGTTGACGCCATCGCCCGGGAAGGCGGCACGCCGCTGGTCGTCGCCGAGGACCGCGAGGTACTCGGCGTTGTCTTCCTCAAGGACGTGGTGAAAGGCGGCATCAAGGAGCGCTTCGGCCAGCTCCGCGCCATGGGCATCCGCACCGTGATGATCACCGGCGACAACCCGCTCACCGCCGCCGCCATCGCCGCCGAATCCGGCGTGGACGACTACCTGGCTCAGGCCACCCCGGAGATGAAGCTCCGCCGCATCCGCGAGGAGCAGAGCGCCGGGCACCTGGTCGCCATGACGGGCGACGGCACCAACGACGCTCCGGCGCTCGCGCAGGCCGATGTTGGCGTGGCCATGAACACCGGCACGCAGGCGGCCAAGGAGGCCGGCAACATGGTCGACCTCGACTCGAACCCGACAAAGCTGCTCGATATCGTCGAGATCGGCAAACAGCTCCTGATCACCCGCGGGGCGCTGACCACGTTCAGCATCGCCAACGATGTGGCGAAATATTTCGCCATCATTCCCGCGATGCTGGTCGGCGTGTTCCCCGCGATTGCTCCGCTCAACATCATGGGCCTGGCATCCCCGTTGAGCGCAATTCTGAGCGCCGTCATCTTCAACGCGCTCATCATCGTCGCGCTGATTCCGCTCGCGCTGCGGGGCGTCGCTTACCGTCCGATCGGCGCCGCCGCCATGCTCCGGCGCAACCTGTTTATCTATGGCTTTGGCGGCATCCTCATCCCCTTCATCGGCATCAAGCTTATCGATGTCCTCATCAACGCCATCCATCTCGTATGAAAAACTTCCTCGCCGAATTCAAAACCTCCCTGCTGCTCACGCTCGTCTTGGTTGTCCTCCTGTGCGGCGCCTATCCGCTGGCGGTCTGGGCAGGCGCACAAGTTCTGTTCCCGGCCAAGGCCAACGGCAGCCTGCTGGTCGACGCGAATGGCACGGTGCGCGGCTCCGCGCTGCTCGCCCAGAACTTCAGCAGCGACAAGTATTTCCAACCCCGACCCTCGGCTGCCGGCACGGGCTTCGACGCCACCAGCTCCGGTGGCACCAACCTCGGCCCGACCAGCGCCAAACTGGCCAACGGCAGCCACGCCAAGGATGCCAGCGGCAAGGACGTCAACGACCCCGGAAACTTCGACGGCATCAAGGATCTGGTCGCTGCGTACCGCGCGTCCAATGGGCTGACGGACAACGTTCCGGTCCCCGCTGATGCCGTCACCCGTTCCGGCAGCGGCCTCGATCCCCACATCAGCTTGGCCAACGCCCAACTTCAGGCGCCGCGCGTGGCCCGCGCCCGCGGACTGGCACTTGCCCAGATCCAGCCGTTGATCGCCCAAAGTACCGCCGGCCCGGATCTCGGGATTCTGGGCGAACCCGGCGTGAATGTACTTCTCCTAAACACCGCCCTGGACCGAATTCCCTCCGGCAAGTAAGTCCGGCGGCAACGAAGAAGACGCCTTTCATGAATGCGTCAAACTCACCTCGCGACGACGACCGCTGGAGTTTTTCGCTCTATGTGCTCGTGGCGCTGGCCGCATTGTTCACCGGCTATGTCCTCGGTCTTCTCGGCGGGCAGTACTCTGGTGGCTCGCGCGTTGGCTGGCCGCCGCCGACGACGAACCCTCGGGCGCTGTATCGCTGAACTTTCAGGGTTTGCCTCCCGGCCGCCAACTTGCCATCCTCGCTTAATCTCCTGGATTGGACTGACCCTGGTGGCGCGCGTTGTCCCTCCCTCGACCAGGCTCGGGACCCTGAGCGCAGTCGAATAGGCAACGCGACCAGAGCGTCTTGAGGACAAGCCGCTCAACCTTGATCAGCCAACCGATTTTGCGAGCCTAGTAAGTCCAATGCCCGACGCCACCCGACCCGATCCCGACGCCCTTCTCGCTTCCATCCGACGGTCCGAAGCCAAGGACACCCGCGGACGGCTAAAGGTCTTCTTTGGCATGGCGCCCGGCGTAGGCAAAACCTACGCGATGCTGGAGGCCGCACGCAAGGCCCACGCCGGGGGGATGGACCTTGTGGTGGCTCTGGTCGAAACCCACGGTCGCGAGGAAACTCAGCGCCTGCTCGAAGGGCTGCCAGTCATTTCGCGCCAGATCATCGCGTACCACGGCACCCAATTGGGGGAGCTGGATTTGGAGGCGGTGCTGAAACGCCGTCCGCGGCTGGTCGTCGTAGATGAACTCGCGCATACCAACGTCCCCGGCTCGCGCCACGTCAAACGCTGGCAGGACGTAGAGGAATTGCTGGCCGCCGGGATCGACGTCTTCACCACCCTCAACGTCCAGCATCTCGAAAGCCGGGCCGACACCGTCCGCCAGATCACCGGCGTGGCCGTGCGGGAGACCGTGCCGGACTCGATGATCGAGGCGGCGGACGAGATCCAGTTGGTGGATCTGACGCCGGCGCAACTCCGGGAACGCCTTACGGAGGGCAAGGTCTACCTGGGCGACCGCGCCGCTGCGGCCGCCGACAATTTCTTCAAGGCCAGCAATCTCACAGCGCTGCGCGAACTCGCCCTGCGCCTGACCGCCGAGCGGGTGGACAAACAGCTCCGCGAGCTCCGCGCGGACCGGCAGATCAGCGCCATCTGGCGCAGCGGCGAGCGGCTCCTCGTGGCGGTTGGCTCCAGTCCATTCTCCACGCGACTGATCCGCTGGACTCGCCGCATGGCTTACGCCCTCGACGCCCCATGGATCGCTGTCAACGTCGAGCCCCCTACACCGCTCCCGCCGGAGGAGCGAAAGCTGCTGGAGGAGAATCTCGCCCTGGCCCGCGAGCTAAACGCCGAGATCGTTGTGGTGCCCGATCGCGATGTCGCCGGCACACTGGTGCGCGTCGCCCAGCAGCACAATGTCAGCCAGATCGTCATCGGCAAATCGCGGGGGTCGCCCGTCCTGGATTTCCTGCGCGGCGGTTCCCTGGCCGACCGGCTCATTCGCCGCAGCGGCCAGATCGACGTCTATGTCGTGCCCGCCGAACCGCGGAGCGGGCGCAGCCGGTGGCGGGAATGGACCGTCTCCTCGGCGTCTCAGCCTCGTGAGTACGTGACGGCCCTGCTGACGGTCTTCGGCCTGACCTTGGCGGGTCTGGCGGTCCAGGGCTGGATTGGCTACACCGCCATCTCGCTGTTTTACCTCATGGCGGTCGTCCTGCTCGGGCTCTTCGTCGGGCAGGGACCGATCTTCGTCGCCGCCACGCTCAGCGCCCTGGCGTGGAATTTCCTCTTCATCCCGCCCATCTTCACCTTCCGGATCGACAAGTTCGAAGACGGCCTGATGTTTGGGATTTTCTTCGTCATCGCACTCGTTACCGGCCGCCTCACGGGCCGGCTGCGCGCCCAGGAACGCGACCAGCGCCAGCGGGAGCAACGCGCGACCGCCCTTTACCAGCTCACCCGGGCCGTCGCCGTCGCCCGGTCCGCCGACGAGGTGTTGCGCAACGCCGCCGCCCAGGTGCAGGAGCTGTTTGGCGCGCGCCTGGCAATCTTCACGGTGGATCCAGCCCAGCCCGGCCGGTTGGTGCTCCATCCGTCGGCCACCTATGTCGCCAATGAGAAGGAGCAGGGCGTGGCCGCCTGGGTTTTTCGCAACCGCAAAGTCGCCGGCCGGTTCACCGACACGCTGCCCGCCGCCGAGGGGTTCTACCTGCCGCTGCTCGCGGGCGAGAACTGCGTGGGGGCGATGGGCGTNNGCCCTGGCGCTGGACCGCGAACGTCTGCGAACCACCGAGGAGGCGGCGCGCCTTTCGCGGGAATCGGAGAAGCTGCACCGCACCCTGCTTGATGGCGTTTCCCACGAGTTGAAGACGCCGCTCACCGTCATCGCCGCAGCTGTGGAGAACCTCCCGGACGGTCCTCTTGTGGCTGAGATTCGCATGGCGGCCCAGCGACTGCAGCGGCTGGTGAACAACCTGCTCGACATGACCCGCCTCGAATCGGGCATGCTGCGGTTGCGCCGCGACTGGTGCGACCCGACCGATTTGATCAACGCCGCCCGCGAGGCCACCGCGGACGCCTGGCGCGGCCGCGACGTGCGGACGGAGCTGCCTGCGGGGCTCCCGCTGGTGCGGGCGGACGCCGGCCTCATCCAGCAGGCCCTAGCCAACCTCATCCATAACGCCTGCGTGCATACGCCGCCCACCGCGACCATCATGCTCTCCGCCGGCGCGGACGAGACCGCGCACGAGATCTGGATGGCCGTGGCGGACAGCGGGCCGGGCCTGCGCGCGGACCAGCAGGGCCAACTGTTCGACAAATTCTTCCGCGGCGATCCCGGCCGGGCAGGCGGACTCGGACTCGGACTTTCCATCGCTCGGGGATTCGCCGAGGCGCACGGCGGCCGCGTCGAGGCGNNCCCTTCCAGTCCGAAGTGCTTGTCATCGACGACGAGGTGCAGATTCGCCGCCTGTTGCGCGTGACGCTTGAGAGCGCGGGGTTTCGGGTGCGCGAGGTGGAAGGCGGCGAGCTGGGCCTGGTCGAAGCGGCAACAAAACGGCCTGACGCCATCATCCTCGATCTTGGCCTGCCAGACCTGCCTGGCATTGAAGTGCTCAAGCGGCTACGGGAGTGGAGTCGACTGCCCATACTCATTCTTTCGGTCCGCGGTCAGGAGGCAGACAAGATCGAAGCCCTCGACGCCGGGGCGGATGACTATCTGAGCAAGCCATTCGGCGGCGGCGAATTGCTCGCCCGCCTGCGGGCGATGCTGCGACGCGCGCAAACTAGGGAGGAAGAGAGCGGCGTGAGCTTCGGCGAAGTGGAAATCGACTTTGCCCGGCGGGTGGTGACGAAGGCCGGGACGGCGGTGAAGCTGACCCCAAAGGAATATGGGCTGTTGCGGCTCCTGGTGCTGCATCGGGGCCGGGTAATCACGCACCGGCAAATCCTCCGCGAACTGTGGGGCCCTAAGGCCGAGGAGCAAACGCAATACCTACGGGTATACATGACCCACCTGCGGCAGAAGCTGGAAAACGACCCCAACCAGCCAAGGTTCTTCAAAACCGAGTCCGGAATCGGCTACCGATTTAGCGAGGAATAGTCGCAGCTGGCGGACGGAGGATTGGGACCTGGCCGCAGCTTGCTCCCGCCTGCTTGCCATGCACGACTACTTCGAGCACATCTCCAAGCGTTTTGGCATCGTTTTCGGGAGCATGTCATATTGCCCGAATATTGACCAAACGGGTACATTCCGCCGCTTTTGCTCAGGTCCGATCTTCTTGCCGGAAATCTCGTAAATGAATTGCCGCTAGGGATTACCTACGCCTTTTGATCGGCGTTCAAAAAACAGCATACACGATGTCGCGGTAGGGATCGGGCTTGCGCCCGACCCCCCGCACAGATCCGTGCGAGCGGGATTACCGCACACGGCTCTTACCTTTGAGTAGTGGCGAGGAAACGATCCAGGGGGCCACGGGTGACAGATATGTGGTCGCGGGAGCCACAACGTGGCGAGGCGCCGCATGCGCTCCCATGTCAGGCGATGCCGCTGACTGCGGCGACGAAGGTAGAGCAGCCAATGCCGCGTAACCTCCTCCCGGAACTGCCCCAGGGCTTTCGAGTTGGTCGGGACACCATAGTATTGGAAGTGCCCAGAGAGAACCTGCCGCAACCAGCGACCCTGCTCCGGGATGGGATCATGACGCCGGCTTTTCAGCTCGCGTTTGATCTCCTGGAGTTTGGCCCTCAGGCGCTTGGCGATGGTGTGACGTACCAGTAGGAAGCTCCCCTTGCTGGAGCGACCACAGATATGCGTGAACCCGAGGAACGCGATCGTTTCGGGCTTACGCTTTCCCTCTTTGTGGCAGTTCAGACCGGCGAACCGGCCGAACCTAACCAACCGGGTTTTCTCGGGATGAAGCTCCAATTCGAACTTCTGCATCCGCTCTCGCAGTTGTGCGAGGAAACCCCGGGCATCCGCTTCTTTCTCGAATCCGATGACTCCATCATCCGCGAAGCGGACGATGACGACATCACCCGTGGCGTGGTGCTTGCGCCAGTGTTCGGCCCACAGGTCGAACACATAGTGCAGGTACACGTTTGCCAGTAACGGTGACACGGTAGCCCCCTGAGGACTTCCCGTTTCAACGGCCTTCCACTGGCCGTCTTCGAGGACACCGGCCTTGAGCCATTTCTGGATCAGGCGCAGCATCCGAGTATCGGCGATCCGATGTTGCAGGAACTTGACTAGCCAAGTCTGACTGAGCCGGTCGAAGAAACTGCGGACATCAAGATCTAGCATCCAGTTCACATTTCTGGTCATCAAGGCTGCCGCCCACGCGTCCAACGCCCGGTGCTGCGAACGCCCCGGACGGAACCCGTAGGAGAAGCCAAGGAAGTCTTCCTCATAGATGGCATTCAACACCTCGACCACCGCACCCTGGACGATTTGTCCTCCAAGGCCGCGATGCCCAAGGGCCGTTGCCGACCATCCGATTTTGGGATGTACACCCGTCGCGCGGGTTGAGCCCGGTAGGTTCCGGCTTGCAGCCGGTCGTACAGGCTTTTGATCCGCACTTCCTGGTGCTCATGGAAGTCCTTCCAAACTTCGCCATACACTCCCGGAGCCGCTGATCGCTCAAGCCGCAGGAACGCCTGCCTGAGTCTCACCGGATCCAGGTGATGGTACAGCGAGGTGAACTTCACCTTCCTGTCCTGTCTTGCTTTCTCTTGCACCCAGGCCAGGACGGGTGACACGCCATGATTCCGGCGCTGCGTCCGGGACGTGCCATCCTGGTCCGGGTTCCTCTTGGTCGAGTCCCTTCTCTCCGCCTGCTCCTTGGCCCAGACCCACAGGGGCAGGTCCTCGTTCGCAGGTTTCTTTGATACTACGGACTCGTCCGACTTCCCCAGACCGTGCATCGCGGTTGTGCGGCCCATGGCCTTTTCCGCGCGCTGCGGAGTGCCGATGCCCTCCGTAGAATCTGGGGATCTCTCAGTTCCCAT
>PLOH01000150.1:8571-14402 GCA_003142955.1 Opitutia bacterium | reverse complement strand
AGGAAGATCTGCCCGTCGGTGATGGAGATGACGTTGGTGGGAATATAGGCCGAGACGTCGCCGGCGAGCGTTTCGATGATGGGCAGGGCGGTCAGCGAACCCTTGCTGGCGAGACGCGCGGCGCGTTCCAGCAGGCGCGAGTGCAGGTAGAAAACATCTCCGGGATACGCCTCGCGGCCGGACGGACGCTTGAGGATCAACGAAATCTGGCGGTAGGCGACGGCATGCTTGGAAAGATCGTCGTAAACAATCAGCGCATCCATGCCGTTTTCCATGAACCACTCGCCCATGGCGGCGCCGGCGTAGGGCGCAACGTATTGATTGGCGGGATTGTCGGCCGCGGGGGCGGCGACGATGATGGTGTATTCGAGCGCGCCGGCGGCCTCGAGGGAGGCGATGGTGCGCGCGATATTCGAATTCTTCTGGCCGACGGCGACGTAGATCGAGTACAGGGGCCGGAAGGCGGGATCGTTGGACGCCAGGCCGATGCGGTTGATGCGCGCCTGATTGATGATGGTGTCGATGGCGATCGTGGTCTTGCCGGTGCCACGATCGCCGATGATCAGCTCGCGCTGGCCGCGGCCGATCGGAATCATCGAGTCGATGGCCATGATGCCGGTAAGCACCGGCTGGGAAACGGATTTGCGCACGATGATGCCGGGCGCGATCTTCTCGACGGGATAGAATTCGGTCGCCGCGAGCGGGCCTTTGCCGTCCACCGGGCGGCCGAGGGCGTCGACGACTCGGCCGAGGAGCGACTTGCCGACGGGTACCGAAAGCAGCTTGCCGGTGGTGGACACCTCGTCGCCTTCGCGCAAGGCGGAGACATCGCCCAGCACCACGCAACCGACCTCGTCTTCCTCCAGGTTGAGCGCGATCCCGATGGCGTTGCCGGGGAACTGGACCATCTCGTTGTACATGACCTCGGAGAGCCCGTCGACCCGCGCGACTCCGTCGGCCACGGAGCGGATGGTTCCGGTGTTCTTCTTAACCGCCTTGGAGGACAACTGGGCGATCTGTTGTTCGATTTGTTCGGTAATGAGGCTCATGAGGGCGGAACGCGTTGGAGGGTGAAAAATGCGAAGATCGGGCGGAACTAGACCGGAACGGACAATGCGGCGAGCTGGCTGGCGATCGAGGATTCGTACAGGTCGTCGCCGATGCGAATGCGCAAGCCGGCGATAAGAGCGGGATTGGGCCGGGCCGAGGCGGCGACCGGTCGCTGGTATTTCCGGGTAAATGCGGCTTCGAGGGAGCGCAGCAGGCCGTCGTCGATTGCGCCCCCGTGCTCGACCAGTGCGGAATTTTTGGCGAGCTGCGTGGTGATCAGTCGTTGGTAGTTTCGCAGGACCGTGAGCGGCTGCCGCGGAGGCTGGTGGGCGAGATGGGCCAGCACGGCCGACACCCGCTCAGCCGAGACCTGGCCATCGGCGAGGCTGAGGCGGAAAAGCGCGCGGGCGAATTGCTGGGATTGTTTGCTGGCGCGCATCAGGAGGGAAAAAGCAGAAGGTCTGAAAGTGGAAAGGCTGAAAGAATAGAGGACCGGGGGTGGAAGGACTGAATTCGGGGTGGTCGTTGTTCTATGGGAAACTGAATTTCAGCCCTTCAGTCCTTCAGTCTTTGATTTCGACCAGCTCGCGGGCGGCGGCGGTCGTGTAACGGGTCCGCTCGGCTTCGCTCAGCTCCTTGGCCAGGACGCGTTGCGTGGTGGCCACGACCAGGCGGGCCACCTCGGTGCGGGCGTCCTGCATCATCCGTTTGTGTTCGAGTTCGATCGCCTGCTGGGCCTTGACGATCAGGTCATTGGAGCGGTCGATCGCCTCTTTTTGCTGGCGGTCGGAAAGTTCCTTGGCCGTCCGGCGCGCCTCATCGATGAGCTTTGAGCCGTCGAGCTGAGCCTGCTTCAGGAGGGCCGCTCCGTCCTGCTTGGCCTTTTCGAGCTGTGCGACGGTGGCGGCAGCGTTTTTCAGGCCTTCGGCCAGGCGGGCGTTCCGCTCGTCGACCGCGGCGAGAATCGGCTTGATTGCGAACTGATAAAAGAGGCCGGCGAGGATGGCGAAGCTGATAAACTGCCAGATGACGGATTTCCACTCGACGCCAAACCGGGTGAGCAATTCGGTGGGACCGCCGGAGGAATCGGCGGCATGGGCCTCGACAGCGGAGGCGACGGCAAGGACGAGGGCATGCATAGCAGTGGGGAAGACGCCGTGCCGCTGGGCGGCGAACGCCCGACGGAACGAGGAAACACGAAGTGGGAAGGGCCTTACTTGAGGAAGAGCAGGGCGAGGATGCCGAGGCCTTCAGCCAGGGCCATCGCGAGAATCGATTGCACGAGGACCTTGCCCGAGGCGCCAGGATTGCGGCCCACGGCTTCGACCGCACGGAAACCGATGAGGCCGACGCTGAACGCGGCGGAGATTAGAGCCATACCACAGGCGATATTGCCAGTCATGGAGGAGTTGGAGTTGAGGGTTGATTTCTTATTGGTTGTCCCGGCCGTGCACGTTTTATTGGTACATGCTCCCGGCCGCGAGAATGTTCGTCGGAGGATCTTAGTGGGCGCCCTCCGTGGCGTCTTCGTTGTCGTGCCCGGCTTCGTCGTGATCGTCGCCGTGGTTGCAGATCAGCCCGATGTAAACCGACGTCAGGAGGGTAAAGACAAAGGCCTGGACCGCGCCGACCAGGATCTCCAGGAAATAGAAGACCGGATTGTAAGAAGTGTTGTGGAGCAAATTCTCGCCGCCAAACACGTTGCCGAAGAGACGCACGGAGAGCGTGATCGGCCGGATCAGAATCGAGACGACCTCGATCACACCGACGAGGAGAAACACCAGCGAGAGGCACCAATACATCGCGGCGGGAAGCTCCTTCTTGTCGGCCTTGTTGCCAAAAAGATCAAACAGCAGGCGCCGCGGGCCGGCGTATTTCATCACGATGATGAACCAGGCAACGAAAGAGGTCAGGGCAAGCGCGATGGTGCCATTGAGGTCGGACGTTTGCGGACGGATCCAAGGAACGAAGCTGACCTGTTCGCCGGTGGATCGTTCGACCTCACTCCAGCCGACGGTGCCTACGAAGGGGAACAGACCGCTCCAGTTGTGGACGAGGATGAAAACAAAGAAACACACCAGCAGAGGAAACGCGACGGGCATCGCGGTCCGACCGACGATCGGCTCAAAAACGCCGCGGAGACCCTCAATCAGTCCCTCCATCACCGCCTGCCCGCGGGTGGGGATGACACTAGGACGGCCCACGAGCCAACGGATGAACAAGATCAGGATCAAAGTGACGAACCAGCTGGTGACCATGGAATTGGTCACGGGCAAAGGACCATGTTCGAATAACACGGGCTCCGCTTTTGGGGAGACGCCACCTTCAGCAGCAAAGGCTACCCCGCTGGACGCCAGGAGGGAGCCGAGGAGAACCAGTTTTCTGACTGAAACCATCGTATTCAGGCCGCTGCGCAAAGGATTCAAAAGGCTATGTGTAAGGCAAACGGTTCAATCGGCGTCAACCCCTGAAACTGAAGGGCGATCAATCCGATGCAGGCATAAGCCCCCGTGTTGGGCCAAGCTCGGATCTTTCATAACGGTGTGCCGGTGGAGGAAGGCCGCCTGTTGCGATCACCGGTCGCGAGCGGCCTTCCCACTGCACGGATGCTAAGCCGAAACGATGCAGTCGGATGTAGGGCCGCCGCTTGTCGGCGAGCCGTTCTTCCAATGAACTGTGGCCCGGCGGTAAGCGCCGGCCCTACACACAATTCGGTGATCACCGGCATCATTCGTAAGGCGCGGTCCGATTGTATGGATCCGGCGATGACCGGCGGGCACACAACGAATGGTAAACCGGGGCGCGCGCCTGGAAGATCGTAACGTGCTCGAAGGGGAACGAATCGTCGGGGAGCAAACGCCACTGTGGGTGAGAGGCGATAATCGCCCTCGCCTCGTCATAATACGGCTGGTAGTCGGTGCGGAAGAAGAAGCGGCTCCCCTGCCCTGCCCGCGCGCCGAGTTCGCTTAGGAAATCCGTCTGGAGCAGGCGGTTCTTGTGGTGGCGCTTCTTCGGCCATGGGTCGGGGAAGAGCATGTAAATGTCCGTAAGTATCACACCAACGGGCAGTGCGATTAGAAAATTACGGGCCTCGCAGCGGATAAAATGCAGATCCGAGAGGCCGGCGCGATCGCGTTTGCGGAGGGCCTTGTCCGTGCGTTCCAGCCGAAGATCGATCCCGATGCATAGCTGTTCTGGGTGCGCGGAGGCGTAAGCGGTCAGAAAGTGTCCGTTGCCGCAGCCGATCTCGAGGATCAGTTGCTTCTCGCTGGCCGGCAGGATGCCGACGAGCGCCGAGCGCAACTCAGCGCGGCGTCTGGCCTGAACAGCTTCGAAGATCTCGCGGGGCATGAATGGGGAAAGTCTGAAGGACTGAGAACTGAAAGGCTGAAAGGCTGAAATCTGAAAGACTCAAGACCGAAAAAGGGCTGGCGCAAAACCGCGGTGAGGCTGGGAGCCCGGATGTTCAACACGGACCTGGATCAATGTAGGAAGGTCGCTTGCGACCGCCGGTCCTCCGTCGCCAAGCCTATGGAGAACAGGCTGAGCGGCGTCCCTGCCTCCAACTGCATAATTCAAGTTGACGTACGGGCTGCCGGATTTCCGTGCTCAGCTTTTCGATCTTGGTTCTTCAATCTTCCCTTGATCCATTGGCCCGTTGTTCTGCGGCAGGGTAAAGTAGAAGGTCGCACCCTGGCCGGGCTGGCTCTCGACCCAGACCCTTCCGCCGTGGAGCTGGACGATATGTTTGACGATGCTCAGGCCGAGGCCGGTTCCGCCTTTCTCGCGGGAGCGTCCCTTGTCGACCCGATAGAAACGTTCGAAAAGGTGGGGCAGGTCGCCGCTGGGTATGCCCGGCCCATTGTCCCGGATTGAGACTTCGGCCTCCCCACCCTTCAGGCGCGCCTGGACGTCGACGTGCGATCCGCGCGGGGTGTATTTCAACGCGTTATCCAGGAGGTTCTCGCAAACCTGGGTGATTTTGAGCGGATCGACGAGCACCAGGCCGATCGCCGGGTCGACCGCCAACGAAATCTGATGCTCCTGCGCGGTGGAACGTCCGCGGACATCTTCGACCAAGTTGGTCAGGAGATCGGCCAGCACGGTGGATTCCCGGTGCAACCCGGGATTGACCGACTCCAAACGTGAGAGCGCCAGCAGATCCTCCAGCAGGGAGTGGAGCCGCTCGGCGTGCCGTTGGATCGTGTGGAGAAAACGGTCGCGATCGTCGAGCGGCATATCGCGGTGCCCGTCCACCAGCGTTTCGACGTAGCCCTTGATGATGCTGAGCGGGGTGCGCAGCTCATGGGAGACATTGGCGACAAAGTCCTTCCGGATGGCCTCCAGTTTCTTCTGTTGGGAAATATCGTGAAGAACAAAAAGTACCCAGGAACCGGCGTTGCCATCGAGCGGGGTGACGAGGGTGCCGGTCACCTCCGCCCAGATCGACCGGTCGCCTTCGACGAACTCGAGTTCGTGTTGGGGGGCGGCCTGGCCGGCCCGCACCGCGTCGACATAACGAAGAAACGCGACGCTGTGCAGGACGAGCTCGAGCCGCTGGTGGAGGATGTTTTTCGCGCGGGGAAAGATCGCCTGGAGGGCTTGGTTGGCGAGCAGGATGCGGTTCTCGGCGTCGACGAGGAGGACGCCCTCCTGCAGGCTGCCGAGAGTGGCTTCGAGCTGGCTGATCTGGCTGGAGCTCGTTTGCTGAAGTTGCCTGGCCTCGGCGATGAGTTCGTTGGTCGCCGAACGCAATCGACTCCAACGATCAGACGATTCGG
>PLOH01000150.1:0-8558 GCA_003142955.1 Opitutia bacterium | reverse complement strand
GCATGCTTCGGCCTTGCGCTCCGCCATCCGGTAGCCGACACCACGGATGGTTTCAATCCAGTCAGCTTCGGCGCCAAGTTTTTCGCGCAGTCGGCGGATATGCGTGTCCACCGTGCGGGTCTCGATTTCGGTCTCGTAATTCCAGACGTTAATCAGGAGATGCTCGCGGGTTTGCACCCTCCCCCGCCGCTCCATCAGCANNATGTCAACGAGGACCTGGCCAATCTGCAGGCGTTTGACGTCTGATGCCGCCACGTTGGAGGAGCGGCGGAAAATGGATTGAACGCGTAGGACTAATTCTTTAGTACTGAATGGTTTACAAATATAGTCGTCACAACCTGTTTCGAAACCGGAGATCCGGTCGCTTTCTTCCGCTTTGGCCGTAAGGAAAATGATCGGTACGTGCGCCAGCCGCGGATCGGCCCGAAGGATTCGACAGACCTGCATACCGTTCAAGTCGGGCATCATGATGTCGAGAATCACAAGGTCCGGCAAAAACGAACGAGCGGTGGCGATGCTGACGGTCGGATTGGTCTCGGTTAACACCTGGAAGCCCTTGGCCTTGAGATGGTAGGAGACGAGATCGGCGACGTCCGGTTCGTCGTCAACGATCAGAATCTTCTTTGCCTTCTGTTCGGACATGTCTTCCAGGATAGCCGGTGGCGGCCGGTTTGCTAGTGAATTTCCGTTCGTAACCTGATTGTTACAGCGGAAACGGTTCGGGGGGGGCGATTGAGGCCGGCGGCGCGGCGGTCGGAGTCGGAGCGGGAATTCGCCCGGCTTGGATCAGGACCATGAGGATGCTGATATCCGCGGGATTCACCCCGCTGATCCGGCTGGCCTGGCCGAGGGTCGAGGGGCGGATCTGGCCGAGTTTGAGCGCGCTCTCCCGGCGGAGACCGGGAACGAGCAGATAGTCGACTCCGGCCGGAATCTGAATCCGTTCCACATCGCGCAGTTTCTCGATCTGCCGCAGCTCGCGTTCCAGATAGCCGCGATACATGACGCGATAGAGAACCTCATCCTGGACTGTTTTTGGTTCGGCGAGGAATTCGCCAGGCAGGGTGCCATGCGCAGCGCCTCGCCTCAAGCGTTCACCCCAACTGGGATGCCCTTCGCCGGTCGATTCCAGCTTTAGCGCCCAAGTTTCGATCTGCTGTTTCTTTGACGAAATATTATGTAAACGTTTAATCGTGAACAGTTTAAGACGTTCTGAATGAGCAAGCATTCTCAGCTCAGCACTTCCATGATTGAAGAGCAGACGATATTCCGCCCGGCTGGTGAACATACGATAGGGCTCGGAGGTACCCTTCGTGACGAGATCGTCAATCATCACTCCGATGTAGCCTTCGTCCCGTCCGATGATGAGCGGGGGCTCTCCCCTCACCTTCTGAACCGCATTGATGCCCGCCACCAATCCTTGGCCAGCAGCTTCTTCGTAGCCCGATGTTCCGTTGATCTGGCCCGCAAGGAAAAGGTTCTCCAGCTTCTTTGACTCAAGCGAAGAAAAGAGCTGGGTTGGCGGCGCAAAATCGTATTCGACGGCGTAGGCTGGTCGCAAGATGATCGCCTGCTCCAAGCCTGGGATGCTGTGAACCATCTCCAGTTGGACGTCGAACGGCAGACTCGTCGACAGACCGTTGACGTAGTATTCGTTCGTGTTCCGCCCTTCCGGCTCGAGAAAAAGAATGTGGCGCGGTTTGTCGGCAAACCGCACAAACTTGTCCTCGATGCTCGGGCAGTACCGGGGCCCTACCCCCTTGATCTCGCCGCTGTACATCGCGGATCGGTGCAGATTGTTCCGCACGATTTCCCTGGTTAACTCTGAGGTGTAGGTTACCCAGCACGACACCTGTTCCGTGCCTGGTGGCCAGCCAATGCGACGTTCGTCAGATTGTTCCACGTGGAACAAATCCCCGGATTCCCGGGTATCGTGAAAGGCGAAAAACGTGGGGATTGGGTCGCCCTTTTGCTCCTGCATCTTCGTGAAATCGATGCTTCTCCCGAGCAATCTCGGCGGCGTACCCGTCTTCAGGCGGCTCAGCTCGATACCGGCGTCGAGTAGACTGGCCGACAGCGTTTTGGCGCTGAAATCGCCGAGGCGCCCGCCTTCGTTCTTGTTCTGGCCAATATGCATCAAACCACGAAGGAACGTCCCGGTGGTCACCACCAGCGTCCGCCCGGAAAACTCCACATCGAGATTCGTGCGGCAGCCGACGACCTTGCCGTTCTTTGTGATCAGTCCGGTCACGGTTGCCTGAAAGAGCTGGAGGTTCTTCTGCAGTTCCAGGATATGCTTGAGCCGAAACTGGTAGGCCTTCTTGTCGCATTGCGCCCTTGGCGACTGCACCGCGGGTCCTTTTGATTCGTTCAAAAGGCGAAACTGGATCCCGGTTACATCGGTGTTGATCGCCATCTCGCCGCCCAGCGCGTCAATCTCCCTCACAATCTGACCCTTCGCCTGACCGCCGATCGCCGGGTTGCAGCTCATCTGGGCAACGGTGTCGATGTTTCCTGTCAGGAGCAGGGTGGAGGCACCCATCCGCGCAGCGGCAAGGGCGGCCTCGACCCCGGCGTGGCCGGCGCCACAAACGATGACATCAAACGGTATAGTGTTGTAGAGCAAAGGCTTAGATCTGTTTTTACGATCGCGTCATCGTCGGAAACGAGATCGATGAAGGCATCACTTACCAATACAGAAGTTCGCAAAGATGCGATCCAAGACCCGTTCGTTATCGATCCTGCCGGCGATCTCGCCGAACGCATGCAACGCGCCCCGGAGATCACTGGCGAGCAATTCGGCCGGACTCTTTTCTGACAGTTTCTCCATGGCGGCGCAAAGATGTTCCTTCGCTTCGCGCAGCGCCGTGGCATGGCGCGCGTTGATCGCGACCAGCTCGTCGCCCTGTTCCTGGCGAAAGGATTCGGCGTGCCGGACGATCGCGGCCACGAGCTCGTCCACGCCGGCGCCGGTCAGCGCGGAGATCCGGACGACGGGCAACCCCGGGGGAAGGGTGGGGCCGGCGGCCGGGCCGGGCAGATCGGTCTTGTTGACGACCACCAGGGCGGTCGCCGGCGTCAGCCGCGCCGCGACCTCCGGCTGCAGGGTCGGCGCCGGGCGGGTGGCGTCGAGCACGAGCAGCACGAGATCCGCCTCGGCGGCGCGCGCGAGGGTGTGGGCCATGCCGCGCCGTTCGAGCGGGGTGGGGGAGGGGTTCAGGCCGGCTGTATCAATAAGTCTGATACAATGGGGGCCGAGCGCGACCGGCTCCTCCAGGTAGTCCCGGGTCGTGCCGGGTTCCGCGCTCACCAGGGCGCGCTCGCGCCCGAGGAGGCGGTTGAGCAGGCTGCTCTTCCCGGCGTTGGGCTCGCCGAGGATCACGGTTTTCAGGCCGTCGCGGAGCACGTGCCCGTAACGATCGGTTGCGAGGAGCCGGTCGACCTCGCCCCGGAGGCCCGCCAGCCCGGCGGCGAGCCCGGCGCGGTCTGCCGGGGGCAGATCCTCGTCGGGGAAGTCGAGGCCGGCCTCCACGCGGGCGACCAGGTCGAGGAGCCGGTCGATCATCTCCTGCAGCCGGCGGCCCAGGGCGCCGCGGAGCTGCTGGTTGGCGGCGGCCAGCGCCCGCTCGCTGCGCGCCCCGATCAGGTCCGCGACCGCCTCGGCCTGGCTCAGGTCCATCCGGCCGTTGAGAAACGCGCGCTTGGTGAATTCTCCGGGTTCGGCCGGCCGGCACCCCCGCCCGCAGAGGTCCTCCAGCAGGAACTGGGCGATCAGCGGGCTGCCATGGGCGCTGACCTCCAGGAGATCCTCTCCCGTATAGGAGTGGGGCGCGGCAAAGAAAGTGTAGACGACATCATCCACGAGGGCGCCGGCCCGGTTGCGATAGTCGCCATGGACCGCCTGGCGGGGGAGGGGCGCCGCGCCGAAGATCTCCGCGACCAGCGCGGGGCAGCGCGGCCCGCTCGCGCGCACGAGCGCCAGCGCAGACGTGCCCGCGGGTGTGGCCAGGGCGGCAATGGTATCGGCGGAATACGCCATGCCGCCCACGCAAACGCCGCGGCTGCCGAAGGCAAAACGAAAGCGCTATTCGACGGTCACTGCGGCCGCCACGGTGGTGCCCGGGATGACGTTCACGCGGGCGAGGATTTCAGCCTTGATTTTCGCCATGAGCTCCGGGTTCTCGGCCAAAGCGTCCTTGGCCGCTTCGCGCCCCTGGCCGACCAGTTCCCCGTTGTACGCGATCCAGGCCCCCTTTTTCTCCAGCACCTTGTGTTCGACCCCCAGGTCGATCAGCGAGCCGGTCTGGGAGATGCCCTCGTCGTACATGATGTCGAATTCGCACTCGGTGAACGGCGGCGCGACCTTGTTCTTCACCACCTTGATCTTGGTGCGGTTGCCGATGACCTTGCCGTCGGGCGTCTTGAGCTGGTCCTTGCGGCGAATGTCCAGCCGGAGCGAGGAGAAGAATTTCAGGGCGCGGCCGCCGGGGGTGGTCTCCGGATTGCCGAACATCACGCCGATCTTTTCCCGGATCTGGTTGGTGAAGATGCAGACGCACTTGGTCCGGCTGACGACCGAGGTCAGGCGGCGCATGGCCTGACTCATCAGGCGGGCCTGCGAGCCGACGGTGGCGTCGCCCATCTGCCCGTCGAGTTCGGCCCGCGAAACGAGGGCGGCGACCGAGTCGATGATGATGACGTCGATCGAATTCGACCGGATCAGCGCCTCCGTGATGTTCAGCGCGTCCTCTCCGCTGTCCGGCTGCGAGACCAGGAGTTCGTCGAGCTTCACGCCGACGATGCGCGCGTATTTCGGATCGAGCGCATGTTCGACATCAATAAAGGCCGCGAGCCCGCCGCGGCGCTGGGCCTCGGCGATCACGCTCAGGCAGAACGTGGTCTTGCCGGACGATTCCGGCCCGAAGATCTCGATGATGCGTCCCCGCGGCAGTCCGCCCACGCCTAGCGCCAGGTCGACGGCGAGCGAGCCGGTCGAAATGGTATCGACCACCATGCGGGTGGCGCTGCCGAGGCGCATGATCGAACCTTCGCCAAACTGCTTGGTGATGGCGGAGACCGCGAGCTCGATGTTCTTGGCCCGGGCGGGATCGGCGGTGCGTTCGGCGGCCGTGGCGCCAGGCTTGAGGTCGGCGGGTGACTTGGCAGGGGGAGCTTTGGGCATGGGAATGATGTAATTTGAAAAACGTTGAGGACGCAAACGCGGCGAACGGTCGGCGAAGGAGACCAGGCGCGAACGATGCGAACGTTGTTCCGGAAACCCGCCGGCGGCGCAAACGAAAAGAAACCTCCGTGCGGAGCGCCGCCTCAACCGGAACGATGTAGTTGGACCATGAACATGCAGGGAAACGTTTGCGCCATTCAGTGAATGTAGGGTCGGCCCTTGTGGCCGGACCGTTTGCGCCCGGCAGGCGGCCCGTCGACAAGCGACGGCCCTACACTTGCCTGCATGAGTTCGGCTACGCCGGTCGATCGTGGCGTTGGAACCAGTCGACGAACCGCCGCAGGCCGTCCTCGAGGGTCACTTTCGGCTCGTACCCGACCGCGGCATGGATGCGCGTCAGGTCAGCGCAGGTCGCGGGCATCTCGGTGGGGAGCGGCGGCAACAGCTCCACGTTGGCCGGCCGGCCGAGCAACGATTCCAGAATTTGCACGAAGCGCCTCATCTCCACCGGTTGCTGATGCCCGACGTTGAAAATCCGCCAGGGTGGGGTGGTCGGCTCCCCGGCCGCGCCCACGAACGGATGAAGCAGCACCTTGAGCACGCCGTCGACAATGTCGTCCACATAGGTGAAATCGCGTTGGTAGCGGCCGTAGTTGAAGAGCCGGAGCGGGGTGCCGTCGCGGATGGCGCGGGCGAAAAGCAGCGGCGTCATGTCCGGCCGGCCCCACGGTCCGTAGACGGTGAAGAAGCGCAGCCCCGTGAGATTCAGGCCGTGCGTGTGGGCGTAGCTGTAGGCCATCGCTTCATCGGCTTTCTTGGTGGCGGCGTAGAACGAGAGCGGCCGTCCGGCGTCATCGTCCTCGCGAAACGGCACGCGGGCGTCCGCGCCATAAACGGAACTGCTCGAGGCAAACACCAGGTGCTTCGGCGGCCGGCGGCGCGCGGCTTCGAGCACGCTGGCAAAACCGACGAGGTTGCTGTGCACATAGGCGGCGGGGTTCTCGAGGCTGTAGCGGACGCCGGTCTGCGCGCCGAGATGCACGATGTAGTCGGGCCGGAAGTTCTCCTGGAGACCCGCAAACGCCGGCGCATCGGCGAAGTCGGCCTGCACGAAGCGGAAGCCGTCCTGTTTCTCCAGCTCGACCAGCCGCGCCCGTTTTAACTCGAGGGAGGCGTAGGCATTTAGGTTGTCCACCCCGAGCACCTCGCATTTCTGCGACGCGGCCAGCCGGTGGCAAACGTGGAAGCCGATGAACCCGGCGGCGCCGGTCACAAGAACTTTCATCGGCGGGGGTCTAGCCGAAAGCGTGGGGCGGGGCTAGGAAAATTCCATCGCCCGGCTCCCGCCGGCATGGTGGTTTGTTTTGAGGAGCCGTCGNNGTCGCGCGATCCCACGGGCGAGACGCCCATGTCAGCCGAGACTCGTTCAAAAACAAAAGCCCGGCTCCCGGCGGCCGCCGCGGGCGAAAAAAGCCGAACCTTTCGCTTGATTGCGCAGAAACCGCACCTATAAGTTGCGCCGCCTTTGCCAATCGGCATTGTCTACGCATGAACATTCGGGCATACTTGAAACCCCACTGTGGCTGGTCGCTCGGCGTCCGGGCCATCATGCGTAAATACGACCTTGAGTTCGAGGATATCGACGTTTTCAACGACCGCGCGAACTACGACGAGATGGCGCGCAAGTCAGGGCAGCCGCTGTCCCCTTGCGTCGAGATCGATGGCATCATGCTGGCGGACGTCTCGGGCGAGGAAGTCGAGAACTACCTTCTTGCCAACGACCTCGTCAAACCCAACGACGCCCGCGCCGAGGAGCCGATCAATGTCGGCTGCGCGGACGGGGAGAATGAGAAAACGGCCACGAAAACCATCCGATTCTTCTAACGAGCCCACCCAGTCAGAACCGTATCAGTTTTTTCAGGGCCGGCTCGCACCGCGAGACCGGCCTTTTTTGCCGCCCATGAATGCCTTGCATCCTCTTCTGCCCATCCCTCCCGACCTGATCGGCCGCCGGCCGCCCGGGGCCGGCGGACTGCGCCTTGCCCGTGATCGCCAAACCAAGTTTGCCATTGACCCCATGGCCGACGCCCAGCGGTATCCGAAAAATGAACAACCGAAGTGACAGCACTCCCGGTCCTCGGCCAGCCCGGACCGGGCTGCCGCCCAAGCAGGGTCTCTACGACCCCTGGTTCGAACACGACGCGTGCGGCGTGGGCTTCGTGGTCGACATCAAGGGCCGTCGATCGCACCAGATTTTGCAGCAGGCGCTCCAGGTGCTGACCAACCTCGATCATCGCGGTGCGAGCGGCAGCGAACCCAACACCGGCGACGGTGCGGGAGTGTTGTTGCAGATGCCCCATGGCTTTTTCAAGGAGGTCTGCAAAAAGGCGCGGATCGCGCTGCCGGAAGAGGGCGGGTATGGCAGCGGTCTGGTGTTTCTCCCCAAGAACATCACGAAGCGGCGCCGCCTGGAGGAACGCTTCGAGCAGATCATCCAATCGGAAGGACAAACGGTCCTCGGCTGGCGCACGGTGCCGACCAACAATGCCGCGCTCGGAGAGACCGCCCGGTCGTGCGAACCCGCCATACGCCAGGTGTTTATTGGTCGCAGCCCTGAACTGACCGATCCCATGGCGTTCGAGCGCAAACTCTACGTCATCCGCAAGCGCGCCCATAACGAGATCCGCACCTCGACGATGGATGGAGCCGAGTTCTGGTACCTCTGCAGCCTGTCGTACAAGACCTTTGTTTACAAGGGCATGCTCCTGACGACGCAACTCGAAGGCTACTTCCCCGATCTGCTGCAGCCAGCGATGGAGACGGCGCTTGCGCTGGTGCACTCCCGTTTCAGCACGAACACTTTCCCGAGCTGGAACCGCGCCCACCCCTACCGCTATCTCGCGCATAATGGCGAGATCAACACGCTGCGGGGCAACATCAACTGGATGCATGCCCGGCAGGCGCTCTTTGTCTCCGAGGCGTTCGGCGAGGATATCTCGAAGGTCCTCCCCATCATCGATCCGAATGGCAGCGACACGGCCATGTTCGACAACACCCTCGAGCTGCTCGTGCTCGCCGGGCGGCCGCTGGCCCATGCGATGATGATGATGATTCCGGAACCCTGGTCGTACCACGAAACCATGGACGATGACCGGCGGGCGTTCTACCAGTTTCATTCCTGCCTGATGGAACCGTGGGACGGACCGGCTTCGATTGCGTTCACGGATGGACGGCAGATCGGCGCGGTGCTCGACCGCAATGGCCTGCGTCCCTCGCGTTATTACGTGACGAAGGATGGCTTGGTCATCATGGCCTCGGAGGCTGGCGTGCTCGATATTCCGCCCGAGCGGGTTCTGCAGAAGGGCCGCCTGCAGCC
>PLOH01000027.1 GCA_003142955.1 Opitutia bacterium | reverse complement strand
TCAGTCCTGAGCTCACGGAAGACCAGGCTTACCTGGAAAATGTCCGCGGGGAGTTCCAGTCGGCCGGAATTCCGACTGAAGTGGAGCTGGCCTATGGCGACCCGGGCAAGGAAATCCTCAAGTGGATTGAGCAGAAAGGCTGCGATCTTGTGGCGATGAGCACGCACGGCCANNGCGACCGATGATCGCCCGCAAGCGAGTTTCCTACACCGGCACACCGATCGTCGTGTCTCCACTCCTCGCCGTTTTCGATGCGCCCAGCCCGGGCCTGGTCACGTTTCCGTTGGTGCCCCCGTCTCGCCCTTGCGGCTGGCGCGATCGGCCTTGCGCCGGTCAGTCTGATTGAGAATGCGCTTGCGCAGGCGGAGCGACTTGGGCGTGGCCTCGACGAACTCGTCCGAGGCGATATACTCGATGGCCTTCTCGATCGAGAGCCGGATGGGCGGTGAGAGCTGGGTGCTCACGCCTTCGCCCTGCGAGCGGAAGTTGGTGAGCCGCTTGGCGCGGGCGGCATTGACCGGGATGTCCTCCTGCCGCGGGCTCTCGCCGACCAGCATGCCTTCGTAAACCAGTTCGCCGGCGCCGATGAAGAGTTTGCCGCGTTCCTGGATGGTGACGAGCGCATAGGCCTTGGACTCGCCGCTCTCCGTGGCGACCAACGTGCCGGTGAGCCGCGTGAGCACATCGCCGGCCCAGGGTGCATATTCCTTGAACAAGTGAGACATCACGCCGCGGCCGCTGGTGGCATTAACGAGATCGGTTTCCATGCCGATAAGCCCGCGCGTTGGGGCGACGGCCTCGATAGTTGTGCCCAGCAAATGCTTGTGCATGGCGGTGATCTGGGCCTTGCGGTTGGCAAGCATCTGCATGACCACGCCAAGGCAATCCTCCGGAATCTCCACCCAAAGCGACTCAAATGGCTCCAGCGTCTGCCCGTTCTCGGTCTTGGTGATGACAGTCGGCCGCGAGACCAGCATTTCAAAGCCCTCGCGGCGCATCTGCTCGACAAGAATCGCGATTTGCATCGAGCCCCGCGCCTTCAGATCGAAAACGCCGGCCGTGTTGGTATCCTCAACCTTGATGGAGATGTTGGACTTCATCTCGCGGAAAAGGCGGTCGCGGAGCTGGCGGGAGGTGACGTACTTCCCCTCGCGACCCGCGAACGGCCCGTCGTTGATGCAGAACTGCATTTCGATCGTCGGCGGGTCGATCTCGGTAAAGGGCAGGGCGTGGGCATTTTCGTCGGCGGTGATGGTGTCACCGATATCGATGTCCTCGAAGCCGGAGAGCCCGACGATGTTGCCGGCCACGCCGACGGCCGAATCGCTGGTCTGCGTACCGGAAAACTCCACCACTTTGGTGATCTTGCAGCGCAGGCGATCGCCGCCCTTGGGGTGCACAACGTAAACGGTGTCGCCCACCGTGATCTGGCCGGAGAGAACCTTGCCGATGGCGATCCGTCCCACGTAGTCGCTCCAGTCGATGTTGGAGACCAGCATGCGGAAAGGGTCGTCGGGTTTGGCGAACGGCGGTGGAATGTGCTCGAGAATCGTTTCGAACAGCACAGCCATGTCCGTCCCCTTGTCGCCGGGCTTGCGCAGCATGTAGCCATCCCGGCCGCTGCCATAAACCACTGGCGCGTTGAACTGTTCCTCGTTGGCATTCAGCTCGAGCAGGAGTTCGAGAACCTTGTTGTAAGTGCCCGCAGGATCGCTGTTTTCGCGGTCGATCTTATTGACGACAATGATGACCTTGAGGCCGTGCTGGAGGGCTTTGCGCAGGACAAACCGCGTCTGGGCCTGGGGGCCGTCGTAGGCGTCGACGAGGAGCAGCACACCGTCGACCATTTTGAGCGAACGCTCGACTTCGCCGCCAAAGTCGGCGTGTCCTGGCGTGTCAACCAGATTGATGGTCTTACCCTTCCAGTGAATGGAGGCGTTCTTGGCCTTGATCGTGATGCCCTTTTCCTTCTCAAGATCCATGGAGTCCATGACGCACTCCTCGACCTGTTGGTTGGCGCGATAGACGCCGCCCTCCTTGAGCAGTTCGTCGACGAGCGTGGTCTTCCCGTGGTCGACGTGAGCGATGATGGCGATGTTGCGGATGTTCTGGTTCATGCTGGTTCCTGCGAAAAAAGGAATCATGGTGCGGCCCGGGAATCCAGAACGCAAGGCCGGAAGGCACGAACGCGGTTTCCCTGGAATTCGCAATGTAGGGCGGGGTCGATGCGGCTGGGTGCGGCGACCCCGCCCTACAATCGTTCGGCCAAAACCGGGGTAATCATCAGTTCCTTCAGCGTTGGAACCGCAACTGTCTGGTTTTCGCCTAAAAACAAGAAGGCCCCGGAACCTTGCGGTTCCAGGGCCAAACTTGGGGGTGGGAGTTCGCCACGCTCTCTTCCCAGTCGCACACATTGGGCGCTCTCGCTTTCGCGGGCCGTGTGCTCCCCGACGCCACTCCTCGCGGCATGCGAAGGTTTCAGTCTCATGGCGGGACCGTCCCGGCCGTTGCCAGCCGGAATCTTTCGAGTGAGGCCTCTACGCCCGGTTCGACCACCACTTGCCAGTGGCGGTCACGCCAGACGGGGTGCAGACACGCCTGCAACTTGCGTCGCTCGCGTCGGCACCGTTACCACAGGGTCGGCCCCGGCTTTTGGCCGGGCGTTAGCCCCATGCTACGGGTCTGACCTCTTAACTCTCAGGTTGCATTTCGCATTGCAGTTGGGTGACGTGGTTTTTCACGCCGCCCCACGGAAGGAGGTTTTCCGGGCCTTGCCAAACCCGGTCGCTCCCCGAAGCCGCGTCCTCTTTGCGCGCCCCACCCATGACAGGCGGGGCCTTTTTGGCGAGGTGGTCTCGCCAGAAAACGCTGCTTCGTGCTGGTCTGCGCAGTAGCAACCATATCCCTCTGGGGAAACTGCGTGGGCGAACGGATCGAAACTCCCCGTGCGCCTCACTCGGCTCGAACGCGGTTTCTAATCGCGCCTCGCCGCACAGCTCCTACGTCGTATTACTGAGCGGTTACGACACCGCCCAGAGGAGCTGGTGAGACATGCCTTTTATTCGCGATTGCTCGCCAACAAAGGGGAAGACTGAACCAGCTTCAGTCTTCCTTTCCCCGGTCGCCCGGGATTATCCCAGTCGCGCTCTCCACAGGTTTTTTCATGCCAGCGGCGCTTCGACTGTTCCATCAAAGAACAGGGCGTAACGTGCCCGTGCTCCCGGCAAAGTCACGTTTTTGTTTTGCACAACTTATTCACAAGTCTTAGCCCGTGAATAACTTGGGATCAACTTTACGCACAAGTTGTTCACGGGCCAGGCGCTCGGGTGCCGGTCAGCCGGCTCCGTCGTAGGGTCGCCGCTTGTCGGCGGACCGATTCCCCGTAGGGTCGCGCCCTGTGCGCAGACCATCTTCGGCTTGCGGATGGCCCGGACACAAGTTCCGGCCCTACGACTAAACCCCCACTTGCTTGCGAGAAACGGCTTTGACATGGAGAGAGAAAGCCTAGGTTCTCAACCGTTTCGCTGCGCCGTTGGCGCCGAATTCGTCCGCATGTCTTCACGCGATCTGCCCATCTATGAATTGGAATCCGCGGTCGTCGCCTGCCTGCGGGTGGCAGGGCGGCTCATCGTGCGAGCCCCGACGGGTTCCGGCAAGTCGACACAGCTGCCGCAGATCTTGCTCCGTCATGGATTTCTGGATGCGGGCCAGGTGGTAGTGCTGCAACCGCGGCGGCTGGCGGCGCGCTTGCTGGCCAAACGCGTGGCCGAAGAGGTGGGCACGCCGCTTGGCACGACGGTCGGCTACCAGATCCGGCTCGAATCCCGCGTGTCGGAGGCCACGCAGATCCGGTATGTCACGGAAGGCATTCTCCTGCGGCAGATGTCGTTCGACCCGGCGTTGCGCGGAATCAGCACGCTGATGTTCGACGAGTTTCACGAACGGCACCTGTACGGCGACATCAGCCTCGCCCGGGCGTTGCAGCTGCAACGATCCGTCCGTCCGGACCTGAGGTTGATCGTGATGTCGGCGACGCTTGATGTCGCCGGACTGCGGGACTACTTCGCGCCCTGCGACGTGCTGGAATCGCAAGGGCGGACGTTTCCGGTGGTCGTCGAATACCTGCCGCATCCGGTCGATTTCGAGCGCGAGCCGGTTTGGGAGGTGGCGGCGCGCGAATGCGCCCGCGTGGCGATCCGGAGTCCGGGCAATCTGCTGGTGTTCATGCCTGGGGCCTACGAGATCAATCGCACGGTGCAGGCGGTACAGAACGAAAAGGCGCTGCGCGAGTTCCTAGTGTTGCCGCTGCACGGCGAACTTCCGCCGGAGGCGCAGGATCGGGCCGTTGCCCGCTATGATCGTCGCAAGATCATCGTGTCGACCAACGTCGCGGAAACCTCGCTGACCATTGATGGCGTGACTGCGGTCATCGACGGCGGCCTGGCGAGGATGGCCCGCTACGACCCGCACCGGGGCATCAACACGCTCCTGATTGAGAAGATCAGCGCAGCGTCTGCGGATCAGCGGGCGGGTCGCGCCGGCCGCACCGCGCTGGGCGTATGCGTGCGGCTGTGGACGGAACGGGAACACGCGAAGCGTCCAGTCAGGGAGCTGCCCGAGGTGAAGCGCCTCGATCTCGCCGAGGTGGTGCTGGCCCTGAAAGCGTCGGGGATCGACGACGTGGATGATTTTCCTTGGCTGGAAAAGCCGGAGCCGAAATCGCTCGAAAGGGCGGAGGATCTGCTTGCGGATCTCGGCGCGCTGGAGCCGGTCTCGACCATGGCAGGGCGGGGTCGCCGCACCCCGCCGGGGAACATTGACCGCGGCGGCGTGGCGGGTGTCGCGCCTTCCGGCGCTCAGTCCGGCGATGCCGCCCTACGATTGCCCGGGGACCCAACGGTGGGGCGGGTTATCCCTAACCCGCCAAGCCACCAGCCTTCGCCAATCGGCGCGTTAGGGATAACGCGCCCCACCTCAACGGCATCATTCCAGCCGAGACCGACGCTCCGCATCACCGACATCGGTCGCAAGATGCTGCGATTTCCGATGCATCCCCGTTATGCGCGAATGTTTTTGGCGGCGCATGACCGCGGTTGCGTGCGGCCGGTGGCGCTGATGGCGGCGCTGACGCAGGGGCGCAATTTCCTCCTGCGCAACGCGGGGCGGGAGGTGGAGGAGCGGCGCGCGGAGCTGCTGGGGGAGGAGCACGCGTCGGATTTCTTCCGGTTGATGCGCGCATGGCGCTATGCGGACCGCGCGGATTATTCGCTCGAGGCCTGCCGCCGCCTCGGCCTTCACGCACAGACGGCGCGACAGGTCGGGCCGCTGTTCGATCAGTTTATTGAAATCGCGGCGGGGGAGGGTCTCGACGTGGCCGAACGGCGCGTCGAGGAGGCGGCGGTGCGCCAATGCGTGTTGGTCGGGTTCTCCGACCATCTGGCCCGAAGGCTCGACGGCGGCACGCTCCGCTGCGAACTCGTGCATGGCCGGCGCGGACAGCTGGCGCGCGAAAGCGGCATCCAGCAGGCGCCGCTTTTCGTCGCCGCGGAGGTGAGCGAGATCGAGGCGAGGGGAGAGGTGACAGTGCTGTTAAGCCTGGCGACGGCGGTGGACGAGGCATGGTTGCGCGAGCTGTTTCCCGAGGACTACGTCGATGCCACCACGGTCATCTACGACGAGGCGGCGCGGCGCGTCGTCGTACGGCGCGAGCGGCGGTTCCGGGACCTTGTGCTGGACGCGAAGCCGCTGCCGGACGCGCCGCCGCCGGGTGAAGCTGCGGCGTTGCTCGCGCGGGAAGTCCTGGCCGGCCGGATCGTGCTCGCGGAATGGACCGAGGGGGTGGAGCAGTGGATTGTCCGGGTCAATTGCCTGGCGAGGTGGTTTCCGGAGCTGGAAGTGACGCCGATTGCCGACGCCGATCGCGCCACGCTGATCGAACAGATCTGCTATGGTGCCTGCGGGGCGCGCGAATTGAAGGACAAGCCCGTCCTGCCGGTCCTGCACCAGTGGCTGCGGCCCGAGCAATTGGCGGTACTTGACGATTACCTGCCCGAGCGCATCGAGATGGCCAACGGGCGGCGTTCGCGCGTCACGTATTCTGCGGATGGTCCGCCCGTGTTATCGGCGCGAATTCAGGAACTCTACGGAGTAAGCGGCCGGTTCACCCTGGCGCACGGCCGGGTGCCGGTGAAGATCGAGGTGTTGGCGCCGAACCAGCGTCCCCTTCAGGTGACCGACGACCTCACGGCCTTCTGGCGCGACATGTATCCAAAGGTGAAGGCTGAGCTTTCGCGGCGCTATCCTCGCCACGAATGGCGCTAGCTGCGCGTCGGACGAGGTCCTCCGCGCTGCTAGATTATCGTCTTCTCTCGTTCGATCCAGTATTCCGGCCGGCGATGAGTGTGGGCAATCGCGAGAATCCAGAGTCCGTTGCTGCGGATGATGTAGGCGATGTAATAGGGAAAGATGCGTAGGTTCACACGCCGATAGCCACCGGCCCGCAGGCGCGGCACCTCGCTGTGACCGGCAATCCAGACGATATGTTCGTCGACTTCCTGCCAGAGTCTCCGCCCGAGCCCCGGTTGCTGTTGCTCGTAAAAATCGGCGGCGTCCCGCAGCTCGCGCCGCGCCTCGGGGACGACGCGGATAGTCATGCGCCGTAACGGGAATTCATCTCTCGCCGCAGGTCTTCGTAAGCGATTCCCGTGACCTGACCTTCATCGACGGCTTTGATGCGAGCGCGGATTTCCTCGTCCCAAGATTGTTCGACTTCGGCGACATTACCCGCGGGCTCCAGGTCGAGCAACGCACGGGCGAGAGCGAGGCGCTGTTCTTTCGGCAGGCTGACTGCCTCACGGGTCAGTTCTTCGATGCGGGCCATGTTTGCAGGATAGTCCGACGCCTCGGCAGGTCAACGCCGGGAATTCCACCCCGCGACAATTCGGCTCCAGCGCAAAGATTTCCTGTGCTTGCTGCTGACGCCTTTTCGTCCTGATATGCCGAAGGCATGATTGTTGCAAAAGTACGAGACGTTGCGTTGGTTGTCAGTTCGCCACGCGTCGGCGATCTGCCGTGCTGTCGGATATTGTCCGTTATTTAGAGTTGGTTCGGTTGCGGTCATCAACAATAGGTCGAAATCGACGAGCGGCTGATCGGTGTTGTGGTCGATTGGCCAGCCAAACCGTGCGCAACCAGTTGTGACCTCAAGAAGTTCGTCCTCTCCGTCGGCATGGGGAACCGCCCGGTACGATGCCCCAGCCGCGCGCACCTGCTTCTGCCACGCTTGAAGCACGTCGGCCGGAGGCATCGCCGCCGGGTTACAGAGAAGACAAACCCTGCCCCAAGTTGCAGCAATCCCTCCGAGCTTGTCTGAATTCGACTTGCGGCCATATCGAATCGGCACCCTCGCTCTTCGCTCACCAGTGGATTCAAGTCGGTCCTTTCGCCAGTTGGGTCGAACGCCGGATTGATCCCAATACAGAGAACCGATTGTCAGGATGCCGATGCGCATGGGTGCTACCTTGCCTCGATTTTGACCTGTCGTTTTTACAGTCGACGTTTCGCCAGAAGCACCCAGCTCACCTCTGGGAAACCAGATGCACTGTCGTTCCGAGCCGATTACGCTATTGGCGGACCGGCAACCTCTGCTTTTTGGTCCGCAGCGGGATGTAGGAGCACAACAACTGCGGAAAGATCGAGTTGGGCTGATCTCGCCGCAGATTCGATCTGCCTCCAAGGAACGGCCGATATGCCAAACAAAAGAAGAATGAGTTCTCGGTAACCATGCTCCTTCATGATTTTGAGAGTGCCGAAGTCCTTTCGCAGATGACGGATCCGTCCTCGAGCGAACGGGCCGCATTCCGGTGGCTGGAGAAGGTTTTGCAGACGGAGATGCCGGTGCTCGGTCTGTGCTACGGCCACCAGATGCTTGGCCGCGTCTTTGGCGGGGAGGTTGGGCCGCTGCCCGGCGGACCGGAAATTGGCGTCGCCGAAATCGAGTTCGCGGCGGCAGGGGATCCGCTCTTTGCGCCGTGCGGCGCTCGGCAGCGGGTAGCGGTCATCCACTGGCAAAGCCTGCTGTGCCTGCCGGCGGGATCGCAGGTCCTGGGAGGCGGGGCGCGGGAACCCCACCACGCCGTTCGGTTTCTACCGCAGGTCTGGGGTGTGCAGTTCCACCCGGAATTCAGTCCCGAGGTTTTGACGGATCTGGCGGGAGAACATCCCGACGCTCTGCGCGAGTCGGGGCGGGATCCGGCGCAGATCGCCGTGGAGACTTCCCAATGGCGGGAGCAGACCGGCGTGATCAGCCGGTTCGCGCGGCTACAAATCAAGGCTGTTTCCTAGGACTCTTTCTTCTTCGCTTTTCCTTCGGATGCACCGCCGGCGCGGCGCTTCCGGGCATTCTTTGGGCCGATGTTAAGATAAGTCTTGGCGAGCATCTGCGCCTCGTAGAACTCGAGCCAGCGGACGCCTTCGCGGGGCTTCACGAGGTCTTTCTTGGTGGCGTGGTCGATCTGCTGCTTCATCCGGCGGCAGAGCTCCTCCTGCTGGTATTGCACGCCCTCGATGACATCGGCGACGCGGCTGCCGGCGAGCGCCTCCTCGATGTAGAACCCGTTGGGCTCGTCCTCCTCGAGGAACACATGGATCTCGTTCACCCGCCCAAAGAGGTTATGCAGGTCACCCATGATGTCCTGATAGGCACCGGTGAAGAACACGCCCAGGTAGTACGGCTTCCGGTTCAGCGGGTGCAGCGTGATATAGTCCTTCACGTCCTGCAGGTCGATGAAACTGCTGATCTTGCCGTCGGAGTCGCAGGTGATGTCGACAAGGATGGCATTGACCGTGGGCTTCTCGTTGAGCCGGTGGAGCGGCGCGATGGGGAAGAGTTGCTTGAGCGCCCAGTGATCCAGGAGCGACTGGAAGACCGAAAAATTGCAGACGTACTGGTCGGCGAGGTGTTTCTTCAGGTCGCGCAGCTCCTCGGGCTGGTAGCCCTGCAGGGTGCCCTGCTTGTCAATGTGCTCGCAGATCTGCCAGAAGATCGACTCGGCCGCCGCGCGGTTCTCGATGTCGAGGAAGCCGAAATTGAAGAGCGAGATGGCCTCCTCCTTTTTCTGGATGGCGTCGTGGTAGCATTCCAGGCGGCCGAGCCGGGCCTTGTTCTTGAGGAGGACTTCCAGATCGGTGACGACCTTGTGCTTGACCTTGGGCTGGTGTTGCTGGCCGAGCGACTCGCGCTTGTTGATCCGCTCGAAGACCTCGACGACGAGCATCGAATGCTGGGCGACGACGGCGCGGCCGCTCTCGCTGACGATGTCGGGCTCGGAGACGCCCGCGCTCCGGCAGATCTCGCGGATATTGAAAACCACATCGCGCGCATACTCCTCGAGCGAGTAGTTCATCGACGATTCAAAATTGGTGCGCGAACCGTCGTAATCGATGCCGAGGCCGCCGCCGACGTCGAGGTAGCCCATGGGGAAGCCCATCTTGGTCAGCTGGCAGTAGAAACGGGTGGCCTCGATCACCGCATTCTTGATCGTGATGATGTTGGGCACCTGGGATCCGACATGAAAGTGAATCAGGCGCAGGCACTGGGTGAGCTTGGCCTGCCGGAGCTTCTCGATGGCGAAGAGGATTTCCGCCGTGTTCAGGCCGAACTTGGCGTTGTCACCGGTCGACAGCGCCCACTTGCCCTCGCCGCGCGTCAGCAGCTTGGCCCGGAGCCCGATCATGGGCTTCACGCCGGTTTCGGCGGAGATGCGGATGATCTCGTCAAGCTCGGACAACTGCTCGACGACAATGATCACTTTTTTCCCCAGCTTGCGGCCGAGCAACGCGAGGCGGATATAGTCGTCGTCTTTGTAGCCGTTGCAGATGATGAGGCGCTGGTTGCCCTCGTGCATCGCGAGCGCGATCATCAGCTCGGGCTTGGAGCCGGCCTCGAGGCCGTAATTGTAATCCTTGCCGGCGGCGAGAATCTCATCGACGACCTCGCGCAGCTGGTTGACCTTGATGGGAAAGACGCCGCGGTAGGTGCCCTTGTAACCCTCCTCCTTGACGGCGCGGACAAAAACCTCGTTTAGCTGGATGACGCGATGGCGCAGCAGATCCTGGAAGCGGATGACCATGGGCGCCTTAAGACCCATGCCGAGCGCCTCGTGCACCACATCCATGATGCGGATGCTGCGTCCGTCGGCGAGCGGCTGCACCTGCACGAATCCCTCATTGTCGACGGAGAAATGGCCGGAACCCCAGCGTTTGAATCCGAAGTGTTCCTCGGATTGCGCAGCCGTCCAGGCGGATGAAGACTTGCTTTTCAAGGTTAGAAGGGGAGGTCGTTGGATCTTTAGGGCGGGGTCGCCTGACCCCGCCGCGTTTGCTCGATCATGGCGGGGTCAGGCGACCCCGCCCTACAAAGGCCTCAACGAGGCCGGCTACAACGCAGGTTTCCACAATGATCGACCGGTTGGTCTGGCGGGGTTGCGTCCAGCTCTGGGCTTGCTTTTTGGAAGTGGGCTGGAGTTAATCCGCGTTTCTTTTCCGAAAAACCCGCGCAAGCAATGATTAAAATGCTTCCCTTGACCACGATTTTGCCATTCGCCCAGCAAACCGCCCCCGCTTCGGGTGGCAGCGGCTTCAACCCCACGATCCTTCTTTTCTACGGTCTGATCATGGCCGCCATGTGGTTTCTGCTGATCGCTCCCCAGCGCAAGAAGCAAAAGGAGCAGCAGAAGATGATTAGCAGCCTGTCGGCTGGCGACGAGGTGTTGCTCGCGGGCGGGATCTACGGCGAGATCACCAGCGTGCGCCCCGACCGGCTCGTCGTCCGCATCGGCGACAACACGAAAGTCGAGGTCGAGAAGGCGTTCATCCACACCGTGGTGAACAAGTCCGGCCAGACGGCCGACAAGAAGTAACCCCCGGCACGCAGTGCGGAATACCCCAAGGGCGGACGAGGTGATGTGCGTCCGCCGCGCTTGAATTTAACCAAATCAACCCATGCTTAGACAAAACCTCTGGAAGCTGCTGCTCAGCGTAGCGATTCTCATCTGGGCGGTGGCGGAGTTGGTCCCGATCAAGGATCGCCCATTTGACCAGTACATCCGAACTCAGGCCACGGCGAAGCAAGCCGAATTCGTCAACCTGATGAAGGAAGCCAGCGACCGGGTGGCCTCGAAACAGGCCCAGACGGTCTTTGTGGCGCTCAAGCAGATCGGCAAGGAGCGCAAGCTGGATCTCTCGCAGTTCTTCCCGCAGATCCGGCTCGAGGCCTCGCTCAAGAACGCCGATCGGCGCAACAACATCCTGCTCGACGAACTGAACAAGCGTTCGAAGGGTCGACTGCAATTGGGCCTCGACCTCGCAGGCGGGGTGGCGTTCACCCTCGAAGTAAACGAGAAAGCGGCGGCCGCCAACTCGCAGCGCGATAACGAGCAGAAGTTGAGCAAGGCGATCGAGATCATCTCGGCGCGCATCAACAGCCTCGGCGTTGCCGAGCCCATCGTGCGGCCGGTGGGCAACAACCGGATCGACGTGGAGCTGCCAAACATCTCCACCAAGAATAATCCGGAGATTGTCGCCAACCTAAAGAAGCCCGCTCGCCTTGATTTCCGCCTTGTTTATCCCGATGCCACACCCCAGACGATGTCGGCCGCCGATGCCCCTCCGGGCTACGAGCCGATGAACTTGGACCAGGAGGGTCGCAACGGGGAGATCCGAACCAGTGAGGTCTACGTCAAGCGCATCCCGGAAATGACCGGCGATGCCCTGAGTGAAGCCTATGCATCGATGGATGAGTTTGGCCGTTTTAAGATTTTGCTGCGTTTCACCAAAGAAGGGGCGAAACGCTTTGCCGAGGTTACCAAAACAATCGCGGATGAAGGCCACCGGGCGGGGCACCTGGGCCAGCTCGCGATCGTGCTCGATGGCAAACTTTATTCCGCCCCGACGGTGCGCGAGGAGATCCCCAGTGGCAGTGCGGAGATCACCGGACAGTTTTCGCAGCGCGAAGCGCTTGAGCTCGCGAATGTCCTGAACAACCCGCTCGACCTGCCGCTCGACATCAAGGAGCAATACGAGGTTGGACCCTCGCTGGCCACGGATGCCATCAACAGCGGCGTGCGGGCGTCGATCATCGGTGCCGCGTTGGTCGCCGCCTTCATGATCACTTACTATACGGTTGGCGGCATCATCGCCGTGGCTGTACTCGCGATTAACATCACCATTATCCTTGGCGTCTTGGCCAGTATCGGCGCGACTATGACGCTTCCGGGTCTGGCCGGTATCGTTTTGACCATCGGCATGGCGGTCGACGCCAACATCCTGATCTTCGAGCGCATGCGCGAGGAACTGCATCTCGGCAAGAACCTCAAGACCGCGCTGGTGGCCGGCTACGACAAGGCATTCTTTACCATCGTTGACGCGCACGTCACGCAGCTCTGCATTTGCGCAATCATGATCTGGCTCGGCACCGGGCCGGTCAGAGGATTCGGTGTCACGCTGGCCATCGGTGTGTTCTCCACAATGTTCTCGGTGCTCATTACCGGGCACCTAATCATGGAATACCTGATCAATTTCAACATCGTGACGAAATTTCCGATGCTGCACTTGCTCCGGAACATCCAGACGGATTTCGTCCGGTATGCCAAACCGGCCTTCATTGTTTCCTGGCTCATCGTGCTGAGCGGGTTTTCGTTTGTGCTGTTCAAGGGCAAGCAGGCCTTCGGCACCGACTTCCTTGGCGGCGACGTGATCAGCATCGAATACAACAAGCAGCACCAACCCGATCTGGCCCAAGTGCGCCGCATCGCCACCGAGCACAAGATCAACGATATCAACCCCGCGTATGTCACCTCCCTCGCGGGCGGCCGGGACCTCCTCAAGATCGAAACCCCCTACGGAGAATCCGCGCCGCTTTTTGACGCGCTGCAGAAGGCGTTCCCGCAGGCTGAATTCAAGAACGTCGGCGAGAGCCGTACCGGCGCGACGATTGGGGCGGAGGTCGAGTGGAATGCCCTGATGTCGGTGGCCCTCTCGATGGTCGTGATCTTGCTCTACGTCGCCTTCCGGTTCGAAGTCGGCCTTGGAGTCGGCGCGGTGGTGGCGTCGATCCACGACATCCTGATGACGATCGGGATCTTCGTCCTCGCCGGCCACCAGTTCTCGGCGCCGATGGTCGCGGCGATCCTCAGCATCGCCGGCTACTCGATCAACGACACCATCGTGGTGTTCGACCGGATCCGCGAAGAGCTCAGAATCAACCCCGATGGCACCCTTCGTGATGTCATCAATCTCGCGATCCGGAAAGTGTTCGCCCGATCGATCATGACCAGCCTGACCGCGTTTCTCGCGGCGCTGTCGCTCTTCCTCTTTGGCAGCGGCATCATGCGCGATCTGTCCTTCACCTTCCTCGTCGGCATCGTCACCGGCACGTTCTCATCGATCTACATTGCCGCCCCGGTCTTCTATTGGTGGCACAAGGGTGACCGGAAGCACGTCGAGGCGCACCACGATATCGCGCCGAAGTACGAGTGGACCGGCTCAAGCAAGGCCTCCCAATAGGATCTTGCGTTGTGTAGGGTCGGACCTTGCGTCCGGACCGATCGTCGATGGCGAGAGGTCCGCCGACAAACGGCGACCCTACTCCGACCGGGTAATCCCAACTGGGGCATCTCACATGCGCTGGATTCACACGCCTTTGCCGGCCTCCGAAGTGGAGGAGGTCTGCCAGCGTCTGGCCATCGGTCCGGTGTTGGCGGAATTATTGGTGCGCAGCGGCCGGAAGGAGACTGCAGCAGCCCGGCAGTTCCTCCAACCGGCGCTCGCGGGCCTCCAGGACCCCTTTCTGCTCGTCAACATGGATGCCGCCGTCGCGCGTCTTCGGCGGGCGATTGAACGACAGGAGACGCTGGTGGTGCTGGGCGATTACGATGTCGACGGTGTGAGCAGCACGGCGTTTCTGGTCAGCGTGCTGCGGCGCTTCGGCCTGGATCCGCGCTTTGTCGTGCCGCGGCGGCTCGAGGAGGGCTATGGGCTGAGTCGCGGGGCGATCGATCGCGCCCTGGAAGCCGGCAAGCCGGACCTCTTCATCGCCCTGGACTGCGGCACGAATTCGCACGAAGAACTGGCGTACCTGCAGGCGCAGGGCGTGGATGCAATTGTGATCGACCACCACCGGTCAAAAGAGAAGCCGCTCGCCGGTGGCATCCTGATCAACCCCCATGTTTTCGCCGGGCCCGACGATGCCCCCTGGCGCGATCTCTGCACGGTGGGCCTGGTGTTCAAGCTGGTGCATGGTCTGCTCAAACAACTGCGGGCCGAGAATCATCCCGTGGCCTTTCGGATCCACCTGAAGGAGTATCTCGATCTTGTGGCGATGGGCATCGTGGCCGACCTGGTGCCCGTGGTCGGCGAGAACCGCATTCTCGCGCGTCATGGTCTGGAGATCCTACAGCACACGCGCCGACGGGGCCTGCGGGCGCTGATGGACGTTTCGGGCCTGAAGCCCGGCCAGGAGATTCAGCCGGTGGACGTTTCCTTCCGGCTCGGACCGCGGATCAACGCAAGCGGCCGCCTCGCGGATGCCGCGCTGTCGGTGGAGCTGATTCTCAGCGAGGACGCCGCTTTCTGCGTCGACGCCGCGCGGCAGTTGGACGGGTTCAACCGCGAACGGCAGGAGATCGAGCGCGCCATTACCGAGGTCGCGGAACGGATGGTGGAGGAACAGTACATGGATTCCCATGGCATCGTGCTGTTCAGCGAGGACTGGCATCCCGGGGTGGTAGGCATTGTGGCGAGCCGGGTGACCCGCAAGTATCACCGGCCGTGCATCGTTCTGGGGGAGGAAAACGGACTGGCCAAGGGCTCCGGTCGGAGCATCTACGGTCTCAATCTGGTGGAAACACTCGGCGAGTGCGCCGATCTCCTGACCAGTTGGGGGGGACACCCGATGGCGGTCGGCATATCGCTGCCGCGGGCGAACCTGGAGTCTTTTCGGGAACGTTTCGCGGCGGCGGTTCGCGTCTCGCAGCGGGGCCTGTTCGCCGAGCCCGGGCTGGAAATCGCCTGCTGGCTCACGCTTGAGCAGATCCGGGAACAGTTGCTGACCGAACTCGAGGTGCTGCATCCGTTCGGCCAGGGAAATCCGGAACCGGTCTTCGGGCTCCGTGGCGTCCGTTTCCGGCAGCGTCCCGAGGTCTTCAAGGAACAACATTTCCGGTTTCATCTTGAGGATGAGCGAGGTCGCCGGGTTTACGGCGTTGCTTGGAAGCTGGCCCACCGCCTGCCTCCGGTCGGCGCTCCGGTCGATGTGGCCGTGCAGGTTGCCTGGAATATGTACAACGACCGCAAGCTGCTGCAAATGGAGTTGCTCGACTGGCGTCTGTCGGAAGCGGGTTGAGCCGGCGCCATGCAAACAGGCCAAGATTTCGCTCGTAAACAGGCAAACCATTCGGCGGATGATGTAGGAGCCTGCTTGCAGGCGATTGGCCCTATGAAGTCGACTTTCGAGGACGGATCGCCTGCAAGCAGGCTCCTGCAAAGGCATCGTTCCGCCTGAGAGAGCGTGGAATGCGCATGCCTCCGCGCGACCATTTCACGCTTGCAGTGCCGGGTTAAAGCTTGCTTGTTTCCCCCTCTTTCACGCGCCCATAGCTCAACTGGATAGAGCACCAGACTACGAATCTGGGGGTTGCAGGTTCGACTCCTGCTGGGCGCACCATTTCGGCTGGCTTCGGAGTGAACTGCGCTCAGATTGGATGGTGTGAGGAAAGTTCCGGTGTTCACTTTGTTTTTTTTGGCGGGCATCGCGGCCTGCCCGGCGGCGTTGGAGTGGAAAACCACCGACTTGCAACTGGCTGCCCAGCCCGGCCAGCAGGCGATGAGCCTGACGTTTCCGTTCCGCAACGCCGGCGACCGACCGGTGCGGATTCTCTCGCTCGATCCCAGCTGCAGCTGCATGTCGGCGACGCCGGACAAGGCGGTTTGCGCGCCGGGTGAGTCGGGCGAAATCAGGGTCGAACTCGCTCTCACCGGGTATGCGGGGCGCGTGCGGCGCAGCGTTGCGGTGGCGACGGACGCCGCCGATGGAAAGTTTGCCGAGCTGACTCTGACCGTGGAGATTCCGGAATTGATCGTGATCACGCCGCGTTTTCTCTTCTGGCGGGTGGGAGCGGAGTCCGACGAGAAGGTGGCAGAGGTGGTGGTGACGGATCCGAAGACGACCTCGCTTGACCGGGTTGAGTGCGCCAATCCGCGTTTTCACGCGCAACTCTCGCCGGGGCTTTCCGGTGTGTTTCGACTGACCGTCAAACCGACGGACACGCGGCAACCCGAAGAAGCCATGATTCATTTGAATGTGATCGTGGGGGGACGCCCGCAGGAATTTGTCATTTACGCAGCGGTAAAATGAACCATGCAGGCTAGGACCTCGACCGAAAAGCCAACGGTCCTCTGGCGTCGCGGAGCCCGGCAGGCGGCGTTGATCTTGTTGGTGGCATTGGTGCCCGCCGTTCTCGCCGCGTGGTTCCATCCACGGCGGTCCGGGTGGTCCCAAGATCAACCCGTGATTCCAGAGGTCGAATGGACGGCGGTCCGACAATGGCGCGCCCCGGTTTTGCTGGTCGACGTCCGGAGCACCGCCGCCTACGAGAGCGAACACATTCCGGGAGCCCTCTGGCTTGGCGAGAGCATAGGCTACGACGGAATGGTTGCGGTGGCCAGGGCCTGGCAACCCGGCACCCGAGTGGTGGTTTATTGTGACAGCCCGCGCTGCGATGTGGCGCAGGCGGCAGCCCGGCGCTTGCGGCGGGAGCTGGGTCTCCAGGATGTCGTGGTATTGAAAGGAGGTTGGAGCGCATGGATCGAAGCGCGCAGGCAGCGTCGGTGATGGGATGGGTCGGGCGGATCGTCCTTGCCGCGGTTTTTGTTTGCGCCGGCGCCGCCAAAGCACTCGATCCGGCGGCCTTCGCCGATGCGATCGACAGCTACCGGCTGTTGCCGCACCCGGCTGGGGTGGCGCTGGCGCTTTATTTGCCTTGGCTCGAGATCACCGGCGGTCTGGGCGTGGTCTGGTCTCGCACCCGGCTGGGGGCGCTCTCATTGCTTTTTTTGCTGTGCCTGATGTTTGGGATCGCGGTCGCCTCCGCTTGGATTCGCGATCTCGATATCGCCTGCGGATGTTTTGGCGGGGGCGCGGTCGGCGCAGCGGCCTTGCGCGGAAGTCTGCTCCGCAGCGCCGCACTGGCACTCCTGACGGGGGCGTTGCTGTGGGCTGAGGAGACACGGTGCGCCCGCCCGGATTCCTCGGCCGGATCCATGTAGGAAGGTCGCTTGCGACCGACACGAAAGCTTTGCCTCCGGCGGCTGGAGCCCTTTCATGATGTCACCGTCAACGAAGGCGACCGCGGCCTGAACTGAATCCTCACCATTGAACACGCTCGACCGGCACATTCTGAGCGAGTGGCTCAAGACGCTCGGCCTCGTCCTCGCGGCGACGCTGGGCTTGCTGCTGTTGCAGGAGATGTATGACAATTTTCGCGACCTGCTCGACGATGGCGCGACCGGCCTCGATATCGCCGTTTACTATGCGGTGCGCCTGCCGAGTTATCTCACCGTGGTCCTGCCGCTGGCCCTGTTGGTTTCGCTGCTGTACAGTCTGGGGCAGCTCCACCGGAACAACGAGTTCACCGCCATGCGCGCGGCGGGACTGAGCCTTTTCCGCCTCACGCGCGGCATTTGGGTGATTGGTTTGCTTTGCAGCGGCCTCATGTGGCTGTGCAATTCGCGCGTGGTCCCCTGGTCGGTGGAGGAATCCCGTCGCATCAAGGACAGTCTCGAATTCCGCCACCAGGCCCGCGTCGATGGAGTGGAGAGCGCCGGTCTGGTCAGAAGCGTGACCTTCGACAACCGGCCGGAAGGCCGCTTGTGGTACATCAACCGTTACAGCCGGTACACCGGCCGGGCCTACGGCGTGACGGTGTCACTACTCGATGAGCGGCGGCGCGAGGTCACGCGTTTTTTGGCGCGGGAGGCGGAATTCCATCCAGCGACCCGCACCTGGACGTTTCGCGATGGAAGCGAGGTCGATTTTGACGTCGAAACGGGTGAAACGGTGCGCCCGACCTCGTTCAAGGAGCGCACATTCTCCAACTTCCATGAGAATCCGCAGTTGATGCTGCTGATCGACCGCAATCCAATTGACCTTTCATTCCGTGAACTGCGGGTGCTCATGGATTACCTGATTTCCGATGGGAGTCCCAAGGTTACCAGGTACGCTTTGCGTTACTACAGTCTCATTGCCGACACGCTGGGTTGCCTGATTGTAATCGGGATCGCCATTCCCTTCGCGGTCTCGGGCGTCCGCGTCAGCCCGGTGGTGGGGGTTTCGAAGTCGATCGGACTCTTCTTTCTCTACTATTTGCTCGCCAACCTGGCGAATTTGATCGGAGGGCGCGAAATGCTCACCCCGGAGGCGGCGGCGTGGATGCCGAACTTGGTCATGGCCGGCGTGGCCTGCTGGTTTTTCTTCCGCTTACTATGAGCAGAGGCGGAGCCGGACACCATCGACGGTGATAGGGTTGGCCGGTCGTCGTTTGCTTCCTTTCCGGCGGGCCAGTGGTCTTTGGTTGCGGTCGGCGCGGGCTCAGGTCGCCGGGAGCGACGGCCGGGCGGAGCGTCCAGGAATATGGCGGACTCCGATGGCGCTGCAGACCACCGTGATGATGTCGTCACGATATCCGACGAACTCGAGCACCCGGGACAGAAACCGCCGCTTGGTCGCGGTGTCGATGTTCATGATCGCCCAATAGTGCGTGTGGGGAATCGGCCGGGCTTGGTTGTGGCGACACTGGTCAACGATCTCCTCCCGTGACAATCCGAGATAACGGCGGCCACTCTTGCTGGCAGACAGAGACAGGATGAATTCGTTGAATTCGGAGGAATATTTGGCCGCGAGCCATCCGAGAATGGCCAGGTATTTGTCGGCGTCGGTGAACTTGGTGCGGAATTCGGCGCCCAGGACAAATCCGATCAGCGGTTCGTCGGCAGCATTTGCCGCGAGGCCGACGTTGAGCAGAGTAGCGAGCACATCATTTGGGCTCTGATGGAAGTCGGTGGTCAGGTTCTTCAGGGTGTCATAAACTTCATTGCTCACCTCGATTTTTTTCATTCCAACAGGTTAAACCGGTTTAAATCGTCCTTCAAGTCTAAAATCGATCGGATATTTCCGTCGTGACGATGGCACGGGCGCATCTGCCGATTGACGGCAAAGCAGACAGCAAGCCTGCGCCATCGGTGATGAACGAGCAGGCGCGTATCGTAGCGCAGACTTCCAGCCTGCAACCGATGCAGCCAGGAATGGCTGCGCTACGTTCGGGATCACCGTCAATCGGGAGATGCGCCCCGATGGCACTCGTTCGGCGAATCCCGGTTGCCGACACCGCAGACTTCACCAATGTGGAGTCGGTATCACACCATGACCACGATTCCCAACGAAAGCTCGGAACCTGCGAAGTTCAATTGGCCCATGATCTGCGCTGCTGTCGTTGCCGGTGTCCTGGTCGCCGGTTTGGCGGTCGCTGTGATTGCCATGTACGTTGCCAACTTCAATCTGCTCGAATGGATCGAATAACAGTTACGTCCAGTTGTAGTTGAAACTGATGCTCATCCGCTCCGGTTCCGTCGGGTTGGCCGCGACCTCGTGGCGGAGCCAGCTTTCGAACAGGATCACCTGACCGGCTTCGGCTGGGTAGGTGACAAACTGCCGGTTGGCGGGTCGCGCGTCGGGGCGCTTCGGGGGCGCCGCCATGAAGCGATCCAGGCGTGGGTCCTCAAACTTCAGTCCAGCGCAACCCGGTGGCGTGCGCACGTAATAGGCGCCGCTGACAAACGCCAATGGGTGCAAATGAAGAGCATGCGCCACGCCTCCAGGCATGATGTTCACCCAGCAGTCCGTCATGAAGACGTTGCGCCCGCGCATTTCCAGATCGAGCAGGCGGGCAAACCGGTGAACGTGCACGCGGAGCCTCTTCTCCAGGGCGGCAAAGGTTGAGGACGTCCGGTGCAGTTGCGCCATGGATGCGTAGCTCGTGAATCCGCCCCGGTAGTTTTTCGCAGACCACCGGCGCCCGACGGCGTCGTTTTCCCGGATGCGGCCGCACTCTTCTGCAAGATCATCGTTGAGGCAGGCGAGTCCTCTCGCTTGGAGTGGTTCGGAATAGATGAGGGTGGAGAACCAGGCGCGCGTTGGCATGATTATTGTATGAGCAGAATCAATGGCCGCGCCCGGCAGCACGAGAAAACAAAGGGAGATTAAAAGAAGGCGCCTCAAACGCAAATTAAAGGCGATAAAACTATATAAGAGGCGCTTCAATTAATCTCTTTGGTAAATGAATGGCGACAAGCGCAACACTCCAGTTTAGAATTGGTTGGTACATCGAGTACAAATCCTAGGCGCCTCACTGCAGATTCGCCGGCAAAATAGCCAGAATTAGCAGCCTAATAAGGCAAAACTGCCGGACACTGTAACATTCAGCGCTAGCCAAAAAGGGTTACGCTTTTGGTCCCATATGAGAATCGAGCAGCTCGACCCTGCCGTTCTAGAAGAAACACAGTACGTGGCCTCCGAGCTTTTCCCTTGGGAGCACGAGCACAACACAGCGCTTCTCGCCGCGCTATTTCCAGAGGCCCACGCGGGCTTTCTCGAGGAGCGGCGCTTGAACGCTGCCCGATTCTGGACTGCTCGATTTGAGAATCGCGTGGTCGGACTGGCGGGTTTGTACGACTATCGCGGGATGCCGTCAGACGTCTGGTTGTCGTGGTACGGCCTGCTGCCGGCCGCGCGCGGTCGCGGACACGGCGGGCGGTTGCTCGACTGGGTCATTCGGACCGCCCGGACCGAAGGACGAACCGTGCTTCGGCTCTGGACGACGGTTGAGGACGAGTACCGGCTGGCGATCCAACTCTACGAAAAACGCGGATTTGCGGCAGAAGAATATCCTCCTCTCCCTGGCGAATCGTGGAGGACCATCGTCATGTCGCTCGGTCTTACCGGCGCGACGCCGATCCCTTGGCAGTCGGTGGCCGACCGACCGGCGCTTTGCGGGCGCGTGGCGCCGGTGGCAGAGGCAAAAGTGGCTTAGCCAAGATGGTATCATCGTCCATGAGTGAGGACGGGATCCATTGAATGGCTTGGGAAATCGGTTATCGATTTTCTAGGGATGGCTTGTGTCGTTAGTTGCGCTCCGGCATTCTCCGCATCCTATGGCAGAACGCATCGGCATCCTTACGGGCGGCGACTGCCCGGGTCTTAACGCAGTCATTCGCGCGGTGGTGAAGTCGGCCACTCGCGTCGGTTGGGAGACCATCGGTTTTAACGGTGGCTACGAAGGGCTGCTTGATCCGGTGAAGTACCAGAAACTTGATTACCGCGAGATGGGTGCGCTGCTTACCTCGGGTGGCACGGTGCTCGGCACGTCCAACCGCGGCCGGTTCGCCGCCAAGACTGGCCACGGAGAGCAGCACGAAATCCCGCGGGAAATACTCGATGAGGCCAAACGGAATTTCGACGCGCTTGGTTTGCGCGCCCTCATCTGCGCGGGAGGGGACGGCTCTTTGACCATCGCGCAACAGCTGTTCGAACATGGGATGCCCGTCGTTGGCGTGCCGAAAACCATCGATAACGATCTCGAAGCCACGGCCATGACCTTTGGATTCGACTCGGCGGTAGCCTGCGCCACCGATGCGTTGGACCGCTTGCACACGACCGCGGCGAGCCACAATCGCGTGATGGTCCTCGAGGTGATGGGACGCTATGCCGGTTGGATCGCCGCGCACGCCGGCATTGCGGGCGGCGGCGACATCATCCTCATTCCCGAAATCCCTTTTGCCTATGAGTCGATCTGTCGGAAGATCGCGGAGCGCGAAGCCATGGGGCGGCAGTTCACTCTCGTGGTGGTGGCGGAAGGAGCCCGCGGAAAAGGGGGCGTGTTCGTCACCCAGGGCGGCGCGGCGGCTGACCGCGAAACCCGGCTCGGCGGGTGGGCACAATCGTGGCGGCGGAGCTCGCCCAGCGCACGGGCAAGGAGACGCGGGTCGTTGTCCTCGGCCACTTGCAGCGGGGCGGTGGACCAACGGCCTCCGATCGCTTGCTGTGCACTCGTTTTGGCGCCCGGGCCGTCAAACTCGTGCAGGAGGGCAAATTCGGCTATATGGTCGCGTTGCATCCCCCGGACACAGTTGGCGTGAAAATCACCGAAGCCATCGGCCGCCTGCGCACCGTGCCGGTTGACGGCGACATTGTGCAGACCGCGCGCATGTTGGGGATCAGCTTCGGGGACGAATAGCGCGGACTCCGGGGGCGGATCAGTGCTTCACTGGCACCGGCGCGCCTTTGTCCGTGCCATAGCTCGCCGGTGCTTTCGCGAAAGCGGGACCGGCCTGACCAACCGACGGTCACTTCTGGATTTGCAGGCTGCTGGGAGTGTACTCCATCAGCTCGATGCTGTTGCTATCGGGATCCTTGATCCAGCATTGCTTGGATCCGTCCATGCCCACGGCAATCTCGGTGACGGCGATTCCGCGGGCAATCAGGTTCTCGCGCAACGTCTCCAGGCCTTCGATCTCCAGGCAGAAATGCTGGTACGGCGCATCGGCGGGCGATTTCAGCTTCACCACCTCGCCGCCCCACTGCCGCACGGCTCCGCGTTGGTCGAAGAGCTCAAGAAACGAACACTCTCCGCAGGCAAAGTAGTAGCCGAATTCCACTCCGTCGTCGCCCGTGAGGGTGAACTTCACCCGCATGCCCAGGATGTCGCGATAGAACCGCACCATGCGGTCCACTTGATCCGTCTTAAAGCAGAGATGGGCGAGGCGTTTGATCATGGGAGTGAGGGGACAGACAGCTGATGGTAGCGGAGCGGGGATGCCGCGAAGGAAGAAGTGGAGACCGCCGATGCCTAGGATTTCTGACCGGCTGTCTGAAATTGATCCAGCATTTCCTTTACCTCCGTGACTAATTGATCACCTGGGAGCAGGTTGAGCAGCGCGGCGATGCGGGTGCGGTCCTCGGCGGCGTCCGGCGCGGGGTGGTGGAGGGCGGTCAACAGCAGGATGTGCAGGGCAAGCTGGTAGGCACCAGAGGCCAACGCCGTCTGTTCCCGGGCCAGGTAGGTGTGCCCCGCCTCGGTGAGCAGAGAGGCATATAGCACGCATTTCTCCCGGGCGTTGGCGGAGGTTTCACCGATGACGAGCAGATGCAACTGCTCCTCGATCGGTTGGGTTATGAATTCCTGCGCCGGCCGCGCAAACAGCCTTTCCTGGGCCTGCAACAGAGTGTGCAACGCGGCATCGTGGTTTCCCTGTTGCCGCAGATTGACGATCTCGGTCACCAGCTGGCCCAGTTCCTCGATCAGTCGCAGCAAATAGTCCTGTTTTTGTGAGGGCATGGATTCAGCGAGGTGCGGCCTGGGAGCATTGTCAGATCAAGGGAGAGGCGCAAATCAGGATTCGTTCCGTGCCCCCCGTTCCCTTCATGGACGTGGTGCGGGCTGCAGCAGGTCCTCGAGAATCGTGCCGACGGTCTGCACGCACGGCGCGCAGGTGATATGCAGCAGGTCGTTAGCCTTGTAGTACCGCAACCCATCTTCGGTCTTCAGGTCGCAGCCGCCGAGCAGTTCGCGGCAGCAACAACTGCCGTGCTTCGCCTCGAACCGGTTCATGAGCTCGCGCGTCATCCCATAGGTCTCCTCGGTACGGCTGCGCTCCTCTTTTTCTCCGCGGCCGTATTTCAAGCCCAGGGCGAGGATCCCGCCCGTCACGGCTCCGCAGGTCTCCTGCTTCCGGCCCATCCCCGCGCCCAGGCCGCAGGCGACGCGGAGAGCGGTGTTCTTGTCGAACGGCAGCCGGTCACAACTGGCGCAAAGCACGGCCTGCGCGCAGTTGTATCCTTCGAGCAGCTTGGCAACAGCATTTTCACTGAGGGAGTTCATGGGAGGTGATTGGATCGGAGATTGACGCCAGATCCGGCCGCCCGCAATCGAAGAAAACCATTCGGATCGCTTCCCGTGATGGAATGAGTTGAAAATAAAGCCTGATGGAGGATGCTCACCTGCAAGGACGATAAACCTGAGGGTCGAACAATGATGTGGGACTTCCGAAATCTGATCCATCGAGCGGGAGGCGTGTGGCCGCGGGACTGGCGTGATACCAGCCGCAAGCCCATCCGGCCGCCATCGAACGAGAAGGCCGAGGGCAAGAGTCAGGCGTCAAATGACCCTGGCAAACGACCAGATGAGCGGTGGCTCACTCCCCCTTGGCAACCGCCGCCCGGCTCCGGCGACGCCTGGAAGAAGCCGAAATAGCGCTCCAGTGGCGCGTTTTTCGCGCGGGCCTCTCAGCGTCCCAGCAGCGCGGTCGCGGGGCCGGAATGGACGAAGGCGAGGGAGTGGAAAATGGTGTCGATGACGGTGCCGGGCGCGACGCCGAGGGCTACGATGCCGACGATCAGCACTACGCAGAGCCCGCGCGTCGGCCAGGTGAGGATGAGGGGCTCCGCGACGGCGGCAGGGTTGGATTCGCCGAAGACGGCCTGGCGGACCACTTGGAGATAATAGTAGACCGCGATCGCCGAATTGACCACGGCAATGACGACGAGCGCGAGATGGCCCTGGGCGTACGCCGCAGTCAGCAGGCTGAATTTGCCCATGAAGCCGACGAACGGCGGAACGCCCGCGAGCGCGAAAACTGCCACCAGCAGGGTGGCGGCAAGCAGGGGCGAGCGGCGGTGCAGCCCTGCGAGTTCCTCGATCGCGACGTTGGCGCCATCGCGCGAAACCCTGGAGATGACCACGAAGCAGGCCAGGATCATGAACAGGTAGCCGGTGATGTAGTAGAGGGCCGCGGTAAAGCCGGCCTGGTCAAGGGCGACGAAACCAATCAACGCATATCCGGCATGGGCGATCCCGGAGAAACCAAGCATCCGCTTGAAGTCCTTTTGGACGAGCGCGATCAGGTTGCCGAAGAACATTGAGCCGACGGCCAGGTAGATGAGCATCGTGGCGACGGCAGGATTCTCCGGCGTGGCCAGCGAGACGAAACGGATCAACACCGCCACGGCGCCAACCTTCGGCAGCGACGCGACCAGGCTGGCGGTTTCGTTCGACGCTCCCTGGTAAACGTCGGGGGTCCAGAAATGGAAGGGGAAGATGGCCAGCTTGTAGTAGAGCCCGCAAAACGCCAGGCCGAGGCCGGTGATGGCGAGCGGTGTATGGACGACCGGGGCCAGCCGGGAGGCTAGCGGGAACAGGTGCGTCGTGCCGGTGAGTCCGTAAAGATAGCTGAGACCGAAGAACATGATGCCGTTCGCGGCCACTCCGAACATGATGTACTTGATCGCCGATTCCATCTGGCTCCGGTGCCCGGCGCGCTCGCGCCGCATCGGCACGAGCAGATAAAGGGGAAACGACGATAGTTCCAGGGCCACCACGATCGAGACGATCTCGACGCAGCTTACCAGCATCACCAAACCGGTGACGCTCAGGGTGAGGAAGAGGAAATACTCGGGTTTGACCTCGGCGCGGATGTCCGGGAGATCGCCGCTGAGCAGGAGGATGCAGGCAAAGCCAAAAGCGAGGACGAGCTTGACGAGTTGCGAGAACTGATCGACGCGGTAGGCGCCGGAGAACAGGTCGGCATGCTGGTTCAGCGAGGCCGCGGCCGCTCCGATGGTGGCGAAGGCCACGAGCAGGGCGACCGTTCGCGCAAACTTCTGCTGCGACTCGCCGAGCGCGACGACGAAAAGACCGAGCGCGCCGACGAGCAGCACGAGTTCCGGAAGAAAATTAAGGATGAACGTCATTATCGAAAAGTAGCGAGGAGCGGGTAGCGAGTAGCGAGCACTGTAGGAGCCTGTTTACCGGCGATCCGTGAACGCGCCTCCTGGAAAATCGCCTGCAAGCAGGCGCCTGCAGAAATGCCGCGCCGCGCAAACCGTTCGCACCTGGTCGGAGATCTTCATCTTGGGAAGGCACCGACTTGGGCGAGCAGGTGCTGCACGCTGGCGTGCATGACGTTGACGAACGGCTGCGGATGGAGGCCGATCCAGAAGACAAAGACCAGCAGCGGCGCCAGGGTGACGATTTCGCGGAAATTGAGATCTTTGAGGTCGTGATGTTCGGGGTTGTGGGTGCCGCCAAAGGCGATGCGCTGGAGCATTCGTAAGTTGTAGGCCGCTGAGGCGACCACGCCCGGCACGGCGCAGGCGACCAGGAGCAACGAAACGGAGAAGCCGCCGCTCAGTACCAGAAATTCGCCGATGAAACTGTTGGTGCCGGGGAAGGCCAGCGAGGAGAGGCAGAACGCGCCGAGGAAGAAGGTGAAGACCGGCATGAACCGGCCGAGGCCCGCAGCAGCGGCCAGCTCGCGCGAGTGCAGGCGCTCGTAGATGATCCCGACGGCGATGAACAGCGCGCCCGTGGTGACGCCGTGGTTGATCATCACCAGGGTGGCGCCTTCGATGCCGGAGGTATTGAGGGCGAAAATGCCGAGCGTGGCGAAGCCCATGTGGCCGACCGAGGAATAGGCGACCAGCTTCTTAAGGTCGCTCTGGGCCAGCGCGGCGAAACTACCGTAGAGGATGCCGATCACGGACAGCCAGAGAACATAGGGCGCGAAGACGTGGGTCGCGTAGGGCACGATCGGCAGGCAGAACCGCAGGAAGCCGTACGTGCCCATCTTCAGTAGCACGCTGGCCAGGATCACACTGCCGGCCGTAGGCGCCTCGACATGGGCGGCCGGAAGCCACGTGTGGAACGGGAACATCGGGACCTTGATGGCGAACGAAATGAAGAATGCGGCGAAGACCCAGCACTGGAAGGCCGGGTCATACTGCTGGCCCATGAGATCGGGGATGCAGAATGTCCCGGTGTGGAGCCGCAGGGCGATGAGTGCGACCAGCAGGAAGATCGAGCCCGCCATCGTGTAGATGAAGAACTTGAGCGAGGCGTAGATCTTGCGCGGACCGCCCCACACGCCGATCAGCAGCGCCATCGGGATGAGCATCGCCTCCCAGAACACGAAGAACAGGATCGAATCGAGTGCGCAAAAAACGCCGATCATGGCCGTCTCCATGACCAACAGGCAGAGCATGAATTCATGCACCCGCGTCTTGATGTAGCTCCACGAGCAGAGGACGCACAGCGGCGAAATCAGCGTGGTGAGCAGGACGAGCAGCAGGCTGATTCCGTCGATGCCGACGGTATAGTTGATCTTCAGCCCGGGTATCCAGGTTGCGTGTTCGACAAACTGGAAGGCGGCGGTGCCGGCGGTGAAGCCGGTCCAGAGCTGGAGCGAAAAAAGCGCGATCGCCGTGGTGCCGGCGAGCGTCCACCAGCGCAGCCCGCGCTCGCTGCGAATCAGGGCCGCCACGGCGGCGACCGCCAACGGGGCGAAGATCAGAATGCTCAGGAGCGGTAAGCCCTCTGTGGAGCCGGGGAAAGTCATGCTTGCGATGAGCCACGCTCAGAAATCTTCGGGTGCGGGCTGAAGCACCGCACTACGGATCTGCAATCCGCTGTTTGTTGTCGTCTGAAATCAGAATTTGACCGCGACATGTTTCGTAGTTGAAGGCTCTAGAAAAAGATCACGAAGACGAGGAGGAGGAGCGCCGCGACGGCGAAGACGAACGTGAGGTTCTCCTGCAAGGCCCCGCGCTGGGCGAAACGCAGCCGGGCGCCGACGCCGCGGACGGCGGAAGCCAGTCCGTCCACCGCGCCGTCGATCACGCGGTTGTCGAAGCGGCCGACCATCCCGGCGGATTTCATTAGCGGGACGAGCCCGCCCACGCGGTAGACCTCGCCGATCCCGGTATCGATCGCTTGGACCGGCTTGCGGGCCAGCCAGAGCAAGGCCCGGCCGCCCATGCGATAGAACCAATCGAGGTCGAGATTCCGGCCCGCATGCGGCTCGATCTTCTTGAGTTTGACCAGCACGAAAAAGACGAGGGCGGTGAAGAGCAGGATCTGGAGCGACTCCGAGACGTGATACGAGCTGTACGGATGATACTCCATCGCCGCCTCATGGTATGGGAGCAGGTTATAGAGCGCCGGGGTGTAGCAGCCGAGGAAAACGCAGAAGAAGGCGGCGACGCCCATCGCGGCGAGCATGTTCCAGGGCGGATCCTTGGCGCGTTCGAAGGTTGCAGGCTCGCACTTGTTCTGGCCGAACCAAACGAAGTAGGGAACCTTGAGGCCATTGCAGTAAAAGGTACCGATCGAGGCGAGATTGAGGAGAAAGGCGGCCCAGAGGAGATGGCTTTCGAAGCCCGCCTGGATGATCATCGACTTGCTGACGAATCCGCTGAAGAGCGGAAAGGCGGAGATCGAGAGGCCGCCAATCAACGTCAGGAAGAAGGCCCACGGCATCTTCTTGTAGAGGCCGCCCAGCTTCGACATGCGGGTCTCTCCCGTCATGAAGAGGATGGAGCCGCCGCCCATGAAGAGCAGTCCCTTGTAGAGAATGTGGGCGAACGCGTGGGCGCAGGCGCCGTTGATGGCCAGCGCAGTGCCGATGCCGACTCCGGCCACCATGTAGCCGACCTGGCTGATGATGTGGTAGGCGAACAGCCGGCGGATGTCGTTTTCGATGATGGCATAGACGACGCCGTAGAGCGACATGATCACGCCCAGCCACACGAGCAGTTCCATTCCGGCGAACCCGCGGCAAAGCGCATAGACGGCGGTCTTGGTCGTGAAGGCGCTGAGAAAAACGGAACCGTTGAACGTGCCAGCCGGGTAGGCATCGGGCAGCCACGCGTGCAGCGGCGGCACGGCGGCGTTAAGAAGAAATCCGATCAGGATGAGGTAGTCCGCGGCGCCCGGTTGGTGGACATTGAAGGCGGCGAACGTCGTGCTGCCGGTCGCGTAAACATGGAGGACGATGCCGGCGAGGAGCGACAGGCCGCCGGCGACGTGGACCAGCAGATAGCGGAAACCGGCGGCAGTGGATTCGGGTTGGCGCCGAAACCAGATCAGGAAGACGGAAGCGAACGCCATCATCTCCCAGAAGAGAAAGAGCGTCAGCAAATCGCCTGCGAAGATCGCCCCGAGCGAGCCGGCGACATAAGTCCAGGCGGCGATGTGCTGGGCATCCTCCTCGACGTGCAGGCCGTAGAGTGTGCCGATGCCGCACATCCCAGTCATGATCACCGCAAAAACGAGGCTCAGCGAGTCGACGCGGCCGAAGACGAGCGTCCATTTGAGAAATTGGACGTGCCAGAATTCTCCCCGTGGCATCGTGAACATCATGAGCACGACCCCGAACGCCAGGGCAGGAACCGCCAGGAGAAAGGTCTTCTTCAGGCGCGCGGGCACCAGCGGCAGCACGGCGCCGCCCAGCAGCAGAACCAGCGCAGGATGAAACCAGTGGTTACTCATCGTAATAATCCTCGCGGGTCGAAATGCCGAGATGGCCGAAGGTCTTGGATACGATCACCAGTGCCAGGCATCCGAGGAGACCGAAGGCCGCCCAGAAAGCGGGAACATGCTCGGCGGCCGTGTGCGCGTGCGCCTTGTCGACGATGGCGGGAACGGCGTCGAGCAGCACCAGGACGACCAGGGCCGCGATCGCGATCCGCACCACGGTGCGAAGATGGTCCCGCAGGAATTCAATGAGGCGGAGAAGGTTCATGGCAGGACAGCCTGGGCGAAATGCATGAAAACATCGGGGAACAGGCCGATGACCACCGAGACCATGGCGGTGAGGCAGAGCGGAATCAACATGGCGAGCGGGGCCTCGCCGTGCTGATGGGGGGAGTCGCCGGTAGCGGGTTGCCCGAAAAACGCCTGGTAAATGACCGGCACGAAATAGGCCGCATTGAGCAGCGAGCTGACCACCAGGACCACGAGGATGCCGATCGAGCCGGCATCGAGCGCGCCGACGAGGAGGTAGAGTTTCGAAACAAAACCGCCGACCGGAGGCACTCCGATCATGCTCAGTGCGGCGAGGGCGAACGCGCCGAAAGTCCAGGGCATCGCGCGACCCAGTCCGCTCATCTCGGAGATGTTCTTCTTGTGGGTGGTCACGTAGATGGCGCCGGCGCAGAAGAACAAAGTGATCTTGGCGAACGCGTGCGCGGCGATATGGAACAGTCCGCCAGCGACGGCCGTCGGCGTCAGCAGCGCGACGCCGAGAATGATGTAGGACAGCTGGCTTACGGTGGAGTAGGCGAGCCGCGCCTTCAGGTTGTCCTTGCTGAGGGCGACAACCGATCCCACGAGGATGGTGATGGAAACAAAATACGCGGTGGGCAGGCCGAGATGCAGGCGGTCCATCAGATCTACGCCGAAGACATAGAGCATCACGCGCACCGTGGAGAACACGCCGACCTTCACCACCGCGACCGCATGGAGCAGCGCGCTTACGGGCGTTGGGGCGACCATCGCGCTGGGCAGCCAGTTGTGCAGCGGCATGACGCCGTTCTTGGCGAAGCCCAGGATGCAGCAGATATAGAGGACGACGATGACGCCGTTGTGAATGTTGGCGGGCAAGATCCCGGGGTGCGCGTTGGCGGCGAAATCAAGCGTCCCGGAAAGGACATAGATCAGCACCATCGCCGGCAGGACGAGCCCCTCGGCGGTGGTGGTCAGGTAGACGAGGTACTTCTTGGCGCCCTCGTAGCCCTCCTCGTCCTGGTGGTGCGCGACCAGCGGGTAGGTCGTAACGCTGACGATCTCGTAGAAAAGATAGAGCGTGAGAAGATTGTCGGCGAACGCGCAGCCGATCGCGCCGAAGAGGGCGAGCGCAAAGCAGGCGTTGAACCGCGTCTGGGCGTGCTCTTCGAGGGCGCGCATGTAGCCGGCCGAATAAAACACTGCAACCACCCAGAGGAACGAGGCGGTGACGGCGAAGATCATCGAGAGCGCGTCGGCGCGCAGCGAGAAGCTCAGCCCGGGCAGGAGCTGAAAGAGCGTGTAGTGCAGCGTGGTTCCGGAGCGCACGGCCGGAATCATCGAGGCTACAATCACGAACAGCGTGGCGGCGGCGGCAAACGAGCAGGTTTCGCGCAGGTTGGGCTTCTTGCCCGTCAGCATCACCAGTCCGGCGCCGACGAGCGGCGCAAGGACGGCGAGCAGGAGCCGGATGTCTGGAGGGGTTGGCATGGGGCTAGCCCTTCAGTTCGGATAGCTCCTTCGAATGGATGGAGCGGTAGTTCCGATAGACCGCAATGATGATGCTCAGCGTGATCGCGACTTCGGCGGCGGCGAGTCCCATGATGAAAAGCACGACGACCTGACCGACGGCCGGATCGGGCGCCATGAACCGGTTGACGGTCATGAAATTCAAACCGGCGGCCGCGAAGATCAGTTCGCCCGAGATGAGCATGCCGATGAAGGTCCGGCGGCGGATGAGGCCGAAAACTCCGACCGCGAGCAGAAACGCCGCCAGCAGGAAATAGATGGCGGGCTGGTCGGGCAGGTGGGAGAGATTCATGATTTGTCCCTTCCCCCGCGGGCGAGCGTCAGGGCGCCGAGAATGGCGACCATGAGCACAAGGGAAATCAGCTCGAAGGGCAGGCTGTAGGTGGTGAGCAACGAGACTCCGATGGTCTGGACGGAGCCGTCGGTTTCGGGCGCGCCGGTCACCGGCCAGGCGCCGTACAGGCTGGTGTGGGCGAGGCCCCAGAAAATCGCTACACTCACGAGCGCGGCGACTGCGGCCCACCAGCGCTCCCGGCCGAGCTTATCCTGCGGTTCGGGCTCGTCGGTCTCGGAGAGCATCACACCGAAGATAATGGTCACGCAGACGGCCCCGACATAGATCAGGATTTCCATCAAGGCGAGGAACGGGCTGTTCAGGAAATAATAGAGTCCGGCCAGGCCGAGACTGCAGAGCGCGAGTCCCGCCACACTGCGGATGATGCGCCGGCTCAGAATGGCGATCAGCGCTCCGGTGACGGTGGTGGCGATGATGAAACCGAAGATCGCGACGATCAGGTACGCGGAGAGCGGGAAGGGCCTCATGGCGTCCTTGGCTCTTCCGGGCGGGCCGGGATGGCAGGCGCCACCAGGGGCAATGGGGCGGGCGGTGCGGAAGCCGGCACGGTCGGCCGGTTCTGCGCCCAGATTTCTCTTCGCGCGGCGAGGCGTTTGACGAGATCCATGTGATTAAAAGCATCCCGGCTGAAGGCGACGACGTTGTACTCCTTGGAGAACTCGATTGCGTCAAAGGGGCAGGCTTCGATGCAGGAGCCGCACAGGCTGCAGGTGGTGAAGTTGAGTTGGTAGTCGGTGACGGATTTCGTCTTCTGGCCCTCCAGCTTGGCGCCGTCGACCGCAATGCAGTCGCTCGGGCATGCTCGCTCGCAGAGCTTGCAGGCGGTGCAGCGCGACTTCCCGGTTTCCGGATCGAGCACGAGCTGGATGTGCCCGCGAAACCGGTCCGGCATCTTCAGCGTCTGGCGCGGATATTGGACGGTGATGACCGGCTTGAAGGCCTGGCCGAGCGTGATGCGCATGCCCGTCAGCAGGCTCATGAACCCCCGGTAGACCTCCTGAAATGTGGCTTTCGCGGTCATCGGTTTGGCGGGATTNNAGCGCCGGTCAGCAGGAGCGTGAAGAGGGAAATCGGAATGAGGATCTTCCACGAGAGGTTAAGCAGGCCGTAGAACTGGGTGCGGGGAAACGTCCAGCGGACCCAGATGACGGTGAGGATGAGGGCGTACATCTTGGCCAGGAACCAGAGCGGGCCGAAGACCGGGCCGGAAAGGATGACGAACGGACTCTGCCAGCCGCCGAGAAAAAGGACGGTGGCCATGCTGCACCCGACGACAATGTTGGCGTATTCGGCCATGAAGAACACGCCGAAGCCCATCCCGCCGTACTCGGTGAAAGCGCCGGCGACCAATTCGCTTTCGGCCTCGGCCATGTCGAAGGGCGCCCGGTTGGTCTCCGCCAGCATGCAGATGAAGAAAATGACGAACGTCACTGGCATCAACGGATTGACCCAGACCCGGAAGAAGTTCCAGTGCCAGAACCCGCCGCCTTGCTGCTGCACGATCTCGTTGAGGTTCATCGTGCCGGTCACCATCAGCAGCGTGATGACCACCAGCAGCATGGGGATCTCGTAGGCGACATTCTGCGAGACGACGCGGGCGGCGGAAATGACGGCGTACTTGTTGCGCGAACCCCAACCGCCGAGCATCAAGGCCATGACGTTGATCGATCCGAGGGAAAAAACCAAAAGCAGGCCGACGTTGATGTTCCGGGCGACCAGGTTCTCGCCATACGGAATCACGGTCAGGCAAATCAGCGGCGGCGCCATCACCATCAGCGGGGCCAGGCAGTAGAGCATACGGTCCGAGCCTGGGGGGATCATGACTTGCTTGGCCAGGAGCTTGATGCCGTCCGCCACGGGTTGGAGCCAGCCGGCGAACCCGGCCTCGTTGGGCCCGGGGCGGCGCTGAATTCGTCCGGCCCCCTTGCGCTCGGCCAGCACCAGATAGGCGGCGTTGGCCCCGACAAACGCGCAGATGCCGACGAGGTAGAGCAGGACTCTGACGGGTTCGAGGGAAAGGAAGCTCATCGCGGGATCAGGCGTTCAGCGGTCGATGTCGGGGATGACGAGGTCCAGGCTTCCCAGCATCGCGAGGGCGTCCGGCAGGATCATGCCGCGACTCGCCTCCTCGTAGAGGCTGAGGTTGGAAAATGAGGGGGTGCGCAGCTTGAGGCGATAAGGGGTGTCCTTGCCGTCGCTGACGATGCGGACCATGAAGCGTCCGCGGGCCGCCTCGACCGCGTAACAATAATCACCCGGTGGCAGCTTCAGCACCCGCGGCACCTTGCCCATGAACGGCCCGGCCGGCAACCGGTCGAGCGCCTGTTCGATAATGCGGAGGCTCTGCTCCATCTCATCCATGCGCACGAGATAACGCGCCATGGAGTCGCATTCGGGGTAGACCGGAATCTTGAAGTCAAACTGCGGGTAGACCGAGTAGGGCTCAATCGTGCGCACGTCATAGGCCACGCCGGCTCCGCGGATGACCGGCCCCGTGGCGCCATATTTGCGGCACATCTCCGCGCTGATCTGGCCGGTGCCGGTCAGGCGTTTCCGCAGGATGATATTGTCGGTGACGAGCGCGCGGTACATGCCGAGCCGCGGCCGCATCTCCTGCACAAACTTGCGGGTGCCGTTCAGAAAAGCATCGTCGACGTCGTTGCACAGGCCGCCAAAGCGATAATAGCAGTAGGTCAGGCGGGCGCCGCACAAGCCCTCCAGCAGGTCGAGAATCTTCTCCCGGTCCTCGAACGCATAAAGAATCGGGGTGAATCCGCCGAGGTCGAGCAAGAGCGCGCCCCACCAGACCAGATGGCTCGATATCCGGTTCAGCTCTGACGTGATGACGCGGACGTATTCCGCCCGCGGCGGCACTTCGATCTTCGCGGCGCGCTCCACGGCGCCGACGAAGGCGTGGGTGTAATGCATCGCCGAAAGGTAATCGATCCGACTCGTGTTCGGGAGAAACTGTGCCCACGTCCGGTTCTCGCCCATCTTCTCGTGCATCCGGTGGATGTAGCCGATCACGGGTTCGGCGCGGGTGATCCACTCGCCATCCATCGTCATCAAAACCCGCAGGACACCGTGGGCGGCGGGATGCTGCGGCCCCAGATTGAGGACGAACGTCTCCTGGGGGGACTGCCCGGATCGGCCGGTGGGAGCGGTTTCTTTTTGCGCGATCACGGCTGGTAGTCCTTGCGGAGTGGATGAAAGTCGGCGTCCTCCGGGAGGAGGAAAGGCGCGAGGTTGGGATGGCCCTGAAACCGGATGCCGAAGAAATCGTGGGTCTCTCGTTCGTGCCAGTTGGCGCCGGGGAAAACGGAGGAGATGGTGGGCAGGTCCGGTTCCGCCCGGGGGACCCGCGCCCGGACCACCACCCGAAGCGACGCAGTCGGATGAAAATAGTCGTACACGATCTCCATCTCGCCCTGCGCCAGCCAATCGACGCCGGTGATGGCGTCCAGGGCAAACCCTTCCTGGTCGAGGATCTCGGCGACGAGCACAACTTGTCGCGAAGAAACCGCGACGTTCAAATCGTAGCCCTTCAGGGCATGGTCAGTGCGCTGGATCGGACCCGGGGGCGACGGGGTGGGACTGGCGGCGGACGCGGCCGGAGCCGGCGTAGCGACGCTGACCGGCATGGGCGGCCTCGTCGGCACCGCGGTCTGCCCAAGCAGCTGGGTGAAGCGCTCGGCAATTCGATCGAGGGAGGCGCTCATTCTTTTAATTTGGCCACCGGGAAGCGGCGCTTGCCGGTGATCTTTTCCTCCAATTTCAAGATGCCCTCAATCAACGCCTCCGGGCGCGGCGGGCAGCCCGGCACGTAAACATCCACCGGGAACAGCTGGTCAACCCCTTCGACCACCGCGTATTGGCCGGGATAGACAAACGGCCCGCCAGAGATGGCGCAGTTGCCCATGGCGATGACCCATTTGGGCTCCAGCATCTGGTCGTAGAGCAGCTTGACCGCGGGGGCCATCTTCTTGTTGACCGTGCCCGCGATGATCATCAGGTCGGCCTGCCGGGGAGAGGGGCGAAACACCTCCGCGCCGAACCGCGATAGGTCGAAACGCGCCATGCCCGCCGCCATCATTTCAATTGCACAGCAGGCGAGGCCGAAGGTCAACGGCCACAGGGAATTGGCGCGGCCGAGAGCCAGGACGTCCTCGAGCCGGGCGAACTGGACGATCTTGGAGGTGTCTACCTGCGATTCCATTGGAAGACTCCTTTTTTCCAGGCGTAGACGATCACCAACGAGAGAATGCCGACGAAAAGGAACAGCTCGACGAAATCGCGGATCGCGAAGTGCCGGCCGTAGACCAGGGCCACGGGGATCAAATAGAGGACGTCCACGGCAAAGGCCACGAACACCAGGGCATACAGATAATACACCGCGCTGTACCGGATCCAGGCGTCCCCGATCGGGTCCATCCCGCACTCGATATATTGCCCCGTCAAGTTGCGGGTATTGCGGGTTCCGCGCGGCGCCAGCAGGTACACGAGGACGAAGGGTCCGAAGGCAAACCCGAGTCCCCCCAGAAAAAATGCAGAAACGTAGATCAGGTCACCCGCCGAGACGTCGTTCATGATGGTGGGGGAGCGAAGGCGGGTATTTTGGCGCAATCCTGCATTCGGACATAATCGCATGGAACCCATGGGCTTTGCAGCGCACGTCTTGGCGAGCTTTGCGCATTTCTTGCATGCTCAATTGATGCGCAATTTCCGGTGAGTCATGAGATTTCCCTGCCGCCACGGCCGCGGAAGTCAACGCCCCTTGCTGCCGCTGGCGAGGAGGGTCTCGAAGCAAGGCTCGGCCGGTTCGCGTGACACGACGGCGACCTCCACTTGCTGGAAGCCGGCCTGTTTGAGGAAACCATGAAGGACGCTCTCCTTGAATCCGAGCCAGACGTCGGCGTAGAGTTCGCGCGCCTGCTCAAACGTATGTTCCTTGAGGTCGAGGACGGCGAGTTGCCCGCCCGGGCGCAGGATGCGAAAAGCCTCATTGACCGCGGTCTGAGGATGGGCGGCATGATGGAGCGCCTGACTGAGGATCGCGAACTGGACCGATTGGTCGGGCAGCGGAACGTTTTCGATGTCGCCGAGTTTGTAGGTGAGGTTGGCGAGACCGTTGCGTTGCGCCAGGTCGGTGCCCACCTCGACCATGCGCGGGGAATTGTCGATGCACCAGACCCGCTCAGCGCGGTGGGCGATCAACTGCGAGATCAAACCCTCGCCGGCACCGAGATCCGCGACGACGATCGGAGGCACGAGTCGCAACGCGAGATGGCCGATGGCCTCCCACGAGCGACCAGGACAGTAACCCTTGCCGAGCCGGCCCGCGATCTGGTTGAAATACTGTTCCGCCACGCGGCGGCGTTTTTGCAGAATGCGGCGGAGGTTGTCACGGTCCTCGATGAACTCCGGAGCATCGGCCACCGCATCTCCGGCGGCCTTCAGCAAGGTGAGCTGGCGCGCCGGAAGACCGGCGCGCAGCGAATAGAAGGCCTTTTTGCCTTCTCGCCGGTCGTCGACAAACCCGGCCTGGCGCAACTGGGCCAGCTGGGACGAGATCCGGGACTGGGCCATGCCGAGGATCTCCTGCAGTTCGGCCACCGAGAGTTCCTCCTCCATGAGCAGCGCCAGCAGGCGGAGCCGGGTTGGGTCGGAGAGAAGCTTCAAGGTGTCGAGCGAGGAGTTCAAGGCGTCGATGAGGTTGGACTGCCGGACGCCAGGCGCGTGCGGCCTTCAACCCATGCCTGGCCGGAGGCTGGGCGTCAATTCTGTGCTGGACGGGCCTGGAAGAACCGCCCGCCTCAGCCGGGTCCATGCAATTGCTGGCAGGATCCTCTCGGACCCTCGCGATGCGATCGGTGCGCCGGTGTAGGATGCCCACTAGAGCGGTTTCAGAAAAAGTGTAGTCACAAGCGCCAGCGAGTGGACGAGCTTTCCGCTCGCTGGCGCTCGCAGCTACGTTCACGTGCTCGGCCACAGTTCAATTTAAACTGCTCTAGGAGCGCGGAGGACGAAGTCTCACGGGCTTCTAGCGGGCAGCTAATCCGTTTGCTCATGCGAATGGGCAGGCGAGCCGGCGGCCGCTGCGTTCTTTGCGGGTGCTGACGAACGCATCGGCAAGAAAGCGGGGCGGACGAAAGTGTTTCGCCATTGACCGCCTCGCAGATTTCGGCGAGGACACGGCGCGCCGCCTTTTCCCACTGATCGGCGGTCGTTCCAGCGGATTTGTCAACCACCACCATCCTCCTCCATGCGACACACGATTTCAGTCCTCGTTGAAAATAAGTTCGGCGTGCTGGCGCGCATCGCTGGCATGTTCTCCGGCCGCGGCTTCAACATTGACACGCTCAACGTCGCTCCGACGCAGGATGCCTCGCTGTCGCGGCTCACGGTCGTCCTCAAGGGCGATGATTCGTCGCTCGAACTTTGCATCAACCAGCTGCGCAAACTGATCAATGTCGTCGATGTCACGGACTTCAAGGAGGGCCAGGCGGTCAACCGGGAGCTCGTGCTGGTCAGGATCAAGGCCGATGGCAAGACCCGGCCTGAGATCATGCAGATCTGCGACATCTTCCGCGCGAAGATTGTCAATGTCGCGCACACAGATGTCATCATCGAGATCACTGGCGACGAGGGGAAGGTCGGGGCCTTCCTCGGGCTTGTCGAGCCCTTCGGCATTCTCGAGCTCGCCCGCACCGGCCAGCTTGCACTCAAGCGGCTGACGTCCTGAGGGATTGCGGTTTAGCGGTGAGGTGCGCGGCGGTTGAAGATTCCGTCGTTTCACTCTAGACTCCGAAGCCCGGACTTCTGGATCGGAGGACAATTTTCCCATGCCTGCCAAAGTATACACTGACAAAAACGCCGACCTCGGCGTGTTCGCCAACAAAACGCTCGCCGTGCTCGGCTACGGGTCGCAAGGCCATGCCCACGCTCTCAACCTGAAGGACAGCGGTTGCCGGGTGATCGTCGGCCTCTATCCGGGTTCCAAATCCCGCAGGGTCGCCAGGAAGCACGGTTTCGAGGTGGTCGACACCGCCGAGGCCGTGCGCCGCGCCGACGTGATCCTGGTCGGGCTGCCCGACATGAAACAGCCCGAGGTCTACGAGCGGGACATCGCGCCCAATCTGACAAAGGGCAAGTGCCTGATTTTCGTTCACGGGCTCGGCATCCATTTCGGCCTGATCAAGCCGCCCACGGATATCGACGTTGTCATGGTCGCCCCCAAGGGCCCGGGCCACATGGTGCGGAGCCTGTATGCCGAGGGCAAAGGCATGCCGGCGCTGATTGCCGTGTTTCAGGACAAGTCGAGGCGGCCCAAGAAACTCGCGCTGGCCTGGGCGAAAGGCATTGGTTCAACCCGGACCGGCGTGGTTCAGACCACCTTCAAGGAGGAGACCGAGACCGATCTTTTCGGCGAACAGGCGGTGCTGTGCGGCGGTGCCAGCGCATTGATTCAGGCCGGCTTTGAAACGTTGGTCGAGGCCGGCTACCAGCCGGAACTCGCCTATTTCGAGTGTCTCCATGAATTAAAGCTCATCTGCGACCTGATCTACCAGTCGGGCATCGCCGGCATGCGTTTTTCCATCGCCGACACGGCGAAGTACGGCGACCTCACTCGCGGCCCGCGCATCGTCAATCGTCGGACCAAAGCCGAGATGAAGAAGATCCTGCGGGAGATCCAGACCGGCAAATTCACGCGGGAGTGGGTGAAGGAATACCGATCCGGCCTCAAGAACTACAACCGTTTGCTGGCAGCGGGCGCGAAACACCCGATTGAAAAGACCGGTGAGCGCCTGCGGGCAATGATGCCCTGGATGAAAAAAAAGAACATCAAGGGCGTCCAGGCGGCGTATTGATTTGAAGTGGCGAGCAGCGAGTAGAGAGTAGTGAGCAGGCGCACTGGCTGCCCATTGCTCGCTAGTCGCGACCCGCTACTCGCTCCTTTGAACCGAATCGTCCTAGCTACGCGCAAGAGCCCGCTCGCACTCGCCCAGGCAGAACTGGCCGCGGCGCGGTTGGGGGCGTATTTTCCGGCGACGGAATGTACCCTGCTTAAAGTCATCACCACGGGCGACCGGAAACTCGAGTGGTCGCTGGAGAAGCAGGGCGGCAAGGGACTTTTCACTGCGGAATTGGAGCAGGCGTTGCTGCGCGGGGAGGCGGACGTAGCGGTTCATAGTTCGAAGGACCTGCCGAACGAATTGGCCGGCGGTCTCGTCATCGCGGGTTATCTGCCACGGGAAGATCCCCGCGACGTCCTGATCGTGCGCCGCGGCGTCACGGTGCCGCAAGTGATCGCGACCAGCAGCCCGCGACGACGGCTGCAAATCCGCCTCCAGTTGCCGGATGCCACCTTCACCGAGATCCGCGGCAATGTGGATACCCGCCTCAAGAAGATCTCCAGCGGCGCGGCGGACGCCACCGTGCTGGCCGCGGCCGGTCTCAAGCGGCTTGGCCTGGTGGCCTGGTCAGGGTTGGATTTTCACCCGCTGGAATTCACGGCGATGGTCCCGGCGGTGGGGCAGGGTGCCATCGCGGTGCAGTGCCGGGAGGAGGACGCGGCGCGATTCGCCGCCGCGCTCGATCCGGCGACGGGACGTCAACTCGGTCTGGAACGGGCCTTGCAAGGCCGGGTGGGCGGCGGTTGCCAGCTGGCCTTCGCGGCGCATGCCACGACCGGCATGCTGTACTTTTTTCACGAGAAAACCGGCCAACGCAGCGTGCCGCTCTCCCCGGAGGATTTTGGCCAGCCGGCCCTGGCCGTGGACCGAATTCTATTGCAAGTGGGATGGTCCGGCTAACGCGGGCCCCCAGGCTTTCTCGACTGCAGTTGGCCCGAGAATCCTAAGCGTCTTCCCGGAGGACGCAAACTCCCGTGTCCAGGCCTCCGCGGATTTGGCTTGTCGGAAACGTTGCCAAATCGTGCCATTGGCTGATTTGCCATGAAAGCATTGAAGATCGTCGGGCTTGTTTTGGGTGGAATCGCCTTGCTCGCCGTGCTCATCGCGGGAGTGGCCTTCGTGCCCGCGGTGCAGACCTGGGCGGTGCGAAAAGCCGCAGCCGGCCGGCCGGGGCTGAAGCTCGAGATTGGCCGGGTGGCGGCCGGACTCTCGGCGACGGAGATCCGCGATCTGCGGCTGGTGCAGGACGGACTGGTCGTCATCGCCAAACGGGTAATCATCAACTACTCGACCTGGGATTATCTCACCCGCAAGCGGGTCAATATTGATCGGATCGAGGCCCAGGGCCTGGTGGTTGACACCCGTCAGATGCGGGCGGCCGCCTCGACGGTATCGGCGCCCGTGGCGGTCGTGCCGATACCCGCGGCGGTGCCAAGAGCTCCCGTGTTTCTGGGCCTCCTCCGCCTGGCCCAGTTGCCGATGGACGTTCGCCTGGCCAATCTTGCCGTGGATGGTCGCGCGGAGTTGCCCGGAGATCGAGCGGTTGACTTCACGTTGCAGGGTGGCGGCATCGAAATTGGCCGGCGAGGCCAACTCGCCTGGAAGATTGATTTCTCCGATCCGACCACAGCGGCATCGCTGCGCGCGCTTCACGCCAACGGCGTGATCGGTCTGCATCTCGCGGCCGACTGCCGGATCGACGTGTTCGACCTGGAAAACACGATGACGGCCGAAGGACCAAAGATGCCCCCGGATGGCGTCCGCCTCGAACTGAAGGCGGAACAAGCCGCACCTGGCGCGAACGAACTCTACACAACGCGCGTTTCCCTGGTCCGGGCGGCGCAGACCGAGCCGGTCTTCAATTCCCGCGTCGAATACGTGGCCGGCGGGCACAAGCTCGAGGGCACCTGGGATCTGGCCATTCGTAGCGATCAGCTGGCCCCGCTGCTCGCGGGTCTCGGATTGCCGGAGGCATCCGCCCGCGGGGCAGGGAGATTCTCGTTTCAACCCGACACGGCGACGGCGTTCGCGAATGGCGAACTCAACGTCCGCGTCGCCGGCCTGGAGAAGCTCGGCGCGCAATTCACGGTCGTCGGACCATTGCAGCTGCACGTGGCGTTTGACGGCGGTTTCGCGAACAATGTGGCCCGCTTGAACCAGCTGGAAGTCGAACTCGGGACCGAGGCGGGCCGGAAGCTGCTCCATGTGGGCACGGCCCAGGCTCTGGTGTTCGACGTCGCTGCCCAGCGGTTTATTCTCGCCCAACCGGGGGCTGAACTCGCCCGGATCACCCTTCAGGGATTCCCACTCTCTTGGGCTCAGTCCTTTGCGAAACCCCTGACCATCGAAGGCGGAGAACTCTCCGCCGCCTTCTCGATTACGGCGGAATCGGATGGCAGCCAGGCGCACCTGCGGACGGTGGTGCCGGTGGCTCTTTTGGGAGTGACCCTGCGCGACGGCGATCGGAAGCTGGTGGACGACCTGAACCTCACGTTCAGTCCGTCGGTCGATTACTCGGCAACCAAGGTGACGGCGAATGTGCCCGACCTGGAACTGTCGCTGCCGGCAGGAGATGCGGCGACGGGAGCCTTCAAGGCTGAAGTAACCGGTCTCTCGACGACACCGGACATCGCTTTCACCGCGCGATTTCAGGAACGGTTGGTGAGCGTCATCCGGCCTTACCTGGCGTTTGACCCTGGTCCGATCATGGTCGAGTCCGCGACCGAGGGCCGGCTCCAAGGGCAATCGCTGCAGTTGGCCCGGTTTGCCTCGACCGCAAAACTTCAGAACGGCGCGCTGGTGGCGTCGGTTGAGACGCTGCAGCCCCTGACGGCCAATTTCGCCACGGTGCGCGTCGTGGCAACGAACGCGGCGGCAGTGGCCGTGCGGCTCCGTCTGGGCGTATTGCCGCTGACCCTCGCCCAGCCCTTGGTGCCGACCTCCCGGCTCGCTGGGACGTTGAACGGCGCGACGTTGGAAATCAGCCTGCCCGCCGTCGATCAAGTCGTCCTGCAAACGACCGGACCGGTGAGTCTGCGCGGAATCGGTGTGGCGATGGACGAGCAGTGGCTGGCAAAAGGCCTTGATCTCGATCTTGATTTTTCCGCGGCGAAACGCGGCGATACCCTGTCTGCAGACGTGCGCCAACTTGAAGTAAGGCAGGGTTCGACAGTGCTCGCCCGGCTCGCCGCTGCCGGCGAAGCCACGCTCGGGGCCAAGCTGAATGCCTCGAGTAAAGGCAAGCTTGAGGTGGACCTGGCGGCGGTGATGAAACAGCCGGCGTTGGCGTCGTCGCTGCTTTCCCGCGGCAACCTGACGGCGGACTTCGAAGTCGTGTCCGGCGATCCGGTCCAGGTCAAAGCCAAGGTGGCGCTGCGCAACCTCATGGCCCGTCAGGGCAACCAGCCGCTGGGCGACCTCGATTGTCCGCTCACTGCCACGCTGAAAGCGGATGGCAGTGCCGGCACGGTGAAGCTTCCCTTGACGCTGGCGGTGGGCGACCGGCGTTCCGATCTCACGCTCGACGGGACTTTTTCGCGCGCGGCCGCAAGGTGGTCATTCAGCGGGAAGATCGGAAGCAACCAGCTTGTCGTCGACGACTTCAAGGCGCTGGCGGCGCTCGCTCCCCAAGGCCCCGCGTCGAGTGAACCGGCGGCGTCGAAGCCAGCCGGCGGGGATGCGGCGCCCTCGAAGCCGCCGGGCGAAAAGGCCGGAACGTCAATTCCCGCGGCCGCGCAAGGTATAGCCGCACCAGCGGCGGCTGTGGCCCCGGCACGCGATGCCGATCCTTTTTGGAAAGGGATAGGGGGGCGGATCGATGCGAATCTGAAATCGGTAAGGTACGGCCGAGATTACACGATCAGGGACATCCGTTGTGCCGCCGCGATCACTGAGACGCGGCTGGCGCTCGACGGCCTCGGGGGCAAGCTCCAGGACGAAGCGTTCAAGGTTACGGCGGACGTGACCTTTGTCGCGAAGGATCCTCAACCGTACACGCTGACCGGCGCGATCAACATTCCGGGGTTTGATGTGGGCGCATTCCTACGCTCGGCGAATCCGAAGGAGGCGCCCGCACTTGAAACCAAGGTGGCCATTAGCGCCAAACTAAATGGCCGGGGCGCGACGGGGCCCGATCTGGAGCAGAATGCCTACGGGCAGTTTAGTGTCACAGGTTCCAAGGGGATATTGCGGGCGTTGGGAAACAAGGGACAAGTCGCCGAGGCTGCTTCAGCGGTTCTGGGCCTGTTTGGTGCCATCACGGGATCGGATGCCTCAGTGGCCGCGGGGCAGTTTGCCGGGGAATTGAAGGCGATGCTCTTCGATCGCTTTACGATGCAGGTGGACCGGGACGTAGATTTGAATTTGAGGCTGACTTCCCTGGAGTTTATCTCTCCTGCGACCCGTCTCACCGGGAGCGGCACCATCAAGTACGAGAAGGGCGTGCGGATTGCGGACCAGCCGCTGCACGTTGAGTTGCAGCTGGCCGGCAAGGAGCACCTGGCCGTTCTGCTCGGCAATCTCAATTTGCTCACGGGACAAAAGGACGACAAAGGCTATGCTCCGATGAGCTCGCTTTTCGTGGTCAGTGGCACGCCCTCTCATCCCGATTCCAGCCAATTGTGGAAGATCGTCGGATCGGCCGCCGCGTCCGCGGCCGTGCTGGCGGCCGCCAAAGCGCTGGATGGGCTGTCCCACTGATTGGGAGCGATGCAGTTGAGGTAGGGTCGCCGCTCGGCAGCGGACCGCTGGGCGGACACCGCGGTCCGCCCTCCAGCGCCTGACAAAATCCCGGGACTCGGGGCGATCTGCCGGCTAGAGCGGTTTAATTGAAATGTGGCCGAGAACGCGAACGTAGCTGCGAGCGGATGGTTCGTTCACTCGCTGGCGCTCGGTGCTACATTTTTTCTGAAACCGCTCTACGCGCTGAGCGTGGCGCCCTTGCTGGCGTTGCTCACCTGCTTGCGGTAGCGGGCGAGCCAACCGGTGAGCGGCAGTTCGACGGGCTTCCAAGCTTTGCTGCGTTCGGCCAGTTCGGCTGGGTCGACGAGGATGTCGATGCGACGGTTCGGGAAGTCGATGCGCAGACGGTCGCCTTCGTGGAGCAGGCCGATCGGGCCGCCCTCGGCGGCCTCGGGAGAGACGTGGCCAATGCAGGCGCCCGCCGTGCCACCGCTGAAACGGCCGTCGGTAATGAGCGCGACCTTGTCGCCCAAACCCATGCCGACGATATAACTCGTGGGCGAGAGCATCTCCTGCATGCCGGGGCCGCCGCGCGGTCCCTCGTTGCGAATGATAACGATGTCGCCGGCCTTGACCCGGTTGGCGAGGATGCCGGCGCAGGCGTCGTCCTGGCTTTCGAAGATCACCACCGGGCCCTCGAAAATGAAGCCCGGGCCGCAGGCCGTCTTGAAGGCATCGCTGATGCCGGCGGTCTTCACCACCGAACCCTCGGGGGCGAGGCTGCCATAGAGGATCGCGAGGCCGCCGTCCTTCGTGTAGGCGTTTTCCGGCGTGCGGATGCACTGCTGCGCGTCAAAGCGGAACACCGGATCGTGGGGCATGAGGCCGGCTGGTTTTGCCGAGGCGATTGCCGCCGGCGTGTAGTCGTGCGCTGCGCGGGCAATGGTGCCCGCGGCATGGAGGCGCGCGACGCGGAGCAGGCAGACGATCTTTTTCGCGCCGCTCTTTTCGTACTGCCAGATGACAAGCGCGGGCGTGCCGCGAACCTCGCCGAGCTCGGCGCGGACGAAGCCGTGGAATTCCGCGAATTTCACCTTGAGCCCCGCGTCGATTTCGGCGGCGCCGTGCCAGGTGGTCGTGGCATCGACTTCGAGTTCCCCCTTCGCGCCGAAGAGCGCCCCACAGGATGCGGCGTCGTTGGCATTGAAGGCGGCCGCGAAACGCCAGAGCGCGATGGCGCGGTCGTCGGCCGGATGGAAGATCATCGGCTTCGGCACCAGGTTGCCCGTGGCGGTGCGGGCGACCGATCCGAGCTTGTCGGTCGGATCGAGCACGAGCGCGGCGGCGCCGGAGGTGCGGACGATGCGCGCCTCGTCGGTGCAGGAGGGCGAGCGCAGGTCCCAGGCGTCGATGTTCTCGCCAATGGTCTTGCCAGTGACGGTGAGGCAGTCGGTCTTGAGCGCGCCGAGGCGTTTCAATTCGCCGAGGATGGTATGAATGCCGCCGGCGCGATGGATGTCCTGCATGTGATAGTCGGACGACGGCGAAACCTTGCACAGGCAGGGAATGCGGCGGGAGATGCCGTCGATGCGGGCGATGTCGTACTCGATGCCGGCCTCGCGGGCGACGGCGAGGGTGTGGAGAACGGTGTTGGTCGAGCCACCCATGGCGACATCGAGCGCGATCGCGTTGTCGAAAGCGTCGAGCGTGGCGATGTCGCGCGGCTTGAGGTCGCGCTTGACGAGCTCGATGATTTGCGCGGCGGCGCGGCGGTAGAGCTGCTCGCGTTCTTTCGAGACGGCAAGGATGGTGCCGTTGCCGGGCAAAGCCATGCCGAGGGCCTCGCAGAGACAGTTCATCGAGTTGGCGGTGAACATGCCCGAGCAGGAACCGCAGGTCGGGCACGCGCTCTGCTCCAATTTCAGGAGCTCGGCGGCGGCAAGGTTGCCGGTCTGGTGTGCCCCGACGCCCTTGAAAACGGAGATGAGGTCGGACTTCACCGAGGCGGGACGCAGGTGCTCCGGGAGCTCGCTCGCGGGGTCGGTCTGCGCAATCCCCGCCGCCATTGGCCCGCCGGAGACAAAGACGGTGGGGATGTTCACGCGCATGGCGGCCATGAGCATGCCCGGGATGATCTTGTCGCAGTTGGGGATGCAGACCATCCCGTCGAAACAGTGGGCGCGCAGCATCGACTCCACGCAGTCGGCGATCAGCTCGCGGGACGGCAGCGAGTACTTCATGCCCGAGTGGCCCATGGCGATGCCGTCGTCGATGCCGATGGTGTCGAAGATAAAAGGCACGCCGCCCGCTACGCGGACCAGGCGTTTCACCAGCTGGCCAACCTCGTTGAGGTGGGCATGACCGGGAATACAGTCGGTGTAGCTGTTGCAGATGGCGATGAACGGCTTGTCGAAGTCAGCCTCGGATTCAATCACGCCCGCGGCGCGGAGCAGACTGCGGTGGGGGGCGCGTTCAAAGCCTTTCTTGATGATGTCGCTGCGCATGGTCGTAAATGGCATTGGGCGCGCTGAGCCTGCGCCCGACGGTTGATGATGGTCGAAAGGGGAAAAAACGCAGGAGCGAGCCGGCTCGCAATCCGGGATAACCGGCCAGCAGGCTCCTGCGGAACAGCCGAAAGAACGGAGCGAACCTCAGTTTTCCCCGCGGCCTTTGACGCCTTTGGTGGTGCCGGGAATTTCCTTCGTGGCCAGCTTCGGGCGGAGCGCGCGGGTAGCCTTGCCGGCCAGCCACATTTCCGAATTGCCGAGGGCGTGTAGTTCCTTGCCCAGCGCTTCCTGGTAGTTCGGGGCGCCGCAGGCCGAGAGGACGCGGGTGCATTCCTTGCCGGTGGCCACGCGTTTGTAGAGATCCTTGAAGACGGGCAGGACCGCGGCTTTGAACTTGGGCTTCCAATCCAGCGCGCCCCGCTGGGCCGTGGCGGAGCAATTCGAATACATCCAGTCCATGCCGTTTTCGCCGACCAGCCGGATCAGGCTCTCCGTGAGTTCCTCGACGGTTTCGTTGAACGCCTCGCTCGGAGAATGGCCGTGTTTCCGCAGCACTTCATACTGGGCCTCCATGACTCCGGCCAGGGCTCCCATCAACACGCCGCGCTCTCCGGTCAAGTCGCTGAACACCTCCTGCCGGAACGTGGTCGGGAACAGGTAACCCGAACCGATCGCGATGCCCAACGCCATGCAACGGTCCTTGGCGTGCCCCGTGAAATCCTGTTCCACGGCAAAGCTGGAATTGATGCCGGCCCCGGAAAGAAAATTGCGCCGCACCGAGGTGCCCGAGCCTTTCGGCGCGACCATGATGACATCGACATTTTTCGGCGGGACCACCCCGGTCTGCTCCCGGTAGGCGATGGAGAAGCCGTGGGAAAAATAGAGTGCCTTGCCCGGCTTGAGGCATTTCTTGATCAACGGCCAGATAGTGCGCTGGGCCGCATCGGAAACCAGCATCTGAATGATCGTGCCGCGTTGGGCGGCCTCTTCCATGTCGAATAGCGTCTTTCCGGGGACCCAGCCGTCTTCGACCGCCCGGTTCCAGTCTTTCTCAAATTTTCTGGATTGGCCGACGATGACCTTGAATCCATTGTCCCTCATATTCAACCCCTGAGCCGGTCCCTGTACGCCATACCCAATGACCGCGATGACTTCATTTTTGAGCACCTTGCGGGCCTGCGCCATCGAGAATTCGTCTCGGGTGACGACTTCTTCTTTCACACCGCCGAAGTCAATGATTGCCATGATGTTTTCTCCTTTTCCTATTCGTGATTGGTTGATGGATACTTGAGGAAGCTGACGGAAATCCCGGGGTAATTTGCAGGCCGTGACGGTTGGAATCCGCTGGCCGAGCAATCCGGAAAATCGCGCCAGAGGCTGGCATCCCATCCCTATTAGGCGAGGAAAAACATCGGTTCCGGATTCGGGAATCGGCATTGGACTCCCGAAGAAAAGCAGCCGGTTCAGGCGGCAGACGAGGGGCGGATGGCGTGAACTGACAGGTGCTCACCAAAACTCTTCCACATGGAGGGAGCCGGGTTCCTTGCCGCGCGATGCCGTGAAGCCACGGAGGGCGAGCATCTCCTGGGCGAAGCGGGCCATCTCCGGGTTGCCGCAAAGAAAAACTTCAACCTGTGCGGGATTGAGCGGCACGCCGCTGAGTGCTTCGACAATCCCCTGGTCGAGCAGCGTTTGAATCCGTCCGGTATAGCCGCGAAAATGGGGATCCTCGTCCGGGCGCGTGATCGAGGGGATATAGGTCAGGTTCGGCCGCAGGCGAGCGAGGCTTTCCAGTTCCGCACGGTAGCCGAGGTCCCAGCTGTAGCGCGCTCCGTGCAGCACCACGTAGGGCCGCGAGGTGTCGGTGACGAGCATCGTGCGAAGCATGGACATGTACGGCGCGAGCCCGGTGCCGGTGGCGATCAGCAGCACGGCCTTGCCGGGCGACACGTGGTCCAGCGTGAATATCCCGCTCGCCTTGGGTCCGAGCAACAACCGGCCACCGTACGGCAGCGCGAACAACCTTGGCGTGAGCTGGCCACTTGTGATCAGCGTGATGTAGAATTCAAGGTAGCGCTTTTCGACGCTGGAGGATGCAATGCTGTAGGCCCGCCGGATCATCTTGTGCGGCGCGGCTGGCGGTTCCTCGTCGTCCGCCTCCGGCACCCGGGATTCACGGCTCATCAACCCAAGCACCGCGAACTGGCCGGGCTTGAAATCGAAAAGGGCGGATTCCGGCTGCACGCGCATGATGAGCAACTGGGCGTTGATTTCCTCCCGGCCGGTCAGGACGGAGTTGTACTGGCTTGCTGGTTCGATTGTGCTCATAAGGCGTTACCCAGACGGCTGGTGAATTCCGCTTCGGTCGTCAGTTGCTAATGATTTCATGACCTCGTCAAGCCCGGCTTGGCCCAACGGTTGGCCACTTCTGGGCTGAGACTAGGCAAATTGTAGGAGGCGAGCTTGCTCGCGATTTCGAGGAGTGTATCGCCTGCAAGCAGGCTTCCTACACCGAATACGTGATTTCGGCCTGGCCGGGATCATGCAGTTGACCGGTGCTTTTCGAATGACGATAACGGCAACAAATGGTGCGTAGGGCCGGCGCGTGTCGCCGGGCTAATTGGCCATGGGGAACGGTCCACCGACGAGCGGCGACCCCACATCAACTGCATGAGGCCGGTTCACGACGCCGGCCAGCCGCGCGGGCCGGACTTGACCGCGGGCGTTCAACGGGTTTGCTTGCGCGGCCGTCGGGCGGTGGACGAAAAGAGCTTTGCTGATGGCGGCGGAGTGGACTTTAGTGGTCCGACTGCAGTTTGACAAATCCGACCAGCCAAATTTCTCAATGACCAAAGGGAAGGTTTTTCTTGTGGGCGCCGGCCCCGGTGATCCGGGTCTGGTGACCTGTCGCGCGAAGGAGTTGATCGCTTCGGCCGACGTGATTGTCTACGACTATCTCGTCCATCCCGAACTGCTCGCCTGGTGCCGGGCGGATTGCGAGAAGATCTACGTGGGCAAGCGTCCGCAGCGCCACGCGCGGCCGCAGGACGAGATTGAGGCGCTCCTCATCGCCCGGGCGGAGGCGGGGCTCCGCGTGGTCCGGCTGAAGGGCGGCGACCCGTTTGTTTTCGGGCGTGGGGGCGAGGAAGCGCGCCGCCTCGCGGCGGACGGCATTCCCTTCGAAATCGTCCCGGGTGTAACGGCGGCCCTGGCGGCGGCCGCTTGCGCCGGGATTCCGCTGACCCAACGCAACACGAGTTCGGCCCTCATCTTCCTCACGGGGCACGAGGACCCGCAAACGCATGCGCTGGCGACGGATTGGCGTCGCTATGGGGCCCTGCCCGACGCGACGCTGGCGATCTACATGGGCATGGGGCATCTGCGGCTGATTCTCTCCGAACTCATGGCGGGCGGGTTGCCGCCTGCGACTCCGGCTGCCGTGGTGCAGTGGGCCTCGCTCGGCCGCCAGCGAAGCGTTGCCGGCTCTGCGGCAACCCTCGCTGATCTGGCCGATTCCCGGCAACTCGACGCGCCCGCCGTCATCCTGGTCGGTCAGGTTGTGCGCGGTCATGAGAAGGTGAATTGGTTTGAGCGGCTTCCCCTGTTTGGCCGGCGGATTTTGGTCACGCGCACGCGGGAACAGGCCGGCGATCTGCGGAGGAAGCTCGAGTTGCTTGGCGCCGAAGCGTTGGAGTTGCCGCTCGTCGAGATCAGGCCGGCGGCAGACCCCGAAACCACCCTCGAGATCTTTGCGGAACTCGGACGCTACGACTGGCTGGTGTTCACGAGCGCCAATGGCGTGCGTCATTTCTTTGACCTGTTTCTCAAGGGATTTCGCGATTTGCGTGCCCTTGGCGTAATGCGGATCGCGTGCGTCGGCGAGGCCACCGCCCGCCTTGTGCGCGCCCTGCACCTCGAAGTTGAGCTCTGTCCGGAAGGTGGAACGGCGGAAGAATTGGCGGAGGCGATGATTACCAGCGGGAGCCTTGACCATGCCAAGGTGCTGGTGATTACCGGCAATCTCAACCGCGACACGCTGGTCAAGAAACTCGAAACGGCGCGGGCGATCGTCGACACCTTTCAGGTCTACGAAAACGTCCGGACCGACCTGGCCGGAAGCTCCGCGGCGGAAGATTTCCGGCAGTCCGGGGCGGATGCGGTGCTGTTCGCCAGTTCGTCGGCCGTGCAGGCGTTTGCCGCGCAAGCGGGACTGCTGCAGCCCACCGCCGGGGTAAAGCGTCCGCTGGCCGGCAGCATCGGCCCACGCACCAGCGAAGCGATGCGCAAGGCTGGTATCCGGGTGGAATTCGAGGCGAAAGAATCGAATATCGACGCCCTGGTCGACGCCCTGGTCGAGCGACTTAACGCCCATTGACCGCGTTGGGATTATGATCAACGGCATCCAATTCAAGGTCTGCGGACTCACGTCGCTGGTCGACGCGGAACTGGCCGATCGCGCTGGGGCGGACTACCTCGGGTTTAATCTCTACGCGAAGTCGCCGCGGTCCGTGACGCTGAAGCAGTATCGCGCGATGGCCCCGCGCCTGCATGGCGGCCGGAAAGTAGCGGTGATCGTGGAACCGACGCTCGCGGAAATGAGGGAGATCGCGGCGACGGGTTTTGATTTCATCCAGGTTCATTTTGATGCCAATGTCTTTCCCTCCGGCGCCGCGGCCTGGGCGGCGGAAGCCGGATCGCAGCGGTTGTGGCTCGCCCCCCGGCTGTCTCCGGAGTCCGACATTCCTCCAGCGGTACTCGCTTTGGCCAACACCTTCTTGTTCGACGCGTTTGTCGCCGACAAGTTCGGCGGCAGCGGAAAAACCGCCGACTGGACAAAGTTCCGCCGGCACCGTGAGGCGAAACCGGAGAAAACATGGATTCTCGCCGGCGGATTGAATTCGGAGAATATCAGCATCGCCCTGAAGGTGACCGGCGCGCGCATCGTCGACGTGAACAGCGGCATTGAAGCCGGTCCCGGGGTAAAAGCCCCGGCAAAACTCGCTGCTTTTGTGGCGCGACTGGCGGAAAGCCGGGCTTAGCGGGATCATGCAATTGCTGGCAATTCTCCTCGTGCGCTCGCGAACCGATTGGTGTGCGGGTGTAGGAAGCCTGCTGGCAGGCGATCTCCACCTCTAAATCGCGAGCAAGCTCGCTTCCTACATTTTGCATAGAAACGGCTGAGGGCGTTCGACAGGGCCTGCGGATGGCGCGGATCTCCTTGGCGGGAATGCCAGAGGGGCAAACCCTCACGTGGGGCGCAGATCCGTCTTGGCAATCGGCAGGGTTCGGATCCGTTTGCCAGTGGCGGCGAAAATGGCGTTGCAGACAGCCGGAATCACCGGCGGCAGCGCGGGTTCGCCGAGGCCCGTTGGCGGATGGTCGGTCTTCAGAAAATGAACCTCGACGGACGGCGCGTCGTTAAACCGCAGCAGCGGATAGCTGTCGAAATTGCTCTGCTGGGTCCGTCCCCGATCAATGGTAATCTCCTGCAGCCAGGCCGCGCTCAGTCCGTCAATCACCGATCCCTGCACCTGGTTCAGCGCGCCGCTGAGGTTGATGATGGTGCTGCCGACGTCCGCGGCCACCCAGACCTTGTGGACGCTGAGCGTTCCCCCGCCGTCGACGCTGACCTCGGCCACCTCGGCGAAGTAGCCGCGATGGCTAAAATGGAACGCCACACCGAGCCCACGCCCTTTGCCCACCGGCCGGCCCCAGCCGGATTTTTCCGCGACGAGCTGGAGGACACCCCGCATCCGGGCTGCATCATAACCCGACGAGCCGCCCGGCTCTCCGACCATTCGTGGTTCGCCTAACAGATCGAGGCGGAACCGCACCGGGTCCTTGCCTGCCGCATGGGCCAGTTCGTCAATGAACGACTGCATGACCCAGGCGATAGCATTGCTGCCGGGTGCTCGCAGCGGGCCGGTCGGCACGACCGGCGGGAGGAAAGAGGTTTCCAGTTTGAAATGCGGAACAAAGCGCGCGGGAAACTCGCTGTCCGACAGGCCGGCGCTGCTGGCCGCCTTGCCATCCTTGCCAAAGGTGACGAAATGGTTTTTCCATGCGACGAGTTTGCCGTCCGCGTCGACGCCGCCCTTGAGGAAATGGAATCCCGCCGGTCGATAAAAATCGTGCTGGAAATCGTCTTCGCGAGTCCAAAGCAGTTTCACCGGCACGCCTGCGGTCTTGGCGATCGCGGCCGCTTCGACCATGAAGTCGCTATCCAGGCGCCGCCCGAAGCCGCCGCCGCTGCGCGTCATGTGAACGGTGATGTCTGCCGCGGGTAGATTCAGAGTCTGGGCCACCAGTTGTTGCCCTGATTGGGGGTTCTGCGTCGGGGCCCAGATTTCCATCTTTCCGTCTTGAAAACGGGCGGTGCAATTCTGGGGCTCGAGGTTGGCGTGCGCGATGAAAGGATAGAGGTAGGCAGCGTCGATTGTCTTGGCGGCGCTCTGTAGGGCCGCCGAGACATCGCCATCGTTGCGTAGCGTAATCTGCCCGGCTTGTTTTGAGAACGCGGCGGCCATTTGGGCAAATTCCTCGCTTCCGTGCCCGGCCGCCGGACCTTCCTCCCACGTCACGCGGAGCTGTTGGCGCGCCGAACGGGCCGCCCACCAGGTGTCGGCAACGATGGCCACGCCGCTCAGCAAGCCATTGAGCCGGCTGCCGCCCTCGACCACGAACGCCTGGCGGACGCCGGGCATGCCCCGGACGCGATCGAGATTGGCGCCGACGACCTTGCCCCCGAACGCAGGGCATTTCTCAAAAACGGCGTAAAGCATCCCCGGCACCGTGACATCAATGCCGAAGAGCGGCCGGCCCGTGACAATGGCCGGATTGTCGACGCCGGAAATCGGCCGCCCGATGATTTTGAAATCCTTCGGATCCTTCAACTTGACCGATGCAAAATCAGGGGCGGGCAGCGCGGCAGCCTTGGGCACCAGTTGGGCATACGTCAATTTTCGGCCGGTGGGACCGTGGACGACGGTGCCGGACATTGTCGAGCATTCGGACTCGGGCACGTTCCAGGTCTGAGCGGCGGCGGCAATGAGCAGCTGCCGCCCGGCCGCGCCGGCGTGGCGAAGGTCGTCCCAATTGGTGGGAGTCGAGGTGCTGCCGCCGGCGACTTGACGAGTAAAACGGCGGTCAAGGTCCGCTTGTTCCACGATGACCGACTTCCAGTCCACATCGAGTTCTTCAGCCACGATCATCGGGAGCGATGTCTTGATGCCTTGGCCGATCTCGGGGTTCTTTGAAACGATCGTCACCGCTCCGGTCGAGCTGATGCGGATGAACGCATTGGGCGAAAAGCCCGCTGGGATCTCCTCCCCGTTGACCGCGAGCAGCTTCGCGCCGTCCTTTAGGTAAAGCCCCAGCAACACGCCGGTGCCGGCGAGGCCGGATACCCGCAGAAACGACCGACGATCCATGATTGGAGCGGAGTGGCTCACGCAGCCCCCTTTGCCGGCGCGACGAGGGCTGCGGCCGCGTGGATGGCTTCCCGGATCCGCAGGTAGGTGCCGCAGCGGCAGAGATTGCCCGCCATGGCATCGTCGATGTCCGAATCAGTGGGTGTGGGATTGGCCGCGAGCAACGCGGCGGCCGTCATGATCTGCCCAGCCTGGCAATAGCCGCATTGAGGAACGTCCTGCTCGCACCACGTGCGCTGCAGCGGATGCGCGCCATCGGCCGAGAGGCCCTCGATGGTCGTGATGTTCATTCGCGCGACGGTCGAGACTGGCGACATGCAGGATCGCGTGGGCACGCCATTGACGTGGACGGTGCAGGCGCCGCATTGGCCGATCCCGCAGCCGTACTTGGTGCCCTTGAGATCAAGAAGGTCCCGGAGCACCCAGAGCAAAGGCAGGTTTGGCGGAGCGTCTACCGTTTGGGCGCGCCCGTTGATGGTGAGTGTGTAGGAGGACATGAGACTGCATCGGCTTACGGTGCCGTCCCTCCGAATTAGTCATCCCGTGCGAAATCGAGGAAACTCAACTCGCCGAGAGAGCGATCAGCTACCTATGCAGCGGACGTCCGGCACCCCTGAGAATCGAAAGACTGAATGACAACAAAAATGTCCCCGACGGACCGCCAGTCAAACGACCGGTGATGATTCTTTTCAGGTTTCTAGGTCCTGGGCCGGATTCGTCCTACGCTTTTAAGAAAGCAGTTCAGGACGACTTGCTGCGTCGCACCACCCAATCGATGATGGACGAGTAGGCGTGGTCGTGACGCCAGACCAGCGTCAAGAACTCGGCGGGATGGATGTCGTGGGCCTTGAAGAACCGCCGGTCACCACCGCAGCAGTACATGAGCGAGGGAGGCAATTCGCCGCGGAGCTTGGCCCGGGCCTTCGGGATGAGGCGTGGCAGCCATTCAATCCCCTGCACGGCGGCGGTCTTGTCCGGCAGCGTCGCTTCATCCAGCACGACCTGGGAGGCCTTGCCGGCCTGGACGTTGAGGAAATAATCGCGCCGAACCAGCTCGATCGCCAGCGCGGTGTCCCAAGTGGGCTCGCCACCGCCGGTGAAGTCCTCCGCATAATCATAAAGATTTTGCGCGGTGAGGCCGTTGCCGGCCAGGAACGCCAGCTCGTCGGCGGTAAAGTAAGTGCCGGCGTCACGCTGGCCCTTGGCGTAGCGTGAAGATGCCTTGTCCCACAGGACCCGCAGTTGGTCGGCAAAATTGTAGTGTTTCATAAGTAAATACGCAGTGAACAGAAAAGCCACATTGATGCAAATGGGCGCAGCGGGGAAGAAAGGGCAATAGGGCACAATGAAAATATTGTAGTTAGAGTAGGGGAAATCCCCTAATTTAGCTTGACGCAATTTATTGGCGTTACGATTCTACCCGACGCTTCACCCAGCATGTCATCCGTAACCGACCAACCATACGACCATTACAAACTTCACTTGGCCCTCTCGATCTACGCTCGGGAGAGTATGCAGCCGGTTACGCCGCAAAGACAGGCATTGATGGAAGCCGTGAACCGGCACTTCGCCAAAGCACCGATGATTGAGCATGAAATCGCCGAACTTCAACGCCGCCTCGGCACGCCGCAGGAAAGGCCGGATGACCTGGAACGAGCCAACAAAGCAGCCCACCAGTTGGCGAATATGATGTGTATGGCATTGCTGATCGGCGATATTTAAATCGGTTCTTCGTGTTGGTGAGTGCAGCCAACGAAGGGGAAGGCCTGCAAGATGGCGGGACAATCGTTACCATCGAGGGTCGGCGATCCCAGTGGTGGGTTTTCGCCACCCTCCGGCCCACATCAATGACCAACGACTGACTTCGTGTCGGAGCATGGGGACAACCTGCTGGTCGCGGCAGCAATACTCACGAAGGTCACCGGGCTGATGCTCGTGCCGGCAAGATTGTGCGCAAGCACGCGATACTCGCCGGCATCGGCGCGACCGGCCTGGACGATCGAACAGGTCGCCGCGGTGGCGCCGGCGATGCGTTCACCGTTCCGCAGCCACTGGTAGTCGATCGGGCCCATGCCGTCGGCCTGGACCGAGAGGGTGAAGCCGGTGCCAGCGGTCACATCAAGAGTTGCCGGCGCAGGCTTGAGAATGCAGGGAGTCTTTGCGCCGGGAATGCCGAAGGAGATCTTCACGGGCGCGACCGTTACACCCCGGATATGCGCAACCGCGCAGTGGCCGCGCAGGTCGCTGGCGGTGGCGATGAACTCCAGTGTCTCGCCCGGCGCAAGATCGGACGGGGGCTCCCAGAACACGCGGTAGGGCGCGGCATCATCCGTGCCGAGGAGCTCGTACTGGCCCGGCCGTGAGGCCCGCGACATCACGAACGTGACCTCGGCCACACCGTCACCACCGGAAACCTCGGCGCGAATTTCCCGGCGCGTGGGAAAGACCAGGCCATCCACTTCGCGGGAAGTGAAACTGAGGGTGGCTTCGTCCGCCGGGTTGACCAAGGAGATTTGCGGAGGAGCGGTTGGCGCGGAGAGTGCCGCGGCAGCACGCCACACGGCGAACTGCAGCGGCGCCAGCGTGACTCGGACTGCGCCGGCGCTGTCCGCCGTCAGGGCTTCCCCGCCGGGGGCATCAGGCGTGCGGGAATCGAAAATGCGCATGACGGTGGCCCGCGCCGGCTGGCTGGTCGGAACGGAGGCGGTAAGCGTCACGGTTCGCGAGTTGTTGAGGGCAATGACATATTCCACGAGCTCGTGGCGCTCGATGCGGGAAAAGGCAAACAACCCGGGCTCGGCCGTCAGACGGGGAAGCATGGCGCCGACACGCAGGGCCGGATGTCGGGCGCGCAGCGCGCCGAGGCGGGAAAAGAACCGGTAGAAGGGGTGTTGCTCGTCAAACTTGTCGTCCGCGCCGGTGCGCGTGGTGCCAAGGAGCGTGGCAGTTCTGAAGTCGGGCGCCTGGGAGGCAAACATGTCCTCCCGGGCCTGCATGTCATTGCCTCCGCGGCCGATCATGCCCTGTTCATCGCCATAGTAGACCACCGGCTGGCCGCGGGAGAGGTAGAGCAGGCCGTGACCGAGCTTGACGAGGTCGGCGAGCCGCGCTGGCGGGGCATCGGGATTGTCCTGCTGGAGAAAAAAGGCAAAGCGGCCGGCGTCGTGATTGCCCAGAAAAGTGATCGTCGAGTGGACGTTGCTGTCATGGTCGGTGTAGTCGTCGTCGCGCGCGATGAAATCCGCCAGCGCCGCGGCCGTGCCGCCCTGGGAGACGAATTTCCGCGCGGTTTCGGCTGCTTCGAAGGTAGGGTAAGACCCCGTGGCGGCGGAGCGGTCATCCGGGTATGCTCGGGTGAGAGAAGCATCCGCTGCTTCCACCCTGGAAACGCGAGATCGCGGCGGGCTCCGGCCCGCACGACGGCTGCTTCTCGGGATATCGGGAAAGGACTGTTATGTTAGGAGTCGTTTTGCTGGTCGTACTGTTTCTCTTGCTCCTCGGCGCACTTCCCACTTGGCCGCACAGCCGGAGCTGGGGCTATTATCCGAGCGGCGGACTCGGGCTGCTTCTGGTTGTCGTGCTGGTCCTGCTCTTGGTCCGCTGAATTCGAGCGAACCACGCGGCGGCACGGCGTTGGGGACATCCTTGATCCCGGGCTCATCCGGTGTCGCGCAATGATGCTGCTGGAGGGCGGGGCTCCGTCACCGCCCATGACCAATTCCCTGGCCCGGACGACGCCGGGCCCTCCACCTTTGTTGCCGCCCCCGGTCCGCTAGGGAACCTGCCCGGGGTTAGCGGAGCGGTCGGGTGAACTGGCCGTTTGAGGATCTTCGGGGTTCAGCCGGGATTCTAACCGCGCGGCTAATAACGCGCACAGCGCCAAAGACGAGCGGACTCCAGCGCACGAGTGCGCGCAGGATTTTCAGGCGGGGAAAAACGGTGTGCCGGACAAGTAGGCCGAGCGGCATTGCCGCGAACCGAGCGAGTGGTGGGAGCCGTCGCCAGAATGCCAGCATCCGGTCCAGCCACTCCAAGGGTTGCGCCGCCCGGGCCGCAGCCTTTGCGCATTGGGAGCGGTGGAGGGCAATGTCCCGGCGCAGCGCGGCCTTGGTGGCGGCGAGCCGGGTCAGTTCTCGGTCCGGATACATGCGCGGTCTTCCCCGATTTCGTGTAGGGTGGCAGCGAAAGGGTGCGGCTGGCGCGCGAGGTAACGGCGGAATGCGACAATGACCACCACCAGTGCCCCGGCATAGAGTGCCGTCAATCCACCGAGCACCGCGAGACGGGCGGTTTCCCAGAAGAGATACACCAACGTGAGGCTGGCGAACGTGATGGTCATCATGCCCGAGAAGACCACCGCACTGATCCAGACGAACGTCCGGATCAGGCGGAATTTCTCCTCCTGCACCTCGATTGAGACGAGCTTCAGCCGATCCTGCAAACTCGCCAGCAACCCGTCACCGAGCGATCGGAGCGATCCGAGAAAACCCACGGAGCTGGGTGGGGCCGCATCCATGGCGAAAGCGACTATTTGCTGCGACGGCCCAGGAGCACCCCAACGAGGAGGCCAACACCGGCCGCGATGGCCAGAGACTGGTAGGGATTCGCGCGGATGGTTTCGTCGGTGTATTTGGCTCCGGCGAGGACCTTCTTCCGCGCCCCGGCATAGGCGTCCGTGAAGCGCTCCTGCGCGGCGACGAAGCGCGAGCGCAAAGAGTCGATGGCGTCGGCCGAATGTTCGGACAGGGAGTCAGCAATCATGGCTTCGGCTTCCGCGACGAGCGCCTGCAGGTCGGTGAGAAGTTCTTTGGGCGTATGGGCGGCATCTTGATTATTTTTCATGGGTAAAGGAGGCGAATTGGCTGCAACCGATGGAAAGCCGGCCGGGCCGGGAGTGGTTCTTGGTTCAGGCGGGCGGCCGCGAGCGGCGCACGAGCGAAAGGACGAACAAGACGAGGAAAATGAGGAAGCACACCCGGGCGATCGTGGCGGCGGCACCGGCGATGATACCGAAGCCGAGCGCGCCGGCGATGAGGGCGATGACCAGGAAGAGGACGGTATAGCTCAGCATAGGATAAGGTCGTTAAGCAGATTTGGATCCGCGCACCATTCCGACGAGTCCAACCACGCTCGCCGCCGTGCCGCCGATGATCAGCCACATCGTTTTGTCCGTGGGCGAACCGGTAAAGAACCGCGAGAAGCTCGATCCAATGGAGTCCGAAGCGTTGATCCCGTAGATAATCAGAACGATTCCTCCGACGAGGAGGGCGAGTGAGATGATCTTATTCATGATGGAGTTTTTTTCGGCTGCCGGACAAGCGGGCGTAATGGGGTCGCTGCTGAATAGGGAAGAATGGTTTGCCGTTAGCGTTGTTCGCCGACTTCGCTGAACTCATACCGCGTCTTTTCCGCGGAGGCGGATTGGTCATCCGCTGCACGGTAGCCAAGGGCGCAGGCACAGACAGTGGAATAGCCTTTTGCCGCGAGACCGAGGAGTTCGTCGTAGCTGGCCGGATCAAGGCCCTCCATCGGGCAGGCATCGACTCCCAGCAACGCGGCCGCGGTCATCAAGTTGCCGCGGGCAATGCGCCAGTTTAATTCGGTGAGGAGCATTTTGGTAGTTACTATCCTGGGACGGGTGGTGGGTTAACGCAGCGGGTGCAGGATGGCGCCTCCACTCGCCGGATTATCGTCGGTACCCGGAGCGACCGTGGAACGAACTTTTCCCAACCAGAGACGCTACTCCTGGCGGGAGATTAACGATATGGGGTGTAACCCGACTGCGGCGGAACGAGGCGCCGCGTTCGCTGAGCCGTCGCGGTCATCCGCCGGTGTTTCCACGGATGAAGGAGTGGTCGCGAGGCAAAGCGCCTCTACGTTGTTGATGGCAGGCCAAAGCGACGTTGGCGCCCTGGTCAAATGAGAGGCCCACAATTCCTCGGGAATCACAGGGCAATTCCGGTCGGGTTAGACCCCATACTCTGGCGGAGCCTCCGGGTGTACCGTTGGGCCCCAGGAAACCACGGACTCGGATGTCTGATGATTGATACGCAGAAGACGACAGGGTCGTCGCCGCGGAACACCGTCTCTCACCGCACCGCGCCTCTCCTCAACTATCAGCCCAGCCCAGAGAATATATGAAATTACATTACCTGCTCATCTCATCGCTCATCGCGACTACGTCGGTCGCATTATTCGCCTCATCCAGCAGCGACAGCAAAATTGAGGATGCCGCGAAGGCTTCCTATAACTACCGCACCGTCCTCCAGGACAAGGTGACGGTCAAGGCCGACGACGGCGTTGTCACGCTTACGGGCGTGGTCGCCGACAATAGCATGAAATCCGTCGCTGAAGACACCGTGTCCAACCTCCCGGGTGTCACTCGGGTGGACAACCAGATCACCTTGGATCCGGCGCTCAAGGAGCACTCCGACAGCTGGATCGCGCTGAAGCTTCACACCCAGTTGCTCGTTCGGTCGAACGTGAGCAACGCCAACACTACGATCAACGTGAAGGACGGGGTCGTGACCCTGACCGGCACCGCCGACAACCAGGCGCAAAAAGATCTCACTGGGGTTTATGCCAAGGAAATTGACTGGGTGAAATCGGTCAAAAACGATATCGTCGTGAACGAGAAGCCCACCATGGGCGAGACCATGGGCGAGCACATCGACGACGCCTCGATCACCAGCCAGGTGAAATACACGTTGCTCACCCACAAATCGACGAGCGCACTCAAGACCAAGGTCACAACCACTGACGGTGTGGTCGTGATCACGGGCGAGGCGGCCAACGATGCGGAAAAATCCCTCGTCGGGAAGCTCGTGGAGAGCATTCGGGGTGTGAAATCCGTCGACAACAATATGACGGTGAAAATCTGATTCATTGGCCGTCATCGTCTGCGTCCATCCGTCGGCCTGCCCGATCGATGGAAAATGCAACGAACGGTCAGAATCCACCGCAATCAAGAAGACCGGAGCCGCCGTGGCTCCGGTCTTTGCGTTTGCCCAAAACGCTTCATCCGAGATCAAGCAGTCGGATGTCGGGGGGTCGCCGCTCGGCCTGTCCTCCATAGCTTGACGAAGGAGTGCGAGCCCGGCTACACGTTCCTTCCCGTTCGGCGCCGAACTCGTTTGGCGGCGGGGCTGCATCGTTGCAGCCTAACCGAGCCCCGCCACGGCTCTGAGCGCGTTGGGGAGAACGCGCGCCACCTGAGCGGGTCGACATCAGACACGCGGTCCGCCTTTTTGCAGCGCCAGCTCGATGGCTGAGCCGCAGTCTAAGTGCGTGGATTCGGCTCCGAGCGGCCGGTGAGCCGGGGTAGGGAGGAGGCGGACCCGGAAGCGGGTTTCGCAGCGATTTTACAACGAACCAGCTTCCCCTCGCCGTGGCGGGGCCGATTGTAGGCTGTCAGCACCTTCTGGCCCGAATCCTGCTTTTAAGCGAATGCCGGGGGGCCCGGCACATAACCACCATGAAATCACTCATCGGTTCGCTGCTCGCCCTGCTGATCGTGGGCACTATCCGCGGGGCCGATACCGTGATTTATGCCGAGGATCCGCGCGTCGATTCCTCCTCATGAAGCTCAGGGCTGCGGGCACGGGAAAGCCTCTGCGCGAGATTGCCGCCGAGGAGTTCCGCAGCGAGTTAAGCATCCCGGATGGCCAAGTCGGCCAGAAGCGCCTGGCGCCTTTTGTCGACGATTTTGACGCCCAGGCGGAAACGATCGATCCAGCTACGATCATCGTGCGGCGCCACGTCAAGCTGGCCATCGACCACTATGACCAGGAGGCCGGACGCTTTGCTTTCCGCAACGCCGCCGGCGGCGCGGAATTAGACCAGGAAATCGACTATTGCTCACTCTTCCCGGAGTCCTTCGTCGGCCAGCTGCCGGAAACATCCGGCAAAGCAAGCCTGGGTCTGACCATCCACGGTCAAAACTTCGCTTTCATGTTCCCGATCGCCCATGAACTGGCGCAACGATGGATGCGTGTCTTCGACCAATCCGGTCTGCGGCGGGTCGGCACGATGCGTTATTTCGAGGCGGATTTCGATTACCGGTTGGTCGAATATCAACATGACGGGGCGGGTTCCGGCCGATTTTTGGCCGAATTGCTCCGGATGGTGCTGATCGACCCGGTGGTGAGTCAGGTTATTCTGGCGATCGACTGGGAGAGCGGCGAACTCCAGGATATCGTCGACACCCTACCCGCTGACTATAGTGCGACCGAACAGCTGGCCCGTCTCGCGGTTCCGAAGCAGCACAAGCACAACGTGCCGATTCCGAGTCCGATTGGATGAGGGAGAGCGCCAGGATACAGCCAGCAGACATCAGGCGGCGAAGCCAAACCGGTCTTTGACCTCGGCCCCGTCGAGCCCGAGCGATTCCCGCAACAACGCCGAGGCGATCCTCTCGGCCGCCACTTTGAGCAGACGGTCGAACTCATGGACCGTCATGGCGGTGCCGTCGTGCCGGATGGCCGTGATCCGAACGCGCGCCGCCAGGAGATGCATCAAGAAATCCTCGACCTCGATCGGATCGTCAGTGAGATGTGTGAAGACACGATGGCTGTGCTGCGGGAAGGCGATATAATCGATGGCGAATTTGTTGAGCATGGTCTTTCCTCGGTTCGATTTGTTCTGGTCTGGCATATTAGATCAAGGGCTCCGGTGCTCCCTAATCCTGGCCGGCGACCACCTGCGCGACGTCGTTGGTCGAGGTTTGCTGAATATCTTGCTTGGTGAGATTCACGAATACGACTGAATCCTCGTAGTTGATCCGGCCAATGTTCTCGGGAAGGATGAGGATCTTCTTTCCCGCATACCAATGGCCGGTTTCGACGACCAGTTCGCGAATGGCCCACGTTCTGCCGTCCACCATGAAGCTGCTCACGGAGCCGATCGGTCCGTCGGTGGCCTGGATGTTGTAGCCGGTTACTGCTTTGGTGCTGCGCAGATGGAGGTCATCCCGCTGATTGTGCCCGTGATGGAGCGGCTTTTCCGGGGCTAACGGCGGCGTAATGACGGTAAAGCCGGTGACGCCCAACATCCCACCGTCCGGCCAGTAGGCAGGCCAGCCGTAATAGCGGTAGTATTCTTCCTCGAATTGTCGCGAGACGGGCCGGTGCGAATCGATCGAGGGACTCCCTTCGATCTGCTTCCGCGTCAGGTCAACGCCCAGTATATGAGGGTCTGCGCTGGATCCCGCCAAGGCGTGCGTTCCGAATGCATGGGGCGAAAGAAGTACCTGGCGTCCTGGCAACCATGATCCCGTGTCGGCGACCAGGTAGCGGATCAGCCAGGTTTTGTCGTCAAAGTAGAAGTCCTTGACGTGGCCGATGTCACCGTCCGAGGCGCCGAGTTTTTTTCCGTAGAGCTGCTTGATATTGGTGAACATAAATGATGAGGCGTTGTGGGTTTTCGGTTGGACGTCTGCGTTGGGCTGATTTGCCGGCTTCGCACTGCGCGATGATAGGAGGGAAGGCCATCGGCAAGCCATGGGGTGTAACCCGACCGGATGGAAGTGGCGGGCGGCGCGGACCTCTCTGGCGCCAGACCCACGACAAAGTTCAATACCTCTCCTCCGGATCGAAAGGAACGTTCCTGTTCGGCGCCAACTGGCGGACGCCATTTGGGTGGAGCGGGCGGACAAGTCCGACACGCTCCTGGGACTACTTCACCTGCGGAATCCGGATATCTCCCGGGTGGCCGAGCACGCCAAATGCGTACAGCAGCCAGATGACGACCGCGATGACGACGACGGCGTTGAGGAGGCTCTTGATCGTCCCTTGCATCGGGATGTAGGTGTTGATGAGCCAGAGCAGCACGCCAACGACGATAAGAGTCAGGACAACAGAGATGAGTGACATAAATGACCTTTGGTTTGAACGGCGGGATGATAACTGGAACCAAAGAGATCCTGTATGGGGTCTTACCCGCGGGGGGGATGCCGAATCGATTGGTCCGGGTCGTCAAGTAGCGCCGGTCTTCGACTGGCAAAATTGCCGGTCGAAGACCGGCGCTACCCGTCACAGCGGCATCAATTGCGGTAGGAAACGCTCTCACTACGAACGGCGCAGGGCGCGCACTTCCTCGCGCAATTGTTCAACCTCGCAAAACAATGCGGAGATGACACTCAGGCCGGCGAGATTCAGATCGTAATAGATCCGCAGGGATTCAATCCGTCGCAGCACCCGGATCGCTTCGTGATCAAACCACCAGCCGTCCTGTTCCGGTGCCGTGACCGGCGAAATGAGGCCGTGTCGGCAATACACGGCAATCTGGTGACGCGGCGTTTGCGTGAGGCGTACGACAGTTTCGATGGAGTAAACGTCCGCCGCCATCGGCTCGAACGTTTGCAGGGCAGTCAAGGGACTTTCGTCGGCATTTTGCATGGTATCCTCCTGAAATTGGTCCAAACAACCGTTTGGCGGTTCACGACGGTTCGCGTGGATTGAACCGCGAGGTCCGGCCGAGTTCCTCCCATAACGACTTTTCCTTTTCCGTGAGTTGTGGGGGTATCTGAATATTGGCGACAATGTAGAGGTCGCCCCGCTCTCCGCCCCGGCCTTTGGGCAGCCCGTGCCCGCGCACGCGCAACTGCGCCCCGGGGTTGGTGGCGGGCGGAATGCGAACCTTGATCGGACCCTCGAAGGAGCGGGCGACGATGGTTGTCCCCAGCACCGCCTCCCACGGCGCCAGATCGACATCGGAGTAAAGATCGGCGCCCCGCACGCGAAAATCGGGATGGGCGGCATGGCGCACCCGCAAATAGAGATCGCCCGCCGGCGCGCCGCCCACGCCCGGCTCCCCTTTGCCCGGCACCCGAATCCTCCGGCCCTCCATCGCCCCCGAGGGAATGCGCACTTGAAAGGTATGGGTTTCGGTCTGGCCGGTGCGCGGGTCAACCGTCCGAAGCGAAATCCCGCGCAGCGTCCCCTCCATCACTTCGGCCAGGGTGACGAGGATCTCACCCTCGACGTCGGCGCCCCGCCGCTCCTCGGCGCGGGATTCCGCGTCGAAGTCGCGCCCGCCGGAATCGAAACCGTAACGGCTGCCGCCGCCGAAAAACTGCTCGAAGAAATCGCTGAATCCCGTCCCGGTGAAATGAAACTCGGGCGCTGGCCCGCCCGCCGCCGACCGCGCCCCGCGCCCCTGGGATCCCGGGGGCGACTCCGGGTGGCCGTCCTCCTGCCAACGCGCCCCCAGTTCGTCGTATTTCTTGCGTTTGACCGGATCGCTCAGGACCTCGTTGGCTTCGTTGATCTCCTTGAATTTCTCCTCGGCGGTCTTCTTGTCTTTGGCGACGTCTGGATGATAACGGCGCGCGAGGCTGCGAAAAGCCTTTTTGATATCGTCCTCGGTCGCGGCACGAGCGACTCCGAGCGTGGCGTAGTAGTCTTTGAATTCGACGGGCATCTTGGGCGAAGAGTGTTAGCCGGAAGGCGCAACCGGCGGTGTCGGCGGCCCGTGGTCGGGGAGGATCCGCGTCAGGCGCCGAGCGCCGCGCAGCATTTGCGGAAGTGGAAGCCATAGATCGACAGCCGGACGGCGATCGGGACGAGCGTCGGCCGGCGAAAACAGGTCCACATCAGCAAACCCCAGAAGTGAAAACGCTCGCGGCCGATGACGCCGAGGCGGAGGCTCGCACGGGCGAACGCCCTGAAGTTTCCGGAGTTCGCCGCGCCGGAAATCCGCATCGGCTGGTACTCGCGCAGAAACGTGCGGATGCGCCGGTAGTATGGCCCAGGCGCGTAGAGGTGGTCCATCAGCTGCCGGTAGCCGTCGCGCAGTTTTTCGCGGTTCATTCGCGGGATGAAGTTCGTCGTGCCATCGACGTTGTCGCCGGTGGTTTCGCCGAGCAGGCGGCCTTGCTGGTGGAGCCGCTCATGCAGCTTGGTGCCGGGCACGGCCTGCAACAATCCGACCATCGCGGTGACGATGCCGCTCTTTTGGATAAAATCAATCTGGCGCTGAAAGATGGTCGGCGAGTCGTTGTCAAAACCGACGATGAATCCGCCCTGCACTTCCAGTCCCGCCCGTTGGATGCGTTTCACGTCGGCAACCAGATCGCGGCTTTGGTTCTGGCGCTTGTTGCATTCGGTAAGGCTCGCTTCTTCCGGAGTCTCGATGCCGACAAAAACCTGATCGAACGCCGCCGCGACCATCGAGCGCATGAGCTCCTCGTCATCGGCAAGGTTGATCGACGCCTCGGTATAGAACCCGAAACCGCGTTTGCCTCGGTGCCAGCGGACGAGCGCCGGAAGCAATTCCTCGCGCAACGAGCGCTTGTTGCCGATGAAATTGTCGTCGACGAAGAACACCGTGCCGCGCCAGCCCCGCTGCCACAGGCCGTCCAGCTCGGTTAAGATCTGGGCGGGCGTCTTCACCCGCGGCCGGTGGCCGAACATCGCCGTGACGCTGCAAAAGTCGCAGTCAAACGGGCAGCCGCGCGAGTATTGCACGCTCATCGATGCGTAGCGCCGCAGCTCCACCAGCTCCCAGAGCGGAGCCGGAGTCTCGCGCAAGTCCGGGAGTTCCGTGGACGTGTAGACGTGCCGCGCGACGCCGCGCGCGAAGTCGTCCAAAAACCCGGGCAGTGTGGTCTCGGCTTCGTTGAGCACGAGATGGTCGACGTCAGGGAACCGGGCCTGCTCGACGGTGAACAGCGGTCCGCCTGCCACGATCGTCTTGCCGGCGGCGCGGCAGCGCGCGATGAGCTGCGTCGCCGAGTCGCGTTGCGCGATCATTGCGCTGATCAACACGACGTCCGCCCACGCGAGATCCTTCTCCCGGAGCGGACGCACGTTCACATCAACCAGGCGTTTCTCCCATTTCGCGGGGAGCATCGCGGCGACGGTGAGGAGGCCCAACGGGGGCAGCGAGGCGCGTTTGCCGATGAATTTCAAGGCGTGCTTGAAACTCCAGAATGTGTCCGGGAACTCCGGGTAGAGCAACAGGGCTTTCATCGCTTTGTTTTTTCAGGGACCAAGGGCGGGCACGCCTGGCGGGCGAGGCTGTGTTCGTGGTATTGAGTGGGTTGTTCTTCCGAGCGACCGGCGACGACCTCGCGGCGGGTGGAGGGAAAAGAATACCAACCTAAGCCGTAATCGGAGGTGTCGCGACACCAATCGGGCTGGGAGCAGGGCGATTATGCCCCGACCAACGCGGGTGGCGCCATGGGGTCTTACCCGACCACACACTGCGCGGGCGGCGAGCCGCGCCCCTTCCAAGTGGGGCCGCTTCCGGCCCGACTACCTCCACTCGCTCCTCCCGGTAGAACAACACCCCATACTATCCGCCCCAACCGGAGTGCATAATCGTGTCACCGAGGGGCAGGACTTTCGGTGAGAGCAGAGTCGTCAACTCAGCCGGGCCAGCCGCGACGCCCGGACCTTTGTGACGGCGTGCGCTCGATTTTTATCACCGCCGGACCAAACCGTATGACGGACCATCGCTCAACCTCGAATCCCTGATGAAAAACCACCACCACAGCCATCTCCACACAGACTCCACCGCCCAGACCAGCGCCCCGCTCCCCCTTTCCCATGACGAAATTGCGTCCTGCGCGCGCGAGCTCTGGGAGCAGCAGGGTTGTCCCGACAACCGCGACGAAGCGATCTGGCTGGAGGCGGAAAGCCGGTTGCTGGCGGCCCGCCAGGACGTCAGTCGGGAGATTCCGGCGGCGGAATCCAGTGTGTCGTCGGGTTAAGCCTCGGAGACGGGGCGCGTTGCCCAAACGCGGCTCAACCGGATTCAGGCAGTGGCAGGATCGCGCTTCCGTTACGCGATCCCACGGGCGAGACACCNNTGCCACGTGGCATGGGCGTCCCGCCCATGTCAGACGAGACTCGTTCCAAAACAAAAGACCGTGCCATTCATCCCCTACCAACAAATCTTGCCGCCCCGCGGCAACGACCGATAAAGATCATTCATCTGGAATTCCATGCGAAAGGGACCGCGTTCATGAAAACAAAATCATCAGTGAAACGCCGGCCGAACAGGTCCGTTCGAGCGGTCCGGAAAAAGGCACCGCTCCGGTCGGCCGATGTTTCGTTTCCCATCGTTGGCATCGGCGCCTCAGCGGGCGGACTTGAGGCCATCGAGCAGTTTCTCCGGCACGTGCCGGCGGGCAGCGGTATGGCGTTTGTCATCGTCCAGCACCTGGACCCGACGCACAAGGGCATCATGGCGCAGCTACTCCAACGCGCCACTGGCATGAAGGTCATCCAGGTCAAGGATCGCATGCAGGTCCGGCCGGACTGCGTCTATGTGATTCCGCCCAACCGGGACATGACGATCCTGCATGGGGCCCTGCATTTGTTCGAGCCGGCGGCGCCGCGCGGATTGCGCCTGCCCATCGATTTGTTCCTCCGCTCCCTGGCGCAGGACCAGCAGCAGCATAGCATCGGGGTGATACTCTCTGGCATGGGTTCCGACGGCACGCTGGGTTTGCGCGCCATCAAGGAGATGGCCGGCGTGGCGTTGGTGCAGGACCCGGCGACGGCCAAGTTCGACAGCATGCCGCGCAGCGCCATTGAGGCCGGCCTGGCGGATATCGTGGCCCCGGTGGAGGAGCTGCCCGAGAAGATCCTCGCCTTCCTGAATCGCGCTCCGGTTACCGCCCGGACGGAAGTGGCGCTGGAAGACAAGACGCAGAACGCCCTGGAAAAGGTGGTCGTGCTGCTGCGCGCTCACACCGGTCATGATTTTTCCCTCTACAAGCGGAACACCCTCTATCGGCGGATCGAGCGTCGCATGGGGATTCACCAGATCAGCAAGATGGTGGCGTATGTCCGCTACCTGCAGGAGAACTCGCAGGAGCTGGATCTGCTCTTCAAGGAGTTGCTGATCGGGGTGACGAGCTTCTTCCGCGATCCCACCGTGTGGGAGCAGTTGCGCGAACAGGCCATTCCGGCGCTCCTGGCGCGCCGCCCGCCCGGCCCGACCCTGCGCGCCTGGGTGCCCGGCTGTTCGACGGGAGAGGAGGCGTATTCCCTGGCCATCGTGCTCAATGAGGCCATCGAGAAGATCAAACCCAAGGGGAGAATTACGATCCAGATCTTTGCCACCGACCTGGACCGGGATGCGGTCGACAAGGCACGCCAAGGGGTCTTTCCGGCCAATATCTCCTCCGACGTATCGGAAGAACGGCTGCAGCGGTTTTTTACCAAGGACGAACGCGGCTACCGGGTGCGCAAAGAGATTCGCGAGATGGTGGTCTTTGCGCCGCAGAATCTCATCATGGATCCGCCTTTCACCAAGCTGGACATCCTGAGCTGCCGGAACCTGCTGATCTATCTGACCCCGGAGGTGCAGAAAAAACTGATTCCGCTGTTTTACTACAGCCTCAGTCCCGGCGGCATTTTGTTGCTGGGCAGCGCCGAGACGGTTGGCGGTTTCACCAACCTCTTTGCTGGTGCCAGCCTGAAATCGAGGCTTTTCCGGCGGACGGAATCCACCCTGCCGCTGGAGCGGGTCGAGTTTCCGGCGTCATTTGGCGCAGGCCCGCCTGCTGGGGCAGAGGCGCGTCCGGCGCCAAGACCGCCGGCCAGCCTCCAGTCCCTGGCGGATCAGCTGGTTCTGCAGCATTACGCCCCGCCGGCCGTACTCACCAATGACAATGGAGACATCTTTTATGTCAGCGGCCGGACCGGCAAATACCTGGAACCGGCCGCCGGCAAGGCCAACTGGAACCTCTTTGCCATGGCCCGCGAGGGACTGCGCTATGAACTGGCTGACACCTTCAAGAAAGCGCTCCGGCAAAAAGAAAGCGTGGCGGCTCACGGACTCAAGGTCGGGACCAACGGCGGCGAGCAGTGCGTCGATGTGACCGTACAGCGACTCGATGAACCCGGTCCGTTGCAAGGGTTGGTTATGATCGTCTTCACCGACGTGGCGGCGCCCGTGATCGCCCAAGCGGCGGGTCGGCCGCCGAAGCCTTACCTCGTCAGCCCGCGGCTGGCGGAACTGGAGCAGGAACTGCTGCAGGTCCGGGGAGAGGCGCGGGCCACCCACGAAGAAATGCAAACCTCCCAGGAGGAACTCCGGTCCGCCAACGAAGAACTGCAATCCACCAACGAAGAAATGCAGTCCACCAACGAAGAACTCACGACCTCGAAGGAGGAGATGCAATCGATGAACGAGGAGCTCCATACCGTGAACAACGAATTGCAGGCCAAGGTGGACGAGCTGTCGCGGGCCAGCAGCGACATGAAGAACCTGCTCAACAGCACGGATATCGCCACGCTCTTTTTGGATAACGATCTCAATGTGCGGCGGTTCACTCCCCAGGCGACGAAAATCATCAAGTTGATCCCCGCCGACTTGGGACGGCCGATCACCGACCTGGCCTCGGAGCTGAAGTACCCGGAACTGGCCGACGATGCGCGGGAAATCCTGCGGACGCTGGCTTCGGCGGAAAAACCAATCGCCGCGCGCGACGGCCGCTGGTTTACAGTGCGCATCATGCCCTACCAGACGCTGGACGACCGCATCGACGGCGTGGTCATCACGTTCGCGGACATCACGGTCGCCAAGGCACTAGAGGCGAAGTTGCGGGATCATCAATCCGCTCTGGAAAAGCACTTGGCCGGCCAATCCGCGAAGTTGGACGTGGCGAAAGAAGCCATGCGGGCGGAGATCGCCGACCGCAAACGGAGCGAGGCCGGTTTGGGAAAAACACACGAGACCGGCCGAATTTGAAGAACCTGCCATGCCTGGGGCTGCAAATAGGTCGAACAATGCCGCGGACCTGCGTCGTCAGGCCGAAACGTGCTTGCCCGAACGGCAGGCGGGCCGCGTCCCTCCCCGCAACGACGCTGACACCCAGCGTCTGCTCCATGAACTGGAGGTCCACCAGATTGAACTGGAGATGCAGAACGCGGAACTCCAGCGCGCCCGGGTGGACGTTGATGCGGCGCTTGAAAAAATCACCGATCTCTATGATTTCGCCCCCGTGGGCTACCTGACCCTTGATCGCGAGGGAGGTATTCGCGAGGCCAATCTGGCCGGGGCCGGCCTTCTGGGCGTCGCCCGATCCGGGTTGGCGAAGCGGCACTTCGTGCCTTTTGTTGCCCCGGCGGCCCGGCCTGCATTTGACGATTTTCTCAAACGGGTGTTCTCGAGCCAATCCCGGGAGCGTTGCGAGGTATCCCTGAGGGTGGAAGGCAAGCCTCCGATCGAGGTGGAGTTGGAAGCCGTTGTCACGGAGTCGGGACGCGCGTGCCGGCTTGCGTTGACGGACATTACTGAACTCAAGCGCGCCGCAGCGGACCGGCTCATTTTGAGCAAGCTGGAGTCCACGGGCGTTCTCGCGGGCGGCATTGCCCACGATTTCAATAATCTCCTTTCGGCGATCGCCCTCAGTCTGGATCTGGCTTGGACGCTCACCCCGGTCGATGGGGAGCTCGCGCGGTGCCTGAAGAATGCGGAGGAAGCGGCCTTGGTGGCCGGGGGCCTGACCCAGCGGCTCCTCACTTTTTCCAGAGGTGGCGCGCTCACCCGGACGGCGACGTCCCTGCCCGGGTTGATCCGGGAGTCGGTCGAGCCGGTGCTCGACGGCTCGATGGTGTCTTGCGATTTCTTCCTTGCCGAGGATCTCTGGCCGGTGACTGTAGACAAGGGCCAGATCGACCAAGTTATGCGCAACCTAATCCTGAACGCGCGGGAGGCAATGCCGGAGGGCGGAGTGATCTCCGTCCGGGCAGAAAACGTCGCCCAGCTGACCCGGGAAATGCCGGCCTTGCCGCCTGGGAAATATGTCCGGTTGACCGTGGCCGATCGGGGTGTCGGCATTTCGGCGGAGAATCTACCCAAGATCTTCGACCCCTATTTCTCAACCAAGCAAAGAGGGAATCAGAAAGGGATGGGGCTGGGGCTGACAATCTGCCATATGATCATTCAGAGGCACGGCGGGGCGATTGCGGTGAAGTCGGTGGCGGGCGAGGGGACTTCTTTTGACATTTATCTGCCCGTGGGCTCAAAATCGGACAGGGAAAGAGACGAGTCTGTGTTGCGGGACAATCCGGGCCGCAGGGCCCTGCCATGAAGACACCACGGAACAACCCAGGCCACGCGGCCGATCTGCGCCTTCGGGCCGAAAGCCGCTGGCACGAACGGCAGGCGGGCAGCGACCGTCCCCGCGCCGCCGCTGATACCCAGAGGCTGCTCCATGAGCTGGAGGTCCACCAGATCGAATTGGAGATGCAGAACGAGGAACTCCAGCGCTCCCGGGTGGAAATTGACGCGGCACTGGAAAAATATACCGAGCTCTACGATTTTGCCCCGGTGGGCTATTTCTCGATCGATCAACAAGGCCTGATCCAGGAGGTGAACTTGGCGGGGGCCGCCATGCTCGGCATGGCCCGATCCCGGATTATCCAGCGGCGCCTGCGGGGTTTCGCCACTCCGACGAGCCGGCCGGTCGTCGACGCGTTCCTGGAAAGTGTGTTCGCCAGACCGGGAAGACAGGCCTGCGAAGCCTTGCTGCTGACCGCGACCGGCACCGCTTTTTGGGCCGATCTGCAGGCCTCGTCCGAGGCGTTGCCCAAGGGCGGACGGAATTGGTGCCGGTTGGCGGTTTCGGACATCGCGGCGCTCAAACGGGGGGAGATGGCCCAGCGCCGCGTGGAGGCGCTGGCGGCGGCGAACCAGGAAGCGGATCGGGAAATCGCCCGGCGTCGGGCGGTGGAGGCATCGCTCCGGGAAAGCGAGCAGAGCCATCGCGAATTGCTGGCGGAATCGCAGCGGCTGCACGCGCAATTGCGAAGCCTGACGCATGAGATTCTTCTGACCCAGGAGGAGGAGCGCAAGAGAATCAGCCGCCAGTTGCACGACGAGATTTCGCAAATCCTGGTGGGGATCAATGTCCAGCTGGATGCCCTTGCCGTGGCCGCGTTGATTGACCCCCGTGTCTTGCGCAAGCGAATCGCCAAAACCCGGCGACAGGTGGGGAAGTCGATCGAGGTCGTGCACCGCTTCGCGCGCGAACTACGGCCCTCGCTGCTCGACGACCTGGGGCTCATCCCGGCGCTTCGCTCCCTGGTGAAGGAACAGGCGGGCCAGAATGGCCTGCGCATTCATTTCACTGCGTTTGCCGAAGTCGAGGCGGCGGACAGCTTCCATCGAACGGTGCTCTATCGCGTGGCCCAGGAGGCGCTGACCAACGTGGTCCGCCACGCCCATGCCCGCCATGCGAGCGTGCGCATCCTGAAAATTCCCGACGCAGTCCGACTCGAAATCTGCGACGATGGAAAGTCGTTTCCGGTCGAGCGGATGCTCGAGGCCAGGCTGGGCGGGCACCTCGGTCTGGTCGGCATGAGAGAGCGCGTCGAGATGCTCGGCGGCCGCTTCGCGGTCGAGTCCGCGCCGGGAAAGGGCACGACGGTGATTGCCGAGATTCCGTTCGGTTCGGCTGGCAAATCAGACCGTCCTGAAGAGTAGTCGAAGTTTTCCTTCGCGAGGCCTGCGGAGGACCGATCGCGCGCAAGTTCGCCTCCGACAATTTGTCTCGAAGCTGTCCGCAAACTCTGTTCCGCTTTCCGGTGGAGGGTGCTGCGCTGTCAGCGCCCCTCAGGAAATTGGCGGCGACAGCGCGCCGCCCTCCAAATCCTGGCAGTTTTCGGATAGCCTCTACCCCGGCGCAGGCCGCATGACTTGAGTCCGCAGGTCCGCGCACCAGCCGGAACGCTGGCCGGAGAACGAAAGCGGGTTCCGCCACGGCCGCGCTCTGCGGATCCCGCCGGTCGGTGGACTTGGTAGCACAAGACCCCATGTTGGCCGGTCGGTTTGGCGGATAGTCTCGGATGACCGTTATGGTCGCCCAAATCTCGTCTGCCGCCATTGCACCGTCCGACCGCTCTGCGGCGGCTCTCACTGGCCTCGCTGTTTCCCAAAAGGAGGCGCTGCTCGACGCCGTCTTGGTGCGCCGTTTCAACGCCGGGGACGAAGACGCGTTTGGCGAAATTGTCACGCGTCATCGCCAGAAGATGTTCTCCATCGCGCTCAGCCACCTGGGCAACCACGCCGATGCGGAGGAAATCGCCCAGGACACCTTCATTCGCGCCTATCGCGGCCTGGCGAGTTTCCGCGGCGATTCCTCTCTTGCTACCTGGCTGTACCGCATCGCCTTTAATCTCTCGCGCAACCGCTATGGCTATTTCTTCCGCCGCCACCGCCACGAGACCGACTCGCTTGACTGCGCCGCCAGCGGCGACGAGAAAGTGAGCTTGGCGGACCTCGTCGCCAGTGATGTCCCTGACCCGGCGCGGGCGGCGGCGCACGAAGAGCTCTTCGCGCATGTCGCACTGTGCATGAGGAAGCTCAGCGCTCAACAGCGTGAAATCCTCACGTTGCGCAATCTTCGGGACCACTCGTATGAGGAGATTGCCGAAATCCTCGGGGTAGGCATGGGGACGGTGAAAAGCCGCATTGCCCGCGGCCGGAAAAATCTTCGCCGGCTTCTCGCCCAAACGTATGGCGAGTTCGAACCGGACACGGCGTAGTGGTCTTGGTCGTTTGAACGCTGGCGGCCCGCGGACCGCCAGCCGAGCCGGGATTATGCAGTAGGAAGGTCGCTTGCGACCGATGATCGCCCGCAAGCGGGCTTCCTACACCCGCACACTAGCCGGTTCGCGCGCGGACGAGGAGAACGGCTGGCAATTCCATGATCCCCGCTGAGCCGGGCATGATTCGGGGATGGGCCAAGGTGGAGCGGCTTGTCCCCAAGACGCATCCGGCGCGTTGGGGACAACGCGCTCCACCAATTTCGACCGGTCCCCGCACGGAGTTGATCGGTCCGTCAGCGGACTTTCAGTTCAACCATGTGCTCACACCGGTCGTCCAGCAGGGGGATGGTTTCTCCGAAGATTTCCTGCCCATCGAGGGAGAGCAGACTCGCGCCGACCGAATCGGTGGCGAGACGGGCGATGGTGATGTGATAAACCGTCTGCCGGTAGCGATAGTGGATCTTGAAAGACGGCCACGATTTCGGCAGGCGCGGAGCCAGACGCAAGCGATCGCCCTCCAGGTTCACGCCCAGCAGAGTCTCGATCAGCAGCCGGTACATCCATCCGGCTGAGCCGGTGTACCACGTCCAGCCGCCCCGTCCCACGTGCGGTGCGACGGCATAAACGTCCGCGGCCATAACGTAGGGCTCGACCTTGTAGGTGGCGATTTGGGCGGGCGTCGCGCCGTGATGGATCGGATTGAGCAGCGCGAAAAGCTCCCAGGCGCGTTCGCTTTCTCCCAGGAGCGCAAAGGCCATGGCCGTCCAAATCGCGGCGTGGGTGTACTGGCCGCCGTTCTCGCGCACGCCGGGAATGTATCCTTTGACGTAGCCGGGATTGAGCGACGATTTGTCGAACGGAGGATCGAACAGTTGAATCAGGCCGGCCTCGCGGCGGACCAAACGCTGATCCACGGATTGCATCGCCTGGCGGGAACGGGGCAGAGCGCCGGCGCCGCTGATCACCGACCAACTTTGCGGCAGGGAATCGATCTGACATTCCGGATTGCTCTGGGAGCCGAGGGGGTCGCCGTTGTCGAAGTAGGCGCGGCGATACCATTGTCCGTCCCAGGCGTGTTGCTCGATGTTCTGTTGCAGCTGCAGCGCCTGGGCGAGGCAGCGGTCCGCAAACGCCGGATCGCGGTGCGCGCGGGCCAGCCGGGCAAACTGGGTGAGCACATCGTAAAGGAAGAAAGCCAGCCAGACACTTTCCCCGCGCCCCAGGTTTCCCACCCGGTTCATGCCGTCATTCCAGTCGCCACAACCGATCAGCGGCAGGCCGTGCCCGCCGAAGTTCAGACCGCACTCGATGGCGCGCACGCAATGTTCGTAAAGCGTGCGGGACTCTTCCGATCGATTCGGCAGGTCATAGGACGATTCTTCCTCCGGTTTGACCGGCCGGCCCTCAATGAAACGAATCTTTTCGTCGAGAACGCCGGAGTCCGCAACACACGATACGTAACGGCAGGTGGCGTACGGGAGCCACAGGTAGTCATCGGAAAAATGCGTGCGGACGCCGCGGCCGGCCGGTGGATGCCACCAATGCTGCACATCGCCTTCGCGGAACTGATGCGCGGCGGCGCGCAGCAGATGCTCGCGGGTGAGGGCCGGCTCGGCGTGGACCAGCGCCATCACATCCTGCAGTTGGTCGCGGAACCCGTAGGCGCCGCCGGATTGATAAAATCCCGTCCGTCCCCAAAGCCGGCAGCTCAGGGTCTGATACAATAGCCAGCCATTGGCCATCGCATTCACGGCCGGATCAGGCGTATCCACGTTGATGGCACCGAGGGTTCGATTCCAATACGCCCAGACGCCTTCAAGGGCGGCGCGGCTGGCGTCGACGCGGCGAAAACGCTGGAGGAGGTTCTGCACGTCCGCCGCGTTGCGGCCGACCCCGAGGCGAAAGCTCGTCTCCCGTTCCTGCCCATCGGGCAAATCGAAGGCGACCTGCACGGCGCCGCATGGGTCCAACCCCGCTCCGGTCTTTCCGGAGAGGCGCGTGCGTTTCAGCGCCGCCGGCTCCGCCAGGCTGCCGTTCCGGCCCAGGAATTCCTTCCGGTCTCCGGTGAGGGTGCGCGTCGCATCGTTGACGTCGAGGAACGCGATCCGGTCGGGGAAGTCGGTGTTGTAATGGTTGCGCGCGAGGAGCGCGCCGGTCTTGAGGTCCACCTCGGTTTGCACGTGGAGCAGGCTCTTCTGCCGCAGGTCGCCCAACACCCACTCCCAGTAGCCGGTGGCCGACATGCGGCGGGAACGTCCCGAGACGTTGCGCAATTTCAGGACCATGAACTTCACCGGCGCATCCATCGCCACATAGATCCACAACTCGGAGGCGATGCCATGCTCGGTGTGTTCAAACACGGTGTAGCCGAAGCCATGGCGGACGACATAGGGCATCGCGCCCCGCGCCGGCAGGGGCGTCGGCGACCAAAACTGTCCGGTCTGCTCATCGCGGATATAAAAGGCTTCGCCGGAGGTGTCCTGGACCGGATCGTCACTCCAAGGGGTGAGGCGGAATTCATGGGCGTTCTCCGCCCAGGTGTAGGCGCCGCCGCTTTCCGAGACGACGGTGCCAAAAGTCGGGTTGGCGAGCACATTGATCCACGGGGCGGGAGTCATTTGCCCGGCGGCGAGGGTGATGACATACTCGTGCGCGTCACGGGTGAAGCCGCCGAGGCCGTTCGGGAAGATCAGCTCCCGCGCCGGGACCGGCTCGGCCGAATCGGGCCACGCCAGGCGCGTGGGCATCAGCGCCGGGACCAACGGATCCAACACCCGCCTCCGATCCAATTGCTCCGCCAGGGTTCCGTTTTCGTCATCCAGGACAATCCGCGCCACGGCTTGCAGGAGCACGCGGTCGTCGTTGGGGATTTGTTCGAGCCGCCGGACGAAAATGCCACCCGGCTTGTCCAGCATCTGCGCTTCAATCCCCGAGGCAATCAGACCGATGATCTGGTCGTGCAAGGACTGGCGGTAGACCGAAACATCTTCGTCTAAAATGACCAGTTCGGCCGTGAGCCCCTTGATGCGCCAGTACGAGTGGGCCTGGATCAGCTGCCGGACGATCTCGACTTTCTCCGGATTGCTGATGCGGAGGAGAACCAGCGGCGCGTCGCCCGAGATGCCATAGCTCCAAAGCCCGCTTTGGCCCCGCCGGTTGCTGCGGAGCAGGCCGGCGCTGGCCCGGCGGGCGGAGTCGGCGTAGATCAGTGCGCCAGCCAACCGGCCGTAGAGCTGGGCCTCGGCCTCCGTGGCATTGAGATGGCGCAGGGTCACCTGGCTGTGGGTCCAGGCGAGTTCAAAGGCACGGTCAGGCATGTGGGCGCCTTGATATTTCTCCACCAGCGCCAGGGCGGCTTCCCGACTTTCCGTCATGCCAAGAACCAGGTCGAGAATGGCGGTTTCATGGGGCGGCAGCGAAACCGTGCGTCGCAGGGAGACAATGGGATCGAGCACCGAACCGGCGGTGTCGGACAAGGGCGAAAGGCCGTACATGGCGGCAGGATTGGCCAGGGTTCCGCCGCGTCCGACAAACCGGGAGCGATCGGTTTCGCAGGAAATCGCGCCCTGCTCACCCCCTTGACCCACCAGCAGATGCAGCAGCCACGGCGGTTTCTCCTCTTGGGATCGGGCCCGGCGGGTGCAAAGAATCGAGGACGATTTTTGCGCGAACTCGGTTTGCACGAAGAGATTGCTGAAGGCGGGGTGCGTTGCGTCCGCGGCCGGAGTCGCCAGCACCACTTCCGCGTAACTCGTCAGTTCGATGACGCGGACCGCCGGCGAACGGTTGGTGATCGTGATGCGCCGCAACTCCACGTCGTCTTCCGGCGACACGCCAATCTCGGTGTGGATGTCGAGGCCGGTATGCCGTTGGCGAAACTCCGCGCGCGCCTGGGTGAAGATGGCTTCGTAGCCGTTCGTCGCGCGCCCGGTGGGCTGATACGCGGTGGACCAAAAGTCGCCCGTCGCCAGGTCGCGCAGATAGACAAACATCCCCCAGCAATCGCGCGTGGCGTCTTCGCGCCAGCGCGTGACGGCCAGATCGCGCCAGCGACTGTAGCCGCCGCCGGCGCTGCTGATCACGACATGATAGCGGCCGTTGGACAAGAGATGCACCTCCGGCGCCGGCGGCGTGGGGTTCGTGCAAACCCGCATCACGTTCTCGCCTTCGCCCAGAAGGGCCCTCGATGTTTCCTGGGTCAGATCCTGGGCGAGCATACTCGTGCCGGTCTTGGGCACGCGTTCTTGCAACAGCAGGTCCGCCGCCTTCAGCAACGGACAGGCCAGGAAGCGCCGTTGCATGGGGTCGCCCAGCAAGCGATTGGCCAGGCCCAGCAGGCTCATCCCCTGATGATGGGCCATGAAAGACCGGATCGTGGCGCTCGATTCGTCCGGCGGCAGACGCGACGGCGTATAATCCACCGCCTCGTAGAAGCCGTAGGCGCCTTCCTGCCCCTCGGCCGCCAGCCGCTGCAGGTTCTCGCACGCTTCCCGCGGCGCGATCATCAGCGCCATCGCGGTGGCGTAAGGAGCGATGACCAGGTCCTCGGCCAGTCCTCGTTTCAAGCCCAGGCCGGGCACGCCGAAGGCGCGGTACTGGTAGTTCAGCTGGATGTCAGTCCGGTTGTATCCCGATTCGGAAATGCCCCAGGGCACGCCGCGCAATCTCCCGTATTCGATTTGTTGCTGCACCGCTGCATGGCAGGTGACGTCGAGCAACGTGTTCTCATAGTTGGGCATGACCAGCAGCGGCATCAGGTACTCGAACATCGAACCGCTCCACGAAATGAGCATCGGCTGGCGCCGCGAAGCGACGAGCAGACGGCCCAACGAAAACCAGTGATCCTGCGGGACCTGCCCCAAGGCGATGGCAACGTAGCTGCACAAGCGCGCCTCCGAGGCCAGCAGATCGTAGAAGCCGGTGTCGCGCCGGCGTTCGGTGACGTTGAAGCCGGTGGAAAACAGTTCCCGCGCCGGGTCGAACAGAAAGGTGAAATCCATCGCGGCCAGTTCGTCGCACTGCCCGGCCAGGGCTTCCAATGCGAGCAGGCGTTGCCGGGCCTGGTCGCCGGCTTCCCGCAGGCAATTCGCGAGTTCGGCGAGATAGCTTTGTGTTTCCGGCCGGGAGGGGTGGAGTTCCGTCGGGAGCTCCCGCATGACCGCCTCCACTATGGGACATAGCGAATGTTCGAAATTGGCAACCTCGCGCATGGTTGGCCCCTCGTCGAGCCGGGTGAGCTTCTCCTCGAGTTGTGCCGCCGCCGACGGGAGGAGGCTCTGATCGATTGGCGATTGGCGATTGGCGATCGCCGATTTGGAAGCCCGTGTTCCCTCGCGTTGGCGATCCCATCTTGTGGCCGGTAATCGCAGCCACGGCGCGAGGAGCAGCAGATCCTCCAAATGCGCTTCGCAATTCTGCTTCAGAGACTGGGCCCACCAGCAGAGTTCCTCCGCTTCATTCGGCAGAAGCTGTTCGGAGATTCCATCGCCCTGAGGGGTGGGAAGCGCTGCGCCGTCAGCGCCGCTCGAAAATTCGGCGGCGACAGCGCGCCGCCCTCCAGATCCTGGCAGTATCCGGACGGCTTCTAGCGATGCCGCGACGGCCGTGGCGAGGCCTTTTGCCTGATCCAACGAGGCAAACGCCGCGCGCAGACCGGACGGTGGATTCTCCAGGTCCGCGTCGAGCCGGGTCAGCGCATGATTCTCGCCGGCCAGATCCCGGAGAATCCCCACCGTGTCGCGCAGGCCGGCAAAGACCTCAGGCACAAAAAGGCTTTCGTCTGCCAGCTCTCTCAGCCCGGAGGCCAGCGTCAGCAAATGCCCCGCCAGGTTGCCGCTGTCCACGCTCGATACATAGAGTGGGAGGAGTGGCTGGAGGCTGCGCGTGTCATACCAATTGTAGAAGTGGCCGCGATGGCGCTCGAGGCGGAGCATGGTTGCGAGAGCGTCTTGCGTGCGGCGAAGGAAGCCGCCGGTCGAGAGATACCCCAAATCCCGGGCGGCCAGATTGGCGAGCAGGGCCAGGCCCATGTTGGTGGGTGAGGTCCGGGAGGCGATGATCGGGACGGGAATTTCCTGAAAGTTATCCGGAGGCAGCCAGTTCTCCTGCGCGGTCACAAAGGCTTCGAAGAAACGCCAGGTCTTGCGGGCGGTGCGCCGGAGAAAAATCAATTGCGCGGCCGTCAAGGCCGGAGTGGTGGATTCAATGGGCTGGCTGACCCGCCAGGCGATCCACGGAGCCGCCAGCCAGAGGCCAAGGAGCGGCAGGGCCAGGATCAATTGGATCGGCTGGAGCCAAACGAGCAGGACGCCACCCAGCAGAGCGATGCCCGGCGTGATCCACATGGTGACATAAAAGCCCGCGAGGTTGGCGTGCACCGTCCGTTCGGAATCACTCGAGGTTTGCCATTGGAGGAGTCGCCGGTGCGTCACCAAGCGACGGAGCAGCGTCCGGCTAATTGCGTCGAGGCTGATGAAGCCGTCGTAGGGCAAAAAGGCCAGGGTGAGTACGATCTGACCAAGTTGCCGGCCGCACATCCCGGCTTCGCCCCGCAGATGCACCGCCCAGGGCAGATCATCCGGCTTGCGCAGCCCATTGACCAGGGCCGCCAGCAATCCGGGGAGCGTAATAATCGCCAGAACGAGCAGCGATCCCAGGGCGCCGAGTTGAGGGGAAAGCAGCCAGCAGCCCAGCAGCAGGAGCATCAGGGCGACGGGGACAAGACTGCGCCTCAGGTTGTCAAAGATCTTCCACAGCGACAGGTTGGAGAGCGGATTGGCGATGCGCCGGGCGTCGGACCCGGGAATCCGCGGCAGAAGCCATTGCGTGATCTGCCAATCGCCGCGAATCCAGCGGTGGCGCCGATCAATGTCGACATTGTAGCGGGAGGGATATTCCTCGTAGAATTCCACGTCGCTGACGAGGGCGGAGCGGGCATAACATGATTCCAGCAGGTCGTGGCTGAGAATCGTATTCTCCGGGAAGCGGCCGGCCATGGCCCGCTGGAAGGCATCCACATCGTAGATTCCCTTGCCGATGAAGGAGCCTTCCTGGAAGAGATCCTGATACACATCGGAGACCGCCCGCGTGTACGGATCGATTCCCGCGTTGCCGGCAAAAAGCCGGACGAACCAGGATCGCCGGGCGCTCGGCAGACTGACCCCCACGCGCGGCTGAAGGATGCTGTAGCCCTCGCGGACAATCCCGCGCACGGGATCGAACTCGGGCCAGTTCAACCGGTGGGCCATCGTTCCGACGAGCCGTCGGGCGGTATCGCGCGGCAGCTGGGTGTCGGTGTCGAGGGTGATGACATACTTGATGGCCGGCAGAATTGAGGTCTCCCCGACGATCTCGGAGAAACATTCGGAAGAACCGCCGCGCAGCAAGGCATTGAATTCCGCCAGCTTCCCCCGCTTGCGTTCGTAGCCCATCCACAGCTTTTCCCCGGAGTTCCAGCGGCGCGGGCGATGAAACAAGAAAAAGCGGGTCTGATTTTCAGAAGGATATTTCCGATTCAGCATTGCGACCCCGGCCCGCGCCCGCTGCAGCAACCGTTCGTCACCCGGCAGAACCTCGTCCGGCGCATCGCGGAAATCGGTCAACAAGGCGAAGTGAAGGAGCGGATCCCGGTTTGAAAGGTGGTGAATCTCCAGGGTCTCGATGAGGCGATCGACGCCTTCCCGGCCCGTGAGCATCGTGGGAACCACCACCATCGTGCGGCCATCGGAAGCGATGCCGGAGGAATAATCCAGGCGCGGGAGCAGACGGGGTTTCACCAGCATCGTGGACAGCCAGTTCATCAACGCCACGGCCAGTTGGCTGCCGCACAGGAGGAAAACCAAGGTCAAGAAAATGAGTTTCCATCCCTGCACGTCGAGCGCCTGGGCCTGCCGCATGAACCCGAACGTGGCCAGGAACGTGAGCGCTCCGATCCCGCCGGCATAAAACGCCAGCGGGAAACGTTTGATGGCCCGTTCGGTGCTCGTTCGCCAGGGCCACCGCACCATCGCCCGGCGCTCCAGGACGGGCTTGCCTTTGTCGATCAGATAAAAGCCTACATGGGCGGCTCGGTCTTCGCGGCCCTTTTGCCGGGCACCATCGGCGGCCAGCTGGATGGCGCATTGCGCGACCTCCGCCTCCGAAAGGCGGCCGTGCCGGGCGATGGTCTCGACCACATGACGATAGCGGTCGCGGGTCGAGAAATCCATCCGGCCGTAAACCTCGGCCGGGTCGGAACGGAAGGTTTCCTCGACGAGGCTCAGGGTCTCCACGAACTTCTTCCAGTCCATGGCGCTCAAGAAGCGGAGACTCGCAATGCTGTGGCTGACGGAAACCTGGTCGGCCGCCTGATTCTGACTCTCCAAGTGGACGAGCTGTTCGATGGACAAACCTTGTTCGACCAGCCGCTGTTCGAGCCAGCTGCGGCCGAGATGCAGCACCGGGCTTTGTCGCGACAGACGCTGGCAGAATTCCGCCACGAAAGAACTGGAGGTGGGAAGATCGGACATCGCCATGTCCGCCACTACGACCACGAGGTGCGACGGGTTCTTCTCCGCCATATCCTGCAGGCGATCCACCCAGGAGTCCGCCAGATCCCGGTCCTGCCGCGCGATGGTCAGCCGCGTGGTGATGCGCTGCAGATTTTCAATCAACCCCAGTCGCAGCATGATGGGAATGGCCCACAATTCGCCCAGTTTCAAGGAGCTGACGGTCTGGTAGGCGGCGATGAAAGCGCTGAGCGATTCCGCGTCAATCTGGGCATCCACATGCGGGATCAGTTCGATCACGATATCGTAGACGCGCGGAAGCCCGGCGGAAGGACTGTTGCGGAGGCGAGGCAACTCCCGGCTGTAACCCCGGGGCAGATGCCGCCGGGCCATCTGGATCTGCTCCTCGATCAAGTAGAAATTATCGAGCAACCACTCGGCGGCGGGCGTGATGCGCCGGCTGGGATTCACGGCCAGGGTCGCGCGATTGAAGGCCCGGAGACTTTGCTCGTTTCCGTCCAATCGCGGCAACAGGCGGTTGGAGCTGTGTTGCGGAACGAGTTGGTGACTTGCCGCGAGGTCCCGGGCATGGCGGGCGAGTTGTTCAACGCTGAACAACTCGGCCCGCAACGGCAGTTCACCCGCCCGCAGGTGCGGATGCGCTTGCCTGGCGATCCAGGATACCGGTTTCAATTGAGCGTGATGGTGCACGATAGGCCAAAAAATTGATATGGGGTGTTTTTCCGGACGATTGTGGCGCGACATTCACCCGTCTTTTATGGCCCGGTGCGATGGGGTGGATACAACAGAAGTGAAATTGAGCCCGGTCTCGAGTCATGGGGAAGCCGCATTCATCCCGATGAACTCCGCGGTGTCGCCAGCCCCCGCCTAGCTTCCGGCAATGGCGGTATTGAGGCTGGCTTGACGTTAATCGCCTACGCGTTGCATCGCCACGCATTTGACGAGGGTCATACCCCATGGCACTTTGGCGCATCTGGCGATATAGTCGCAAAGTGAAGAATCGCTGTCTTAATCGAGACCTGCTGTTATCGCACCTGAAGCATCTGGTCGTCGATATTCTGAGGCTCGACATACTCGAACCAAACAAGATCGCCAGCGACGAGTCGCTCATGGGCGGCAACCTCTGCCTCGACTCCCTTGACGCGCTCGAACTTGCCATCTGCGTCGAAGAAGAGTTTGGCGTTGCGATTTGCGGAGGGAAAGAGTCACCCCGCGTCTTCACCAACATCGCCAGTCTTGCTGACTTCATCTGCGCCGGCGCACGGACAATTCCGGCTGGTCCGCCGCGGGCAGCGAAAACCAACGGAGCGGACGAATCCGGCTCCGTGACCACCGCATCTCCTTCGGTTTGGCGACCGGTGTTTGCCAGCGGGGCGATGTTGAACTTCTAGCAGCGCGTCGGACTTCGTCCTCCGCGCTGCTAGTGGCAAATGGCGTTCGCCATTTGCNNAAGCAGTAGGCCCGCGCGTTTTGTCGACTTGGACCGCCAAACCCCGATGTTTCTGCCGGATGATCTGCGGGAGGGGGTGCCCGCCAGTCAGATCGTGCATTTCATCCTCGATGCCGTGGAGCAGTTGCCCATTACCGACTTTCGGGTCAACGACCGGGGGAGCGGGAGCGAGCAATGTCCCCCAAGGATGATGCTGGCGTTGTTGATCTATTGTTACGCGACGGGCCGCTTTGGTTCCCGGACGATCGAGGCGGCGAGCTACCGCGCAGTAGCGGTACGTTACCTTTGCGCCAACCACCACCCTGATCACGACTCGATCTGCACGTTTCGCGCCACCAACAAGCAGGCGTTCGAGGCAGCGTTTGTGAGGGTGCTGCAACGGGCCCAGCACCTACGTTTGAGCAAAGTTGGCACGGTCAGCGTGGAGGGCACGAAGCTCCAAGCCAACGCCAGCAAGCATGCCGCGGTGAGCGACGCGCGGGCGGGCGAGAGGATGGCGCAGTTGGAGCTCGAAGTGCAGGAATTGGTCGGACGAGCGTAACAAGCCGAGAATCAGGAAACCAAAGAAGCGCTCGACCTTCCGGCCGGGCTGACGCGACGCGAGGATCGCAAAGCGGCATTGCCGCAGGCCAAGCAAGTGATCGAAGCTTGCGCCAAGGAGATGGCCGCCGCGCAACCAGCCGATTACCAGGCCAAGCAAGCCCAGCGCCAGGCGCAGCGCGAGGCGGGGAAAAAGCCGCGGGGCCCGGAGCCGACGCCTCCGAGCGCAACGCCAGACCCGAAGGCACAATCCAACTTCACCGATTCGGAAAGCGGCATCATGAAAGCCGGCAGCGGGCAGCATTTTGAGCAGTCCTCTAATGCACAGGCTGCGGTGGACGAAGCGATGCTGATCGTGGGAGCGTGCGTGAGTGTGGCGGCCAACGACCAAAAGGAACTTCGCCCCACCGTGGCTGCGATCTGCCCGGTGGTGGCCCCGCAGATCAAAACGATTCTGACCGACAGCGGCTTCTATAGCGATGCGGCAGTCCAAGCGGTGGAACAGAACCCGGACGGCACGCCAACCGGAGTCACGGTGTTTGCGGTGGTGGAAAAGACCGACCATCACAAAACGGTGGCGGACCTGCTGCCACAACCCGAGCCGCCCGCGCCTGGCCCGGAGGCGACACCCAAAGAAGTGATGGCGCACCGGCTCAAGACGACCCTGGGAAAGCTGCTCTACAAACTGCGCAAGCAAACCGTAGAACCGGTCTTCGGCATCATCAAAGAGGTGATGGGGTTCCGGCACTTCAGCTTAAGGGGGCAGGCGAAAGTCTCGCTGGAGTGGACCCTGGTCTGCGTGAGCTATAACCTCAAACGGCTCTTCACCCTCAAAAACCTCGCGGACGCGGCGTCAATCTGCAGCCCGAACCTTCCCCGGCCCGAAAAAACGGGCCGGTGCCGGGGAAGAACCGTGTCCGGCGGATTTGTGTCCGGTCCCCGCCGCCACAAAATCATTTTTTAGGTCTCACGCACTGCAACGCACAAGCCCGTCCCAAATGGCGCCAGCCATTTGAATAGGAGCGCGGAGGACGAAGTCCGACGAGCTCCTAGGGACTCTCTTCCGCCAGCTTTTCCGGTGGCACGCCGGTGCGGAGGGCGATGGTGGCGTAAATCTTCGGGACGTAGAGCCGCGTCTCTACAGGCAACAGCGGGCAGACGTCCGCGAACGACTTCGCCTTGTTTACCGCCAGCGCGCGGCTGACACGCCCTTCGCCAGCGTTGTAGGCGGCAAGGGCCAGCGGCCAGCTGCCGAACCGGCCGTGCAGATTCCGCAGCAGTTGCGCCGCCGCTCGCGCACTCTTGGCCGGATCCGTACGCTCATCGGGAAGCCAGGTGCTCAAGCCAAGGGTCTTCGCCGTCTCGGGCATGAGTTGGAACAGGCCTTTGGCGCCTGAGGGACTGCGCGCATTCGCATTTAGCGATGACTCCACTTCAGCCATCCACGCAAATTCCGGCGGCACCCCCTCAGCGGCGAATCCGGCCCGCAATGCAGGCATGAGCCCGGCGGCGTTGGCCGGCACCGCCCGACCACGCAAGCGCTCCCGCCACAGGTCGTAATAGGGCATCGCCGATCCAGGCGGCGCCAGCTGTCCTGTGACTGGCGGCTGCGACGGATGTTCGCCCGGCGGCGGAGACCGGCTGGCCAGGCGAGCGGTCTCGATCATGTCCAGTCGTTCTTCGAGCCATGCCGTCTCCGCTTCGTAGCCCGGCAGCGCCCGCAACCCGGTCAACGCGGCTCGCGCCTGCGGTTCGTAGGCCGCCAACCCTTCGATCGAATCGCCCTTCAACGCGATTTGGAGCTTCGCCGCAAACTCGTTCCATTGCTCTTTCGTCGGGAAGTCGTACTGCTCTTTGATCTCCGCCGGCGCGTATTGGTCAAAGAGACTCTGACCGAGGTCGTAGAGCTGGTCCTGAGTAGTCTTAGCCGCCGCAGTTGCGCTCGAGGCTGCGGGCACAGCCGGTGTCGATGCCGGTGGGCTGGACGTCGACTCGGTCATCGCTCCCTTTTCATCCGCGGCGGCGACCATTATGGATGTGGTCAGCGCCAATGTCAGAACCAACAGGGGACGAACGGGACGGATAACTGCGGCGTGGAAGTCGATCTGTCTGCGTTTCTCGGCGCCTCGCACCATGGCGTCACCACACGATCCGTGGGCGATTTTACGGGCGCGTTGGTGGCAGCTGCGCAATAGTCTTCTCGGCATTCCTGAGTTTCTCCTCCAATGCAGCGGAGTTGGTCCGACTCTCATCCAACTGTGTCTGGAGCCGGGCGGTGTCGGTCTTGGCCTCGTCTAGTTGCGTCTGCATCACCGTCACCTGAGCCTTAGCGACCACAACTTCCCCCTCATGCCGGATGGATACCACGTTGGCGTTCTCCGCCTGCGATTGGAAGCCGTTGGAGATCGCTCGGGTCTTGTCCAATTGAGTCTGGAGCTCGGCCGCGCCGGCTTTGGTCTTGTCGAGCAGGCTATTCAGCCTCTCGGATCGAGCCTTGGCATCGTCGAGTTGGGCCTGAAGCTTAACCAAGTCGGTCTTGGCCTCTTCCAACTGCGCCTGCATTTGCGCGGTCGCGGCTCCAAACTGGTCAACGCGGTTTTTATTTTCCAAGATAGCTGTGTTCTGCGCATTAACTTTGAGCCAGAAGACCACGACGATGATGAAAAGGAATGCGGACAATGCACCAAGAACAAGCACCAAGGGGGACACTTTGGCCGGCGTGGGGATTACGTCATCGCCCTTCTTTACGGCATCGGAGTCAACCGCATCAGTTTTGCCGGCAGCGGGGACCTTGGCTGCGGTTGTTGGCGGATTGGAAACAGGAGCATTAGGCATGGTGTCACAAAACTACACCAAAACTCTTCCAAGCTGTATGGGGTATAACCCGATCTGGCGCTGCCTGGCTGCCACGAAAACCTGATAGGGCAGGGGGCCCAATAGCGGGCAATTATTCCGTTCCGAGGAATGCGCCCGATCGTCTCTTGGGGTTAGGAGCCCGTCGGACTTCGTCCTCCGCGCTCCGATGCAAATGGCTGGCGCAAAGGCACCTCACCGCGACGTCGCTGTAGCTCGCTGCTCAGCAGGGAAAGTTTCGGAAGCTAACAACAATTACACGAATATTCCTTTTGCAGGAGCAAATGGCGCCAGCCATTTGCCAAGCAGCCTGTCGGCTAAGCCCGACCGGCTGCTAGCGCCAGCGATATCCGAGCCCGACCAGGAAGATGTCGGAATCGCGGTTGTAATTGCTGATGACGCGGTCCCAGATTACCCGGACCACCCAGTGATCGGACAATTGCCTGGCAATGGTGAACGATACCAGCGGCGCGATCGCAGCGGGATTTTTGCGGCCCACATTCACGGTTTGCCCTGTATTAACTGGATGATTGCGATCGATGAAGATGTACGGACCAACCCCGATGCCGACCGAGGTGCTTTCATCGAAGAAGGTGTTGACCGGCCATAATTGCAGCGCGACGCCACTGCGGCGAACAATCTCCGGATGACCCTCGTAAATAAACGAGGCCGTACCGTCGAGATGCGGCAACAGGCCCTGGCGGTATTCCGCCGCGCCCGCCAAGGCCTTTTGGCTCAAGAATGTATTCACAATGCTCTGACCCCCGAAAACCGTCAACTGCGGCTCGGTGACATACTGTGACTCGGGCGTCGTGTCCTTGCTGGGCTGGGTGCCGAGTGGGCGCCGATTGGGGCCGAACCAGTAGCCCACGCCCGCGGCAGCGGTCGTTGTCTTGATGTCACTCGAGGGGTTGATGCGGTTAAGCATGAACCGATAGAACAAGCGGTCGGAAAGATAACCCGTGACGGCGACGCTGAAGATGGGCGCAGTGCCGTGAATATCCGCCGAGGTGTCGCCAGCAGCCGGCTGCGTGTCGTAAAAATAGTAGACGCCGGCGCCGAGGGAGAGCGCGATTCGACCATTAAAAAACGGCGCGTTACCCCACACTTCCCATGCCGTGCCATCGCGCTTGTGGCCGAGCAGATGGCCCTCGTTGATATAGGCGATCGAGGAGGCAAAGTTCTCGTAGAAATCCTGCCGATAGTCGATTTGCCAGGTGTAGCTAGAACTATTGAACACCGCCTGGGTTGTGGTGCCGCCGAGGAGGGTCAATTCCTGCGCATAGAGGTTCAGGCCAGCACAGATCAGGAGAACGGCAGAAAGTTGCCAGATACGGATCGGAATGCCCCTGGTTCGGACGAGTGCGACCGACGGGGGCACCGAAGTTGTTTTAATGTGAATGGTGGGTTGGAAGTTGCGAGCAGGCGATCCGAAGGAATCATTAATTCCTGGGGCTGTGGCCGGGGCCTCAACGAGGCCGGTCACAACAGGCGGCGGTGGGGAACCGAGCGAAATTTCCCAGGGGTCTGAGATCAACTGGTCACGCTGGACTTGACCTTGTCGTAAGCTTCTTGCGTCCTGACCCAGGCCCGGCCGACCTTGTCCTTTTCTTGGGCCCATATCTCAGGGGTGGCCTTCCTAATCTCCTCGCCCATGGATTTTAGATTCGACCGGGCATCCGCCATCTCTTTCATCGCGAAATCCCAGTCTGCGGTGTTGGCGGTGCTCTTCATGGCGGCGCGGATGTCGGTCAGTCTGGCGATCTCGCGATCAACCCTGGCTTCCAACCGGTCGAGACCGGCGAAAAACTGCGCGCGCATGTCATAGGTACAGCCTTTGATGTCGGTCCATCTGGCGCCGACAGCTTCAGGACTGCTGGTGGCCGAGGCCTGCAGGATGCTGGCGGATCCGGGCTTGGCGTCCACGACCGCGATTGTCACCACTGCCATGGTGGGAGACAAAATAGCCGAGGCCGTCTTCCCATTCTCTGCATGTGCGTCCGTTAGAAATACGGTCAGACCAAAAGCCACGATAATGGGCCTAGAAAAGCGATTTGTTTTCATGCGATTGTTAAATCCGGTGGGTGGCTAGCAAATTGGCCCCTCCAAGTCAGGAAGGGCCAACTGAATTTGATGACGGGAAACCTTGAGTTCAGAGCCGAGCCGATCCTCGCTTAGTTCCAATAGCCCTCGTAGAACTTATAAGCATTGCCCTGTTGTTCCCAGCGCGGCGCGATCCAGACCGAACCCGAGTTCGGGGGAAGCTCCCAACGTCCGGCCATCCATTGATACCGGGAGTCGCGCCACGTCCAGTAGCCGGCGAGCCACACATGCTGAGGTGACGGCTGGGCCAGCACGATCTCCTGCTGGAGAGCGGGCGGTGCCTGCGTTACGATGACCGTGCCCATGACAGGCGTTACGGCCGAGGTCGTCACATAAGCAGGGTTTCCGACGATCACGGGAGTGGTCACTGCCACGGGGGTCGTCATCACGACCGCGTTGGGAGGCGGGGCGGAAAGCAGATGCGATTCCGGCTCGGACGCACAACCGGCGAAGAGAGCAAGGACGCCGCAACAAGCGAGGACGGGTGTAAGCTGCGTGGCCGCGCGAGCGGAGGCCGAAGGTGACCGAAGGCTAAGAATAGTTTTTTTCATCGCTTGAGAATACACCGACAATGGCCCAAGCGGTATGGGGTGTTGTTGGTAGGCTCGCCCAATTCGTGAAAGCGCGCGACGAGTCTGCATTGGCGTCCGAAGATCGCGTGCGGGGTGCGATTGGAGGGCGCTGCTCCGTCAGCGCCGGGCAAATGCTTGGCGGCGACAGCGCGCCGCCCTCCAAAGTCCACCGGTTTTGTCTGGCTGCGGCATCAGCCGCGATTTGCCCATTCCGAACCAGCCGACAGGGGAATGCGCACTTCGATTTCCGTGCCGACGTGGCGAACGGATTTGATAGTGAGGGTACCGCCCACATAGCTTGCCCGCTCGCGCATGCCAAGCAGACCGAGGCCGCTTTTCCCTTGTCGTCCGGCTGTGTGATGATCCGGGTCGAAGCCAATCCCGTCGTCATTGACTACCAACTGGACGGAGACGCTTTGCTGCCTCAGACGCACGGCCACGTGGCGAGCGCGGGCATGTTGCTCCACGTTTCTTAAAGCTTCTTGGAGAATTCGGTAGAGTGCCAACTCGGTGTCGGCGGGCAATCGTGCGACCAACCGCAGGCCGGATAGCTTGACCGACACGCCGGTAAGATCCGCGAATTCCGTGATGGTTTTGCGCAAAACGGCGGCCAGGCCGAGCAGATCCAAGACACCGGGCCGTAGATTGCGCGAGATGCGCTCCACTTCTTCGGCGGTCTGGCCGAGCATCTCGTAGAGTTTGATCGCCTCGCCCTTCGCCGGCCCGTCGCGCGTCGAAAATCCGTTGACCAGCACCTGAAGACGAAAGAGGATCGCACAGAGATGCTGGGTGATGTTGTCGTGCAACTCGAGAGCCACGCGCCCGCGCTCGGCTTCCTGCGCCTCCACCACGCGGTGGGACAACCCCCGCAGCAGTTCCCCGGTCCGCTGGGCCTCCGTCATGTCTGTCACCACCATGCCGAAAACCGCGCTGTGGGAACCGTTCTTTGGCAGCGCACGAATGGAGATCTGCACCGGGAGTTGCGAACCGTCGCGGGCCTTGAGCAGCACTTGGGTTTTAGAGCCGGATTTGTCGGGCTGTTTCAGGAGCGATCGGAGCGCGATCCAGTCTTCGCTGGAGAGAAACCGGCGAAATGAACCGCCTAGCACTTGCTCCAGCGGACATTTGACCATTCTGGCGAAGCACTGGTTGGCGTAGATAATCGTCTTGCGATGCGTCAGCGTCAGCGCCCCTTCGTTCATGGACTCGATGAGCACGCGGTAGGCATGTTCGGCGCCTTGCAACGTGAATACCTGGGAACCTTGCTGGCCTGCGACCACCACCGCATCCACGTCTCCGCTGCGGATGGCGCGAAGCACTTTCTCCGCCTCGGCCAGGCGCACGCGGAGATTGCTCAGGCTATTGGGTTCACGGTTCAATGGTTCAAGGTTCCCGGTTCAATGGTCCACGGTTCGCTGGTTCAATGGATCTGGGCTATGTTATCCACGCGTGTTTGCCGTGCCTCTATGTCTTCAAATGTTCGACTCTCCTGACTTTCCAACCCCGAGCCATTTAACCCTCAACCCTGAACCTGGGTCGTCATGCAGGCTTGCCTTTCGGGACCAAGTCCAACTCGACGAACAGGCCGGGGAGGGGGATTTGGAACCGTGGTTTCTCATCCAGGATGTAACTTGTAAACGACACGGACAAGAATAACAACAATTGGTCCTAAAGCCATGGGGTGTTCAACTACCGCCCCTCCGCAACAATCTTAAGCGTGCGATCGAGGCGCGGCTGTCAGTCCCACCGGCCGATGAGCAGACCAGATTTTGCGAAAGATTCTAATGCCCAGGTAAAGCGGAGGTCGCCCGCAGTTTCTCGGCGTCATCCCATCCGAGTAACCGCCTCGCAGCCTCCCTGTGCGACGTTCTCTTGGGGGTCGCCTTTATCCCAACAATACGGACGTCCAAAACCTTCATCAATAATCTCAGTGGGGCGCGCGACGCCGGCGCCGCTTCGAAATTCGGGTTGTTTTTGGCTGTGCGGTAACTAACTTCATATCTGGCAGGCACACACTTACTAGCGGTGATGCCGGTTATCACTCATAGTCGGTGGAGATTGCGGAACTGGCTGATAAACCAAACAATTACCCTATGATAATACGACACCATGTTTTGGCCGCCGACGCCGACCTCCAAATCAGGCTCGGCGCCGTTGTTCGGGCGTGCCGGCACCGCTTGGGAATTACGCAGGAGGAATTGGCGTGGCGGGCCAACATACACCGCACCTACCTTGCGGACATCGAGCGTGGGAAGCGCAACGTGACGCTCCGGACTATGGCGAATCTGGCGAAAACGCTGCAGATCACCGTTGGGCATATGTTCGCGCATATCACAGCGCCGTCTGGAACTGCACCGCGCGTCATCTTGGAACTGGTGCCGGACGAGGTGCGGGACATTTTGCTGGTGGAGCACCACGCGGTGGCGGCGGCCGAGACTGCGCGCGCATTCAAGCGGGCGAGGCTGGCGAATCCAATCAAGATTGTCCGCGACGGAGAGGCCGGGTTGAATTACCTGTTCGGCACCGGCCGGTATGGCAGGCGGAAGCAGGTGCTGCCGCAGTTGATCCTGCTCGTTCCCGATCTGCCCCGGATGTCTGGTTCGGAATTCCTGCGACGCGTCAAGGCCGACGAACGCACGCGCGACATTCCCGTCGTGCTCCTGACGGTTTCGCATCGACGCCGGCATTAGCGCCTAGCAGCCTGTCGGGCTCCGGCCCTCCAGGCTGCTAGTGCAAACGGCGGACGCCGTTTGGTGCAGACCGGCGCGATTTCTTCATTCCCTCGGAGCCGTGCTCAAAGCGGCCTGAATCCCTCGGCGGGGGCAGTCCAGGGGCTGAAGACCGCGTTCGGATCAAGAAAACCGACGCCTTCGATCAGCGCCGAGCGGAAAACCCGGAAAACACCCGGCCCTTTCCGGGCTCCTCCAAAATGGCGCGGCCATTTTGTACCAGCAGCGCGGAGGACGAAGTCCGACACGCTGCTGCCGCTTGATTGTCACTTATAGTCTATTGTGCTGGATGTTACACTAGGCCGAGTGGCAAAGAAACACCATGCTCCGAAAGCTGACTCAGACCTCCAAATCAGGCTCGGCGCCGTCGTTCGGGCGTGTCGGCACCGGTTGGGGATTACGCAGGAGGAATTAGCGTGGCGGGCCGACATACATCGTACCTACCTTGCGGACATCGAGCGTGGGAAGCGCAACGTGACGCTCGGGACTGTCGCGAATCTGGCGAAGACGCTGCAGATCTCCATGGGGAATCTGTTCGCGTATGTCACCGCGCGGCCTAGAAGCGCACTGCGGGTCGGCGCGACAACGGCGCCCACTGAGGGGCAGAACATTTTGCTGGTGGAGCCCAATGCGGCGGATGCGGCCATGACGGCGCGCGTGTTCAAGCGGGGGAAACTCAGGGTCGTCCGCGATGCGGAGGCCGGGTTGGATTACCTGTTCGGCACCGGCCGATATGCCAGGCGGAAGCCGGTGCGGCCACAATTGATCCTGCTCGATCTCCACCTGCCCCAGACGTCGGGGATGGAGTTCCTGCAACGCGTGAAGGGCGATGAGCGCACGCGCGACATCCCCGTCGTGTTCCTGACGGTTTCGGAATGACCGCGTCATCACGCAGTCTGGTCTTTCGTGATCAAGGCCAACTCTGCGAACAAACCGTCAGTGTTTGCCAGGTTGCCGATGAACCGGCGAATCGGCCGCGGTAATTCTTTGATGAGTGTCGGGGTCGCGACAATCTGGTTCTCCCGCGCCAGACCGGGCTGCTGATAGATGTCGATCACTTCCAATGTGCAGTTGTCCTTCAGTTCGGCCTCGCACAGTTGACGAACGCGCAGGATGGCTTGGCGTGATCGGGCCGTGGCCCCGGCCACGAATAGTCGCAGGACGTATTTGTCGGTGAGCCGGGTGGTCAGTGCCTTTTCCGAGGCTCGCGTCGCGTGGCTGGTTTTGTTTGTTCTCACGGGCGTTCGTCTCGGTTAACCGGCACGGCGCAAATCCAAGCCGACGAGGAGGTGATCGGTATCGGAAAGGTCACCAATGATTATTCGCACAGGCTTCGGCAACTTGCGCACCACCGTGGGAACGGCCAGAATTTGGTCGCCTTTGGCCAGCTGGGGCTGCTCCAACAAATCAATCACCATGATGCGATAGCGGCCTTTGAGGTGGCTTTCGCAAACCGTCTTCAGGTTCGCGAACGCCGTCAGCGATTTGGGCGTCTGGCCCATCACATAAAGGCGCAGGTGCCAGAACTTGGCGGGCGTTCGCCGCGCCGAAGTGGCCGCAGCCACCCAGAAAGGCCGGCGCCGGGAGCCGGAGGCGCGTCGTCTCACCGTTTTGGTCTTCATCAACTCTTGCCCCCCAGTTTGGATTTGCCCCGCGTGCTGGCCGCCACCTTGATATCCGCCTGGCGCAGGCGGCCGGATGCAGCCCGCTCGGTGCCCAGCACGAACGTTCGCGTGCCGACCTGTTGGGCAATGCGCCGCAACTCCAGGGCTTCAGTTTCGTAGTCGGCGCGCAGATCGCTGATTTGCCGCTCGAGCGCCGCGCGTTTGCGGTCCACCTCCCGCTTGAGCTGGGCGGCTTCCTGCTGGCTGGCCAGCATGGCGGCCTTTTCCAAGGCATTCTGCGCCGCGCGGGCCGAACCGGTCAACACGCCGCTGGGGCCGATGTAGGCGTCCACGACGTCGATGCCATGGTCTGAAATCAGGAACTCGCGGATCTGGTTCGAGTGTTTCATCCCGCGCGCCTTGAGCACGTAGAGCACGCGATTGCGTTCGCCGTTGCCTTCGAAGTCCTGCAGCAGGATCCAGGAGTCCATAAGCGAGGACATGGAGGCTTCGCTTTGTTGCAGCGAGTGGCCGGCCTGCGTCAGACTGGTGAAGAGCGAGGTGACTTGTCCGGCCTTCAAATAATCGACCAGCCGTGTCACCATTCCCCGACATTCGGAGGCGGTGCCGGCGTCCATCAGGCTGGTGATCGGGTCCACAATGACGACGGCGGGTTGAAATGCGGCGATCTCCTTGAACATCGTGGCGAGATGCATTTCCAGGCCGTAGAGCGAGGGCCGCGCCGAGTGAAACCGTAGCAAGCGGCGCTTGACCAATGGCTCCAGACGCAACCCGATGGAATGCATGTTGCGGATGATCTGGTTGGGCGATTCCTCGAACGAGAAGAAGAGCACCCGCTCCCCGCGCCGGGCGGCGGCCTGGGCAAAGTTGGCGGAGACGATGGTCTTGCCGGTGCCGGGCGTGCCTGTGAGCAGAATGCTGCTGCCGCGAAAAAATCCACGCCCGCCCAGCATCGCGTCGAGCCGGGGGATTCCGGTGGCAATCCGCTCGGTCGATATCTTGTGATTCAGCCCCAGCGACGTGATGGGCAGCACGCTGATGCCCTCGTCGCCGATCAGGAACGGGAATTCGTTGGTGCCATGCAGCGCGCCGCGATATTTCACCACGCGCAGATGCCGCGTGGCAATCTGCTCATTAACCCGATGGTCGAGCAGGATGACGCAGTCGGACACGTATTCCTCCAGCCCGTGGCGCGTCAGTTGATCGCGTCCGCGCTCGGCCGTGATGACGGCGGTCACGCCTTTGTCCTTAAGCCAGCGGAAGAGCCGGCGCAACTCGGCGCGCAGGATGGCCTCGTTGGGCAGGCTCGCGAACAGCGCTTCCAGCGTGTCCAGCACCACGCGCTTGGCGCCGATGGAATCGATCGCGTAATTGAGGCGGACGAACAAACCTTCCAGGTCATACTCGCCGCTCTCCTGAACTTCACTGCGTTCGATGTGGACGTAGTCGATCACGACTTTCTTGCGCTGGACCAGGCCTGCCAGATCGAATCCGAGCGACGCGACGTTGGCCTTCAACTCCGCTTCCGTCTCCTCGAAGGCCATCAACACGCCCGGCTCGTCGAACTGCACCGCGCCACGCACGAGGAATTCCACGGCCAGCAACGTCTTGCCGCACCCCGCGCCGCCGCAGACCAGCGTGGGCCGCCCCCGCGGCAATCCGCCACCCGTGATTTCATCGAGACCCTGGATACCAGTGGGACACTTGGGTAAGAGAGTGGCTGGGGAGGTGGAATCAGGGGTGTTTTTTTTCATTAGCAAAGGATTGTCGGCTGCGATCGTTCAGAAATTGATTATCCGGGCAGCGATTCATCACTGGGACGAAGCATCTATGTAACCGGCATGAAACGCTTTTCTGGGCCTCATTAGTATGGGGTAATATCCTGCCTGCCTGGCACTCTCGGAATCCTCCTTCGCAAGGCCTATGGAGGGCGGGTCTCGAGCACCTGTCCGCCGAAGCTTCCAGCGAAGGCGGAAGCTCGCCTCCTGCAATTGGCATAGATACGCCTAAGCGATCGCCGTGGGCACGCGCCACTTGATCATCGCGACCTTCACGGCGTCGTTCACGAGCAGGCACAAGACCATCGCACAAGCGAAGATCGCCAGCGTCTGCGACCAAGGCAATGGGATGAGTCCAGGAAGACCCACGCGCGTCAGGAGGGTGCCGACGAGCACTTCCGCCATGACAGCCACCAGAACAGCATTGCTGGGCATCGTCGCCCAGAACCAGCGGCGCTCCCGTGCGGATACGATGGAAAACGCGGCAAAGTACAGCAGGGTCAGGAAACAGAACGTATAGAGGGCATTGTTGTTGGCCGCCAATCCGCAACGTGACCAACCGCTCCACAAGACGAGAAGCGCCTCTGCGACCATCAATGCGCCCAGCACCACGGAAACGGTGATCAGGGGCCCGATATTCCACGTCTCCGGTTTCCTGGACGATCGAACGCGATCGGTTGCCAGGGATATCTTTGCGACGTCCGTGACAAAGACCAGCAGCAGCATCGCAAAAGAGGACATGACGAACTTACCGGTCACCATGAACGCTATGGCCACGAAGGCCGTTTTAAGGATGGTCCGGCTGATCTTGTTGATGATGTAGGTCAGGATGCGCTGGTAGATCGTCCGACCTTGCTCAACCAAGGCTACGATGTTCGTCAGTCCTGGCTCGGTCAGGACGACACTCGCGGCGCCCTTGGCGACATCGGTCGCGGTGCTGACGGCGATGCCCACCTCGGCCTGGCGCAGCGCGGGCGCGTCGTTGACGCCATCACCGGTCATGCCGGCCACGTGTCCCGCGGCCTGCAGGTGTTTCACCACGACATATTTGTCCTCGGGAAAAACCTCCGCGAAACCGTCGGCTCCCGCCAACAGGTCCACCGCCTCGTTGCCGACCTGAGGGGCCGCGGCCTTCAGATCCGCCACCGGCCGGATATTAGACAACCCCACGCCGCGCGCAATTTCGCTCGCGACCGCGAGCGCGTCGCCGGTGAGCATTTTCACCGGCACGCCAAGATCGTGGAGTTCGGCAATGAGTTGTTTGGCGTCCGGTCGCGGCGGATCATACAGCGTTACCAGTCCGATCAACGCCGGGACGCCTGTCTCGGGGCCGCGCGCCACCGCCAGCGTTCGATATCCCTTCAGCGCCGATTCGCTGACCCGCGCCTCGAGCGCCGTGATCGCCGGGGGCTGCAGTCCGCAGGCCTGGGAGATCGTTTCCACGGCGCCTTTCATCACCCGCAGGCGCTGTCCATTTTGTTCGGCCACGGCTTCAGTGCGCCGATTTTTCGCGTCGAACGGCGCAAAGGAGACGGGCGTGACCTTGGGAAGGTTGTCAAAAACGTGCCGTTCCTTTGCTGCGGCCAGGAACGCGAGATCGATCGGATCCTGGTTGGCTTCCTGCGACGCGAGGGCGCCGGCGAGCAGCACGTCGGCTTCCGTCGCATTCTCCAGCGGGATCACACCTGTGACCGCCAGCTGGTTCATCGTAATCGTGCCGGTCTTGTCCACGCAGAGCACGTCCATCGTTGCCGCATCCTCCGCGGCGCTGAGGCGCGTGACCAGCACGCCGCGTTTCGCCAGTTCCTTTGACCCGACGGCCATGCTGACCGTGAACATGACGGGAAGGGAGAGCGGTATCGCGCTCATAAACAGGATGAGCATGAGCGGGATCATCTCGACCAGCGGCGTGCCGCGCAGGAGGGACATGACGACCACCATGCCCAGCAGCACGCCGACGACGAGGAAGAGCCAGCGCACGACCTTTGCCATCACCGCATCGATGTGCAGCTTCGGTCGCGCCTGCTGCACGAGTTCCGTGGTGCGGCCGAAGTAGGTTTTCGCCCCGGTCAGCATCACCACGCCGTTGCCTTCGCCCCGGCGTACGACGGACCCCGACGAGAGCACGGCGCCGGGCGCTTTCTCTGCGTCCTTCGATTCGCCGGTGAGCGCCGATTGGTCCACCGCCAACGCTCCCGTGAGGAGTTTCACATCCGCCGGGATGATGTCGCCGGGTCGGACGCGCACGATGTCGCCGGGAACAAGCTCCCTGGCGGGAATGACCTGCCAGCTCGCGTCGCGACGGACGCGCGCACTCACCTGCAGGCGCCGGCGCAGTGTCTCGACGACGCCGGCGGCCCGGCGCTCCTGCATAAAACTCACCACAGCATTGACGACCAACAGGGTGCTCACAACGGCGAGGTCCGGGTATTTCCGAAGAACGGCCGACAGAACCACGATCAGTTCGAGCATCCAGGCTGACAGGCCCCAGAATTTGCCCAGAAACGTGCGGACCGGGTGTTCTTTTTGTTCGGCCACTTCGTTGTAGCCGTGCTCCTTCCGGCGGACGTCAACTTCGGCGTGCGCGAGTCCGGTGTCTGGGTTAACCTTGAGCGCCGCGAGCGTGTCGGAAACCGGCGCGGCAGCGATGTCAGGTGCTTTTGTCGCAGCCGGCTTGGATGTTGCAAGTGCGGCTTCAGATTGATTGGAGGGCATTCCCATGGTGAATCTCATCGCCTCGGTCATTGTTACGCTCAGGCGGCCGGAGCGGGGGCCTTGAACGCGAACGCAAAGAACGCGGCGGCGCCGAGAAAGGCAAACGCCACAAGATAATTCCAGGCGAGCCGCTCCTTCAAAAACGTGAGGGCGAAAACGATGAAGACGATGAGCGTGACGACCTCCTGAATGAACTTGAGCTGGAAGCCCGAAAACTGCGCATAGCCGAGGCGATTTGCCGGCACCGCCAGACAATATTCCAGCAGCGCAATCGCCCATGAGACCAGGATCGCTTTCCAGAGCGGCCAGGCGTGACCGTATTTCAAGTGGCCATACCAGGCGAAGGTCATGAAGACATTTGAACAAAACAGGAGAAGGATGGTGCTCATGGATTTGGATGCAGGAATTGTTTATCGCGTGTCTCCGGCATGAAGAAGTAGAGGAGGCCGAATGCGGCTGCCGCGACCGCGGCAAGGAACAGAAAGCCCGCGTTGGAACTAAACTGATGCACGATGGAACCGGCGGTGATCTGGCTGAGCGAAGCACCAATGCCGACCGCCGTCCCGATGGCCCCGAGTGTGAAATTGAAGCGACCCGAGCCCCGCGTGAGGTCGGCGATCACGAGGACGGAGACGATGCCAAATATCCACGACGCGGCCGCACACCGAGACGACCGTGCCAACGTTCGAGGGGCTGTTTTTTCTGGGCATACGGCAGCCCCTTGGATCTCCTCCAGCGCCGGATCAGGGTGTCGGTTGTCAGGCGCATGACTTTTCCATCGCGGCCTCGTATTCACCACGACGCGCAGCCCGGTTGCACCACGCGCGATGATACAGAGCTTGCTGCGCCGCCAACACATTCGCCTGCTCGCCTCGCCAAATCTCCAAAGCCGGTTGCTGGATGGCGCGGGCGTACGAAAACGCCAACGCCCAAGGCAGTCGCGACTTGAATCTGACATTCATGGCATTCAAACGGGCCGAGGCCAGTTCACCGGATTGGCCGCCCGACAAGAACGCGATCCCCGGAACGGCTGCTGGGACGGCTCGCAAGAGAAACCTCACCGTGGCATCGGCCACCTCGTCCACCGTTTCTTGTTTTGGGCAGGTCAATCCCGGAAGCACCATATTGGGTTTCAGGATCATGCCCTCCAGCATCACTCTCTGGCTGTAAAGCTGGTTGAAAACCGTTCGCAGGACTTCCTCCGATACCTCGCAGCACCGCTCCAGCGTATGCTCACCGTCCATGAGCACTTCGGGCTCGACGACGGGGACCAGTCCGGCTTCCTGGC
>PLOH01000001.1:385-6041 GCA_003142955.1 Opitutia bacterium | reverse complement strand
CACTAAATAGCCGGAAGCGCCAACTCAAGAACATCTGAGGTAGGTGGCGAGGCTGTCACCCTACTGGGCGACGCCAACACAGCGACCGCGCGCCGGCGCTCGCGTCTCGTGCTGGCCAGGATACCCCCTATGCAAGTACGCACAAAACAAATGGTCCGACCTGAGAAACTGCAATGAATTACGCGTTACTTAAGAGATCCCTCGATCTCAAGACCGCTGTATCGTGGATGCCACGCGATTCCAAAGACGACTTTTTTCCAGATCCCATAGGTTGGTCTGACATTCGCGAGTTCCCAGAGGAGTTCATCTCAAGGCGAGAACATCGGTTCCTTCAGACTGACGCTCTACCCCATCTCACGGAGTATGTCCCCAAGAAGAGTGGGATGCTTCGTGAGGCCGTCTGGCTGCACCCATGCCACAGGATTCTATATCTGGCAGTCCTGAATCGACTGTTGGCACGACTCGATTCCAGGCTCTGTGCCGAAGTGTACTCGTATCGAGCCGACAATTCTGCCGAACCTGACTCGTACCCATTTGACAAGAGGATGGACCGGTGGAAGGACTTTCACAACGACTTTCGTAGGGCAGCCCTTGACTGCAACACCGGCGCCGTCCTGCTCACGGATGTGGCGAGCTATTTCGACCATATTCAGATCGGTCAGCTCGGTCAGAGAATCGATTCAATCCTCGCAGGTATGGTCGACGAGGGAGACCGCGAGGTCGTAGACTTCCTCATGCGTCTCCTTAAGATGTGGGGTCATGAAGGCTTTGGCATGCCCCACAACCTGGACCCGAGCAGCGTCTTCGGCAGCGTTTACCTGCACAACGTAGATCGACAGATGGTCGGGAATCGTTACAGGTATTTCCGATGGAGCGACGACATCCGTGTTGTCGCCAAGAATCGAGGCCAAGCACTCCGGGCTCTGCATGACCTGCAGCGGGCGCTTGCGCACCACCGCCTGTTTTTGGCGACTGACAAGACACACATCTATGAGCGCGGCTCAGATGAATTCACAAGGCTGCTTGATGTTGATGATGATGTTCTGATCAGTCGCGCCGAGGCAGCTACTACCCGTGGCTTGAAGGTTGAACTGGAGGCGCTGGCGGGCGAACTCCTCGAGCGGCTTGAGTTCCATTCCTCAGCCGAAGGGGATGACCGCAAGTTCCGCGCGTTTGCGAATCGGTTACTCGACATCTCCGACTTCGAAGAGGTTGACCGGAAGATCACTCCCCGTGTCCATGCCTTCGTAATTCCGCGGCTCGATACCCACCCAGAACGGTCCGACTACTGGGCCACAATGCTGGCGGCACGTCCGGACGCGGATGCAGGCGCCGCTCTGAAGGTGCATTTGATTGATAGACCTTCGCCGTTTGATTGGCAGCGGTTCCATCTCTGGAGATTGGCTACTCAGTTGCCACGAGAACTCATCCCCGAAGAACTATTTTCCAAGGCAACCGAAGTGAGCGGAAGCACGCTCTCCGAGAATGTAGCAGCCCAGAGCATCGTATTCCTGGGGAGGCATTCCGACAACACTACGCGCGAGAACCTGTACGCTCGCCTTTTTACGACTCAGCGCAGCTACGTCGTCCAACGGGCAGTGCTGATAGCGATTCAGGAACTGCCAAGTAGGGAGCACTACTACCAACGTTCCCTCGAAGTCAACTCTGACTACACGGAACTCGTCAAGTATCTCTCCCAGCGTGGTTCGGCAGACTACGGTCTTAGGCCCAGGTCAACCCGACACTGTCAGGAAGAGCCAAAGCCTCTTCAGCACGTCATCTATCGTGGCATTGGCCTCGCGAGGGGGAAAGTCGTCACATTCAGGTTGAGCAGACTCGACTACGACTACGAATGATCGTCGGGCGGTGGGGTCACCGTGCGACTTTAGCCTACCTCGTTCACGAGGTAATCGATCGATAACACGATTCCTCGGAATTAGGAGCGAGCTGCCTCAAGTCTGCAGATTAGTAGTCCTCCTTCGTCGGCTATCGTACAGAGGTGGAAAGGCAAACGTCAAGGCTGATGGCCCGTTAATGCGTAAGACACGGCCTTCGGGGAAGTCTGGCCGGATTCGGAACGCGAATCCGCATCCCGCCGGGNNACTCAATTCAAGGATCGCTCACAGCGGACCGGCGCTTGATGGCCCTTGCCCCAATTGTGGCTCAGGCGAGGGGAAAAAGCTGGACGCGGAAGCCCTGGAGACGATAGCACACAAGTTCTTCGTCTGGGGCGGCTTGCGGCGATACGATTACGGGATGGCGCCGCGGATTCAGTTCAACCAGCACCAGAAAACCTCAATTGAGGTTTCACCTTGGCTCCTGCCTGACGTAAGGCAGTGAACCCGCTGATAAAGCTGAGCGGTTTCTCCGGGAACGGCCGGCGACTAAACGCCCGTCTGCCCGCGTCATTCTCGATTGGACCGTTGCTGCGCCAGTTGCCTCGCCTCAACCAAGTCGATATGAGCTTGAACCCCGTGTTTTCCGAGGAGATGTAGCAGATGCGACCCGCTGAGAAGCGTCAGCGGCTTGCCGTTCGCAAACTCGTAGGCATCTGGTCCATAATCCGAAGTGGTAACAAGTATACCCTTAGTCGCGCCTTCGTTCATTACGGTTCCATACAGATCCCGAACCGCTGCAACACCAACCGTGTGGGCATATCGTTTCGCCTGAATCACGATCTTTCCACCGCGGATCGGGTCTGGGTCAAACGCAACCGCGTCAACACCGCCATCTCGACTCGCCTGGGTTACACGCACCTCGCCGCCGGCCGACGAGAATTCCTTTTCGAAGATCTCACGAATTAAATGCTCGAAATCCTCCCAGTCCATCGCCGCAAGATTTGATCCCTCGCGTAGTTGATCGGCCACCCCATAAGCCTGAATAAACCTTCGGTCCTCGCGACACATTTGCATAATCGGGGCCACCGGTGTGATACTGTGCAACTTCGAGCTACCCACTCCTTTGAGTTGCCGAAAGCACGCCTTGGGGTCCACCTTGGCGAGATTAATCGCTTCGAAGGTGTCACGAGATGCTTGAAGCGAGAGAATGCACGCCGTGACCTCCTTCCCCGTACTCTTATCGGTGGAGGTAACAATGCCGTTAAAGACGACGACCACGATTGCGCCTACCTCGTCGCTCTGAAACAACTCCTGTACGGTCCGCAAGACGATCTGGTACAGAACATCATCGTACAGCTTTGCCTGCTGGGCATCCGACAGGTGCTTCTCCGTCAATGCGTCGCTGGATTGCGTGTACTTGACTTCAGTTAGAGTCGGTAGATCATCGGGTGCTGGTAGTTTAAAGTCCGCGATCAGAACACCATTCTCGGGATTAAACTCGAACTCACAATCGCGTGAAACACAGTCAGGATAATCCGAATTTGCAATGACAGTTTCGCAGTAGTCAACAATTGCCTCAGGGTCTTTCGCTTCGTAACGCTGGCGCAGCGAATCTATCGCGGCATGCTGCTGGGCCTGGCGTGCAAAGTACTCGGCCTTCTCCTTTTCCCAACTTTCAACTGCATCAGAGTGGGCACGACGAATCTCGGCATCTCTGCTGCGGTAAGCCGCAAGCTCAGCCTCGTACTCGGCCGCGAGCCGACCGCATTCCTGTTCCCACGCGCGGAGATCCTGTTCGAAGCGCCGGGATGCCTCCTCAACGAGCGCTCTCCTCCTTGACGCAAGAATCTTGTCTAGGAACCCGAGTTTCGGTTGGTACTGACCGAACGTCTTGTCGGGAGCCGGAGGAGCTTTCTTCGCTGGCGGGGGCGGCCCCACCGCCGGCATCTCGGGCCGGGCCTTGGGAAAGTCCGACTTGATCTTCAAGTGGTCCCAAGTCAATTTGGCATTGCGTCCGATGGCGGCGGCGAGGAGGAGTCGCAGAGCTTCTAAGAGCGACTGGGCCTCAGCGGTCCTATCGGCAGCTTCTTCCTTCTGGTTTTCAATGTGAAGTCGTTTGGCTTCCTTGGCCTCGAACGCTTGTTGTACCCGGCGAGCGGCGGAAGATTGTTTGCGCCAGAGATCATCCCATTGTTGTGCTTGGACGCGAGCCTTGTTGCGGAGTATGTCGGCGTCGCGCGCCTGAATCACCCTGTGCTTGTGCAGGCCATCATGGAACATCTCCAGCCTGTAGGTTGGAGTTCCGCGAACCCCCCACGTGGCAGTGGCAGCGTTAAACCGAGTCTCCATCGTCCGGGCAGCCTTCCCACGCCCTCAGGCGTGTGCGAGAAAGGGGTGTGAACCAGTAAGTTTATCACGTGCACGATCAGTGCTGGCGTACAAGGGAGACGCACTCCCCATCCATGAAGGATAGAGATCGACAAGCACCCTTACCGACCCGACTTTTGCGCCAGGCTGGGTCGCGGCAGCGCTCACTCCCGTGAAGTCCCCCGTTACGGAATCAGCGGGGATGCCCCCAGATCCTCTGCAACGCCGTGGCGTTTACCTTGGCTGCTGGGCGGATCGTCACCCATCCGGAGATTGGCCCGAGACGTTATCGTAGAGTGGCCGAACGGGTCCATGCGCGGCGTGGCCGTGCACGTTCCAGGGAAGACGGTGGTGAGCGCCGACTCAGCTATGCAGACCCGACTACAATGGGCGCATGAGCGAATTCTGGTTCGGCATCTGGTTGGGCACTCTGCTTGGCTTCGTCGCTGGAGTACTCGCAAGTGTCATAGCCGCCTATCTGTGGGATCTGAAGTCGCGACGTAGGGCGTATAAGGCTGCGAGCAAGCTGGTTGGAACGTGGGAGGCATACCTCATCTCGGGCAGAAGAATCGAGGCCACGCCCATGCCGGGCGCCGGCCTTACGGTGGTGTCCTTGAACCATCGTTGGTGGAAGGCTGACTCGGGAGTCCTCGATTTTCGGTCGGAGGATATCGACACTGGCAGAAAGCACGGCGGCTCCATCGTTTTGGATCCAGCGAACCCTTGGCTCGCGTTTCGGATTGATCGCTATGCCGATTCGAACGAGATTTCCCAGCAATTTCTGCAAATTGACCCCAGTGACCGCAACACCGTCCTAATCTTCCCTGATCCAAGGGTTTCAACTCTCGGTGATGTCTACGGTAAACACGCTTGGCGTCGCAAGGGCTGAGCGCACCTCACATTCGGGATTGGGATCACCTCGGCGAGGATGGCGGCGGCAGGTTAAACGGCGTTACCAGGAAAATGAAAGCCGCCACTTGGCCCGAACGCCGTCATTTCGGAGGCGTGCCGCTCGTAGTCCCCGGATGCGGCGTTCGGGGAAGTCTGGCCGGATTCGGAACGCAAATCCGCATCCGGCCGGGAACTCAATTCAAGGATCGCTCACAGCGGGCACCCTTCACTGACACAGATCCCAACAAATCGGCGGTTGATCTCCGATGCTCTATAAACTTGCGATGATCGCGTCGCGCGGCACACCTTTGTGCTGGGCGACCTTGCGGAGGATTGAACCAAACGTGCCGAGCCGGAGGGGATGGTGGTCCGGGATCGCTATCCGCTGCTGTGTCGGCTCGGAGGTCTCCAGAATCATGTGACTGCCGACTTGGTGCACTTTCGTGTACCGCCATCGGCGGCACAAGGCATCGGCGAGTTGCAGACCCGAGACGTCGCGAGGGATCTTCATGCCACGGATAGAATCTCGTCGCGGACAAGGTGCAGGCGGATTCGCTCAG
>PLOH01000001.1:0-375 GCA_003142955.1 Opitutia bacterium | reverse complement strand
GTAAGGCATTCGGCGCAATAGCCACCATCGGATTCCTGGACGACCTCGAACACCAATTCGGACATACGTCTATGATACTGCATGAGTTCGATGTCGCGTGCACGGCGCCACAATTTACCGGACTTTCTTGCGGACATTCGCCAGGCCATATCACAGCTTGCATGCCGCGTAATACATTGAGTTTGGAGATTCAAAAGGGGCGGCCATGGATGCGGACATTAAAGCGGAAGACCGGGGCGAGCTTGTTTCCTTGATGGAGCCGCTGCTGATCACGGACAGCTCGCGCTATCGGGGGCCGCTTACCGACCTCGCGCTCGACCTCACCCAGAAGTCCGCGGGCTTCCGCCGCAGTCTGCCCCCTGCCCTGCTGGCCTC
>PLOH01000118.1 GCA_003142955.1 Opitutia bacterium | reverse complement strand
ATTGTGAAATTTCCGGGCTAGGCTTGGGCCTTGCGCTCGCATCTGCCTGCTGGCTACGTGCAGCACCGATCCATGATGCAGCCAAAGCAGGAGATGTGGAGAAGGTCCGCGCTTTGCTCGTGACCGATCCGAGTTTGGTCGATGCGGTCGATGCCGCCGATAATAGGAAGCACACGCCGCTTTTCATGGCTGCGCAGAATGGGCACATCGAGGTTGTAAAACTGCTACTGGACGAAGGAGGGACCGTAGACGCCAAGAATTACCATGGTACCACGCCGCTCTCCATTGCGGCGCAGAACGGGCACCTTGCGGTCACAAAGCTGCTTTTGGAGAAAGGCGCTGTAGTTGACGCCAAGCGTAACGGCGGTTTCACGCCGCTTTACGTTGCTGCGGAGAAAGGACACCTGGAGGTGGTGGGGTTGCTGCTAGAAAGAGGCGCAGTCGTTGATGCCAAGAATGACAAAGGTGCCACCCCGCTCTTCAGCGCAGCGCAAAATGGATATCTTGATATAGTAAAGTTGCTTTTGGAAAAAGGCACGGTAGTCGACCCCAAGAGTAGCAACGGCACCACGCCTCTCTTTGTTGCCGCGCAGAACGGGCACTTAGACGTGGTGAAATTGCTGTTGGAAAAGGGCGCGGCGGTGGATGCCAAGATCAACGGCGGTTTCACACCGCTCTACAGCGCCGCACAGAACGGGCACCTTGACCTGGTTAGGCTGTTGCTGGAGAAAGGTGCGGCGGTGGATGGCAAGATCAAAGGCGGTTTTACTCCGTTTATGATCGCCGCCGAGAAGGGGCACCTAGATGTGGTGAGGCTGCTGCTGGACATGGGCGCGGTGGTGGATGCCAAGAACGACCACGGTTTCACGGCACTTTATAGCGCCGCGGAGAAAGGAAACCTAGACGTGGTGAGACTGTTGCTGGAAAAAGGCGCGGGGATTGATGCCAAGCTCAATGGCGGCTTCACCCCGCTTCACGTTGCTGCCGATAAAGGGCACCTAGTTTTAGTAAAACTGCTGTTGGACAAGGGGGCAGCGGTGGATCCCAAGAGCAACTACGGTCGCACGCCGCTCTTTTTCGCCGCGCAGAACGAGCATCTTGAAGTGGTGAAGCTGCTGCTAGACAAAGGCGCAGCGGTTGATTCTCAGGATAGGAACTATACCACGCCGCTTATGATCGCCGCCGAGAAGGGGTCCCTTGATCTGGTGAAGCTGCTGTTGGACAGAGGCGCGGCGGTCGTATCGAAGGACCGCAGCGGTGCCACGCCGCTTATGATCGCCGCGGAGGCAGAGCGTCCTGAAGTCGTTGCACTGCTCTCTGTGGTGCCCGTTGTGATCACGGTGGACCCCGAAACGCTAGAAATCATCCATTCACTGGGTCCTGAGGCTGTGTTTTTGACGTCACGAGAAAATGCTATCACGCGACTTGCCGACATCACGGATTCCGATTCGCAATTTGGCGCGGAGGGGGACGGTCACAAGTTGAATGAGCTAATGAAACTGAAGGTGATGATTGACGGGAAACGTGGCAAAATCATAACTATAAACAACTTCAAGAGCCAATTCTATGGTGAATTTCCGTTCAAGCTCTTTGTTTGTTGGGATAAGAATTTCAGTGTTAACAGGATGGACGCTTTAAAAAGTTATCCGGGTGGGATGGAAGTCCGCTTCGTTGGACCGCCTGCAAATCTCCCATAAAGTGAGCACCCTAATACCCGGCCCCTGGCAGTGCCGCCAGATCGTCATCAACTGTCGACACCAGCCAGCAGCACATCGACCGCCAGCGCACCCGTCGCGCCGCCGTTCGGCGCTTCAAAACGCTAAACCTTCGGCATAAGTATGAATGCGATTACCAGTCTCTTTCTCCGTGCCAAGCACTGGCAGCTTTTCCTCTTGCTGATCTGCGTACCGTTCTTCGGTCAGGTAGCGTGCGTCACGTACCTCTTGTTGGTGGCACAACGAAGACCAGAGCATTTCGTACGAGCCGGTGGTTGGCTATTCGGCATTGTTTTTGCACTATACATTTTCTGCAATCTCTCATGGCTGTGGTCGCTGGGATCGTTTCTCAACTCTGTTGTTCCGCGACCCTTAAAACCGCGCATGGGTTTCTTTCGGTTCGCCATGATCTACCCAACAGTCTATGTCTTCGCGTTCATCGCGGTTCTTCAGATCCAGAATCTAACGGCATTCGCACTGATCATGCCGTTTCACTTTTTCGCCATGTTCTGCATGTTCTACAGCCTTTACTTCGTGTCCAAGAATTTGGTCATGGCTGAGAGCAGCAAGTCGGTGTCGTTCGACGATTACGCCGGTCCATTCTTCCTTATCTGGTTTCTCCCCCTTGGCATTTGGTTTATTCAGCCGAGGATCAACAGAATCTACGCATTGAAAAGGAGTGGTGAACCAGTCACTGGAGCGAACGCGGGCTAGCGACCGTGACGCTCGGCTCAAGCGTTTGCCATAAGACCCCAATGAGAACGTACACGCACGAAGCGTTGGAGGCGGAAAAGAGAAAGCGGGAGGAAAAGATCCTTCGGAAATGGCGTGATATGCAGAGTAAAGGAAAGGCGCGTTTCCCTGCTTTTTTCGGGTTTATCGCTGGTTAACGCTTTTGGAAACGTTCGAAAGCGATCTCGTGCTCGAAGGAGAGAAGGACATGCCTGAGGAGGAGAGTTGGCGATGGTAGAGTGCGATGGGTCGAGAACTGCGGGATGTCGCACGGGCCGAAAGAGCAGGCTCCTGCATGATGTCGAAGTTGTCTGGCCCTGCCTAGAATCGAGATCGATGCAGTCTGGATTATAGACCGCAAGGCGGCAAAATCGACTTGCGGCCTAGCAACAGATTATGGAACATGGATGCCATATGATAACCGACAAGATAAAAGAACTGGCGGATTTAGAAGCCAAAACCCTGGAGCTCAAGAAGGCCATCGCACGCGTGCGGGCCAGTGAACTCGCGGGATTGCCGGGAAAATATGGCTATGCCAGTTTGAAGGAATTCATCGGGGCGCTCAAAGCTGTTGGCGGTAAGACAGGCCGCTCGAAGGGGCGCAAGAAGCGCGCCCGCATCACGCCGGAGCTGAAGGCGAGCATGGTGAAGGCGCTCAAAGGGAAGAAAGCCGCATCCGCTGTCGCCAAGGAGTTCGGGGTCTCGATAGCTAGCGTCAACCTGATCAAGAAGGCGGCGGGGCTGGTCAAAGCGCGCAAGTAGCGGCGATTGGGCGACGATATTGGGCCAGCTTCCGGGGAACGTCAGATCGGCCACGGACCAGTGTTTGGAAGCCGGTGGACTGGACGGCTGATCGTGCACGATGCTGCACGGTCGGGATCTAGTGCAGGGATTCTGAGGGGGCGACCTGAGAATGGATCGCGGAGTTGATATCCAATATCACCTGTTGAGTCCAGCGGCAGAAGCTCGGGAATTCGTCGCCAGTTACGGCAACCCGCACCATCGCCCGGCCGCCACCGCCGAGGAATTTCGAACAAAAGACAATGGCTGGGGCAATACCGCCGAGCGTGATGGCAAGTACTTCATTCGCTCCAAGCGCACCGATCAACTGGTAGAGGTACCCTACACGAAAAGAAGGATCGCCGACCCAACGGCAATCGGAAACGCGTCATGTGATTGTCGGCATGACCCTGTCCACGCGGGTCACGATGACAACAGGGCGATGGCGGGCGCGATGCAACGCATGGTCAGGCATTTCATTGGTGCCCATGGCCATAAAGAAAGTAGTGATCAGTTTGGCGGATTTCGAATTGCCAGCCAAGCTGGCGTAAATGCTTGGTCTGGTCGGCAGGATCGTAGAAGATCTTGTAAACCTGAAACTCCCTCCCGTCGTTGAGGCGACGGCGTCAGTCGTTATAAGTTGCACACCATCAACGACGCCAAACGGTGCGCCTTTTGGCGACGATCTCTTTAACTGCATAAGGACGGCTAAGATTCCTCAAGAGATCGATCCCGCGATTTAGGGATCCGAGTCCGGATTACTCACATCCCCGGAAACCGCTCCGACCCTTCATCGCCTCCATCTGGCGCAGGGCCTGCCAGCTTGGGCTTCGCGCCCGCGTCGTTTCTCTGAATGGCGGAAGGGCGGCTGGCGCCCTGGTGACCGAGTCAGAGGGCGGACTGACTTGAACGCCCCCAACTCCGAACCTTAACACGATCGTCGGAAAAGTTTACAGCTTTACAGTTTTTGGACTTCTTTAACTCCGGGGTGGAGCAACCTTTGCCAATATTATCGGCGCTTGGTCGCGCTGAAGCAAACAGTTACGAGTATTGCCGTAATCTTAGCTAATGGGTGGCATTTGATATGCTAATACACTGGGGTTGCCCAATCGGCGATCCGCTTGGTACATGATTTCCCACTCACACTTCCACCCCACCGTAGCGGCGTTTAACCCATGAATATCACCATGAATATCAAAATGAGCAGATTCATCCTCGGAGCGTATGGCGTCGCCTTGGCTGCCTTGGTCACGCAAGCGCCCGCGCAAATAACGTTCAAATCCCCGCCGTTCATCACCCAGGGCCAATTACAAGGCATTTATTCTGGCAATGCGTCGCCGATTGGCCTCACGTATGCCGGCAACAAGTTCGTCGGAACGGGGGGATATCCCAGTAGCAACCTATTGTACCAGACCGACCTCAGCGGCTCGATTATCAGCACGTTTGGGACGGTTCCGGGCGCCAGCGGCGAGGTCGTCCTCTCGGCTTCCCCGAATAGTAGCGGCTACGGATCCAACGCTATCTTCGCTGGTTCCGGGGCCAACGGACAAATCTATCAGTTTGCGAACACTGGTGGTGCAGCGAGCCTATTTGCGACCGTTGGGAGCGGTGATGTGCGCGGAATCAGCTTCGATACAGCCGGGTTGTACGGCAATAACATGATTGTCACGACCACCACCGGCGCCGTCTACGAGGTTGGAACGGCCGGTCAGGTTTCCCTGCTGGCCAACCTCAACGCCGACACCGAAGGGATTGGTTTTGCGACGCAGAAGTTCGGAACCTATGCCGCGGGGACGCTCTTTACCACGTCGGAAGGCACGGGATTGATTAATGCGATTTCCCCCGGCGGGACGGTAACGCCCGTGTTCCAGATCCCGGCGGCCGAATCGATCAGCTTTGTGCCAGCCAATATCTCTAGCGAGACCAACCCTGTTGAAGGGTTCTATGGCGTGAATTACCCGTACAACGTCCTGTTTGCCCCGGCGTCGCAGTTTGACCAGTATGCGGGCGACGTGATCGTGACCAGCGAGAGCCCAGGCGCGAACAACAATATATGGGCCATTTCCCTGGACAGCGTCAACAGCGCGACGATCACCGGCATTGGGAGCATGAACCAGCCCGAAGACAGCATCTTTGTCACCCAACAGACGGTGGATACCCATGGACCGGGAGTGCCTGATGGCGGGAGTACCGCCGCGATGCTGCTCGCCGGAATGCTGACGCTCGGGGCGCTGGCCTACCGACGGAAATCGGCGCTTGCGATTTAGGGCGTTCACTTCACCGGTGTAATGGCCTGCGCCGCGCTTGGCGGTTGGCACGCCGTTGCGCCAAGGCTAACCTGCCATCCATCATGGATTTCTGGTGCGTTCTGGGGCTGGCGCCCTCTTCATGCTCCGTCGCTCGCCGCTTTGGACAATCTTCGCCAGTTTCATGATGGATGCAGGCTAACCAAACCATTTCTCCGTGGGCTATATCGAGGATTTGGCTCAACGACTGAATGAACACAACATCGGTAAGCTGAGGTGCGGCGCCGCCGCCAACCGATCGTCCGGCACATAATTCCAACCGGGCCATTTGACTGGTAGGATTAATACCATTTATAGGAAGGATTAGTAATGATTGCGCAGTGCGGCATGTCTCGACGTGTGCCGGCGCAGTTCCGGAGCCAACCCTAAACAGATCTTAACTTTTACTTCAGATTCAGGGGCCGCGAGAGGTGGCTCCGTCAACCTGGGAGGAGAACAAGAATGCAACCTGCGAAGAAAACGGCCTACGCAATCATCCATCACTTTCCTGGCGGCACTAAGACGCAATACGAGGCGTCAATCACGGCGGTGCATCCCAGCCGGGACAGCCTGCCGAAAGGCCAGATCTTCCACGCGGCTGGCCCGGCGGCTGGAGGTTGGACGGTCGTGGCAGTCCACGACTCCAAGGCGAGTTGGGTGCGATTCCGCGACAGCATCCTCTTGCCCCGAATGAAGCAGGGCATCAAAGGCGGGTTCAAGACGCCACCGCAGGAGACGGCCATTGCTGTCCACAACCTTCAGTCGTAGCTGCCGTTTTACAATCCGGGTTCGTTCGAAACGGTTTTACTCCACCGTCGCGAAGGCTCAGCCGAAGGTCGCTTGCGACCGTTGATCGCCCGCCAGCGGGCTTCCTACACCGCCCACCAATCGGTTCGCGAGCGCACGAGGAAGAATTGCATGCAATTGCATGATCTTGGCTCAGACGGGGCAGGGAAGCGCGAGGCTGAGGCAAAGGCGCCACAGTGCAGCATCGGCCGGGCGCGACGCTGAGGAAGGGTGCGCGCCACTCCTTCATGGAGGCTTTGGCGGGAGCGGAAGTGGAGGCTAGCGCGGTTTCCGAAAAAGTGTAGCCGCGAGCGCCAGCGAGTGGACGAACCATCCGCTCGCTGGCGCTCGCAGCTACGTTCGCGTTCTCGGCCACAGTTCAATTTAAACCGCTCTAGCCGGATGGATCATGCCCGCGGCGGGACGGGCCAATCCCGCTCGTCGAGACCGGTGATAATCCGGGCGCCCCTTTTGTAGGTGAGGTACGAATACAGCCACTGGAGGAACACCGAGAGTTTGTTGCGAAAGCCCACGAGGAAGATCAGGTGCACGCTTAGCCAAGCCGCCCACGCCGGCCAGCCACTGAATTGGAGCCGGCCGATCTGCGCCACGGCGGCCGACCGGCCGATGGTGGCCATATTACCCTTGTCCCAATAGGTGAAGGCCGCGCGCGGCCGGTTCCGATCTCCGGCGCGAATCTCCCGGACCAGGAGATTTGCCGCATGGGCGCCCATCTGCATCGCGGCCGGAGCAATCCCCGGCACGGTCACGCCCTTCCGGTCCACCAGGCTCACCAGATCGCCCAGCGCGAAGACCTCCGGATGCCCCGGAAGGCTGAGATCGGGGGCGACCTTGAGGCGGCCGGCCCGGTCCGTCTCGAGCCCGAGCGTCCGAGTCAGCGGATGCGCCTCGACGCCAGCCGCCCAGATCACGTTGGCGACGCGGACCGTGCCAGTGCTCAGTTCAACCTCGCCGTCGCGGATATCCTTGACGAGGGTGCCCGTTCGGACGTCGACGCCGAGGCGCGCGAGCTGGCGTTGCGCGCTGGCCGAGAGTTCCGGGGGAAACGCGGCCAGGACGCGGGATCCGGCTTCGATCAGGATGACGTGCGCCCGCGTTGGATCGATGTGCTCGAAATCCCGCCGCAACACGGTGTGGGCAAGCTCGGCAAATGTGCCGGCCAGTTCGACGCCGGTCGGCCCTCCGCCCACCACGACAATGGTCATGAGCTGTATGCGGCGCGCCGGATCCGTTTCGGTTTCCGCGCGTTCAAATGCAAGCAGGACGGTCCGGCGAATCCGCAAGGCGTCGTCGAGCGATTTGAGACCGGGCGCATGGCGCTCCCAGTCCGGATGTCCGAAATAGCCGGTGCGGCCGCCGAGGGAGAGAATGAGGTAATCATACCCGAGTTCGCCGCGGTCTAGGATCACCTTCCGGGCGGCAAGATCGATCGCCTGGACCTCGGCCATGAGGACGTTGAGATTGGGCTTTCGGCGCAGGATGGAGCGAATCGGTTGCGCGATGTCGGGCGCGGCCAAGCCCGCGGTGGCCACCTGATAGAGCAGCGGTTGGAAGAGGTGGTGGTTCTGACGGTCCACCACCGTGACTCGTGCCAAGGAAGACGGAAGCCTCTGGGCGAACGTGAGTCCGCCGAAACCGGCGCCAAGGACGACGACGTGGGGGAAAGCCGGACTGTCGGATGCCTTCATGACTCCGCAATCTTACCCGAACAATCCGACTCGGCAAATGCCCGGCGGAAACACTGGACCCAATCCGGTCAGAGGGCCAGGCGGCGCATCCAGGCAATCTCCTCGGGAAACACCGTGTGGGCGGCGCCGGGGAAGATCTGCTCAGTCACGACCGCACCCAGGTCGCGAAAGGTCTGCGCACTGGCGCGCACGTGCTCGATGGGAATATGCGGATCGCGTTCCGCACAGCCGACGAGAACCGGCGTGCCGCCGAGCGAACCGCGGTATTCGTTCCGGCTGTCAAGAGGACCGATGAGAGCGCCGCTCAATCCCAGGACCGCGGCATAGCGGCGCGGGTGACTGGCGGCAAAGTCCATCGCCAAACACGCTCCCTGGGAGAAGCCGCCGAGCACGATCATTTCCCGCAATCGGACCTCGCCGTCAACTTCGTCGATCAATCGCGCCAACACGGCCAGAGCGGAAGCCAGCCAGGGTTCGTTCTGTGCCCGCGGGGCCAAGAAGCGCTGCGGATACCATTCGCCGTCCGCCGCCTGGGGGGCAACGAGGGCAACGTTGGGCAGGCGCAGGGCGCGTCCGAGCTCAATCATTTCTTCGGCGCGGCTGCCGCGGCCGTGGAGAAGAATCAACACCGCCCCGGCGGTGGCGAGCGGCGCGCCATCGCGCAGCACCGGCTGGCCTTCGTGAATTCTCATGCGGCGGTGGATTTGAGGCTGGGCAGGGCTTTTTCGATCTGGGTGCGGAGGGGCTCATATTGTTCCGGCAGCTTTAGGCTCGTCCCCATCGTCCCGGCGGGCTCGTCCACGGTGAAACCTGGCGGATTCGTGGCGATCTCGAACAGGACGCCGCCGGGCTCGCGATAGTAGATTGAGTGGAAATACGTTCGATCCATCACCGGGCTGACGTGGTAGCCCATTTCGCGCAGTTGGTTGCGCCAGGCTTGTTGGGTCGCGTCGCTGTCCACCCGGAATGCCACGTGGTGCACGGTGCCCGTGCCGGGCAGGCCGCCTGGAGCGCCGGGCGTAGGGAGAACATCCACCAGCGAGGCTGGCCCAATGGTGGGCGCCCGGTGGCGGAAACGGCCGTCCTGCTCCTTGACCAGTGTCCAGCCCATCTGGGTGGTCAGCAGCGCCTGGGTCGGCCCGACGCCGGACTCCGCAAGCGTCACCGAATGAAATCCTCGGAACTGCATCGCGGCGGGCACGGGCGAGTTCGCCCATGCCGTGAAGGCCGCCGATTGGTCAGCCACGACGAGCTCTAGCTTCAGCCCGTCGGGATCTGCGAACTCGATGTAGGTTTCGTCAAAACGTGCCTTCGGGCCATGGAACTCCACTTTGTTTGCCGCCAGTCGACCCTGCCAGTAGGCAAAACCCGGTTCCGAAACGGCGTAGGCGATTGCGCTGACCTGGCCGGTTCCGACCCGTCCGGCGGGAGCCTCGACCCAGGGGAAAAATGTCAAGACGGAGCCGGGCGTGCCCGCGCCGTCGGCATAGTAGAGATGGTAGGTGCCCGGATCGTCGAAGTTGACCGTCTTCTTCACCAATCGCAGTCCCAGGAGACCGGAGTAAAAGTCAAAGTTGCGTTGCGGGGCGCCACAGACGGCGGTGACATGATGAAGACCTTGAATTAGAGGAGCGCTCATGGATGGAATGGCGGAGGCGGCGAGGGTATCCGACGCAAAAACCCGTTTTGTGGATGGGGCTGGATAAGTCCGGTGATCGCGTGCAAGGGCTCAGCCAGGATCATGCAGTAGGAAGGTCGCTTGCGACCGATGATCGCCCGCCAGCGGGTTTCTTACGCTGGCACACCACCGGTTCGCGAACGCACGAGGAGAATTGCCCGCAATTGCTCTTGGCTCAGCCGTTCAGCCGGAAGTCGATCTGGCGCTTGAAGCGGTCGACCCGCTCGGTGACGACGCTGATCTTCTGGCCAAGTTCCAGGCGCCGCTTCGAGCGCCGGCCGACCAGGGCGGTGCCGGCGTTGTTCAGCTGATAAAGATCGTCACGCAGCGTCGAAAGGTGGACCAGCCCGAACGTCATGGCGTCGGGCAGTTCGACAAACAGCCCGTGATTTCGCACATCGGTGATGACCGCGGCAAACACGGTCCGCTTTTTCTTCGTCGTTTCGCGCTCGAAAAACTCGAGCAGCTTCACCTTCTGCGACTCGCGCTCTGCTTCCGTGCTGTTCTGTTCGGTGAGGCTGAGGTGCTGCGCCAGGATTTCCATGCGGGCGATGTTATAGCCGAACTGGAATCCGCGCGGGGCGGCCTGGCCCAGATGCTTGACGAGGTAGTGGTCGAAGACGCGGTGGACCACGAGATCGGCGTAGCGCCGGATGGGTGAGGTGAAATGCGTGTAGTCCGTCTTGGCCAGGCCGTAGTGACCGTCTGGCGACGCGCGATAGACCGCTTTCCGCAGACTGCGCAGGAGCTGGGTCCGCAGGGTGTACCCTTGCGGGTGCGACTTGAGGATATTGAGGAGCCGGGAAATCTCGCCGCGTAGGGTGAGATCGCCGACCGCGACCCCGAACGTCGCCAGTTCCTTGCGGTATTCCTGCAACTTCTCCTCATCCGGGTCGTCATGCACGCGGTAGAGCGAGGGCAGACGATGCTGGCGCGCGACGCGGGCGACCGCTTCGTTGGCGGCCAGCATGAATTCCTCGATCAATTGGTGGCTCTCGTCCTGCTCAATGCGCTCCAGGCGGTCGGCGTAACCGTGTTCGTCGACGAAGATTTTCACCTCGGGCATGTCGAGGTCGAGGCTGCCGTTGCGCATGCGCTCGCGGCGGAGCCGGAGGGCAAGATCCCAGAGCTGGCGGATCCACCGCTGCAGGTCGGCGAGCTCGTCGCGCCGCAGATCGGACAGCGCCCGGCCAGTCGAGCCCGTCTGGTGCGCGGGCGGCAAGGGCAGCCGGCGGATCTTGTCGAGGCTGTCTTCCTTGAGCAGGGCATAGGCCTGGCGGTAGGTCAGGCGTTTGCGGCTGCGGATGACCGTGTTGGCAAACGCGGTGCTGTGCAGCTGGCCTTTGTGAAAGGTGAGCAGGACGGCCTTGGTCAGGCGATCTTCCCCCTCCACGAGACTGCACAGGCCGTTGGAGAGCTCGTGCGGCAGCATCGGAACGACGGTGCCGACCAGATAAGTGGAATTGCCGCGGCGCTGCGCCTCGGTGTCGAGCGCCGTGCCGGGTCTCACATAACTGCTGACATCGGCGATGTGGACGCCGACGCGCAGGTCGCCGTTCGGCAGGTTTTCGACCGAGAGCGCGTCGTCGAAATCCTTGGCGTCGTCGGGATCGATGGTGAAGGTAGGCACGGCGCGGTAGTCAAGCCGCCCGAACAGCTCGGCGATGCCGACGCGGGCGGGGAGGGCGGCGGCCTCGCGGCGGACGTCAGCCGGGAATTCAGGGGACAGGCGGTATTTGTGAAAGATCGCGGCCAGTTCGGCGCTCGGCTCGTGCGTGCGGCCGAGGCGGGCGACGATCGTGCCCTCGGGATTGACGTGCCGTTGCGTCCACTCGTCGAGCTTCACCACGACCTTGTCGCCAATCGTGGGAACCGGGCGTACGCCTGACTTCGCCGGATCCGGCACGTAGATGTCATGGAGGAAACGCGGGTCGTCCGGGGCGACGTAGAAAAACAGCTTCGTGCGCTGCAGGTTGCCGGTGAGGGTTTCGTGGGCGCGTTCGAGGATGCGGATGACGCGGCCGGTCGGCTCGCCGCCGTGGCGGCCGCCGCGTGGGCGGCTGAGTTCGTCGCTTAGGCGCACCACGACGCGGTCGCCGTGGATCGCCACTCCGGTGTTCTCAGCCGGGATCTGGACCGCCTCCTTTTCGGGTTCACTCGGACCCCGTTCCCGGACGACGTAGGCCGAGCCGCCCTGGCGGAACAGGATCCGGCCGGTGACGAGGTCGGCGTCGCGTGGCAGACAGAGCCTGTCCTCTTTGATCTGAACGATTTCGCCGGCCCCGAGCAATTGGCGGATCTCGATGTTCAGGGCATCTCGCTCCTTCCTCGCCAGACCGAAGGTCCGGGCGATCTCTGGCTCGGGCATCGGCACGTAATCGGCCGAACGGAAAAGGGCCAGCAGACGGTTGCGAAGCTTCATGATCAGAGGATATTGCTGATGCCATGCATCGCAAATGTTTAATCAAACGAATGATGCAGAGGCGCCAACCCAAAACAGCGGCCGCTTTCTACTGGCCTGCGGGGCGCGCTCCCCTTAAGGTTTGAGCATGAAGATCATTCACGCAGCCAGCGAATTGTATCCGTATGTGAAGACGGGTGGGCTGGCTGATGCCGTCGGGTCGCTCGCCTCCACTCTGGCCGACAAGGGCCATGAGGTGGCGGTCTTCGTGCCCGCTTATCGCGCCGCCTTGGAGCACAAAGACATGGCCCGCGCCGAACAACGGCTCGGGTTGAGGGTGGAGATGGGCGACCGGATCTGTGCGGGAGACGTCCGCGTGCTCCCACTCAAGAAGGGCCTCACGGTGTATTTCATCGGACGCGAGGAGTATTTTGACCGCCGTTTCCCCTATGGCAATGGCGAGCGCGATTACGAGGATAACGACGCCCGCTTCGTTTTTTTCTGCAAGGCCGTCGTGGAGGTCATGCGGATCGCCGAGATCCGCGCGGATGTGGTGCACAGTCACGACTGGCAGGCCGCGCTGCTGCCGCTGCTGGTGCGTTACGAAGAACGGCGCAGCGGCATCTCCCTCGCGATGAAGACGGTGTTCACGATTCACAACATTGCGTTCCAGGGGGTCTTTCCAATGCGGTCGTTTGCGCTCACCAATCTTCCGGACGAGCTCCTCGGCATCGACGGTTTTGAGTACTATGGCCAGATCAACCTGATGAAGGGCGGGATCCTGTTTGCGGACCGGGTTACCACCGTCAGCCCACGCTATGCGCAGGAGATCCAGACGCCCGAGTTTGGCTGCGGACTGGAAGGCGTGGTGGGGACGCGGAGCGATGACTTGGTGGGATTGGTCAACGGCATCGACCCGAAAGTGTGGAATCCGGCCAGGGATCGGCTGTTGCCGGCGAGATATGCCGTTCATGACCTCACGGGCAAACCCGTTTGCCGCGCTGCGCTGCTAAAAAAGATGGGTTTCGATGAGGCGTTCAAGGGCCCGGTTTTCGGCATGATCTGCCGCCTGACGGAGCAGAAAGGCCTGGATCTGCTGCTGGCCGCGAAAGATTTCTTCATCGAACACGATTGCCGGTTGATCGTGCTCGGCACCGGGGAGAAGCGGTATGAGACCGCCCTCCGCGCTTTGGCGCAGGTGCACCCGAAGAAGATCGCGCTCAGCCTGAAGCTCGACGAGGAAACCAGTCACCTGATCGAGGCGGGCGCGGATTTCTTTCTCATGCCTTCGCTTTTCGAACCGTGCGGCCTCAATCAAATGTACAGCCAGGCGTACGGCACCGTCCCGGTGGTTAGCCGGGTGGGCGGTTTTATCGACACGGTCGTCGACCTCGACGAACATCCCGAGGACGGCACCGGAATCATGTTTGTCCCATCGGCTGGGGAATTCGTGCAGGCGTTGTATCGGGCGCTGCAACTCCACGGGCAACCGGAACGCCTGGGCGAAACCATCAGGCGCGCCATGAGCCGCGACTTCAGCTGGGAGAAGGCCGCCACCGCCTACGAGCGGCTCTACGAGAATACCATTTAGGCGGGAGCCAAGGAGCCGAGGTGGAGCGGCTGGTCCCCAAGACGCTCCGGGCGCGTTGAGGACAACGCGCGCCACCTTTTGGTCGATGAGAACGTAGCGCAAAACAAAGTGCGGCTGCATGAGTCCGGCCAGCCGCGGGCGGCGTGGCTGATTCTCGCAGGCGCGGGATCCGCGGGCGGTTCCGCTTGGAAAGATCCTCCGAGGGGCCATAGTGCGACCATGAGATTTGCCGTGACCGGAACCTCTGGTTTCATTGGCAACGCACTGGTGCGGCGACTGGAGGCGGAAGGCCACGAAGTGATTCGCCTGGTGCGGCGGCCGGCCGAACGGCCGAATGAGGTGGAATGGCATCCGTTGTCGGTCGACATGGAACAACGCCAGTCGCTCGAAAATCTGGACGGGATCGTGAATCTCGCCGGTTCAAATCTCTCCGGCGGCCGGTGGACGGCGATGCGCAAAGAGGAAATCCTCCGCAGCCGCATTGAGGGAACCCGCGCCTTGGTGGCCGTCATGGCCCACCTCAACCGCCGGCCGCGGACATTCGTGAACGCCTCGGCCGTGGGTTACTACGGCGATCGAAAGGAAGAAGAACTCACCGAGGCGAGTGGCCCCGGCCGAGGATTTCTCGCCGAGGTTTGCCACGCCTGGGAGGAGGAGGCGAAGATCGCCGGCAGTGTGGGGATTCGGAACGTCATGTTGCGTTTCGGATTGGTGCTGGGGCGCGGCGGGGGAGTGCTCGCCCGACTGATGCCGGTGTACCACGCGGGATTTGGCGCCCCGCTGGGCGATGGTCAGCAATGGGTCAGCTGGATCACGTTGGAGGACGTGCTGGGCGCGATCCTGCATGCAATCCGGGAGACGAGCCTGACCGGGCCGGTGAACGCGGTTGCTCCCACGCCGGTGCGGAATGCAGAGTTTTGCGCAGCACTGGCCCACGTCCTGGGCCGGCGGACGTTTGCGCGCGTGCCAGCATTTGTACTGCGGACGGTGTTGGGGGAGATGGCGGACGAAATGTTGCTGGCGAGCACGCGGGTGCAACCGCAGCGCCTCCTTGAAAGCGGATTCCATTTTGCACATCCGGAACTGGCCGGAGCATTCCGCGCGTTGTTGGCGACAAAGTAGGGAGGCCGGTGTCGCGTGGCGCCGGGAATGCTCACACTCGGATTCATTCCATCAGGGCGGTTTTTTCTCGCGGCAGCGCGAACGATCCGCGGCGACGTTGTAGGGCGGGGTCGCCGAACCCCGCCTTGCCTCCCGAAATGCGGCGGAATCGGGCGATGCCGCCCTGAATCCGGCTCCATCGTTTCGGCCTGAGCCGTTTCTATGCAAATTGTAGGAAGCGAGCTTGCTCGCGATTCAGAGGTGGAGATCGCCTGCTAGCAGGCTTCCTACGCCGATCACTTGGGGGCATCACTTTTCACGAGCGAGGTCGGCGTCTATTTAATTGGTACGCCTGAGGCGAGGCTTCGCTGGGGGGGATCCACCTACGTTTCATGGGGACTTGCCGCAGCGGACTCGGGAGTTTGCGCCGGGAGCATCGGGAGAAGTCCGTGCCTGAACTAAGGGAAGCAAGACCAACCGTTTAAGGTGGAGGCCGACTACCCGGAAACCGCGCTGGCGACTAAGCTAAGCGCGTGAGAATCAAAGCCGCAGTCCGCCTGATCCTCCCGGTGAGCACGATGGTGCTCGCGATGATGGCGACGACGACGGCGGCGGCGAAGGAGCGGAGTGATGCGGGAATGACCTACGATGGCGCGGTCTCTGATGCGCTCGCCATCACGGCGCACCGGCCGGAATTGAACGTCGTGCGCGTCGCGGGCCAATCGATGCTGCCCTATTTTGGTGATGATGCAGTGGTCGTGGTGAAGAAGATCGACGCCGCCCGCCTCCGGGTCGGAATGATCGCCGTTTATGTGAATCGTTTTGGTGAGAAGGTCGCGCACCGAATCATCGCTCCCGTGGCCGGCGGCTGGCAGGTCAAAGGTTATAACAACGCCGAAGCCGACAGCACGGTGGTGAACGCCGGGAATCTCCTCGGTATCGTCTACGCGACTTTCAATTCCTCCGGAAGAGCTCCGGTCGCGATGGCGGCGTCGAATCTTCCCTCGATCGAAACCGTTTACGCCGCACCGGCGAGGTAAGGCGCTCCGGGCGGGCGTCACGCCATCCGACGTGGTCCGGCCAGGCCCCGCACCCTCAGCACGGTCTTTTGTTTTTGAACGAGTCTCGTCTGACATGGGCGGGACGCCCATGCCACGTGGCACGGGCGTCTCGCCCGTGGGATCGCGCGACGGCATCTCAAAACAAAACACCATGGGACCCCCTCAGGTGGCGCGCAACTCCGGGCTTCCCAAGCCGAAGGACACTGGTAGGGTTTTGCGCCATCGATGCAAAGAACGCTGATTATCTTCAAACCCGACTGCCTGAACCAGCGGCACGTCGGCAACGTCATTGATCGTTTTGAGCAGGCGGGCTTCACCATTGTTGGCTGCAAGCTGATGCGGCTCACGCCGGCGCTCTTGCGCGAACACTACGCGCATGTCGCGGATCGCCCGTTCTACCCGAATCTGGAGGCGTTCATGAGCTCGCGGCCGGTGATTGTGATGGGGCTGGAGGGCGACAATGTGGTGCAGCGGGTGCGCGATCTGCTCGGGCCGACCGATTCGCGAAAAGCGGCCAAGGGAACCATCCGCGGCGATTTCGGCACCGACGTGACGGTGAATGTGGTCCATGCCTCGGACAGCGAGGCCAACGGCCAGATCGAACTGGCCCGTTTCTTCAAGCCGGAAGAACTGTTCACGGCGCCTTAGCCGTCTCAATTCAATAAACGCCGACCTCGATCGTGAAAAGTGATGCCCTCAAGTGATCGGCGTAGGAAGCCTGCTGGCAGGCGATCTCCACCTCTGAATCGCGAGCAAGCTCGCTTCCTACAATTTGCATGGAAACGCCTCAGCGAGGAGCCGCGGGCGAAAGGGGGCCGGTTTTGGTTGGCGTCACGGTGTTGATCTTGCCGTCGGGGGCGAACGTCAGCTCGTCAACGCAGACGGAACGGCGAAAGGAGTTTCCGTTTGAAAGATCGCTCGTGTGATAGAACACGTACCACTTCCCGCGAAATTCCACCACCGAGCCGTGTTGCGTGACGGAGGCGGCGTGCTCCATGACCTTGCCGGCGTAGGTGAACGGGCCCCGGGGCGAATCGCCGATCGCGTACACCTGGGTTGATTCCGGAGCCCAGCCGTTCGAGTAGACGAAGTAGTACCGGCCAGCGCGTTTGAAAATGAACGGGGCTTCGCCGTAGCCTTGGGGCAGCACGGGATTTGTGTCCGGTGCGGCGACCGGGATCGGTTTGCCCTGGTCGTCCACCAACCGCACGGTCTCGATTGGACCGGCAAAACGCGTGAGCGACGGGTCGAGCTTGACGACTCTCGCGTTGCGGCAGCCGAAGTAGAGATAGGCTTGGCCGTCGTCGTCGATCAGCACCGCGGGGTCGATGGGCTCAGCGCCCGCTTCCGGCATCGTCCGATTGTCGAGCAGGGGCTTTCCGATCGCGTCCTTGAACGGTCCGGTCGGCAAATCAGCAATGGCGACGCCGATCTTCGTGCGATCGACCGGCAGGAACAGGTAGTACTTTCCGTTCGCGTGCACGCAATCGGGAGCCCACGCCCATTGCTTGGCCCAGCTGAAACCCTTAAGGCTGAAAATCGCACCATGGTCCTGCCAGTGGACCAGGTCGGTGGTCGAGAGCAGCCGCCAGTCGACCATGTCCCAGTAGGTGGCATCCGGGAGATCGTGCGAGGTATAGACATACAGGCGATCGCCGAAGACCCGTGCTTCGGGATCGGCCGTGAAGAGGTCGGTTACGATCGGGTTTCCGCCGATCGCGGCGGCCGGGGCGAGCAAGGCGCAGCCAGCCAGCCCAAGGGCAAGGAAGCGGGGGTTCATGGCGGCAATCAATACGGGTGACCCGAACCAGGTCAAACCAGACTGTTCCTTCGACCGGGCGTCATTATTTCTCGGCGACCCGATGGAGCTCGTCGATGAAGCGATCTGGGTGCACTCCCGGGCGGAAAGCATCAGCCGCAAGCACGGTTCGGAACGCTAACAATGCCGCCACACCTGCGATGAAGTGAAGGATGCGGGTTTTCATAGCTGAATGGCATGCGAAGATCTGGGTTCTCAGATGGTCTCCGATCTGCTCTTATTGCTAATCGCCCACCTGGGCCGACTGGCCCTATGATATACAGATCCGGAAGGAGAAATATGTTTAGCCAACAACCCCAGAACCCGACGCCAGCCACCAGCACGCCGCCAGCTGGCGCATCCACCGCGCTGCCGCCCGGCGCGGCAGATCGCTAAACGTTGATAGGCAGAATCCTCGAAGCGTAATGGGCGCCACTGACCCCAATCCGAGCAAGCCAGAAAGTGCCGCCGGGACTGTTCAGAACTTCTCGTGGCGGCAACTGTTCATCCTTTTTGTCAGTTCCCGATTGCTCATTTACATAGTTGCAGGACTCGCGCTTCTCGGTATCGGAAAATCCACGGATTTTCAGCCGCCACAGACCATCGCTGACTGGTTTCTGCGATGGGATGCGTCTTGGTATCTCGATGTGGTTAGGAACGGCTATTGGTTTACGGGGGCCGGACAGCCGACCAATGTTGGATTCCTCCCTCTCTATCCTTGGTGCGTTCGGATCGTGTCGCTGGGCGGGCGAATCGATCCGGCGATCGCAGCTTATGGAGTGTCGCTCACCGGGCTGTGGATCGCCTGCGTGCTGTTGGCCGACCTCGTCTTTCGCGAATGGCGGGATGCACGGCTCTCAATTCTTGCTGTTGAGTTCATGCTTTTCAGCCCAGTTAGCTTTTTCTTTTCAACGGCCTATTCAGAATCGCTCTTTCTTCCGCTGGTGGTGGGCTGTCTGGCTGCCGCGCGGAGGCGGCGATGGTGGATTGCAGGCAGTTGTGGTTTGCTGGCGGCGCTCACGCGCTTCGTCGGTGTGCTGCTGGTCGTTCCGTTGGCGTGGGAATGGCTGACTTGCTCGCGCAATGAAGTTGGTAAACGAACGCTGAGTTGGCGGACCCTGCCCGCGTCGATGCTCCCGGTGGTCGGCTTTGGAATTTACTGCTGGATGATGTGGGCAAAGTTCGGCGATCCGTTCGCCTATTTTCATGGCCAGCAACACTGGGGTCGGCATCTGACGTGGTTCTGGGGAGCGTTTGCCAAACACAGTTTTTGGAGCCTCGAACCGTTCTACCGGTTGTGGTTCGCCGCAACGCTCGTCGGCACATTTGGATTGCTGATCGTGGGTGTGATCCTGCGTATGCCGACAGGGTTCGCGATCCTTGGAATCACGTTCGGATTGGTTTACCTTTCCGGCTCCGGTGTCGAGGCGCTGCCTCGCTATTTCTCCGTCGTGTTTCCGATCTATATCGCTGCCGCCTTGATCGTGAAGAGGTGGCCGGTTGCAGGGACGCCCCTGCTGGCATTGTCGGTCGCTTTGCAAGCGGTTTCCGTGATCCTTTTTGTCAACGGCTACTGGTTTACGTGAACAGCGCCATGTCGCACGGGCCGAAAGAACAGCCTGCTGCATGATGTCGTGGTTGGCTGAGCCAAGATCACCAGCGCCCGGGCCGGTTATCTCACTGGAATACGGCGTAACCACGAGGCTCGTTCAATCAGTCCGCATCCATTTCTGTCGACGCACACTCGACCTAAACCGATTTGCCCGTCTCTTTCGAGCACGATTCCAAGGCGCAACGCGCGACCATGGAGCATAAACAGCCCTCGCCGGTCTTTATCGGTTTCTCAGCCGGCGAGGGACTGCGCCGACCGCCCAGCTCGCCGCTCCGTCAAGACTTCGCCGCGGGAGTGGTGCCCGATCTTCTGCAGTAGTTGTGGTCGAAAACCATGATGACCAGGGCAAGCAAATACAGGGCAATCGCGCCGTGGATGTAGCCGCCCATGCGCACGCGGAGTATTGGCACCTGGATGAGCCACCCAACAACACCGAGAACAAGGGCTAGGACACCAAGCCCTGCAACAATGATCGAAGTCATCTTCATGGGTGAGATTCCATTCTTTGGGGTAAACGCAGTTAACCGCAGATTTTGCTATATGATATGGAACTCGCTTCCGCGATACAAGGGAAGAAACGTTGCTTCCGGCACGAGCCCGCCTGCCGCCAGCATCGGCCGCCGTAGCGGTTTCCGTGTCTGCAAAAGCAGGCTCGCGCCGGGCGACGTGCCACAAGCAACTCTGCCGCGAGATTGACGAAGCCTTCAAACGCTGGCAGGCGAGACAGGCCGCAACGGCTGTCCAGGCGCAACGATCTCGACCCGACGGCATAGAGGAGGGGGCCTTCCCGCGCTGCCCATGAAACTAATCTCTCAGATCTTCCAACCCTGCGATCGCGGGACCCAGGCGCGCAGGGGTGGACACAACCCGATTTGGCTGCTCGCGGAAGCAATCAAATGCTTCGTTTACTTGTTCTGGTTTAGTCATGTAACGTAACATCTAATCTGCGGCGTTATGAGTTTTCTCGCTTTTAAAAGCGTTTCCTTGGGAACCGGAAAGGATCGCGTTCGCGAAGCTTTGAGCGTCTTCCGCGTCATGCGGGATTCTCTTAACGAGCAAGAGCGATGGGCCGAATATCACGTTCTGAGCGGCCCAGACGGCCATCTGCGCGAGGTTGCCGTAGGAGCCCGACCAGATTATCCACGCAATCGAGCCGCAGGTCCTTCAGACCCGAGCCTTCGAGGTTGGCTTTGATCCGATATCATGTGTGTTCCGGTCGAGCATCCTCAACCAGTCGGGGGCGTTGGTGGGGTAGCGCGAAAAATCCCAGTGTTCGATGGAATGCCGCAGGAGGATTCCGAACAGGGCTGACCCCGCAGAGCGTCGACGATTTCAATGCGCGAGGAGGAAAGCGGCTTGAGCTTGCTCATCGGATGGAGGCCGCGCTGTTTCTTCACACGCTTCGATGCAACGCACCTTCGCGTTGAGAAACCGGGCTAGTGCCGGCGGCGGAAGGCCCGGCGCGCTGCGACCAGGAACAGCAGGACGCTGCAGAACCACACGCTCGGGGCGCCGCCGCCCCCGCCTCCTCCGCCACCTCCGCCACCGCCCGACGATCCGCTCCCGACGGAGTTGACGGTCAACATCGCCACGTTGCTGGTCATGCTGCGGGTGCTGTTGGTAACTGACACCGAATAGTAGCCGGCGCTGGCAGACTGCACGTTGTTCAGAGCAAGCGTGCTGCTCGTGGCCCCGCTGATGGCGCTGTCGTTGAACAACCACTGATAAGTCGGCACGGGTTTCCCGGTGGCTGTGACCGAGAATGTGACGGTGGCCCCGGCGGTTACAGCCTGGTTTTGAGGTTGAACCGTGATCGACGGCCCAATCGGAATGACGAACAATCGGATGGTTTGATTGTTGGTGTCGGCCAGATAGACGTCGCCGGCGCTGTCGGCGGCAACACCCGTGGGAAAATTGAACCGCGCCGCGGTGCCCGTTCCATCAGTCGACCCGCCGACCCCCGCCAACCCGGCGAGCGTGCTGACCGCCCCGGACGGCGAGATCATGCGCAGCGTGTCATTGTCGGTGTCGGCGACATAGAGATTGCCCGCTGCATCAATGCCAATGCCAGAGGGGAAATGGAACTGCGCCTGGCTGACCGGACCATCGGCGCTGCCGGCGACGCCGGACTGGCCGGCCACGGTGGTCACAGCTCCGCTCCCAAGCACCAATTTGCGGATCGCGTTGTTGTTAGTGTCGGCGATGAAAAGACCGCCCGATCCGTCAAGGACGATGCCTTGCGGCCCGTGAAACAAAGCCGAAGTGTCCGAGTTGTCAGCAAAACCGCTTGTTCCCGTCGTGCCCGCGATGGTCAGCACAACTCCCGCTTGGGTGACTTTCCTAATCGTGTGATTGAGAGTGTCGGAAACGTAGAGATTCCCGGTCGTGTCGACGGCAATGCCCGAGGGCCCGTTGAAGCGGGCGGCCGTCCCGGTGCCGTCGACGCTGCCGGTGCTGCCGGCCTGGCCCGCCAGCGTGGTCACAGCGCCGCTCGCAATCACCAGCTTGCGAATGGTGTTGTTGTTGGTGTCGGCGACGTAGGCGTTGCCGGCGCCGTCGACCGCGATTCCCGCCGGATGATTGAATTTCGCCGTGCCGGAACCATCGTTGCTCCCACTGACGCCGGCCTGGCCGGCCAGCGTGGTGACTGCGCCGGCTGGCGTGATCATCCGAATGGTGTCATTGCCGGTATCCGCCACGTAGAGGTTGCCGGCGCTGTCGAGCGCGACGTCGGCCGGCGAATCAAGGCGGGCGGCGGAGCCGGTGCCGTTGGCGGTGCCGCTGTTTCCCGCCAATCCGGCCATTGTGACGGCGACCATCGGGGTTTCCACGACCAGCGCGATCGGGGGCGTCGTCGCGGCAGCGGTGGCGTTAGTGATCAGGCATCGGAACAAATCACCGTTCATCGCCGTGGTCGCGGATCCCACCGCGAGTGTCGCCGTCGTCGTGCCGGTGTAGGCGCCGCCATTGCTCAGATTGCTCCACGTCGAAGTTCCGATCGCTTCCCGCTGCCATTGGTAGCTCAGCGGCGCCATGCCGGTCGCGTTCACCGTGAACGTGGCGTTGCCGCCCGGCAGGACCGTCTGGTTGCCGATCGGATCCACTCCGATGGTTTGCCCGGTCTGCACCAGCTCAATCCCAGTTCCGTTCGGCGACAGATTCCTCGAATACTGCATGGCCGTGGAATTGTTCCAGCGTTCGTTGGTGCCCAGGCTCCCGATCGGTGTGCCAGTCTTGTCCGGATCGTAGACAATCCCGGTCGGCCAGTTGACCGAGTCAGCGGCCTGGTGAAGGTAATCATCAACTGCCGGCATCTGCACGTAGGTGCCGGCGGCTGGGATGCGAGTCGCCGTGAATTCCGAACGCAGAAAATCATAACCGACTGACTCGATCGCCACCGGGTCGAGGGAGGCGAAGACGGACGACATGTAGGTGTTATTAAACGGCGGAATCTGCCATTTCAGGGGGATATCGAGCTCAAAATCGGTCGACCAGAGGGCATCCATCAAGAAAACCAGGTTCTTCTTCCCGAGCATGGAATGGCCCATCAGATCCACTTGCACCCGATAGAGTCCGTAGGTTCCCCGGGTGACGTCCGGCCAATTCGTCGGAGCGACCAGTCCATTGTGCAGATGGGAGGCATCGGCCCGGGTCTGCGAACCGAAGTTGTTCTTGGCAAACATCGTCATTCCGGCGCGCATGTGCCCCTTCAGCATCGGAATGTTGATGACGTAGTCCGCCTGGTCGGAAATCGTATAAAGGTAATCCATGGTCACGGAGACATCGCCAGGATCAGTCTCGAGAATGGTGCCTTTGTCGGAGTAGGTGATGGTGGCGGTCGTGCTGGGAACCACGACCTCTCGCCCCAGGTTAGTGTAACCGCTGTTGTCGAGATAATGGACGTTCGGAAACTCCCCATGCCACGCGTCGTAGAGATGCTTGTAGATGTGCTTCAGCGGATCGCCGACGTAAATGTCCGACTGATTGGCGCCAACGACATTGACCAGTTGGCGAAGGACGGAAAGGACCGGGCCGACGGAGGTCTCGGAAACGAAGGAGGAAGGGGAGGTGGGATCGGAGTTGGGTGTCAGGTCGGCGGTGTTGAAATTTCCCGACCAGGCGCTGGTGGCATTGATCTTGATGAAGATCTTCTCGCCCCGAACGTAGTTGACCGCTCCCTTGCCGAGCGCGGCATTGTGGAATTTGAAAATGGCAGTCCAAGCCGCGAGATCGTCGGTCTGACCGGTCAGGCCGCGGAGGGCGGTGGACATCATGCCGTCGATGACAGTCTGGTTGTTGTTGACGGGGAGATACCAGGCGGCGCCGGGAGTATTCACGACGCAACTCTGGTTGACCGCGGTGGGATCATGGACCCAAACGACCCGCCCCGGGAAGACTCCTTTGGCCTCTCCAATCGGCTGATTGGCCACGATGGTCGTCCCCTGGCCCGAGGCATTCGTAGAGAATGCGCAGAGGGCGCCCAACACAACGGCAGCCCCGAGAGCGGAAAGTCGGCCACGGCGAAGGAAGCGCGTCGACGGGACGAGAGCTGCTGCTGATCGAATCAGGGCAGGAGGCTGATCGGAAATCGCTGGACACAGGCTTGATACGATGGACATGGCAGAAAGGCAGAGGGGCTGACGTGGAGCCGTCGTATTCGGGGGGGCGACGGTCGATCCGACGCAATGGGCAAGGAAATCGGACCAACGGGGATTAAACCAAAGGGAAATCACCGGGTCAAGCGGCTGCCGCGTTAGGAAACCGTCTAAAGCGCTTCCTCCCCAAGAACGCCCTGATACGGATTGATGCAGCTAGAAATGCTGGGCGGGACCAGGCGACTCCGTCCCGCAATAATACGGTTTCGGAGGGAGCAAAAGGGGCACTCCGCCTTGGAGCAATCCGCTTGCCGTGAGCGCGGGCGGTGTTACGAAGTCATAAATGCGTAACACCCACGTCGAGTCTGTCACACGATTCAGCGTTTCCCTGCCGGCCTCACTGGCGCGGGAACTGGACCGGATGACGCGGGAAAAAGGGCACCACAACCGGTCGCACGCGATCGCTGACATGGTCCGGGCAAACCTCGTCGAGCATCGCCAGCAGAAGGCCAGCGCCGAGATCGCCGGAAGCATCACCCTGGTCTATGATCATCACGGGCATCACCTCCTGGATTTGCTCACCGACTTGCAGCATGACCATCGCGAGAATATTATCGCGACCTTGCATGCGCACCTCGACCACGACAACTGCCTGGAGATCCTGGCGGTGCGCGGCCGGGCGGCCGACGTCAAGAAACTGGCCGACGCCATGATCGGGGCCAGGGGCGTGAAGCACGGCAAGCTCACCATCACCAGCACGGGAAAGGACCTGCCGGCATGAAACTGACCAAACTCGTCCTGCTCGCCGCGGTCCTGTCCGTTCGCAGCGCGGCGGCAGACCCCGATGCGGTCATCTCGTTGCCGAAACTCGTGGTGATCGCGACGCCCATTATCGAGGAGAACGCGCTGACACCGCTGGCCGGGCAGTTCACCGTGATCACGCAGCAACAAATCGCCGACCTGAACGCCCAGGATCTGCAGGCGGCGTTGCGCGAGACACCGGGCGTGGTGGTCACCCATTACGATCCGGTCGGCAGCTTTGGCGGCGGCGAGGGCGGCGCCGTGTTCATTCGCGGCATGGGCGCCTCGCGCCCCGGTGCGGAGATCCAACTGGCCATTGATGGCATCGCCAATTTCAACAGTCTGTGGACCCACCCGCTGTTGGACATGCTCAGCGTTGATATTGCCCAGAGCATTGACGTCTACAAGGGCGCGCAGCCGGTGTTGTATGGCAACATGGCATTCGGCGTGGTGGACGTGACCACCAAACGCCAGGCTGATCCAGGCTTCACCACGAGCCTGCAAACCGCCTACGGCTCCTATAGCACTTTCGTGGAAGTCGCCGAGCAGGGCGGCAAGGTGGGCGACTTTGACTACTACCTGCTCCAGAGCTTTCGCTCCTCCGACGGAGCCCGGCCTCATTCTGCGGGTGAGCTGCAAGATTTCTTCGGGCGGATCGGCTACACGCTGAATTCGAACTGGGAAGCCCACGTGATCTACAACCGCACCAACAACTGGGCCGACGATCCCGGCCCGTCCCCGGATCTGGTTCCGCCATCGCAGGTGTACAACAACGGGCGGTTTGACGACGACGATTTCCTGGCCGTGGCCACCCTGGAAAACCACTACGGGAATGCGGAGGGTTATGTGAAGGCGTATTGGAATCGCGGCACGCTGAATTGGGTCAACGAATTCGACACCACGACCCATTTGAATGATGAGGACACGCTGACCAAGTACGTCAATTATGGGGTCAAGACGCGCGAGACCTTCAAGCCGTGGACGGGGGCCGAACTGATGGGCGGCGTGGATGTGGATTACATCAGCGGCCGGTACAATGAATCGCTGGCGGGTGCGCTCACCGTCTTTCCGGACGAGACCTGGCGGATGGTTTCACCCTACGCGTCGCTCAGCCAGCGATGGAACCTCGACCGCGACGTATACCTCCAGCCGTCTGCCGGGTTCCGGTATTTGGACCATGACATTTTTGCCAACGAATTTGCGCCTCAGGCCGGGCTGGTGCTCGGCGTCAAAGATACGGAGTTCCATGCCTCCTATGCCCGCGGCATCAACTATCCCGGTATTTTTGTCGACGCTTTCCCGCCCGGCAACAACCTCGGCCACAGTCTGCATCCCGAGACGCTTGACCATTACGAACTCGGTGCCAGCCAGCAGTTCGGCAAGCTCGCCAAGCTTGACCTGACGCTGTTCTACGACGGCGGCCACGACCGGATCGTTCTGACCTATCCGCCGTTTCCGCCAGTCTGGACGAACATCAACAGTTTTCAGACTGAAGGACTGGAAACGACCCTGACAATTACTCCGGTCGAGAACCTCGCGTTTTTCGGCGGGGTCACCGCGCTCAACGCCAATCCCAGTGATCTGCCCTACGCCCCCCAATGGAGCGCCAGCGCCGGCGCGACCTATCGATTCCTCCAGCGCTTCCACCTCAGCGTTGACAGCCAGTACGTCGGCAGTGAAAACGCACTTACGCGCGCTCGCGACATCAACGCGGTCAACACCAGCCGAATCAGCGCTTTCTTTCTGGTGAATGCGAAGCTTAGCTGCGATTTTGCGGTACCGAGCTGGCGGATTCACGGCCAGATATTTGTCAGCGGTCAGAACCTCACCAATGCCCACTACCAGCAGCAGCCCGGTTATCCCATGCCCGGCATCAACGGGATGGGCGGCGTCCGCCTGAGCTTCTGATGTTGCGACGGCTGTCCTGAGCCGTCTGCATTCAATGAACCTCGCCCTTACTCATGGACAACAATGGCGTCAGGTAGTCGGTGTAGGAGCCTGCTGGCAGGCGATTTTAACTTCGAAATCCTCCTTCGCTGGGCCGACGGAGGACAGGTCGCGAGCAAGCTCGCTCCTACAGTTCGTGCAGATACGCTCCAGATGTCTACCCACAGATAACCCCTCGACCGGCAGGTTTGTCATGTCCACAGATTCCGGAGGCTGTTTCGATACGCTGGCCGCCGACACCCGTTGGCGCATCTTCACGGTTGAGGAGCGCCGCAAGGTCGATGCGTTTGTGCGCCGCTGGAAGATCAAGCCCGGTGACCGCGTGCTGGAACCCGGGTGCGGGGCGGGCCGCCTGACGGAGGTGCTGGCCGCCTTGACCGGCCCGGCGGGGTCGGTGGTGGCGTTCGATGCCTCGCCTGAGTTCATGCGGCTGACCGCGCAGCGCGCCCTGCCGCCCCACGTGAGCTTGCATACCGCCCGCGTGGACGCGTTGCCGCTCCCGCCGGCCTTCTTCGATCACGTGGTGTGTTTCAATGTCTTTCCCCACCTCACGCCATTGCCTGAAACGACGCGACGTCTCACTGCGGTGCTTCGGCCCCGGGGGGTATTCTGGATCGCCCACACTCGCAGCCAGACGTTCGTCAATGCGGTGCACCGGGAGGGCCCGCCCGAGATTCATGAACACATCCTGCCGGGTCCGGAAGAGCTGACGCGGTTGCTGCGCGACGCTGGACTGGGTGAGATCGAGATTGAGGATGACGCCGGTTTTTTCCTGGCGCACGCCGTTCGCCTTGCCCCGGAAGTCGCTTCCGTGCATCCCGGTAACCATGTCTGAATCGTCCTCCATCGGTGCCGGCCGGGTCGCCCGCTTCATGACGGTATCGCTTGGGCGCGAGCTGGGCGTTCTGCTCGCCCTGTCGGTGATGTTCCCGTTCATGATTCACATCATCCCGGTGCCGGAGGATTCGCAATGGGGCCCACGATTGCTGCCGATGTTTTATGCGCCGCTGCTGGCGGCCCTCTGCGGTCGCGTGCGTTCGGCGGCGGCGGTCGCGTTGCTCGCGCCGTGGCTAAACTGGATGCTGACGTCGCATCCCTCGCCGCCGCTCGCCGTGGTGACGATGGTCGAGTTATCGGGCTTTGTGTTCGTCGTGCGGGTGCTGCTCGCCGGCGTGGGACCACGCTGGTATCTGGCGGCTCCCGCCTATTTGGCGGCCATGGCAGCGGCTGTGGTGGTGACGGGGCTTTTTCCGGCCTTGATCGGCGGCCGGTCGGCGCTGGCCTGGGCGGCGCAGGGCATCGTGACGGGCGAGCCGGGCATTGTGATCCTGCTGGTGATCAATTGGCTGGCGCTGCGCTTCTACCCACCGGGCGCGGCGCCGGCTTGATCTCGGAAATGGGCGGAGCCCCTCGGCCGATTCGGGGACCTAAGCTGGTCAAATGGGCAAGCCTACGCCCCTACGGCAGGAAACCGGGTCTTCCACCCGAGAATGAACCGGCCCTGTCACGTGGGCGGTTCCATCCCATCGTTTGGTTGCCTTTGCCGACTTTTCGCGCAAAATAAAGTTCAACGGCCCGAGTTGCGATGCCAGCGCCATTTGATGGGACGCGGGCCGAATCAAGATTTTATCGGATACCGATTTAGCCGATTGATAGAGGATGAGCGTTTGATGCCCGTCAAAGCCGATCTCCACCATGTCCGCGTCGCCAATGATCCAGCCGCTGGTACGATGGAGAGGAGGTCGCGGGCCCGAACGGCTGATCGCGACGCTCGGACTGGTGCTGGGGTGCTGGCCGGTGGCGGCGCACGGGCAGGCGTTATCGATCAAGGCGGCGCTTCCGGGTTATATTGAAACCGGCATCCCTCCGTTTGTCGTCCTTGGCCCGGAAGCGCTGGGATTGAGCGCGGCGCCGGTCGATCTCCATCAGATGCCGGACGGACGGATTCTCGCCTTTGGCCACGGCGAGCTGGCGCTGGGGGACGGCGTGCGTTGGGAAGTCTTCCGTCAGGCGGATGATGACCCCCGGGTTGGCACCGCCAGCGTCGCGATCGAACAGGATGGACGCATTTATGCGGGCATGGCCGGCGGCTTCGGCCGGATTGAATTCAAATAGGATGGCCGGTGGCGATGTGCCCGGGTCGAGAAGTTGCCGGCGGATCTCAGGAACGAGACTGATGCTCTGACAGGAGTCTCGATGGTGGGCGACAACTGGTTCTGGTCCTGGGGCAGCGGTCCCATCATCGCCTGGAAGCCGGGAGGCGTGCCGCGTACGGTTGGCCGGCTCAATGCCCTGGAGCGGATCTTTACCATGGGCACGGGAGTGTTCATGAGCGACCAGTCCAACGGCATGCTCTTCCAGCTGAAGGGCAACCAATTCAGCCCGGTCGTCTGGGAGCGGAGCCGCTGGAACATCGATCGGGTCTTGACCTGCGCCGTGCCGGTGGACGATGGCGCCACACTGGTCGGGGCGATCAGTCTCGGACTAATGCGCTTCGACGGAACCGAGTTCCAGCCATTGGTCAACCATGGGCCGCTGGCAGGCGCACATCGCATTAATGACCTGTGCGACGCCGGCGACGGGTTGTTGGCCGCGGCCGTTGACAACGTGGGGGTGGTTTTCATCGATCGGACGGGCCGGATCATCCAATCGCTGGACCGTTCGGTGGACAACCGGCTGGCCCGGGTGAAACGGCTGCTTCGCACCCCGGGCGGTGTCCTTTGGGCCTTGTTGAACGAAGGGATCGTGCGCATCAATTTTCCCGCGCGTTTCTCCTCGCTCGAGGCATTGGTGACGACGGGGCTGGCGTTTTCGCAGCCCTACCGGCACGAGGGCCGGCTCTGGCTTCTGGCGGACGGGCAGGCGCAGCGAGGCGTCTATGACGATGAGCACCGGCTCATCCGTTTCGAGGTCGACACCCCGGGTCCCTACCTGGCTTCCATGATTGATCTCGGCGGTGTATGGGTTGCCAATACGGAAGAAGGGATCTTTCGCCATGAACCCGGCGGCGGCTGGACGAAGCTGGCGCAGGGTCCGCACAGCCCCTACATGCGGCCGGAGCCCGTGCAGCCCGGTTGCTGGCTTTATGCCGCCGAGAACGAAACCGGGTGGCTGCGCCGCGTCGGCGACCAGTACGTCTTCGAGCGGATTCCCCAACCCGGGATGGAACATGTATATGGAGCCGTCGCCGATGCGCAGGGCGTTTTCTGGGCCGAATTAGGCACGGCCAAGGTGGCCCGGATTGAGGCAACCCTCCCCAGGCCCACGGTGGAGGTGCTGGGGCCCGCGGAGGGACTGCGTGATGCGTGGGTGCAACTATTCATTTTTGAAGGCGAGGTCAGGGTCAACATGCGCGATCAGATCTTGCGCTATGATCGGAGCCTCCACCGGTTCTCGCCCGACGCCGACCTGCTGCATCGGATTCCCGCGCTGGCCGGAGCGCTCGGCCGGCCGGCGGGCGACGCGCATGGCCGGCTGTGGATCACCAAACCGGACAAGGTGCTGATGGTTGACCCCAAATCCTCTCAGGCGAACGAACTGGCGGCGGCGATTCCGGAGGGTTTGCAGCCCCTTTACTTCACCCCGCAGAGCGATGGCGTCATGTGGATGAATGAGCCCGGGCGGCTGGCCCGATTTGACCCAGCCCAGCCCGCCCCGGCGCCGCCGCCCTTGCGAGCCAGGATCACCCGCGTGGAGTTGCCGGCCAGTGGTTTGGTGCTCTTCCCAGAGGACGGACGGATCCCTGATTTGCCTGTCACCAACAGCACCATGGTGGTCCATTATCTCACTCCCAACCAGCCCTTCGGCCAATCCGTCAGCTTTGAAGTCCAACTTTCGGGCGCCGACGGAGGCTGGGTTTCGACTGGAGGGACCGGCTCCATCACCTTCAACCATCTCGATCCCGGAGGATACCGGTTGCACGTGCGGCCGCGGCTGGGACGGGTGGTCGGCGACGAAGCCCGCCTGGATTTCTCCATTCTGGCGCCGTGGTATCGGACCCGGCTGGCTTATTTCTTCCTCAGCCTCGGAGTGCTGGGTGCCCTCATTACAGCCCTCTGGCTGAGCACGTTTCTCGCGCGCCGCGAGAAGCTGCGGTTGGAACGGCTCGTCGCGATTCGCACCAGCGAATTGCATACCACTAATCGCGAACTCGAGCGCCAGATCCATGAGACTAGCGAGAAGACGGTCGCACTCCGGGCGAGCGAAGAACAGTTGCGGCAGGCTCAGAGAATGGAGGCGGTGGGACAACTGGCGGGCGGCGTGGCGCACGACTACAACAACATTCTAACCTCGACACTGATGCAGCTCGGCCTGCTGCTGGGCGATCCGAACCTGACCGAGGAAATGAGGCATTCGCTCGGGCAACTGGTGAGCGATGCCGAACGGGCCGCCAGCCTGACCCGACAGTTGCTGATGTTCAGCCGGCGGCAGATTATCCAGGTAAAACAGATCGATCTGAACGAAGTGTTGGCCAATCTGCTCAAGATGCTCCGGCGGCTGTTGGGTGAGACCATCAACCTGGAATTCCAGGGCAACCCCCATCCCCTGTGGATCAAGGCCGATGCCGGCATGATTGAGCAAATCGTGACGAATTTGTGCGTGAACGCCCGGGACGCGATGTCGCCGAATGGCGGCCGGCTGACGATTAATGCCCGACTCGTCCCAGTGGGCGCCGAGGCGGCGCAAGGGAATGCGGAGGCCCGCCCCGGGATTTTCGTCTGTCTATCAGTGATCGACACCGGCTGTGGGATGGACGCGGCCACTCTGAAACACATCTTTGAACCCTTCTTCACCACCAAGGAAGTCGGCAAGGGCACCGGGCTGGGTCTGGCCACCGTCTATGGCATCACGAAGCAACATGGAGGCTGGGTGGAAGTGGTCAGCGAGGTGGGCCGCGGCAGTGTTTTCCGCGTCTACCTCCCCGCCGTGACCAAAGCCGTGCTGCCTGATTCCGGACCCGCGGAGGTGGAAACCCGCAAGGGCACGGAAACCATCCTGCTGGTGGAAGATGATCAGGCCGTTCGCGAGATGATTGTGCGTGGCTTGCAGCGATATGGGTATCGCGTGTTCGTGGCCGCCGACGGCCGGGAGGCGGAGGGAATATGGCACCGGCATGCCGAAGAGATCGATCTGTTGTTCACCGACATCAGGATGCCCGGAGGCACATCAGGGCTGGAGTTGTACGAACGCTTCAAGCACTCCAAAGCCGGCCTGCAGGTGGTAATTTCGAGCGGCTACAGCGAGGAGATCGTGAAATTGGGAATGTCGGTGAATCCCTTTCTGGTGTTCTTGCCCAAGCCCTATGACGTGAAGACCATGGCCGACACGGTGCGCCGGTCCCTGGACCGGGCCTGAGTCTTGCCTCTCCGGGCTTACGTCCCTCCACTCAGCACCATGACGAAAGCAACGCTGGCCCTTCTCCTTGTGCTCGGGCTCGCATTCGTGGGCTTGGCCGCCGCCCCTTTGTCGCCCCGGGAACCGCGCGATTGGACCTGGGTGCAGGGGGCCGTTTTCGTGCCCACGAACGCGGTGAATGAAGCGCAGCAGTGGGATGAATACAATCCGGCGGTCAACGATCGCGAACTCCACTCGGCCTCGGTTTATGGCATCAATGTGGTCCGCGTTTACCTGCACTATTACGTCTATTTGAAAAAGAAGGACGTGTTGTTGCGGGACATTGAAGACTTCCTGCAACGCGCCAACCGCTACGGCATCAAAACGGAATTCGTGTTCTTCGACGACTGCTGGAACCAGCCGCCGGAAGAACTGCTGTCGCCGGACTACCACTATCCGGCGCCGCTGCCCGGCGTGCACAACAGCCGGTGGCTGGTTTCACCCGGCGCGCAGGTGCAGGCGCACTACGCCGAGCATCGGGCGCGGCTGCAGGCCTATGTGCAGGACATTGTCCGCGCGCACCGGGATGACGCGCGGATCGCCTTCTGGGAGATCTACAACGAGCCGACGAAATCGCCTGAAACCCTGCGGCTGGAAAAGGACGCCGCCGGCTGGATCAAGGAAACCGGCACGCGGATCCCCGCGACCGCCACGGGCCGGGAATACTCCGGCGAGCCGTTTTCCGATTTTCGCTCGTGGCATGAGTATGGAAATTACAACTACGTGGGCGATCCGCAGTCGTTGAACACCGAGTGCATGAACCGGCAGGGGCAGAGCGTCCCGGGCGTCGTTGCCCATTTCCGCGGGAAGACCGGGTTCATCATGTGGGAATGCGGCATTGGCCGGGACAACTGCCGGTTTGCCTGGGACGAAGATCGCGACAAGCCGCGGCGCGACGAGGCGGTCACACCCTTCCATGGCATCGTCTATCCCGACGGTCATCCTTGGGCCGTGGAAGATGTGCAGGCGCTGCTTGGGCCCAAGAAGTTCGCGGAGACGCATTTCTTCACCGTGAAGTATTTCGCCGACGCCGGATTCAAGACGCTCGCCAAGACCTCCATCGTTCCGTTCATCGACTTTGATCTGGTCGACGAGCCCGGCGTTGGTTCTCCCGATGCGACGGCGCGCATTCCCCGGGAACGGTTCTCCATCGAGTACACGGGTTCGATCATCCCGCCGGCGACCGGCGCCTACACGATCAACGTCGACTGCGATCACTGGGTGTCGCTCTCAGTCGACGGCAGGAAGGTCATCGACAAGACCACACCCGGCCAGGCGGAAGCGACCGGCATCATCCAGCTCATCGGCGGAAAAGACTACGGGTTCAGCGCACGCTATGTCCACGCAACCGGAGTGGCCAGCCTGCACCTGACTTGGTTTGGCCCAGGCCTGACGAGGCGCGTGATCGAACCCGCCTCCGTCTTCGCCAACCCGGGCAGCGGCAACTGACCGGGCAGGGAATTGCTAAGGCTCCAGTCGCGGCAGGAACCAGCCGTTCAAGCGACCGCATTCAGGCTGGTGCCCGTGGTTCCAGTGGTGGCACTGGCCGGCGTGGTGGCGGCAGATGCGACGGCACTGCCACCGCCATGGTGATGGTGGCCATGGTTGTGACCCCGGAGGGCGGTGAACGCTTGCTGCGCCGCGGTGAGATTGCCGGACTGGAGCGCCTGGCCGATCGCACTCAACGGATTATTGCCCGTAGAGGAGGAGGACGACTGGCTGGCGGGGAGGTCTTGCTGGAGGGTGGCGTAGGCCTGTTGGGCGGCAGTGAGATCGCCGGACTTCAGCGCCTTGCCGAGCGCCTGAAAGTCGGATTGAACCTGCCCGATCTGACTCTGCCAAGCAGCAGGCGTAAGCCCGGCGGATGAAGATATAGCTGACACTGACATGGGACTGACCTTTCAATTAAGGGTTGGGAACGATGACGGCCTTGTCAGTTGAAGTGGCTACCGAAATCATTCGGTGCGGTACCGCGCAACTTGAGGGTTTTCTCGCGCTGCCGGGGGCTCACTGCAGTTAAAATTGGAAGGTGCTGATCCAAGGACGGTGACGAGTTGTGGGAACCAGGAAATCGCCGATGTACTCCGCATCCCTTCCAAGACGGGACTGGCCCGCGGATGCGGGCCGGGGTGGCACCGCTGTCCCCAGGCCGTCTTTGCGCGTTAGGGATAGCGCTCTACCCCTAAGGCGCAGAATGAAAGAGAAAGATCAGGACGCCTCTTTCGGCTTTGTTTCATCTCCCGTGCCATCGTCGGGCACCTGGTTGCTCGCGACGATCCAGAATGCGAATGCGAACAAAACGGTCAGCACGGCAACCGTGGCTGCCAGCGATCTGCCGTGCCACAGCCCGGAGAACCATTGCCGGAACTCGACGGAAAGGACATTTGCCTTTCCCCCGTAGAGCTCCAACTCCCGCAGATATTTCTTGGTGTCCAGGGGATCATAACCCAAGGGATCCGCAGGCGTTGGACCGGCCGTGAAATAGATTGTGAGCGCGCTGCCCAGACCCAGCGCCAATAGCATCACGGCAACATCACGGATTTGCCTCTGCCCCATCCTGAAACGGCCGGGAATGGCCTGATTCCTCCGATCGGGATCTTGGCGGCTATTCCCGGTGTCACGCTCCCGCATGCTGGTCCTGATGGCATTGATTTCATCGTCGGATATGCCATGGCCACGCTTCCTCAGTTCCGCCAGCGCGGCTTCAACGGCCTCAGGTTCAAATCTGGAATAATTACGCAGATATTCCTCCAGTTCCGAATCCGACAGGGTAGGGATCCTGGTTTGGAATGTCTCGGGCATGGGCTTTCTCTTGCTATAGCCTGCGGCCTGGAAAATGCGAGTGATAGCTCATGCCAGCCGGAAGACTCGCCCACGTTTGATTGGAGCAGACGCCATGCGGAGAGGGGCTTCTTTGCCCGCATATCCCTTGACTATCGCCACCATAGGTAGCGCTGCCGGTCGAATGGCCGTAGCGATGGCGAAGGCCGCGTTACTATCCGTTCAATTGGACGCTGGGAGCGCTGATTCTGCATTTTCGTCGAGGAAACCGGACAGCCATGTAGCGCCAGTCTGCGACTGGCGATCGCCGGTCGCAGACCGGCGCCACCTTTGGCTGCGGCGCTGCCGCGCTGAGAAACATGCGCGCTAGGGGCTTGGGACGTAATGGTTCAGTTCTTTCTTCTCGAACGCCTTGGGCATCATTTCCAATCGGGCGTTTTCTTGCTTCGCCAAACGCGACAGGTCATCCGGACTGCGCACGATGTGCGGCGTCAAAAAAACGATGAGCTCGGTCTTCTGCTTGTTCTTTGTCTTATACTTGAACGCATAGCCCAGCAAAGGAATATCGCCCAGCAGAGGCACCTTGTTCTCCACCTGAGTCGTTTGCGTAGACATGAGGCCGCCGATGACGACCGTCTGGTTGTTGGGGGTGACAATTACCGTGTCGGCCGAGATCAGGTTGATGATGGGAGAATTCACCCCATTGCCAATTGCGACGGTATCAGAGCTCAACGACGAGATCTCCGGATCCAGAATCATTTCGACATTCCCTTCCGCCGTGATGAACGGCGTCACTTTGAGACTGATGCCGATGTCCGTCTGCACAACGGTATTCTCGAAGGTGGTCTGGTTGCCAACGGCAATTGGCGTAAAACCGGTGACGAGCGGAATCTGTTCGCCGACCAGGATCGTCGCCTGCTGGTTGCTGCGCGTCAGAATCGTCGGTCGGGAGAGGACCTCCGTCTTGTTGTTGGCCGCTAATGCGTGGATCGTTGCGTTCACGTTTCTTCCGGTGAGGGCATAGAAGGCGCCGTTGCTGCTGGGCGAAGCCGGGCTCGGCGTGCTGCCCACCGCCGGGGCCTGATTGATCAAACCGTTCGGAGCGGTTCCATTTAATCCGAATTGGGTCGAGGCGATGCCCGTGGCATTGAGGCCGATGCCGTCAGGGCCCGTGTAGTTCAGCTCCGTCCCGAGGTCCAATTCATTGGTATGAGTGACCTGGACGAAGACGCAGTCGATCAGCACCTGCGGTCGGGGTTGGTCGAGGCCGGCGACGATCGTCTTGATGACTTCGAAGGTCTGATCATCGGTGACGACGATGAGGCTGCGTGAATCCATGTCGCTGGTGATCAGAGCATCGCCCAGCATCGTCGAATTGGTGTATTGTCGGGTGGCGCTGGCGTTGCTGCTCGCTCCACCGCCGCCGATGACGCCACCGAGCCCACCGCCAATCCCGCCCGCGGTGCCGCCGGGGCGGGCTGCTCCCGTCGTCTGTTGGGCCGTGGCCTGGCTTGAGCCTAGAAGAATCAAGCCGGCGGAGAGGAGGTTGCGAATCCACCTTCGAAATAATTGTGATGTCATGGGAGTAGACTTTTCCCCGTGTTTTCAGACCGCCGTCAGGGCAAGGTCCGGTGAGACGTGTTTGTGCAAATTGTAGGAAGCGAGCTTGCTCGCGATTTCGATGTAAGATTTGCCTGCCCCCGCATGGAGTCTCAATGGGCCGCCGACGAACTGCTGCCCAGATTGAGAACCGGGGCGGCGTTGGTCGGCTGGGCGTTGGTGGTTGCGCGCGAGCTCAACGGATCAGCCTGCGTCGTGCTCGAATTCCGGGAGACGCTGCTTTGGAAAAGATTTTGCAGCACCGTTTGCACCTGTTGCACATCCGCATTTTGCACCGTGATGATAAAAGCCTTTTGTTTACGGGCTGAGCTGTAATCCAACCGGGCCACCATCTCGGCGATGTCCGGCATCTGGTCCTTCGAGGCACTGACGACAATCGAGAAGGTCCGCGGATCTGCGACCGCCGTCACGGGAGTGTTTCGACCGCTGGTGGCGCCGGTGCGGGCGCCGGCTCCGGTCTGGTTTGCCGCGCCACCGCGGAAGGCTCCTCCCCCTTGGCCGGCCGCGCCGACGGCACCAGCGCCTCCCCCCCCGCCTCCGAAACCACCGCCGAAAAAGCCCCCGCCAAAGAAGCCGCCCGGCCCCCCTCGGAATTGGCCGACATTGCCGGCGGCCGGGGTGGAGATCCCGTACAGATTCGTGATCAATTGGGCCATCTCGATCGGATCCGCATTCTTCAGCTGGAAAACCCGGGTGGTGGAGACGGTCTCGATCGACCGGTCGAGTGCCGACACGATTTCCACGATGTGGTGGATGTTCATCTCCGTATCGGTGACGACGAGCGAGTTGCTATCCTGGTTGGCCGTGAGCGTCGCCGAACCCGGCATCAGGGTGCCGAGGTCTTTTGCCGCCTGCGTCGCGTCGATGTGGCGCAGCGGAATGATCTGCATCACCATGTCGGCGGTCAGCGGAATTTCCTCGGGGTTATTGCCGGTATGAATCGGGATGTTTTGTTTTTTGGCGTCGTCCTTCGAAGTCACGATCAAGTTCCGGCCATGGACGCTGGCGCAGTAGCCATTCTTGTTCAGCGCGACATTGAGCAGCTGCACCGCCTCTTCCTTCGAAACCGGCTGGGCGCTCCACATGTCCACCGTGCCGCTCACCGGCGTTTCGAGCACGATGACAAAGCCGGCGGCGTCGCTCAGGTAGTTCAACACCGTCTCGAGCGGCGCGCCGCGAAAGTTGAACCGCAGTCCGGGCCCCGGATTCGCCGATGAACCGGTGTCCGCAACAGGCGTGGCGCCATCCGTTGCGGGCGACGGCGGAGCTGGCTGGGCCCGGCCACTTGCGGCGAGCGCGGCGAATCCAAGCCACAGAGTAGGAATAAGCAGATTGGTTTTCATTGTTTCAATTGTTTCTGTCTTTGCTCCATCAGTCGTCTGAGAACATCCGAGGCATCCGCCGGAATCGCCGGCGCGTTGTTGGCGGCCGGAGCCCGGTCAACCCGGGGGGCGGCGGTCACGGTCCACTGCCCGCCCTCCGGCCGGTGAAGTTGCTGGCCGATCGTCAGCGACAACCGCTTCGAGTCGCGCGTGAGCTCGACTCCGTCGGCGAGGATGCGGGTCACCGTGAATTGGGCGATCGCGTCCCCGACGCGGAGCGCTTTGCGATAGCTGCTGTCAGGGCTGTCGAAAAAGGCAAACAGGCCTTTCTCGTATTGCATCGTTCCGACGAGGGAAATCGTATCGCCGGCCGGCGGCGGGGGCTCGCTGTTTTTCCGGCCTACCCGGTTTGGATCGAAAATATTCCAGTCGCCGATCAATCGAAAGGCGGCAAAGCTGGCGGCGGCCGGCGCGGCGGCGGGCGGCGGTGCCAGCGAGTTGGCGTCAGCGGCGAGACTTCGGCCGAGGAGGATGGCGGCGGCGAGGACGATGATCTTGCTGGAGGGCGGTGCGCCGTCACCGCCATGGCACTGAGCGGCGCTGACGGCGCAGCGCCCTCCAGCCTGGGTAGCGATCTCAGCCGCATGGCATCGTTTCATGGTTTGCCCTCCAGCGGAGTCAGCCGCAAACCGGTGACCGTGAGGCTGAGCGTCAGCCGCTGACCGGTGTCGTCCCGGGAGACCAGTTCGACGGACTCGGCGTGCATCGCCAACGGTGATTTCTCCAGTTCGTACAGGAAACGGCTCAACGCGGGCAGGGTGCCGGTGGCGTCCAGCCGGCACTCCAGCAGAGAGTAAACGTCGTTCGCGCCGTGCTTCCAAAGAGGCTTGATCGATCCGAGCTCGATGGCGCTTGTCCGGCCACAACTTTCGAACGCCGACAACACCTCATATTCGGATTGCGCCGGGTCCCTGGGCAGCGCGCCTGACTGGATCTCGGCCCAGACCTGCCGCAGGTGCGCGTCGCGCGCGATGATGTTTCGGCCGCTGGCCACGGATCCTTTTAGCTGCTTGATCTCGACCGAGCGGGCCTGCCAGACGTTGACGAGGGGCGTGAAAACGATCCGGTCCAAGGCCAGCAGGAGCAGAAGGGCCCCGATGAGCAGGATGAGCCAGCGTTGGCGCTTTGGCATGTTCGTCATCATGATCCGGAACCTCCAATCCAGCGAAACGTGAAGGTGAACTGGGCCGGGATCTTCCCGCTGATGGACTCGACCTTCAGTCCCTGAATTTCCCTGGCCTTGCGCAGTTGATCCTGCGTCCGCAACAACGCCCGGTCGTCCTGGGCGGTGCCGGTGATGTTGACAGTCGTGACATTTGCCACGTGGTGAATATCGAAGGACCTCGCTGTCACGCTGCCGTTGTCCGGGAAGCACTGGGTGACGCGCGCCAAAATACGGAGATCGGGAAAGGAGCGGTCATACCACGGTCGATAATCCCGGATCCGGTCCTGAATCTCCGTGAGAACGCCGGCCCGTACCTGCATCCCGCGCCATTCAGACCGGAGCAGTTGGAGCCGGATTTCCTGCCATCCGAAAGCCACCAGGGCCAGCACGACGGCGCCACCCAGCGCCAGTCCAGCCGTCGCGAGGCGCTTCGAGTTGTAGCGCGCCATCAGCAACGACCAGCGCCCCGGGCGCGGTGGCAGAAACTCCACCTCGGAGCCCGTTGGCGTCAGCCAGTGGTTGGCAATGCCTTCCGCGATCTGGTCAGCCAGACGATTGCCGGGCGGCCCGCCCGTCTCGACCTTCAGTCCCACCGTGTCCGGCCATTCGCGGAGACTCCCGGCCAGCTGATCCACCATCTTCGCGTCACCGCACAGGCAGAGTTCCCGCAGATCGCCGCGCAAGTCGGTCGGCACCTGTTCGAACGTGACGCGCAGTTCACGGGACACTGCGCCGCCGTCGACCAGGTTCTCCCCCGCAGCGGATTCGATCGCGGCCTCGCAGGTGCGAAAGGCCGCAATTCCACCGCCGGCGGAGACCAGCAAAGTCGCTCCCGTGCTTTCGACCGCCACGGTGATGCGGCCCTTTCCTTGAGATGCGATCACGCCCGGCAGGGCAGCGAGACCAAGCGTAAAACTCACGGGTTTCAGCCGGGCCGCCTTGGCCACCGCGGCGAGAAGCTCCAGCCGATCCTTGCGCACGGCGAGCTGCGTCACATAAGTCCCGTCGGCAGAGCGGTGAATCGAGCGCGCAATCTGCAGTTGTGCCGCGTCGTAGGGGAATCCCTTCTCCGCCTCGAGCTGCAGGAAACTGTCCAAGTCCTCGGGCGATAGGACCGGGGTTTTCGTGTGCTGGCTCATGATCCAGTTCGCCGGCACCGCAACCACACAGGCGTGTTCGTGAATTCCGGCGGCGTCGAGATGATTTCTGATTTCCCGCCCGATCAACTCGGGCTTCTCATCGAGGAGATCGAGCGACAGGGCCGCCGAAACGGAGTTGACGACCTTGATCGTCGCTTTGGACCGCGCCACCTGAACCGCCCGCAACTGGCCATCGCTCAAGGTCAGCCCGAGCACAGAGTTTAACCGGTTCTTGGTTTTCCAGGTCATGGTTTGGCGGTCTTTAGGGTTTTCCGGACCTGCGTGCCCAATGCCCAGCCGTAGGAGCTGAGGTCCTGTCGATAAATAATCCGCGGCATGCCCATGGTCGTATCAAAAACCACCCGCTCGCGGTGATAGCCGCGACCGAAACGCCCGACCGCGGCGATATCCGCGGAGAATTGGTAAGACTGGTCCGTGATATAAGGCCCGGCGCGGCGGATGGCCGCGGGACTGAGCACGTGGGTGATCCAGAACAGCGACGTGAGTGCAGTCGGATTGGCCAGACGATAGGTCACAAGGCTCGCCGCGCTGCTGAGCCCGACTCCGGGAATGCACGCCAGCACGGTTTCGCTCGCGGTATTAACATTGATTAGCCCCGCCGACGAGAAGCTCATGATGGACGTGTGGATGAGAGCGAATTCACTCTCCGTCATCCCGCTCGCCAGCATGAAGTCCGCCCCGCTGGTAAAGGCGCGCTGGGGGCGTGCGCGGTTGAGATTTTGCAGGATCCCGGCCCCGCGCTCCGCGCTGATCCCTTTCCTCGTCAGCAGGGCGGTTAACCGTTGGAAATTGGGATTGTTGGGCGCGAGATTCGAAATATCCACCCGCGGTCCGCCGGTGCGGGTCGTAGTCGGCTGGTTGCTGAAGGCCGTGACATATTCGAACATGCCGGGCTGCAACTGCCCGTCCTGGTTATCGTGGGGCGGAGACTGGTCGCCGTCGTCCTCATTGGGATCCAGGGTGCCGTTCAGGTTGGTATCTTCCCCGAAAAGGAGGTCGAGCGTCGCACCATAAACGAGCCGCAGCTCGTCGACCGATTCGAACGGCGCCCCCTTGTTGAGCCGTGGCGGGTTAAGCGTCGAGTAAGCGCTGCTGAGCGCGCTGCCGCTGGATTGCGACTGCCGGGTGCGCCAGCCCACGATCGCGGCGGCAAAGTCGGACGTCATGTTTGTCATCGGCAGCGCAGCGAGCATCGTGGCCGTCGCGGTGTTGAGATTGAGTTTGGACGCCTCGTCCACGAGGCAGAACACGGGCTCGGTGGTGGGCAGGTTGTTCACATCGCGACCGATGAACCAGAATCGTGGGTCACCGGGATCATCGCCGACCTGAAGGGCTTCGGAATAGTAGTCGGCTGTCGGTTCGGGCGGGATGCCGCTGTCGGGCACCACGCCATCAATCGCGTAATTGTTCAGAATATAGGCGGTATAGCGCGTTCCGGCTGCGACCGCCTGCCGGGCCTCGATCTCACCCACGCGGTTGGCCGCCGCCTGGAGCTCCGAATTGGTCGAATCGGCGAAATAGAGAACGAGCACCACCAGCCCGAGGCAGATCCACAGCACGATGATGAGCACCGACCCGCGCTGCCGCCGGAGCGGATCTGCAAAGGAAAGTGTCGCCGGCGTCATGATCCGGTCCCTCCCGCGGCCTGCGCCAGGGCCGCCGCCTGGCTGGTCTTCGTGGCGACCAGAACCGGCACCACCAATTCGACCGGATGCGGCGGAGACTGGCTGGAGTCGCGGTTGGGGACCGACAGGCTGAATCGAATCGCCATCGGCAGCGCGGACGTGACCGTGGAATCCCAGGTATCGGTCCATTCAGTGCCGTCGTAATAGTCAAATTGGGCGTCGGTGACTCCGGTGAGCAAGACCTGCTCGTCCGTGGTCGGCGTCTGGGCGGGAAGGAGATTCCGCGTCACGGCGCGGACCAGGTTCTTGGTATTGGTGCCGTCGGTCGCCGGCGCGAGAAAGTAGGCGACGACCTGCACCTCGGAAAACGGACTCCATCCGTCCACCGTGGCTGAGGTCGTGTAAAGATCGGGGCTCACTCGCGTAGCGGCGAATTCCTGCGTCAGCGAGTCGGTCGGCCTGTCCTGGAATTGTCCCGAGAACGTGCCGGCGGGCGGCGTCGCCGTGCCGGCGGGCACCATCAGCCCTGCAAGATCGCGCTGCACCAGTCCCAAGGCGCGCTCCAACACCAGGGTCGCGTCGGTCCGCTCATTCGTGGCGTTGTGCAGCCGCAGCGCGCCGAAATAGGTCCCGTTAATGACAAGCAACACAATCGCCGCAACCCCGGTAGCGATGAGGAGCTCCAGAAGCGTGAAGCCGCGTTCGGCGCGGCGGTTGCCGGGGATCGGTTGCATCAAAATGTGCCCGCGGCGACCGGCGGCTTGCCGGGAGTGCCGAGCGTGTCGGCCGTGGGATCGAACAAGGTGCTCGCCTTCATCTCGTATTGGGTGTCCCGCACCGTGAAGGTGACCCGCACCGTCAGCTGCGTCATCGCGTCCTGCGGCCACGTCTCCGACTGCAGGGCCCACGGGTAATTCGTGCCGCCGTCGTTCTCGACTCCGCTGGCCGAATTCTCGATCACCTGGCCCTGGCTCAGCAGCAACAGTTGTTCGTTCAGCACGTGCTCGGCCACGCGCATCGCCGCTACTTTGCGCTGACCCAGCACCGCTGCCCGGCTGACGATGCTCATGCCCTCCAGGGCGACGGGGATGACGATCGCCATCAGGAGGAGCGCGGCCAGCACTTCCGCCAGGGTGAAACCACCGCGATGGCGGCGGGTGGCATCAGTTCGGATTGACGGGGAGAATCTCATATCCAAGCCGGTTGGCCGTCGGCACAAGTTCGAGCGCCCCCTCGGCACCCTGGCGGATCACGATCTTGCCGATGCTGGCCTCGTCGAAAAAACCGTCGGGCATGAAGCGGATGGCCGGCAGGCCGTCCGGCACCGCCAGTCTTTCGTCGTTGTCTTCCGACGCCAGCAGCGGGTCCGGCGCGAACGCCTCGATCGTCAAGGTGGAATCGACCGCGAACCGCGAGGCCCGGTCGTCCGGCTCGCTCGATGCCGATTGGGTGATCAAGCCGTAGGAGGACTGCTTCGCATCGATCCAGAGCAGCACCGGCACGCCCTCTGCCACGGCCCGGGTCTGGCCATAGCGCGTCAACGCGAGCAGGCGTCTTGCCTCCGAGCTCAAGACCCGCCCCCGGAAGAAGGGCGAGAGGTGCGGCGCCACCAGCGCGGCGGCGATTCCAAGCAGCAGCATCACGACGATCAGCTCGATCAGCGTGAAGCCGCCAGTCCGTTCGCGGCCGCCGTTATCTGCCCGTGATGCCAGCATTGTAAATGTCATCGGCGGTTCCGAGCTGCCCGTCCGGCCCCATCGAAATGATGTCGTAACCGCTCGGATAGCGCTTGCTCGGATACTGGTAGATGTAGGGGTGTCCCCAGGGGTCGAGCGGGACGTCGCTTTCCAAATACGGTCCGCGCCAGCCGCCGACGTCTGAGGGCTGGACGACCAGCGCCCTCAACCCATCCTGTTCCCTGGGATAACTCCCCGTGTCCACTTCGTAGGCGCTGAGGGCGGTCTTGAACGTGGCGATCTGTGTCACCGCAGCCGTCTCTTTCGCCTGCTCCGCGCGACCGGAGAACTTGGGCAGGACGAGCCCGGCGAGGATGCCGAGAATAACCAGTACGAGCATCAGTTCGATGAGCGTGAAACCGCGCTGGGACGAAAGCCTGGGGCGTCTGGGCGGATGGTTCATGGGGAGAGTCATTTGATGTGATCGGTGAGCGAGAAAATAGGATAGACCATGCCGATGAAAATGGTGCCGATGAGCCCGGCGATGAGGAACAGCATCAGCGGCTCGGCCAGTGAGACTGCCGTCTTGAGCTCCCGGTCCAGATCCCCCTCGGTCACGTTCGCGATCCGCAAGAGCTCGATGTCAAGCCGGCCGCTCTCCTCCGCCACCGAGATCATTTCGATGACGGCGCTGGGAAACAGGGTGTGGTTTTTCGCGAGGCTGGTGCCAAGCGCCTTGCCCTCCTTGACGCGATCAATGGACTCGGAAACGGCGTCGACCAGGATCTGGTTGCCGATCGAGCGCCGCGCCACGTTAAGTGCGCTGATCAAGGGCACGCCGGCGCCGAGCAGCGTGCCGAGCATGCGGGTGAAGCGGGCCATCGCGAACTGCGCCAGCAGCGGGCCCACCACGGGCAGGCGCAGGACCAGCCCTTCCCAAGCCCGGTGCCCGCTCGCGGATTTGAACCAGCTGCGCAGGGAAAAGACGGCCACCAGGGCCGCCCCCCCGACGTACAGCCCGTAATCGCGCACGGCCTGGCTCGTCTGGACGATCAACTGCGTGAGCAGGGGCAGGTCAGCGTTGAAGCTCTTGAAGATGAGCTGGAATCGCGGAATGAAAAAGACCATCAGGAAGATCAGCACCCCCACCGCGAGCACCAGCAGAATGAGGGGATACGTCAGCGCGCTCACCACCTTCGATTTAATGTCCTTTTCCCGCGCCTGGAAATCGGCGATCTGCGCGAGCACGACATCGAGAAAACCGCCCGTTTCGCCGGCCTCGACCATCGCGACATAAACTCTCGGAAACGTCTCGGGCGAGCGGGCCATCGCGTCGGACAGGGACATCCCGTCGATCACCAGATCGTGGATCTCTTTCCATTTGGCCTTGGCCACCGGTACTGTGGCTTCCCGGTAGAGGATGATCAGCGCGCGGCTGAACGGCACGCCGGCGGCCAGCAGGCTCGATAGCAACCGGGTGAAGTTCTCGAGAACCCTCGCCGAAATCTTCTGCTTCACTCCCAGCGAGCTTTTCAGGGACGCCAGCGGGTTGCGGTCCCTGGCTCCATCCGCACCCGCGGATGCGGCGCCGCCAGCCGTGGCTGCGGGCTTCCCGGGCGCGCCAAGAACCGGCGATTCCTTTCGCTCAGCCCCGTTGGCCGCTTCCGTGAGCCGGATCGGCTGGAGCCCGAGCTGCTCGACCTGTCGCAACGCTTCGGGCCGGTTGCCCGCGTCCAGAACGCCCTCGGTAAGGACGCCATCGCGCTGCATCGCTTTGTAGGAGAAATGGGGCATCGGCGGAGTCGGTTTCAGGTGGCGGTTCGCGCCCGCGGCGCGGGAGCCGGATTCTCGCTCGGCTCGGTGTGATTCGCGGTGGGCACCAGCGGCGCCGCTTCGTCCACCGTCGTGACGCTCAGGACTTCTTCGATGGTCGTCACTCCGGCCTGCACGAGGCGGCAGCCGTCGTCCGCCAGCGTGGTCATCCCCGCTCGGCGGGCGGCGTTGCGGATGGCGTCCGTCGAGGCATTCCGCAGGACCATCTCGCGGATTTCCGCGTTCGTGTCCATCCATTCGAAGATGGCGTGACGGCCATGGTAACCGGTCTGGCGGCATTCGCGGCAGCCCACGGCGCGGTAGAGGGTGGTCTCCTCGGGAATCCCGATCCTCGTCTTGTACGAGAGCGCCAGCGGAGAGTCATCGACGGCCTTGCAGTGCGGACACAGGAGCCGGACCAGGCGCTGGGCGAGCACCGCCTCGAGTGAAGAGGCCACGAGGTAGGGCTCCACACCCATGTCAACCAGGCGCGTGACAGCGCCGGCGGCATCGTTGGTGTGCAGGGTGGAAAACACCAGGTGGCCGGTCAGCGACGCCTGCACGGCAATCTGCGCCGTCTCATGATCGCGAATTTCGCCGATCAGAATCACGTCCGGGTCGTGGCGGAGGATCGACCGCAATCCGCGCGCAAACGTCAGCCCGGATTTCTCGTTGACCTGGATCTGGTTGACGCCCTTGAGCTGATATTCGATCGGGTCCTCGATCGTGATGATCTTTCGCTCTGAATCATTGATCTCGTGCAAAGCGGTGTAGAGGGTCGAGGTCTTGCCGCTGCCCGTCGGGCCCGTGACCAGGACAATGCCGTGGGGCAGTTGGAGGACCCGGTGGAGGCACGCAGATTCGCGCGGGCCCATTCCCAGTTCGCTGACGCCACGCAAGGCGGCGTTTTGGCGCAGGAGGCGCATCACCACCGCCTCGCCGTGGAGCATCGGAATGACGGAAACGCGGATGTCGACCTCCGCGTCATCGATTCGCACCTTGATGCGGCCGTCCTGGGGCAGGCGTTTTTCGGCGATGTTGAGATGACTGAGGATCTTCACGCGCGCGCCGATGGCCGGCTGAAAGCGTTTTACCTGCGCCGGCACCGGGACTTCCTGCAGCACGCCGTCAATGCGGTAACGAATCCGCAGTTCGTCTTCAAACGGTTCGAGGTGGATGTCCGATGCCCGCAGGTCGATCGCGTCCTTCAACACTTGATTGACAAAGCGGATGATCGAAGCGTCCTCGGCCGCCTCGTCGAGATTCGTGTCGCTGACTCCGTCGCGGTCGTCGACGACCTGCAAGCCGCTTTCCTCGTCGAGGGTGTCGATCGTGTCGGCGCCGACGCCCAGCCGTTTCTTCATCTCCCGCCGAATGGCCTCGGTGGGAGCGAGCACCGGCTGAAGTCGCAGGCCGGTGATGGCCTTCAAACCATCGAGGCCCTGGGTGGCAAAAAGGCGGCTGGTGGCCACCTCGATCTGTTGGCCGATGCGGCGCAAGGGCAGCAGTTCATCGCGGAGAAGCAGGCGCGCGGGAAAAAGGGAAAGGATCTGCTTGTCCGGCTCCAGTTCGTCGAGGGTGGCAAAGCCGACGCCATATTCGCCCGCCAGCCAGCGCAACACGCGCTCCTCGGTGATCGGCTCGTCCGCGGGTTTTTGCGCGAGGAACGACCGGGCGTCCGCAGCCGTCAGTTGCCGCGCCGCGATCATTGCCTCGAGCAACTCGGAGAAGGCAGTGGCGGCTTCATTGATTCCGGCGGATTCGGAGTCGGAAGGATTCATTGCAGAAGTCCCACCAGCACGGCCACCGCTTCCTGGCGGACGGTCAGGACCGCGCGCAAATCCTCGCGCGCCTGGTCGAGCCTGGCCTCGGATTGCTTGCGCGTCACCCGCAGTCGCTCGAGCCGGGCCTTGATTTCAGCATCCGGGAGCTTGTCCTCCAGCGCCGTGCGCAGCGCATCGCCTTCGGGATTGGCCGCGGCTGCCGGGCGATTGCCCTGGTTGCCGCCGCCGCGAAATGCCCCCATGCCAAACCCGCCACCCCCGACGCTGCGCCGCAGATCCATCACCTTCGTGATCCGCTCGGCGATGAGTTTCCACTCGGCATCGTCGGTGACTTCGAATTGGTTGCGCAGGTTGGCTAGCATCCGCGCTTGCATGTCCTCGCGGTTGAAATTGCCGTGCCACCCGCCCGCATTGGCCTCGGCGTTGGCGCTGGACGCACCGCTCGCGGGCGGTGCGTCCTGTTGCGCGGAGGAAGTGACCGCCAGCAGGGATGTCGCGGCGATCAGGAAGGCTCCGCGCCGCAGCCAGGCAGCAGCGGTCTGCGGAGCAAAGCGGCTAAAGGGACCTGGCACTGGGCGAGGAGAAATTGGACGTGAGGTTCTCATCTGGGATCGATCGTTGCTCAGTAAATGACGTGTGTAACATGAAGTGGTGTCAGTTTTTCGGATTTTGCGGAAAGCGCGGATCTGTAGGCAGCAAGTGCGGAAGAGGCATGCGGACGACGGCTGCCGTTGGTTCAGATCGATAACCTCGGTTGGGGTGGTAACCGCCTGATCATCCAGCGTGAATCGGGTTGCCACGACGGGATGGAACAGACCCGAGGCGATAATGCTTAATACGCGCCACAACAACTAGAAGAGCGATTTTTGGCCACCTGGCACGGCGCAAGCACGGGGAAGGACAATCTCCTTACCAACCATGAAAACCGCAGCCATTACCGCTTTAGCGTTGGCAACAGGTTTGTTCTCCGCGGGAGCGTTTGCCGAGACGGCTCCAGCAAGCCCGGCGCCCACGCCGGTCACAGCCGTACCGGTCGCGGCTACACCGGATCAGATCGTTTACACACCTCGTTTGCCAAGCGTCGAGGATCTCACTAATGTCGCTGCTGCGCAACGATTAACAATCAAACAGATCGTCCAGACTGCCCGCGAAATCACTGTCAGCTATCAGCTGGCGAACGGTCAGACGAGAACGGTTTCCTATCAATTGTTGTTCGCGGGAAACCCGACGCCCGTCCAGACCGCTGCACCAACACCGGCGCCGGTTGTCGTCGTGGAGCCATCTCCCGCCGCCTATTATTATGATTACTACGATCCGTATTATTATTACGGTCTGTGGTATCCTCAGGTCGCGGTGCGCATCGGCCGCAATTTCGGATCTCGGGGGCGCGGGCGGTGAACTAAAGCGGTTTAAACAACCATGTAGCCGCGGGAATGAGATTTCCTAGACGGGCGTGCGAACCAGCGGACCGGATTGCCAATGGGGAACTCAGGAACCCCGGGGAACGAGGTCGTGGATCGGAGCGCGACAAAACATAGCCTAGGCCCCGCTTGGCTCCGGTCGCAAACCGTGCAGCTTGAGTTTCTCCCGCACGGTGAGCCTCGACCAGCCGAGGATCTGCGCCATCTGCGTGATGTTGCCCGAGGTCGTCGCCTGCGCCTGCGTGAGCAGTTCGCGCTCGACGGCGGACAACATCGAGGTCACGGCGCTGACTCCCGGGTCGCGGCGGGCCGCCGCCAGCGCCTCCTCGCATAGCGCGGCGAGCGTGCGTCCGGCCGCATCCGTGGTGGCGCCGGCTGACGGCCCCTGAATGAGCGCCGCGCGCACCAGTTCCTCCGTGATCGCATAGCCGTGAGCCAGGAGCAGCATGCGTTTCATGACGTTTTCCAACTGCCGCACATTGCCCGGCCACGGCTGGGCGGAGAGAAATTTCACCGCTGCCGGCTGCACCGAGGCGACTCCGCCGAGTTCCGGACCGTGCCGCGCGATGAAATACGATACCAGCTCCGGGATATCTTCGCGGCGCTCCCGCAGCGGCGGCAACCGGATGACAATGACGTTGAGCCGGTACCAAAGATCCTCGCGAAACTTGCCGCCCGCCACGAGGGCCGGCAGATCGCGGTGCGTGGCCGCGAACACGCGCACATCCACCGGAATCATCTCGCGTCCGCCGACACGCGAGATCACCCGTTCCTGCAACACGCGCAACAGCTTGGCCTGGGTCTCCAGCGAGAGGTCGCCGATTTCGTCGAGGAAAAGGGTGCCGCGGTGGGCCTGTTCGAAACGCCCGATCCGCCGCGCCTCGGCTCCCGTGAACGCGCCGCGTTCGTGGCCAAACAACTCGCTCTCCAGCAGGTTCGAGGGAATCGCGGCGCAGTTGACTGTGACCAACGCCTTGTCCTTCCGGTCGCCGTGCTGCCAGAGCGCCCGCGCGACGAGTTCCTTGCCGGTGCCGGTCTCGCCGAGGATCAATACGCTGACGGGCTTCTCCGCCACGCGCCCGATCTCCTTGTAAACCGCCTGCATCGCCCGGCTCTGGCCGACGAGGGCGAGCTCGCGCTTTTCTTCGCCGCCGAGGCCGACTTTCTCGCGCCCGCGCCGGCCGGCGGCAGCGGCGGGCGTGACAACCGCGAGCAATTCCTCCATCTCGAAAGGCTTGAGAATGTAGTCGAAGGCGCCGCGCCGCGTCGCCTCGATCGCGGTCTCGGTCGTGCCGTGCGCCGTCATCAGCACAACGGGCAGATTGGGCAGTTCGTCGCGCAGCCGGTCGATCAACTCCATCCCCGAGACGCCGGGCATGCGCAGGTCAGTGAGCACGCAGTCGAAATCCTCTTCGAGCGCCGCCGCGAGCCCGTGTTGACCGTCGGGATAACTCACCACCTCGTGACCCTCAGCGGCAAAGACGCGCTCCAGCGCCGTGCGCGCCGCCGCGTCATCATCAATCAGACAGATGCGATACGGCACACTCATGCGGGCGGAGTCTGGCGGGTGGGAAAGTCCAAGGGCAAGCGTACAGAAAAACGCGTGCCGGCGCGCGGGGCCGACTGGAAGGTGATTTCGCCGCCGTGCTGCTCGACGAGCCTGGCCACGATCGAAAGTCCAAGCCCGGTGCCGGCCGCCTTCGTCGTGAAGAACGGGTCGAACAGCCGGGCTTGATGCTTGGCGGGAATGCCCGGTCCGTTATCCGTCACGCTCAGCACCGCCACTTCGGCCGGCCGGCCGCGTAGTTTCGACCGTTCGCGGCGCAGGGTGAACGTGATGGTGCCAGGCTGGCCGGCGAACGCTTCCTGGGCATTGCGGACCAGATTGAGCACCACCTGCCGGAGTTGATCCACGTCAAAGCGCGCAGACACCGGCGCGGCCGCCTCGACGGCGAGCGTGATCTGGCTGGCCGCGAGATCGTGTTGGAGGAACGCCGCGAGGTCCTTCAGCCAGGCGGAGAGTTCAACCTCGTTGAACTTCGGATCGGCCGGGCGGGCATACCCAAGCACGTCGCGCACGATGCGTTCGAGCCGGTCGATTTCCTGGGAGATCGCCTGAACATCCTCCACTGCGCCGGGTGAGGAAACGCCGCGGCGCAGGGTGTAAAGCCGGGCCTTGACGGCGGTGAGCGGATTGCGGATCTCGTGGGCGACCCCGGCGGCGAGCGTGCCGAGGGCGGCAAGTTTCTCGCGCTGGGCGAGGAGCGCCGCGCTTTCGAAGAGTTGCGCGCGGAGCGGGCGCACGACGTCGCGATAGAGCAGGACGACGACGACTCCGATCGCGACGATCAACACCGAGACGCAGACGAAAACAAGGTTCCTCATCTGTTGCACCGCGGCGAGCGATGCAGCCAGCAGATCGCGCAGATCGGCGTCATGCACGGCGGCGAAATCGTCGGCCATGCTCTGCAGGCGGTTCGCGGTATCGTCGAACATCACGACGGTGTCGCGATCGAGCGGCATGGCGGATCCCCCGCTGCGCGCGGCGACGCCATCCAGCCTCAAAAAGTAGGAACGCACTTCGGCCGAGAGTTGCTGCAGAATCTGTCGTTCCTCGCGGCTCCGCGCGGCGGCGAGCCGGGCCGACAGCCAAGCGCTTAGCCGCTGCCGGCGTTGCTGGATGACCGCCGCGCTGTCGTAGGCTGATTCCGTCCCGATGCGCAGCAACGCGCCATGCAGGTCATCGACGGCACCGCGAAACTGCCGGGCGAGCTGGGCAGCTTCGAGCTCGACTCCGGCCAGATGCCTGAGCGTGCGGTTGGCGTTGCGCGCCGCAACAAACGCCAGCCCGAGACACGCGGCTACCGCGATGATGAGCAGCGCCAGCAGCGCAGCGAGACGGCGGTACAGGACCTGCGTGGGACTTCGCATCGGGTGGTAAGGAAGTTACCGGCGGACGGTCGTTGAAGCAACCAGTCCCGTCGCGCGGGGCGTTGGGTGAAAACTCGTAACCGTCTCTTTCAGAGGCAAGAGTGGTTTTTTGCGTTTCGGGCATGAAAAAAGCAAGAGGGAGCCCCCATGGGTTATCTACAAGACGATCCCGATGCTGGTTCCGTGACGTTTAATTCGGGCGAAGCCGAAGGGCCGCCGCAGGTGTTGGTGGTGGACGACTCGAAGGTGATTCGCGATATCATTGTTTGGTTGCTTCGAATAAGCGGGTATCGGGCGCTGGCCGCGGAAAACGGCTTTGCGGCGCAATTGCTGCTCCTGGCCGAGCATCCGACTCTGATCATTAGCGATCTCAATATGCCGCTGGGCGACGGCTGGGAACTGTTGACGTTTTGCCACAAGCATCATCCGGAGATTCCCGTCATGATCATTTCCGGCGAAGGCCTGGGCAAACATCCGGAGATTGAACGCTGGGCGGCCGGTTTTCTGGCCAAACCATTTTCGATTCCCGGAAGTTTCGCGCTGCAGTCGATCAACTGATTTCCCGCGCGGCCTGACGAGCGCAAATTCTGACTCCAGCTGGATAGATCTACCCCTCCATGCTCTCGTTTCCTCGAGTCCGACCTTATCTCGCGCTCGCGCTCATGGCCGCGCAATTGCTGGGCTGGATTACGCTGGCCCGGGCCAGCGAGCCACCGCCGACCCCTGCTCCGATGACCGTGGTCCGCCGGTCGTTGCGGGAGTTTGACCGGTTTCTCGATCACCATCCGTTGGTCGAGGACGATCTGCGACTTGATCCGGCGCTGACCGGGGACAATGCCTACCTAAAGAAACACCCGGAGCTGCACGATTTTTTGGGCGCCAACCCTGACGTCATCCGGGGTCTCAAGCATTATCCGCGCTATTTCCTTTATCGGGCCTTGCTCCGGCAGGCGAACGCGCCGCTGCGTTACTCCGAGATCGCGCAACTCCGGGCTGTGCTCGACGAGCAGCCGGCGTTGGAGCGGGCGCTGGCGGAAAACCCCGAGGCGATTCGCGATCCGGCATTTTTGCACGAGCATCCGCTGCTCCGCGATTTCCTCGATCAACATGCGGAACTCGGGCAGGTCTTTCTCCCGTGCCACGAACCTCTCGCGAAGAACCCCTGATATGCGCACGCTCCAACGCCGCCCCGCCAAGATTCGCCCGCCGCGCCGTCCCGCTCCCGCTAACACCAGTCTGTCAGAACCTGCTTTTCCCCCTGTCGTTTCACCGGCAAATCCCACCATTCTCCTGGTCGACGACGACCCCGCTGTGCTCGAGGGATTGCGCCGCGTGCTCCAGTCCGAAGGGTGGAAGGTTTTCTCCGCCGCAGGTGGCGAGGATGCGCTGGAATACCTGCAGGCCCACCGGCCCGACCTCATGATCACCGATCTATCGATGGCGGCGGTCAGCGGATGGGATTTGCTGTTCCACGAAAATCTTCAGCGTCCAGCTCTTCCCATTTTCGTCATCACGGCGCTGCCCCTTACGTCGATCGGTGGCGCCGACCGGTTTGCCCACGAGTTTTTTCAAAAGCCTATCGATCTCGATGCGTTGCTCTCCGCCGTGCGTCGCTACATTGGTGCTCCGCGAGGTGCCGTTGCCCCGATCTGAGATCTGATCGACAGATTGACGCTCCGGTGTCGCCGTGCCCGGCATCGCCCGGCGAAACGGCGGGATCGTGGCATCCCCATGTGTTTCCTGGGAAGAGCGCCTGTTCTGCAGCCGCGAGCGCCAGCGAGTGGATCGGCAAAACTCGACCAAAGCTGATAGCGGGGAATCGGTGAAACTCTTCCCGCGTTTCTGCGCGCAGCACGAAGACCCCCGCGCCGGCTTGGAGGGCGGACCTCCGTGTCCGCCGTGGCTCCGCCTTCGCCAAGGCTTCGGCGGACAGGCCGGCCGGCGCCTCGCCCTCCATTTAGACCAACAGGCGGATTTCTACGGGCGCATCGTCAGACGGACACCGCTTACCGCCAGTAAGGGCGACGGTAGTAATAGCCGCCGTGGCGGAAGATCCACTCACCTCCGACGTAGACGTGGAATCCGACCGGCGGGACGGCCCAAAATCCGGCGATCCAATTGTATTGGTAGCCGTTCCAGTTCCAGTATCCGGGGACCCACACTGCGGCCGGATAGGGCTGGGCGGGGACGACGTCTGGTGCCGCGGGGGCGCCGGGGGCGGCCGGGGCGGCGGTCATGGGCCGCCCGTACACGGTGCCATTCTGGTTATCAACCGAATTGCCCAGCGTGCCTCCGGCGATGGCGCCGGCCAGGGCGCCGACCAAGGCGCCGGCGGCTCCGTTGTGACTGCCGCTGTTGTTGCCTATGATGGCCCCGGCGAGGGCCCCGAGAGCGCCGCCAGCGACGGCACCCTGTTGGGTGTTGGGGCCGGTGCCGACACACCCGGTCAGCATCGTGCAGAGGATCAAAGTAGTGGCTGTAATTGTCGTTTTCATGGCGTTCTTGGTTAAGACTGTGGCCGAGCCATTTTGTTTCTCGTCCATTCTTCGCTGTGGTCAATGACGACGCGAGGGCGCCTTGGGATACAGCTATGTTGGAGCGGAGCCGCGTCCGGCTCCGTCGATGCGGGAAGGCGTGCCGTTACGCAGGCGATTGGTAGTGCGGTGATTCAGCCCGCACTCGAGGCATTCTGAGCGCGGGCTGAAGCACCGCGCTACGTTGACAAACGGCGGCTTTGCGTCGGTTGCGGCAATCCGAGTGTAACCGTGTCGGACGTCCGGCGTCACTGTGTCAAAGTGAAGATTGAACACAATGTTCAGCATTCAAGCGACGACCCGGGCGCGGCGATTGCGACGGTCGCGCGGTCCCACTTCCGGCGGTTCGGCTATGCCAAAACGTCGATGAAGGAAATCGCGGAGGATTGCGGCATGTCCGTCGCGAATCTTTACCGCTACCACGATGGCAAACTGGCGATCGGCGCCGCGGTGGCCGCCGCGGAACAGGCGGCTCTGTTTGCAGAATGCGATCGCGCGGTCGCCGCAGGGCCGGTCGACCTGGTCGCGAAACTGGTCATCTTGTTTCATGCGCTGATCGACGGCACGCACCGGCAGATCAGGTCGACGCCACTCCTGTTTGAGCTGGGAATGGCGGTGGCGCGCGCACAGCCGGCCCATCATCAACGGATTTTGCAGGAGACGGAAGTCCGCATCGCTGGGATCCTCGGGACATCGGCGGCGATCGATGCCAGAGTCGCAGGCCAGCTGATTTTGCTGGCGAGCGCGCCCTTCGTCCTGCCGTGGATGCTGCGGACCCAGCCCTTCGGCAATCCGCGCGCCCAGGTGGAGCCGCTCATTAAATGCCTGGTGTCGGGCCTTGCGAAAACAACGCCGGCTGGCATCGCAGCATCAGCCCAGCCGGGCAATCCACTTTGAAGTTCATTCTTCCATTTGCCGCGAAAACTCGGCCTCATCTACCTTCTTCCCATGACTGACCAATTCCGGAAAACCTCCGCATCCTCCCCCGTTCTCGCTGGCGCGACCACTCCGGCTGCCGACCAGAAGCAACCTGCCAAAAGGTGGCTGCTGTGGCTGCTGATCGTCGGAGTCGGGCTCGTGCTTGTCTACGCGCTCATCGTGCGACCGCTGACCCGGTCTGCCGGCGCGGTTCGCGCCCGTCCCGGTTTCGGGGCGGTGCCGGTCACCGCGGAGTCGGCCCAAAAGGCGGATCTCAATGTCCGGATCGTCGCCCTCGGCACCGTCACGCCGGTCTACACCGTAACGATTCATAGCCGAGTGGATGGCGAATTGCAGAAGATCTTTTTCACGGAGGGCACGAACGTGGAGGCGGGTTCTCCCCTGGCGGATCTCGATCCGCGCCCTTTCGAAGTGCAAAAACTGCAAAATGAGGCCCAGCTCGCCAAGGACAACGCGCTTCTCGACGAGGGCCGGCTTGATCTCGTGCGTTACCAAACCCTGCTCGCCCAGGACTCGGTGGCGAAACAGCAGGTGGATTCCCAGGCCGCGTTGGTGCGGCAGTACGAGGCGGCGATCAAGCTGGACCAGGCCCAGGTCGCAAGCGCGGCGCTGCAGCTCGCGTATTCTCATATCACTTCACCCATCACCGGCCGGATCGGTCTGCGCACGGTGGATCAGGGTAATATCGTCCATGCCGCCGACGCCAGCGGCATCGCGGTGATCACCCAATTGCATCCGATCACCGTGCTCTTCGCCATCCCACAGGACGCCGTGCCCCAGGTAATGAAGCAGTTCAAAACCGGCAGTCCCATGGTCGTAGAGGCCTACGATCGCGACGGGCGGACCCTGCTGGCCACCGGCAAACTCGTGACCGTGGACAATCAGGTCGATCCAACGACGGGCACGGTCAAGCTGCGCGCCGAGTTTCCCAACACCGACGAGACGCTTTTCCCCAACCAGTTTGTGAACGTGCAGCTGATCGCGGATCAGATCCACGGCGCCACCGTCGTGCCCACCGCCGCCATCCAGCGCAGTGCCACGGCCACTTACGTCTACCTCGTGGCGGACCAGAAGACCGCCTCGGTTCGTCTAGTCGAGACCGGCCCGTCGGAGCATGGCCTGATCGTCGTTTCCAAGGGCCTCGTCCCTGGCGATGTTGTCGTGGTGGACGGGGTCGACAAGTTGCGCGACGGTTCCACGGTCGAACTCGTCAGCCGGACCGCCGGAGCCACCGGTGCCGCGGCATCCGGCCCGGACAAGGCGCCCGTCAAGCGTGGACCCAGGGGCTCCCAGCCGACGCAGAATTGAGCAACCCGGCTACCCGATCACGTGAATCCTTCAAGGCCGTTCATTCTCCGTCCGGTCGCGACCTCGCTGCTCATGGTCGCCATCCTGCTGGCCGGCGCGTTTGCCTATCGCATGCTGAGCATTTCGGCGCTGCCGCAGGTTGACTACCCGACGATCCAGGTCGTCACCCTGTATCCCGGCGCCAGTCCCGAGGTGATCACCTCCTCGATCACCGCGCCGCTCGAGCGCCAGTTTGGCCAGATGCCGGGCCTCAGTCGCATGGCTTCGACCAGCTCGGGCGGGGCTTCGATGATCACGCTGACCTTCACGCTCGACCTCACGCTCGACGTGGCGGAGCAGGAAGTGCAGGCGGCCATCAACGCCGCCACCAATCTTCTGCCGGCGGATCTCCCGACCCCGCCGATCTACAACAAGGTCAACCCCGCGGACGCTCCGATCACCACCCTCGGCATCACCTCTGCGACGATTCCGTTGCCCAAGGTTGAGGACCTGGTCGACACCCGGCTGGCGCAAAAACTGTCGCAGATTCCCGGCGTCGGACTGGTCAGCATCAGCGGCGGCCAGCGCCCCGCGGTGCGCGTGCAGGCGGATCCCCGCTCCCTCGCTGCCGCCGGGCTGACCCTGGATGACGTCCGGACTGCCATCGGCAACGCCAACGTCAACCAAGCCAAGGGCAGTTTCGACGGCCCGACGCGCGCCTCGACCATCGACGCCAACGATGAGCTCAAGACGGTTGAGGATTATGAAAAGCTGATCATCGCCTACCGCAATGGCGCCCCGATCCGCCTGAGTGATGTCGCCAGGGTGGTCAGCAGCGCGGAAAACGTGCAGCTGGCCGCCTGGGCCAACGANNACGGTCACGATCCGCGCCTCGGTCGACGACGTGCAGATCGAGCTGTTGATCTCGATCGCCCTGGTCGTGATGGTCGTCTTCCTTTTTCTCCGCAACATCCCGGCGACGATCATTCCGGGCGTGGCGGTCCCGCTCTCACTTGTGGGCACGTTCGGCGTGATGTACCTCGCGGGCTTCAGCATCAATAACCTCACGCTCATGGCGCTGACGATCGCCACCGGCTTCGTCGTCGACGACGCGATCGTGATGATCGAGAACATCGCCCGGTATATCGAAGAAGGCGAAGCGCCGCTCGCCGCCGCGCTGAAGGGCGCCGAGCAGATCGGCTTCACGATCATTTCGCTTACCGTGTCTCTGATCGCCGTGCTGATTCCCCTGCTGTTCATGGGTGACGTGGTCGGCCGCCTGTTCCGCGAGTTCGCCATCACGCTCGCCGTCTCGATTCTCATCTCGGCCGTGGTGTCGCTCACCCTCACGCCGATGATGTGCGCGAAGCTGCTGCACCACACGCCCGAGGAAAAGCAGGGACGATTCTATCGCGCGAGCGGCCGGTTCATCGAGGATGTGATTGCCCGTTATGGCACGCTGCTGCGGTGGGTGCTCAAACATCAGGGACTCACGCTCAGTGTCGCCGTCGGCACGCTGTTGCTCACGGTTGTGCTCTACATCATCATTCCGAAGGGATTTTTTCCGGTGCAGGACACCGGGGCGATCCAGGGCATGTCCGAGGCAGCCCAGTCCATTTCCTTCTCCGCCATGGCGGAGCGCCAGCAGGCTCTTGGCCGCGTGATCCTCGCGGATCCCGCCGTCGCGAGCCTGTCTTCCTACATCGGGGTCGACGGGACGAATTCCACGCTCAACAGCGGGCGTTTTCTGATCAATCTCAAGCCCCAGCACGACCGCAAGGAGAAGGCCATCGAGATCATCCGCCGCTTGCAGCCGCAGCTCGCCGCCGTGTCCGGCATCACGCTTTATCTCCAGCCCGTGCAGGATCTTTCCATTGAGAGCTCGGTCAGCCGCACCCAATATCAGTTCAGCGTCGAGTGCGCCAATCCCGATGATCTGGATCACTGGGTCGGGAGCCTGGTCGACCGGCTGCGCGAGCTGCCCGCCCTGGCCGACGTCGCGAGCGACCTGCAGAACGATGGACTGCAGGCCTACTTGGAGATCGACCGCGACTCGGCCGCGCGCATGGGCGTAACCGTCGCTGCCATCGACAACGCGCTCTATAACGCGTTTGGGCAGCGTCTCGTCTCGACCATCTTCACCCAGACCAACCAGTATCGCGTGGTGCTCGAGGCGCCGCCCGGATTGCAGCGCAGCCTGACGGCGCTCGACAATATCTACGTGACCGCAAGCACTGGAGCGCAGGTGCGGCTCATGGCGGTGGCCACTGTCAGCGAGCGCCACGCCCCGCTGTCGATCAATCATGCCGCGCAGTTCCCCGCCGCGACCATTTCCTTCAACCTCGCCCCCGGCTACTCGCTGGGCGCCGCCGTGACCGCCATTGAGCAGGCCAAGCGCGACCTCGGCCTGCCCGCGAGCGTCCTGACGAGTTTCCAAGGGGCGGCGCTGGCCTTCAGCGCCTCTCTCAGCAATACCCTTTTTCTGATCATCGCGGCGGTGGTCACGATGTACATTGTCCTCGGCGTTCTCTACGAGAGCTACATCCACCCGATCACGATCCTCTCCACGCTGCCGTCGGCGGGCGTGGGTGCGCTGCTGGCCCTGCAGCTCGCGAACACCGACCTCGGCATGATCGCCATCATCGGCATCATCCTGCTCATCGGCATCGTGAAAAAGAACGCCATCATGATGATCGATTTCGCCCTCGACGCGGAGCGCAACGAAGGCAAGCCGCCCGAGGAGGCGATTTACCAGGCGTGCCTGCTCCGTTTTCGTCCCATCCTGATGACGACCATGGCCGCCCTGCTGGGCGCCCTGCCGCTCATGCTGGGCACGGGCGTGGGCTCCGAACTGCGGCATCCTTTGGGCATCACGATGGTGGGCGGACTGATCTTCAGCCAGGTGCTCACGCTGTTTACCACGCCCGTGATTTACCTGGCCTTTGACCGGCTGGCGAAACGCTTCCGCCGCAATAAACCGGTCCCGGTTCTCGTGACAGCATGAGTCCTTCCGCAATTTTCATCCGGCGGCCTGTCGCCACGACGCTGCTGACGCTCGGCATCGCGTTGGCGGGCATTTTGGCTTTGCGGTTGCTCCCGGTGTCGCCGCTCCCGCAGGTCGACAATCCCACGATTTCGGTTTCGGTCGGCCTGCCGGGAGCGAGTCCGGAGACGATGGCGGCGACCGTGGCCACGCCGCTGGAGCGCGCGCTGGGGCGCATTGCGGGGGTGACGGAAATGACGTCCTCCAGTTCGCTGGGCTCAACCAATATTACCCTGCAATTCGACCTGAGCCGCAATATCGACGGCGCGGCCCGCGACGTGCAGGCCGCCATGGATGCAGCGCGAAGCCTTCTCCCCACCGGGCTGCCGAGCAACCCGACTTATCGCAAGGTCAACCCGGCGGACGCTCCGGTGCTGATTCTGTCCATGACCTCCGATACCCTCGACCAGGGCCAGATGTACGACGCCGCCTCGACCATTCTCGCGCAAGCCCTCGCGCAAGTCGACGGCGTTGGACAGGTGATGGTCGGAGGCAGCTCCCTGCCGTCGGTGCGGGTCGAACTGAATCCGACGGCCCTCAACCGTTACGGCATCCCCACGTCTGCCGTTCGCACGGCCATTGCCACCACCAATGCCAACCGACCGAAAGGCATCCTCGATGGTGACATCCGCCACTGGCAGATCGCTGCCAATGACCAGGCAAATAAGGCCGTCGACTACCGGCCCATCATCGTTGCCTACCGCAATGGCGCGGCGGTGCGTCTGACGGATATCGCCACGGTCACCGACTCCGTGCAAGACCTGCGCAACGCGGGGCTGGCGGACGGACGGCCCGCGGTGCTGCTCTTGATCCGGCGGCAACCGGGCGCGAACGTGATCGAGACCGTCGATCGCGTGAAGGCGCTCTTGCCCATTCTGCAGGCTTCGATCCCGCAGTCCATCAATCTGCAGGTCGCGTCCGACAGCACCACCACCATCCGCGCCTCGCTGCGCGAAGTGGAGCGCACGCTCCTTATCTCCATCAGCCTCGTGATCATGGTGGTCTTTGTTTTCCTCCGCCGGTGGCGGGCGGCGACGATTCCCGCGGTCGCGGTGCCCGTCTCGCTCATCGGCACCTTTGGCATCATGTATCTCGCCGGGTACAGCCTGGACAATCTCTCGCTCATGGCCCTCACCATTGCCACGGGCTTCGTCGTGGATGACGCGGTGGTGGTCCTGGAGAACGTGTCCCGGCATATCGAGCAGGGAATCTCCCCGTTTGAGGCCGCCATGCTGGGGGCGCGGGAAGTCGGTTTTACGGTCGTCTCAATGAGCATATCGCTCATCGCTGTCTTCGTCCCCATCCTGCTGATGGGCGGAATCGTCGGCCGGCTGTTTCGCGAGTTTGCGGTCACGCTGTCCGCGGCGATCATGGTCTCGCTCGTGGTCTCGCTGACGACCACCCCGATGATGTGCGCCCGCGTTTTGCGGCCGGAGAGCGAGGAAAAGCCCGGACGTCTCTCCCGTTTTGTCGAACGGATGTTTGCACGCCTGCTGCAAGGATACGATCGAACGCTCCGGTGGGCGCTGGCCCACCGGCTGATAACGCTCGCCGCGCTGTTCTGTACCTTGGTGCTGAGCGTCACCCTCTTCTTCATCGTACCAAGTGGCTTCATGCCCCAGCAGGATACCGGCCGCATCATGGGAAACCTCGTGGCCGACCAGAGCATCTCGTTCCAGGCGATGCGGCAGAAACTGGGAGACTTCGTCGCCATCGTGGAGGCTAATCCGACTGTCGAACACGTGGTGGCGTTCACCGGCGGCGGCCAGCGCAACAGTGCGTTCTTCTTCGTCATCCTGAAGCCAATCGCCCAGAGAAAAATCTCTGCCGACATGGTAATCGCCCAGCTTCGCGGGAAGCTGGCGCACCAGCCGGGCGCGACCCTTTTCCTCCAGGCGGCGCAGGACATACGGGCCGGCGGCCGGTCCGCGAATGCCCAGTACCAATATACGCTCAGCGCGGACGACATCAACGAGCTGCGCGCCTGGGAGCCGCGCATCCGCCAGGCCTTGAGTCGCATACCCGTGATCGTGGACGTCAGCACCGACCAGCAGGACCTCGGGCTCCAGACCTCGCTCGTCGTCGACCGCGATGCCGCCACGCGTCTCGGGGTGAATCTTTTCCAGCTCGATTCCACGCTCAACGATCTCTTCGGCCAGCGGCAGGTCTCGACCATCTACAATCCTCTCAACCAGTACCACGTTGTGATGGAGGTCGCTCCGAACTACTGGCAGAATCCGTCCGAGCTGAACAACACCTACATCGTTTCCAATAGTGGCGCCGAAGTGCCGCTCTCCGCCTTCGCCCGCTGGGAACCGACCAACACCTCCCTCGTGGTCAATCATCAGGGCCAGTTCCTGGCGACGACCGTTTCCTTCAATCTCGCGCCGCGAGCCTCGCTCTCCACCGCCACCGGTGCCGTCGAGGCCGCCCTGCAGCGGATCGGCGTGCCTACCTCAATCCATGGCAGTTTTCAGGGCACGGCACAGGTCTACAAAGCCTCCTTCGCCAACATGCCCCTCTTGCTTTTAGCAGCAGTGGTGACCGTCTATCTCGTCCTCGGCATTTTGTACGAGAGTCTTGTCCACCCGATCACGATCATCTTGACTCTGCCCTCGGCCGGCACCGGCGCCTTTCTTGCCCTGCTCATCACGGGCACCGATTTCACAATCATGGCGTTCATCGGCGTCATGCTGCTCATCGGCATCGTGAAAAAGAACGCCATCCTCATGATCGATTTCGCGATCGAGGACCGGCGCCGGACCGGCGCGCGGGCGGAGGACGCGATCTACCGGGCCTGCCTGTTGCGCTTCCGCCCGATTATGATGACCACCATGGCCGCCCTGCTCGGAGCGTTGCCCCTTGCCTTCGGACACGGCGACGGCGCGGAACTCCGTCAACCGCTCGGCATCTCGATCGCTGGCGGTCTCATCGTAAGCCAGGTCCTGACCCTGTATACCACTCCCGTCGTGTATCTTTACATGGAACGGTTCGGAGCCTGGGGCACGCGCTTGGCGCGACGTCTTCGCCATCAGCCCGTCCAGCCCCTGCCCGCGGCCTTGCCAATTTCATGAACGCCCAAAGTCATTTTCATTTTAGCCGGATCCAGCTGATTGCTGGCGTTTTTCCTGGTTCCATCGCAAACCGATCGGTAGGGCGGGTTATCCCTAACCCGCCGTCCCCTCAGCCCCGGCAAAGGGGCGCGTTAGGGATAACGCGCCCTACCTTAGGTCACTGGTTCCGGCTGGGCGCCGCTTCGATCCTCCTCGTCCTCACCGGCTGTGCCGTCGGCCCTAACTACGAGCGTCCCAAAGTTGACGCTCCGGCCTTCAAGGAAGCCGGCCAGTGGAAGCCCGCCGAGCCGGCGGCAGAGCTTCCGCGCGGCAAATGGTGGGAGGCCTACGGCGATCCCGTGCTCAACGGTCTGCAGGACCGGGTCGAGGTCTCCAGCAACACCCTGCAAGTTGCGGAAGCGCAGTATCGGCAGGCGCAGGCCGCCGCCACGATCGCCAGCTCCGCGCTCTTTCCTTCGGTCAGCGCCGACGGTTCGGCCAACCGGGCCAGCACTCCCGCTCGCGGGACGGTCCCCGCCTCATTGGGCAATACCTTCGGTGCCGGTCTGGCGGCCGCCTGGGAATTCGATCTCTGGGGTCAGGTACGCCGCGGCGCGGAAGCCGGCCGGGCGGCAGCGGAGGCCAGCGCGGCCGACCTTGAATCAGTCCGCCTCAGCCTTCACGCCACCCTGGCGCAGACCTATTTTTCCCTGCGCGTCGCGGACACTGAACAGCGGCTGTATGAGGGGATCGTCGCGGATTACATGCGATCATTGAAGATGACGCAGAACCGCTACGCGCAAGGGGTCGACACTCGCGCCGACATCGCCGCCGCGGAAACCCAGCTCAAGACGGCTCAAGCCCAAGCCATCGATCTCACTTTGCAGCGAGCGCAGCTCGAGCACGCTGTCGCGGTCCTTGTTGGACAACCCCCGGCGGCTTTCTCCCTGCCGCCAGCCGATCTGACGATCCCGCCGCCCGTCCCGCTGGCCTTGCTTCCCTCGCAGCAGCTTGAACACCGGCCCGACATCGCCGGGGCGGAGCGCCGGCTGGCCGTAGCTTCCGCCGGGATCGGTGTGGCCAAGGCCGGCTATTTCCCCGTCATCTCGCTCTCGGGTTCCGCCGGGTATCAGGGATCTCAATACCAGCATCTTTTTTCCGTTCCGAATGAGATCTGGTCGCTCGGCGCCGGGGCGGTCATGCCGCTCTTTGATGCCGGCAAGGTCCGTGCCCAGGTCAGGCAGGCCCGCGCCGCGTACGATGGAAGTCTGGCCACCTACCGCCAGACGGTTCTCGCCGCATTCCAGGAAGTCGAAGACAATCTCGCTGCTGCCGCCATCTTGGCCCAAGAGGCCGCGGTGCAGGCCGAAGCCCTGGCGGCGGCGCGGCAGTCCGCAACCATCACGCTCAATCAATACAAGGCGGGCACGGTCAGTTATTTGGATGTGGTAACGGCGCAATCGGCCCAATCGAACGCCGAGCTGACCGCCGTGCAACTCCTCGGGCGGCGGCTCAACGCCAGCGTCACGCTGCTCAAGGCCGCCGGCGGAGACTGGCGGCAGCCCGGCGTCAACTGATAAGGCTCTTACCGTTTATCGCGACACTCTGACCACGACGGCGCGAGAATGGCAGAGCCCGGATCGATCGAATCCGCAGCAGTCCAAGCACTTCCGGTGCATTGGCTGCGTGGCATGGCGCAAGCAGGGGAGAATGCAGAATCATCCTATCGCCATGAAAACAAGAATCGCCACTTTGGTCATTGCTGCAGGCATCCTCACCACCGGAGCTTTCGCCGACAGTTCGCCGGTAGACCCCGTGTCCTCAGCGCCCGCCGTCGCATCATCAACGCCAACACCAAATCAAATCGCCGCCACCCCGAATCTGGCGACGGCCGCCGGGCGGAACGGTGTCAGCGAAGCGCAAGAGGTCGCAGTCAAGCAGCTCACCCAGGCGGAGAGTGATCTCCATGTTAGGTATCGGGCGGGCGACGGGTTTAAGTGGGCCTTCTCGTATCAAATCCCATCGCGCGACAGTTCATTTCTGCTAGAAACAGGCGGGCCAACAGTCGTTTTTTCGATGCCACCCCCCCCGGTCTTTGACTACAGTCCTTATTACCCGGCGTCCTGGTATCCGTCGATCTCCTTCCGCTTCGACTTCGGCCGGGGTCACAGGTCGTAAACCATGAGTTCAACGCGGACGATCTTTTGGGCGCGCTTATTGGTCGCGTTGCATCCACTTTCAGCCGCAGGCATGCTAAGCGAGGCGGCGCCGCTGTTTACTCGCATCGGCGATCCCGTCTCAGTCCCGGCGGAAATCGTCGGTCACGCGATGTTCGTCAACGTGATGGTCAACGGCCACGGACCTTTCCGCGTCCTCGTGGACACCGGGTGCTCGGTCACCCTCATTTCTCCGGAACTCGCAGCGGCCGTGGGCGCAGTGGTTCCCGATCAGATTAAGGACTTCGTCGCCGCCCAGAATGGACTGGGTGATCCCACGAATGTGACGCCGGTCGTGATCGAGTCCATCGAGCTCGGAGGTGTGCGCTTCGAGGATGTCCCGGCTGCAGTCTCTAATTCCTTTGACAGGCTGTCCACGATCCAAGGGCGTCGCATTGATGGAGCGCTCGGATTCCCGCTTTTCAGCGATCTCTATGTCGGCCTCGATTTTCCGAACCAGCGCGTGCTCCTTGGGCGCCAGTGGCCGGCGGGCGTTCCGGCGATTCAGGCAGGCCTGCCCGTGGTCGAACATGCTGACGTGCCGTTCGTGCAGGTGCAGATCCAGGGGAAACCGGTCGAGGTGATGATTGACACGGGCTCAAACCACGGATTGCAGCTACCGGCCGGACTTGTGTCCTCGCTCCAATGGAAAGTGGAGCCGCGGGTGGGCTCGATGGTGGCGGTGGTCGGCGAGGTTGGGCGCGAACAGATCGGGCGTCTGGCTGGAAGCCTCCTCCTCGGGGCCATTCAGGAAGTCGAGTCGACCGCGGTCGTCTCCCCCGGCCCGGCCAGCCTCGGCCTTCGCTCACTGGAGCGTTTCTGCGTCATCTTCCACGCATCCGAGAACATGGTGTGGCTCTGCGGCACGAACTCCGCGCCGATCATGCCCATCGCCGAGCGCAGCATCGGCCTCAGCCTCTATCCCGACCAGGGTGGCCTGCGCATCGCCGGGGTCATTCCGGGGAGCCCGGCCGAGGAAGCAAATCTAGGTTCGGGAACGCTGGTTACCCAGATCGAACACCGGCCGGCGGCGAGTTGGACGCGCGACCAGATGGAACAATGGATCAACTCGCGCCCGGACATTGCGCTGGTCGTCGCCGGCGAGGCTGGCGAACGCACCTTGAAGTTGCATGTCTGGGACCTCGTGCCCTGAGGACGCCTTTCTGGCCGCGTGACGCACGCGCAACGCCGGGAAATCACGTTTGAGTGATCCATCGCCGCCCGTCCGCATGGTGGGCGAGGGAGGACTCAATTTGCGCGATGACTTGTTCCGCAGCCGTTTTGCCTGAAAGTACCCCCATTGGTCGCCGGCCTTGGACTGCAACTGGGCGTCTTGCGTTTCCCGAGGCCCCCGGCCAACGTGGGCGCGGCGTCGTGACCCACGCGCAGCGCCACCCCGATGACCATGAAATCATTGCTTCAACGCCTCGCAACCGCGACCGCCGGGATTCTAGCCGGGCCGGCGTTTGCCGTGAGCGTTTCCATTGCCGACCACGGAGCCGTGGCGGACGGCAAAACTGTCAACACCCGCGCGATTCAGGCGGCGGTGGATGCCTGCGCCGGCAGGGGAGGCGGGACCGTGCTGGTGCCGGCCGGTGTCTGGGTGACCGGGAGCGTGGCGCTGAAGTCGAAGGTGTCCCTGCGACTGGAGGCCGGCGCGACGTTGCGCGGTTCGTCCAGCATCGACGACTATCCGACCAACGGATTCAAACATCTGGAAATGGGCGACACGCGCTCGTTGCTGTGGGCGATCAGCCAGAACGATATTTCCATTTGCGGCGAAGGGACCATCGAGCTGGTTGACCGGCCTTTCTTTGACTGGAACCAGTTGCGCACCGGGTTGCCGCCCGAGAAGGATGCGCTTCTGCAGGATTGGCAGCGCCAGCAATGCGTGGTTACGGCGGGCAACCGTCCCAACCAGCCCATCTTCTTCCATGACTGCCGCCACCTCCGGCTCGACGGAGTAACCATCCGGAATTCTCCCTGCTGGACCGTGACCTTCAGCTGTTGTGACGACATCCAGGTGCATGGAATCCGGATCGACAACAACCTGCAGGTGCCGAACAACGACGGCATTCATTTCTCCGGATCGAAGAACATCGTGGTGTCCGATTGCATCATCCGGGGAGGCGACGATTCGCTGGCCTTCACCGGCATCACCAGCCCCGACAGTGTCTGCGAGCGCATCACCGTCACGAATTGCATTCTGACCAGCCGCTCGACTGGCGTCCGGTTGGGGCATCTTTCGGGCAAGGTGCGCGACGTGGCGCTGAGCAACCTCGTAATGCACGACTGCAGCCGCGGCTTTGCCATCCAGGCCGGTGACGGCGGCTGGGTGGAGAACGTGGTCATCGACAATATCGTGATGGAGACTCGGATGTTTGCCGGCGCCTGGTGGGGCAAGGGCGAACCGCTGGTCATCTCCGCCGCCCACTCAAACTCCGCCCACATCCGGGGCGTCAGCATCCACCATCTGCGGGCCCGGTCGGAAAACAGTATTCTCGTCGTTGGCCAAGACCATAATGTGAGCGACATCGTGCTGGCCGATCTGGATTTGACGTTCAGTGACAGTCCGAACAGCGCCTTATATGGCCAGGAATTCGACCTGGCCCCCGCGCCGTTGCGTCCCTCGCTCATGGCCACCAACCGGATCCCGTGGATTTATGCCGACAGCGTCGGCGGGCTGGAATTGCGCACGATCCGTGTTCGGCAGAGTACGGCCGCGGACCGCAAGCTCACATTGGATCCAATCATTGAGAACGTGACTGACCTGCATGAGCAGGACGTGCGCTGAGACCGCTCGCCCCGGACTCATTCCGTCGCCTGTCTGGTCAAGAGCCGCGGGAAGAGCATTCCGGTTCGGCTGCGATAGGCGTGATAATCGGCTGCCAAAGGGCCCGTCAGGAACTGATTTTCCTCGTAGGAAATGGCGTGCAGGTATTGTGCGCCCATGGTTGGGAGCACGATCCAGGCCCACCACGTCCCGATGCCAATGCCTCCTGCCAGCCAGGCCAGCAAGTAAGCCAGGTAAATCGGATGGCGCACCCACCGATACGGCCCCGTTTGTACCAAATGCTCAGAAACGACCGGGCTGAATGCCACGGCCAGCCGCCGCTGCCAGCTTGTTCGCAATGACCACCAGAAGATAATCAGGGCGGTCGCGTACAGACCACCGGCCACCACAAGTCTGAATCTGCTATGCGCGGGCAAGAGCACGAGTCCCAGCATCTGCACGAGCACGACCCGCGCGAGGACGAATGCCCCGAACACCGCCGCCATGATCAGCGCCGCGCTCGTGATGAAGAATTCGCGTACCATGGGCATCGTGGCGTAGGCCGCGCCGACATCGGCGTACAGCGCCGCATATTGGTCGGGCGACCAGTCGTCGACCAGGGTGACGGGAGACTGGACCAGCGTGACGCGCGGATCGGCGCGCAGCCGGGCGCAAAACGCCACGAGCTCACGGCACGGCCGCGCGCAGGGTGGCAGGGCGGGCCGCAACGGTGCTCTCGGCCGGAGCCAGGCCGACGGACTTCACCGTGAGGCGGATCTCACCGGGTTCCCGCGTGGACTGCACGATGACCTGCGCCAGGCCGTTGAACAGACTGCGCCGCGCGGGCGGCGCCGGCGTGACTTCGCGCAGAGAGCCAAGGCGCGTAAGTTCGGGAATGTGATTCAGCTTGTCGTCAAAGGGCGTCACGATGAGCTGCACGCGGTTCACGCCCGCGACCAGTTGCGTTGGGTCGAGCCGGAGGTCGGGACCGACCTTCGTAGTGTCGAGGTCGCGCGCCAGTTCGCGGCCATTGAGCCAGAGGGTGGTCTTGGCGCCGAGCGTCGGCAGGAAAAGCTCCCAGGCGCTGGCGGGCACGGCCGGCAAGTTGAACATGCCGGCAAGATCGTAGACCTCGCCCGGTTTCGGGAGCGGTGCCTGGTAGTAGCCTAGCACGGGAAACGGCTGCAGCGACTCCGGCTTCGCAGGAGTGGTTGTGCCAGCGGGCGCGATGCGACCGCGCCAGTCATCCACCGTGAACAGCGCGATCGTCTCGGTGAATCTGTCCGGCTCGTGGCCGCCCGGATCGCCATTGCCGACGCCGATGATCCGCCCACCCGTGACTTCAAGGTCCACCAGATTTCCGGCGGTCGGAACGGGGCGCCCCTGTGCGTCGCGGGCGGAGACCGTAAACACGGCCACATCGGCGCCGTCGGCGTTAATGACCGTGCGGTCGGGCGCGAGCACAAGTTGCGCGGGCGCGCCGGTCGTCTCGACGCGGGTGGTTGCGACCGCCGCGCCGCCGCGATAGCCGCGGGCCTCGAGCACGCCAGGCGTGTAGGCGACCTTCCACTCGAGGTGGCCGTTGCGCGGCATGTCTTTTTTCCCGAGCGAGACGCCATTCAGGAACAGCTCGACGGCCTCGTGATTGCTGAAGCAGACGACGGTGAACTCCTGACCCTCCCGCCCCGGCCAGTTCCAGTGCGGGTACAGGTGGAGCACGGGCTCATCGGTCCACCAGGCTTTGATGTAATAGGCGGTGTCCTTCGGGAATCCACACGCGTCGAGGAAACCGAAATGCGAGACGACCCCGGGCCAGCCGGACGGCCACGCCTCGCCGCGAAGATCGAACCCGGTCCAGAAGAACAGGCCCGCGAGGAAGGGCCGTGTCGCGTAGTAATTCCAGCCCTTTTCGGAGTTGCCGCCGGTGTCGCCCTTCAGTTGAGGTGAGAGGAGGGCGCGCGACGGGTCGTCGAAATAGACGCCGCGGGTGCACTGGGTGGTCGTCTCCTCGGTGCCGACGCCGGGATGGGTCGGGAACTTCGCGTGCTGCTCGTCGGGATTGGACTGGTTGATGTAGTTGTAGCCCACGAGGTCGATCACGGTCGAGATGCCGCCCCAGCCGCCGCTGTTTGCATAGGTGGTGCGGCGCGTCGGGTCGAGCCGGTGCGCGAACGCCTGCATCGTGGCGGCGATCCGGGCGCCCTTGAGGTTGCCCTCGAGCGCCCATTCTTCGTTGCCGAGCGACCAGGCGATGACGCTCGGGTGGTTGCGGTCGCGGCGGATCATGCTCTCGAGCTGGCCCAGTTGCTCCGGGCTCACGCCCATGAGGCGGTTCTCGTCGAGCACGAGCAGGCCGAGGCGGTCGCAGGCGTCAAGGAACTCGGGCGTCGGCGGGTTGTGCGAGGAACGATAGGCGTTCACGCCAATCTCCTTCAGCCGGGCGATACGGAAGTCCTGCAGCGCGTCGGGCAGCGCCACGCCCACGCCGGCATGGTCCTGGTGATTGTTGGCGCCATGGATCTCGACATGCTGGTCGTTGAGAAAGAAGCCGTGATCGGGGTCAAAACGGATGGAGCGGATTCCAAAGGCCGTCTCGCAGCGGTCCACCACGGCATCGCCGGCGCGAATCGTGGTCACGAGCCGGTGCAGGGAGGGCGACTCCAATGACCAGAGCCGCGGCTGCGGAACGGTGAGCGCGACGGGGAATTCGCCCGTGCCGCCCGCCGCGAGCGAAAGCGAACGCAGCGCGCTGGTGGCGACGACGCGGCCGTCGGGATCCACGATGCTCTGCTCGACGTCAAAGGTCGCGGCCTCGACGCCGTCATTGGCCACGGTCGTGCGCGCGGTGACGCTGGCGGCTCCTTTGCCCACCTCGGTGGTCACAAAAGTGCCCCATTGCGGCACGTGCAGTGGCGCGGCCTTGACCAGCCAGACATGCCGGTAGATGCCCGCGCCCTCGTAGAACCATCCCTCCTCCATCGTGGCGTCGACGCGGACCGCGATGACATTGTCCCCGCCATAATTGAGATAGTCGGTGAGGTCGTAGCTGAAACCGGTGTAGCCGCAGGCGTGGCGGCCCAGGTAGAAGCCGTTGACCCACACGATTGAGTCGCGAAACACGCCGTCGAACTCGACGCTGATGCGCCGGCCGAGGTCGGATGCCGGGACGGAGAAAGTCTTGCGATACCAGCCAATGGATCGCTCGGGAACATCGAGGCCGCTCGCCTTGTACCCGTGGCTGGAACTGGCTTTGGCGTCGAAGGGCGCCTCCACCGCCCAATCGTGCGGCAGGTCGAGCTGGCGCCACCCGCGGTCTTCGAAGGCCGCAGCGGCCGGACCGTCGGCATAGCCAGCCTTGGTCACATAGGAGAATTTGCCGGTGCCGTGGGAAAAATCACGGGCCTTGTCAAAAGGATGCCCGAAGGCGAAACGCCAGCCGGCGTCCATCAGCAGACGCTCGCGCGAAGGAACAGGGACAGAATCATTGGCGGCAAAAGCCGACGCAGCGAAAACCACAGCGAGAAAGAAGGAGCGGATGATCGGGTTCATGGGTTAAAACGGAAAGCATTTATCCTATACGAACCTGTCCAAAGGTCGAGCCGTCACCTGGCGACTGGCCACTGATCACAGCGACGCCCCCAACGGCGTGGCGTTGTCGGGCACACCCCCAGGCGATGGGGAGAATTCATCCTGTTCGATCGGGTAGTACAGTATTATCCGCGTTGACCAACTTCGAGTTGAGTGGCAAAATCTTATCTTGGTATTGACCCCAACCTAGGCGCAGCAGCCTGTCCGCTCCCGCGCCTGCTTCTCTCAAAATAGGAGTGCCGAAGATGAAAATGACTTCCGCTGTTCTCGCCGCGCTTGCGGCCACATTCGCTGGCGTCACGGTGCACGCCCAGGTCGTAGAGCGTTCGCTGCCGCGCCTGGTGCACCAGGACGGACGCATCGCTTTGTTCGTGGACGACGCTCCATTTCTGATCCTGGCAGTGGAGGATCAGGACATCGGTTTGGAGAGCACCTGGCCCGGGCGCGCCAAAGAGTGGAGCGCCATGGACTACTTGAATGCCAACACGGTCGAAGTACCGATCTANNCAGCACAACGTCCGGGTGGTGCCGCTCTGGTTCGCCACGTATAAGAACGGCAGCCAGCACTACATGCCAGAATGGATGCTGCAGGCCCCCGACCGCTATTTCCACGTGATCAACCGGAACGGGGAGGCGGTGGACTCGCCTTCGCCATTCGCCACCGCTTCGCTCGAAGCGGACCAGCGGGCGTTCGCCGCTTTCATGCGACACCTCAAGGATGCTGACCCGCAGCGCACCGTGATCATGGTTCAGGTGGAAAATGAGTCCGGCAGTTGGGAAAGCGTCCGCGATTTCTCCCCTCCTGCGCAGAAGGTCTTCGAGGCTCCCGTGCCGCCTGAGGTGCTCAACGCGATGCACGTAAAGACCGCGGCTCCCTCCCCGAACTGGCTGGAGGCCTTTGGTCCCAATGCGGACGAGTACTTCCACGCCTGGGCGGTGGCACGATACGTGGGGCAGGTAGCGGCCGCGGGCAAGGCCGTCTATCCCCTGCCCATGGATGCCAACGTGGCGGTGCGCGACCCGTTCAACCCGGGCCCGGCCGGCCAGCCGGGAGCTTCCGGCAACTACGAGAGCGGCGCCGCCACTGACAATGTGATCCCCATTTGGAAAGTGGCTGCGCCGGCGATCGATATCCTGGGGCCCGACGATTACCGCGCCGACCCCGCCGCCTATTTGAAGGTGCTCGAGCTTTATCACCGCGACGACAATGCCCTTTTCCTGCCAGAGAGCGGTCTTCCCGGGGGGGATGCGGCCAGTGCAGAGGCCAATAGCCGCTTCTTCTTCACGGCCCTTGGTCTCCAGGCCATCGGAGTGTCGGAGTCCGACAATGCCCCGGAGCCTTGGCTGGCGATGAATTATCGGTTGCTCGGACCGATGCAGCGGGACATCGCCCGCCTCAATTTCGAAGGGAAACTCCAGTCCGTGGCCGAGCCGCAGCGCTTCCCGAATGGCGACCAGGGCAAGCTCGTGCAGACACTGCCGTTCGGATCCTGGAATGCCCTGGTGTCCTACGGAACGTTCCGCTGGGGTTCTGCCGCGGCGAATCCGCTGCCGAAGGGACGCGCCCTGGTGGCCCGGCTGGCGGACAACCAGTTTCTGGTGGCCGGGTACTTTTGCCGCGTCGACTTCGGCCCGGCCGGCACGGAGCAGCAACGGAAAACCCAGAACATCGTGTTCGGAACCGGACAGACTCCATCGGCCCTGATTGACGGCAAATGGGTACACCGGCAGTTCCTGCGCGTCGAACAGGGAGTGTATGAGAACGGGGTCTTCAAGTTACTGCGCACCCAGAACGGGGATGCCACGGACTTCGGACTTGTCTTCGGCGACGAGCCTGAAGTGCTGCGCGTCACGATTGCCACCTATTAGCCCGGATGTTTCATGGGACGAATGACGCAGCAGCCAAACGTGGCGCCAGTCGAAGACTGGCGCTACGGGCCGTGCTGTCTCACCGACGAGCAAGGGAAATCTATATCCTCTGCGATGAATTGAGCGGATAAATCTCACCAACCACATGTTATGCGATATCTCTCGTTTGGCGCATTTTCGATGCTCGCCTTGCTCCTGTTTCTCGTGGCCGGCAACGTCCAGGCAACACCCACTGAACGTCTGGAGGGAAGGTATCTCAAGAGCCGCGTGAAGCTTCGAATCGACGAGGGCTGGAAAGTCCAGACCGGAAACATCATCGGCGGGGAGGCTGTGGCATTGGACGATTCCACCTGGACCACGACGAGTGTTCCGCACGACCTGAGCATCACCCTGGTCAGCACGAGCGACAGTGATCCCGGCGCCGCGGGCTGGTACCGGAAACATTTCACGCTCCCCCCTGGTTTTGCCGGAAAAAAGGTCATCGTTCAGTTCGACGGCGTCTATCATGACTCCAAGATCTACCTGAACGGCACCCAGGTCGGCAGCCAGCGGTTCGGGTACGTCAGCTTCTGTTGCGATCTGACGCCTTACCTTTACGCCACGGGGGACAACGTGCTGGCGGTGTTTGTAGACAACCAGACGAGCCGCCGCTCGCATTTTTATTCCGGTACAGGCATCTACCGCCACGTATGGCTCATCGCGACCGACCTGGTCCATATCAAGAACTGGGGAACCGCCGTGACCACGCCCAAGGTGGCGGTGGCGCAATCGGAAATCAGCGTCCGAACGGAGGTGGTGAACGAGCTCGCGGCCCTGCAGACGCGCACTGTTGAGACTACGATCTACGATGAGGACGGTACCGCCCTGCAGACGGTCTCCTCGCCCATCACGGTTGCCGCGAAAAGCTCGAACACCTGCGCGCAGACGCTGTCCCTCTCGGGCTGCAGACTCTGGTCGCCCTCGACCCCGGTGCGATACTACGCGTATTCGAGGATTCTGGACAACCTGACGCCGACCGATGACTACATCAGCCCGTTCGGCATCCGGGAGCTGAAGTTTTCGGCGAAGGAGGGATTCACCCTTAACGGCGTGCCGACCAAACTGAAGGGCGTCTGCATCCATCATACGCTGGTTCCGGCTGGGGCCGCCGTGCCCGATGCCATGTGGGAGCGGACCATTAGAGAGCTGCTGGCCTCCGGATGCACCTCCATCCGGACCTCGCATAATCCGCAGAGCCCGGAGTTCTACGATTATTGCGACCGATTGGGCATGATGGTCTTGGACGAATGGTGCGACAAATGGTCCAAACCCAACGCTGGTTCATTTTACGCGGATTTCGACCAGGTATGGCAAAGGGACCTCACGTCGTTCATCGAGCGCGACCGAAACCATCCGAGTATTGTGATGTGGAGCCTGGGCAATGAGGTAATCGCCGATGCCAAGGTGCCCGACTACATTCCCGACACCCTCAAGATCCTGGTACCGTTTGCCAGGAAACTCGACGGCAGCCGCCCCTATACGCATGCCTGCGTTTCAGGGTGGAACGACGCCCCCGGTCTGGCCGCGCTCGCGGCGGTCGAAGACATCGTGGGGGTCAACTACCAGGACTTCCTGTTTGGCGCCATGCATGAGAAGAACCCGAATGCCGTGATCGTGGGCACCGAACAGGACCCGTATTCAGTCCCCGGCAGCAATGTCCCCACCTGGTATGCGGTGCGGAACACGCCCTATGTGGTGGGGCATCATCTGTGGACGGGGGTGGACTACCTGGGCGAGAGCAAGCGGACCCTGGGAGGGGAGAGCGGCTTCCTCGATAACTGCATCTTCCGCAAGTCCTGGTTCTATTATCAGCAAAGCCAGTGGAGCGAGTCGCCCATGGTCCATATCACCATCGGCAACGGCACGGGCAATGGGCGCGCCATGCCGGCCCTGGCCGAGAATTGGAACCAGACCGGACCGGTCGACGTCGTCACCTTCACCAATTGCGAAAGCATCGATCTCTACGTCAATGACACCAAGATCGGGACGCAAAAATCGAGCGATTTTGCCAAAACCGGGGTCATGCAATGGACGAAAGTTCCGTGGCAAGCCGGTGTGATCAAGGCGGTCGGCAGGAACGGTGGCAAAGAGGTGGCCACGGACAGCCTCAAGACCGTGGGTGCGCCCGCGAAACTTCAGCTCAAGCCCGATCGGACCACCCTCGATGCCGATGGAAACGATGTATCCTGCATCGAAGTCGATGTCTGTGATGCGGACAACAACTCCATCATCACCGCCGGCAATCCGGTGCAGTTCACCCTGAGCGGCCCGGGGCGAAGCGTTGGCATCGCCAGCAGCGACTGGACGAGCAATGAGCCCTTCAAGGGAGCCAGCCGGAAAGCCTACAAGGGGAAAGTGCTCATCGTCATCCAATCGACTTTAGTGCCGGGTGCAATTGACGTGACCGTGACCTCCCCGGGTTTGCCCTCGGCCAACTTGACCTTGAAATCCAACAGCCCACCCGCCTGCATCGCTCCATGAGGCGGTTGGCAATATCGAATGGCTGCCCGGCCTGGATTCGAACCAGAACTGGGTGAGTCAAAGTCACCTGTGCTACCATTACACCACCGGGCAGTGGAAGCGGCCTACGTTGAACCGAACGAAACCCCGGTCAAGGCCGGAAAGACCGCGTTCCGATACCGGACAGCGGAATCCGGATACCGGAGACCGGAGAGGGCAAACTGCGAAGGTGGCAAACGACAAGATCGGAAAACAGGGGGCGCTCGGTCTCTCTCCGATGCGGGACCCTTCGCTGGCGCGTCAGGGCAACTCACTGCAGCGGGCTGGTCACCGCCGGCGCGCCCGCGCGTTCGGCAGGCGGCGGTGCGGGGGGTGTTGTCTCTTTCACGATCTTAAGGGTGAGAACCTGCTGGTCGGACCGTCCTTCGATCCGCAGTTTCACCGTCAATGGGATTTCATCCGCGCTCACGCCGAGCCGCGAGACCATTGGATCGGCCTCGACGGATGCGCCCGGTTGCACGGTGATGAGTGCGGGTTGCACCACGAAGTCACCCAGGTCGGAGTTGAAGTCGACCACCTCCACCACGATCGGAATATCCCGGTGGTTGGTGAGTCGCAAGCGAAGTTGGACCCCCGGTTGGTCGATGGCATGGATGGGTGGCGTTTGTGGCCCGCTGTCGGAGGTCCCTCCCATCGCGCCTTCGCCATTCTCTCCGCCGCGGCCGCCACCCCGGTGACCTCCGCCATGGCCTCCTCCTCCCGTCCCGCCGCCTCCGCTGAAGTGGCCGCCACCGCCTGATTGATCCGCTTTGCCCGTGCCGCCGGATTCATCCTTGCGGGCCCAGTGGGCGCCGGTGCGCGCGAGCAAAGCCTCGGCCTCCACCTGACCGTCAAAAAACATGCCCCGGGCCTCCATCCTCGGAATGGGCGCCTGGCTTCCGCCGTCGCCTGATCCCATCGGACCGTCGGATGAATTGCGGGAATGCTCGCCGCCGCAGGCAGCGAGTGCAAGAGCGACAACAACCCACGCCAGGCGATTGAACGCAACCCGCAAAAGGGGAACAGACGGTGTTACTGGATTCACCCGGATTATGACGTTGCCGAGGGCAGAAAGTTTCCTGGTGGCGAGAAATGTCGCGCGTAGGAAGGTGGCGGGTCGGCGGCGCGCCGGTCACGCGGTCACTCTCAGCACGAGCACGCCGCCTTTTTGCGAGCCGATTGCCAGCATCGTGTCGTCTGGACTCCAGGCCAGATTCGAAGCTGGGGCCGTCAGCTTGACGGTCGCGAGGCGACTTTCGCCGCCGGTGAGACTCCACAATCCGACTTCCCCATTATTGGCGGCCGTGGCCAGCAAGTCGTGCGTGCGTTGGAAGGCGACCGCACAGACGCGATCAAGGTGGGGCAGGGCGACCGGTTCGCGGCCCTCGGGACCGGCGCCCGTGCAATCCCAAACGCAGGCGTCACGGGCACCCCCGGTGGCGAGCCAGCGGTTGTCGGAACTGAACGACAGCTCGCGGACCTTGGTTTCGTATCCACTCATGTGGAATTCCTGATCTTCCGCGGGAAGCCAAAGGTGCACTGCTTTATCCTGGGCGCCCGCCACCAGCCAGCGGCCGTCGGGCGACCACACCAGGGTCTCGATCGCGCTGCCGTATGGGTACTCGCGTTGGGCCTGAAAATCGTCAGCGTCCCATATCACGACACTGCCAAATGAAGCGGCGGCAATCGCCCCGGCGTTCGGATGCCAGGCGAGCGCGGAGAGTGTCTTGGGTGCATCCTTGAAGATGTGGGCGGTCGATCCGTCCGGATTCAAAAAGAGAAGCCTCCGGCCCGCTGCCACTGCCAATACCGGAAAGCGGACACCGGGGACCGGAGAGCGGATTCCGGAAACCGGATGTGCCGATACCGGATTTGGGATACCGGATACCGGATAGTTTCCACTGAAATCCGGGAAAGTATTCGCCGGCCGCCACTGCAAATGCTCCACCCAGGCGCCTCGCCCGACGTCCGCTTCGGCCGTTTGGTGGCCGGTAGCAGCGTCCCACAGCCGCACTTTTCCATCCTGTCCGCCGGTGGCGAGGAGGGCAGATGTCAGAGGACGGACATCAGATGTCAGACCTGATGTCTCTGCTTTCTGGCCTGCGGCCTCTGACGTCTGACGTCTTACCTCTGGTGTTTGGATCGCCGGAGCGAAGGCGACGGCGTTGGTCCCGTCCGCATGGCCCGATAACTCGTGCAACTTCGAGCCGGTTAGGCCGTCAAACAGGTTGATTGGACCGGCGGCTGACGCCGCAGCCAGCAGACGCCCGCTGGGCGACCAGGCAAGGTCGATTACATAGTCGTCAAGCTGCGCGGCCCAGGCTTTCGTGAGATTCATCGATCAGTAACGAGTAGCGGGTAGTGAGTAGCGAGGAGCGAGCGGCGGGCATCAGCGGGACCCTACCCATCTAGATCGCTCGGTGCTGGTGATTAATGATTCTAAAGCGGAGTACCGACTGACGGTTGAGTCGAAAGGAACGAAGACGTGCTGAGGTCAAATCCGCGACAAGCTTCTGCTCGCTACTCACTACTCGATGCTCGCTCCCTTATCCTACCAGGCAGGCCTTGAATCCGCCGACGAGCTCTTCGCGGTTCAGATTGCGGCCGATAAAGACAAAGGTGTTCGTGCGCAAAGCAGCGCCCCACGGCTGGTCGAACTTCGCATCGAACGTCATGTGCACCCCCTGAAAAACCAGCCGTTTGTCCGAGCCTCGCACGGCAAGCACGCCTTTGCAGCGGAAGATGTCCTGGCCTTTTTTCGCCAGGAGTCCGCCGATCCAGTCGTTGAGGCGCTTGCCGTCGAGGTCGCCAGGCAGGCTGATTCCGACCGACGCGACCTCCTCGTCGTGACTGTGTTCGTGGCGGAAATCCTGGTCGTGGACGTAACGCACGAGCGCTTCGCCCGGCGCATAGAGGTGCGTTGGGACATCGTGGGCCGTGAACAACATGTAGCGGCCGGCGCGGGCGATTTCCACCGGGAAATGGGCGTGTCCCTCGCTGAGGTGCAACCGCTGCAGGGTCGTGCCCGGAGTGATCGTTTCACCTGGTTTGACCGATCTCTCCCAGTCGGAAAAAACCTGTACGGCGGTGTCGCGAGCGGCGGCGGTGGCCGAAGCAATCGCGGCCTGGGCGGCGCTTGAGGAGGCAGGGAAAGTGATCTCGGGCGGCAGGTTCACCGGCAGGAGCGCAAGATCGAGTTCGTCCTCATTGCCATGGTGGTGGCCATGATCCTCGTGGTCACGCGCAGGCTCGTGTTCATGCTCCTCTTCGCCGTCGTGATCGTGGTGGCCCTCCTCCGCCGAGGCTTCGGAGGACAGGCCGAGGCAGAGTTCGTATGTCCCGGCGGCGAGTTCATAGACGCCGGCCCACTCGAACGGAAACTCCGGCTCCAGGAAGCGGGGATCGAGGTCGGTGGCCCGGCTGAGATTGAAGCCGCCGACGTTGAGCACGCGGTCGATGCCAATCTCACAATCGCGCGTCCGGTGGATCCGCGCCGCGGTGTTCATCCGGTGCAGGCGCGCCTCAAGTCGGTCGAGCTCGGCGGCGCCGGCGAGGTCGGTCTTGTTGAGCAGAATGACATCGGCGAACGCCACTTGCTCCTTCGCTTCCTTGCCATCATCGAGGTGTTGCGCGGCATATTTGGCGTCGACGATCGTCACAATGCCATCCAGCCGGTAGGCCTCGCGGATCTCGGGGTCAGTGAAGAAAGTCTGGGCGACGGGCCCCGGATCGGCGAGGCCGGTGGTCTCGATGAGCACGCCGTCGAGGCGGTCCTTACGCTTGAGCAGCCGGGTCAGGATCCGGAGCAGGTCGCCGCGCACGGTGCAGCAGAGGCACCCGTTGTTCATGGCGAAAATCTCTTCATCGGCTTGGATGACCAGCTGGTTGTCCACGCCGACCTCCCCAAATTCGTTTTCGATCACGGCAATCTTGCGGCCGTGCTGCTCGGTGAGCACGCGGTTGAGCAACGTGGTCTTGCCGGCCCCAAGAAAACCGGTGAGCACGGTGACGGGAATGCGATTGTCAGCGGACATCAGAGTGAAAGCGGGCAGCGGATACCGGAGACTTGAGAGTGAAATCAGAAAACAGTAGGCGGAAGGGAAAGCCGGACTCGCCTGAAACGCGAGCGCAGCCAATCGGTCAAGCGGGCGCGGCGCCTCAGCTGCCGGCGGATTGCAGTTCGTAACTCAGTACGCTGAGCGCATAAACCGCTGCGGTCTCACAGCGCAGGACGAGCGGGCCCAGCGTGATCGGTTCGAAACCCATCGCGCGCGCCAGGCTCAGCTCCGCGGGAGTAAAATCGCCTTCGGGACCGACCAGCCAGAGCACCTTGCACGGCGCGCGGCCGTTCGCCGCGGCAAATGCCGGCAGGACGCTCTTCAGCGACTTCGCCCCCGGTTGGAGGCTGGCGATGAGCTTCAGATCGTAGCCGCGGCTGGCTTCCATGAATGCGCTGGCGGATTGGACGGGTAAAATCTCCGGCACGAATGGATTGCCGCATTGTTTGGCGGCCTCCACCGCGGCGGTCTGCCATTTCTCGATCTTGCGGTCGGTGCGGTCGCCCTCGAGGCGCACGATCGTGCGGTCGCTCTCCAGGGGCGCGATTCGGGCGGCCCCGAGCTCGGTGGCTTTGCGCACGATGGCGTCCATGAACTGGCCCTTGGGCAGCGCCTGACCGAGGGTGATCTCATAAGGCAGCGGCTTGATCTTCTGGCGGAAACGGACTTTGAGCACCGCGGCGTGCTTTGCGTCCTCGATCAATTCGCAGATCCACTCGTTGCCGCGGCCGTCGAAGGCCACCACGGTGTCGCCGGATTTGGCGCGGTTCACGGCCACCAGGTGATGACTCTCGTCGGCGGAGGGCCGGATCTCGGACGGTTCGCGTTCGGGGGGCTGGCAATAGACGCGGAAGTCAGGCATAGGCCGGGGAGTTTCGAATGAGAGCACGCGGCTGGCAAGGGATGATTAGCCGATAAAATAGCGTTTACTTCGGGGGTTGCCCTCCTACCGTTTTGCCTTTCTGGCTCGCCCGGATGGCGGAATTGGCAGACGCACGGGACTCAAAATCCCGCGACCTTAAAAGTCGTGTCGGTTCGACCCCGACTCCGGGCACCACTATACCAATGTCGGCTGTTCTCCCACTGCGAACATGACACCAGAGGCGAGCAGAATGGGCCCCCCCATCCGGTTGCCAGCCACAGTGGCGATCGGCTTTACGGGCCACCGCGCCCTCGGCGATGAAGCCAAATGCCGGAAAGCGATCGTTGATTTTCTGGAGCAGCGAAGAACGTCTGGTTCGGGATTTGTGTATGGGATCTCGTCGGTCGCGGCGGGTGGGGATCTATTGTTTGCCGAAAGTTGTGTTCAATTGGCATTGCCGCTCTGCGTCCTCTTACCACTGCCGGTGGAAGAGTTTCGAAAGGATTTCGACGAGATCAGTTGGTCGCGCGCGGAGCAAGTCCTGCGGAAGGCCGCCTCGGTTGATGTGACGGGCGGCAATCAGTCGCGCGATGAGTGCTATTACGAATGCGGTATCGAAACCGTCCAGCAAAGCCGGCTGTTACTCGCGCTTTGGGATGGAGAGCCATCGCAGGGCTTGGGCGGCACTGAAGATGTTGTCTCCTTCGCGAAAGGGCTCGGCAGGCAGGTGGTTTGGTTGCACAGCACGACCGGAGACGTAGACATTATCAATGAGAAGACGGAAAAGGAACTCCTGGACGATCCGGAGCTCGAATTCCTGAACCACCTGCCGGATCCGAATCCGAATGCACCCGTGGAGGCGGATAGGCCCGAAGCTCTTGCCCGGGCATGGTTCCGCAAAGTGGACGAGAGTGCGACCCGGTTCGCGCCGCAGTTTCGGCGGCTGGCGGCAATTCCGATCATTTTCACAGCGGCTGCAGCTCTGTTAAGCGGGGCTGGATCGTGGGCGCACGGAGTTGGAACATGGCTGACGATCGGGGCGGCGTTCGGCATCATGGCTGCCGTTTTGCGGTTGAACAAGAGGCGAGTCCTGTGGGTGCGGACGCGAATTGCGGCTGAAGTGTGCCGTTCGGTATTGGCTTTCTGGAGCACGCCTGCTCCCTACGAGGCGATTGGACCGGAGGTGGTCCCCGAACTGTCCGGGGTGCTGATGTCGTTGAATCTCCTGAGAATGCTCGACCGGGGACGCAGCAAGGTATCTCTCGAGGAGTTTAAACAGCGATATCGCCAAGAACGCTTGGCGAGCCAGATCGATTATTTCTTCAACCATGCCGCGCAATCGGCCGCAGAAGCCCGCCGGTATCGAGCTGTTATCTGGGCCTGTATCGGATTGGCGTCAGCGTTGAACGTTTGGCTGTTCGTGGGCGCATTCGTGAACGGGAACTTTGGTCTGGAACCGTGGAGACAATGGCTGGCACTGGGCGCCTCAATTGCCTTCCAAATCGCGACGGTCGGCGGAGCATTGCTGGCGGTGAATGACTGCGATCGACGGAGACAACGCTACCGGGATTTGCACCAGCAGCTTGGCAAATGGGATTCGCAGCTTGAGGCGTCGCGAACCTGGCCAAGCGTCCTGCGAGTTGCTGGACGGATTGAGCGGGCGCTTCTGGCTGAATTGATCGAGTGGCGATCCCTCGCGTGTCTGATCAAAACCCGCTGACTCCGAGTTGGATAGGAGTATTCGCATGGGTTTTCGTATGGCATGGCTCGTAAATGACGCGGGCATTGGCATTTCCTCCAGTGCGGAGATGGAAATGATTTACAGAATCTGATTCGGACTGCTCGGACGGCGCCATTTCGCGCTTGGCGACCGCCCCTAAACAGGGAGGCCGGTGTAAGAATTTCTCGTGGTTTGCGCTTTGCCACATGGAAGCCTCGCTCACCAGGCCGCAAAGGAGCGGCTTCGCCGAAACCCCTGTTTGTCCTTTGATCCGATCATGAAAGCCAACCGTGTGGCCGCGTTTTTTGCTCGTGCCGTCGAGGCTCCCGCCGAGGTGCCGACCGCATCCCTGCGGCTCGCTGGGCTGTTGCTAAACCCCATCCCCTCCGGACCAACGCCGCCCCGGCGGCCAGAATCCAGGATCCGATTAGAAAAACAACTGGCTGGCTGGCTGGCTGCCTATGTCCTTTGTGTTGCGGTTGTCGGCTCCGATTCGCGCGCCGCCAACGCGGCGCCTGAAACGGGCGCACCGAAATCCTTGGCGGCTAATGCTAATCAGGCGCCGGCGAAGATGGCGTCTGGAGCGAAGATCAGTTTTCAACCGTACGACGTAGTTGATCAGCAGTTAGGCGGCATGACGGCGAACCGTATTGCGATTCCGGTGGATTGGAAAGCCACCAGCCGCCTCGACTGGAACATCAACGCTTTCTATATGCCGGTGCGGGGCCAGATTCGCGCGGAAGCGCCCGATGGCGGGAGTTGGATCGAGTTTTACCCAACGGAAATGTTCTGGTGGGGCGACCGGGCGCATGATCAAGGTCAATGGGGGGGGCCGGATCAGTCGGGCGCAATTCACCACCCCAATATCTCGCTGCCCGAAGCGATGGTGCGATATGTGATCGCGCGCAATCGCCCTAACGCGAGGAATCTGCGCATCCTTGGACACCGGCCGGTGAACAACCTCCCCCAAGCATTTTTCCACCTATATCCTAATGGCGCGCCGCGGGGGGGGCAGGGCATTTGTATGCGCGTGCACTATGAGATCGATGGCCGGCCGGTGGACGAAGAGTTCTATGGCTTCATGCCCCTGACAGACGCGATTCCCTCTCCGCCTGACTCGATGGAGTACCATAGCTACCTGTCACTGGTGCACAGCATAGGGGCGAAGGCGGGCAGGCTGGAGTCCGTGCGGCCTCTGTTGGGGTTCATTGCCACCTCGTTTGAGGTGAATCCCGCCTGGCAGCAGCGGTACGATCAGATCCACCAGGCGCAACTAAGGCAGGCCAGCCAGAACCTGGCCCAAAGCTGGGCCAGCATCGAGCTGGGAAGACAGCTCGGCGCGCAAGCGCATGCCTCCAATGAAGCGTTCCTCCAGCGTACCGACGCCACTCTCGCCGAGAATCGCGCGCAGGAAAACGCGGCCCGTTCGTCCCACGGGGCCACTGCGAACGAAGGGTTCGACCGAGGGGCGGATGGTTTCGATCAATACCTGCGGGGTACCGAACACATGCGGGACCAGAACGGCGTCGTCTCCGACCAGTATACGGACTACAACTACCACTGGACCGATGGTTCTGGAAACTTCGTGCACACCGACGATCCGAACCTTGATCCGAACACGTACCTGAATGGAAATTACGAACAGATGACGCCGCAGCAGTGATGGGATCGGCGGGGCCGGTCATTCGACGGCAAAGCGAAGGAGTGCTAGTCTGTTTACCTCTTTGGATCTCCCGGGGCGTTGATTCAAGGGATCGCGCCCGAGCAGGACTGCAGGAGCCGGTGCCTTGGCCAGCACATCGACCACCAAGAACTGGATTCAGCGTTCCGCCGGGGCACTTCAGGTCGCGGAATGCTTGCCCGTCAGAAACCCTGCGGCGCCCAGCGCCAGGCCGATGATCAGCGCGCTGAGGCCGAGATACAGCATCCCTTTGCCACGACCGGGCTCCGGTATTTCGTAGACGAGCGCTTGAAAGGCCGTGCCCGGCTGTTCGAGGCGGGCGTTCCTGGCTTCGGCCGGCAGAGTCACACGAATCGTCTCATTCATCATCGTCGGCTCAAACGAATTATCCTGCGCGACGGCACTGAAGATCCACTCCCGACCGCTGTCGGAGATTTTTTTCATGTCCTTGGGCACGCCGATCTCACTCGCCCCGTCGCTGCGCAAACGCGGCCCGCCGCGGAAAGAAATCTTCATCGTCATGGTCCGCTCGACATCGTTTTTCTTCAGGTCGAAGTCAACGAGCGCCATGCTTGCCAATTGCTGCTTCATGTCGCGCCAGAGCATGTCGGGACGATCGCCATATTGTTGCTTCCAAATTGACCACCGTTTGGCCGAGTAATGGACCGTGTCCGTAACCTGGCCGTCGCCGAGTTTGTCTAGCACGAAGGTCCTGTCGAACTGCATGGTCTCCGCCGCGCGCACGCTTGCGATGGCGACGCCGAAACCGGCCGCCACAAACAGCCCGAAAAAAAATCGTTGGACGGAGTTCATTGTTTGAAGTGCACAGTGCCGATGATCTGGTTGAACAATGCGCGATTGCCTTCGAAGTTAGCCTGCGGACATCCGAGCGTGATGCCGATCACGCCGCCGGGCACGGCCCGAAAGACGCCGAACCATTGAAAATAACCGCCGGGTCCCGCTGTGTTCCCCTGAAAGAAATAGACATTCCCCTGCGCCTGGGTGTCGGTCACCGACACCTGCGCGCCGCGCCGACCGATGGCCTGCACGATCATGTTCATCGCGGTTCTCGGGTCGTTGACGTTGGGAACTTCATAAAGCTGTACGTTGGCCTTCGAGTTCATGTCGCCGGCGTAAAACGTGTTCCCGATCTGCGGGACCGGCTGCCCCATCTGCCAGTTCTGAGGGTAGTCGAACGAGATTAAGCCCCGGGGGTGGACGTACTGCGCCGCGACAGGGTGCGGCGGAACCGGATCCCGATGCGGAACGGCGTTGCCGCGGTCCGCAATGATCTTCTTGATCTTGTCGATGTCGATGTCCGGCAGCTCGGGCGACGCGTAGCCGGCGAGCTGCAGCTGTCGCACGCTTAAGGGAATCTTCAATTCCGCTTGCTGAAATTCCTTCACGGCCATCTTATACGCCTCCTTGAACGGCACCGGGTTTTCCTGACCCACGGCCTTGGGCGTGATCGCCGTGCACTCGATGGGAACCGGCTGCCCCTGGACCATCACGACCGTGAAGGCATGGTTCTCAACCATCATGATGTAGGATTCGCAACCCAATTGGTCCATGATCGACGCCCAAAGGATCGCGAGTTCGATGCAGAGGCCGTTGTTCGACAGGATGACATCGCGCGGCAGGCGGACGGTCTGCACCTCCTGGTTTTCCCCGCCAATCGTCTCCGGCAGGCCTTTCGCACCGGCGTAGCGCATGCCCGTGACGACCATGTAGTCGTAGGTGGCCTTCATCAGTTCGATCACATCCTCCACTTTTTGCGAGGCCCCGGCCATGCTGCCGCCCATGCGCTCGGTGATCGCCGCGGCGTATTCCTTCACTACCGGATCGTTGGGCGTGACCATGCACACGACGAATGGCGCGAGCGAGTAGACGTCGTACCACGTCGCCCTATCCTCGGCGGGCGTATCGCCGAACTGCACCTCGTTCACACCGAATAGGGTGAAGTTGTCGCGCAGAACTTCCTCCTTGAGCGGGCCACCCTCCCGCTCGCGCCACTGCAGTTTGATCTCGAGTGTGGCCGTGGTCTGATTGGCGAGTCGCGAAACCTTGTCCGGAAACTTCGGATAGAAGACCTTCACCAGCGTGCTGCCGGCCGGCAGGGCGTCCGTCACCTCGGGCGTAGTCCACGGGATGTAGTCCGGCACCTGATAGCTGACCGCTAGATCGCGAATCGGACCTGCGCCCGTGTTTTTCAGTACGGCCTTGCTGAGAAAGTAACGGCCCTCGGCGACCTCAGGGTTGGCATAGACCTTGTAGGCGAAACTCATGAGCGCTTTGCGTACAATGGGGGGCTCCCAAGCGAGCTTGCCCGGCGATGCTCCCGAGAAAACCCAAGCCGCCAACATACAGACTCCGGCCACGACAAAGATGACCGCACCATTCCGAAGAGACGGTTTCATACGCTTGTAATTCAAAATGAAGGGGAAGAGGAACTGATAGGCAACTCGATTCTCCAGATCCGAAACTGGTTTCTGATCGCTATAGAGAGGAAGGTCGTGCGTGGACGGGGACACTGAGGTGGCGAACGAAGATCCATGTGATCAAGCGAAAGCAGCACCCTCAAGTTTCCGAGAGGTTATGGCACCCGAACCGGCAGTGCGTTCTCCGCGTATTCGAAGCCCATGAAACCCAGCAGCCCCGCGGGAACGCGCAAGACGACCACGTCTGTGCCGCGGCGGATGCGCAGTTCACGCTCGGGGCTCTCGAGCGGCTGCGTCGTGAGGCTGCGGTAGTAGGGCAGGCTGTGGATTTCGCGGCCCGCGTAGGCGAGCAAGACGTCGCCGACTTTCAGCCCGGCTTTTCCCGCTACCGAGTCCGGGACGACTTGCGTGACGACTGTCCGCACGACCACTGCCGCGCCCGCCGGGTCGAAGAAACGCGAATCGGCGAGTGTCCCCGTGGAATCGAAGACATTCTCGCGCTTCGCGTACCCATGCTTCCCCGCTGCCGGGTGATCGTCCGTTCCGAAGGAAGCGGCCGACTTCAGCGTGCCGGTCCCCGAGTACTCGTACAAAGCGCGATGCCAGCCATCAGCACCCACGGTCGGTCTTCCCGGCGCGTCGAAGTACGCAATCTCGAGACAGCGACCCACCGCGTCGAACCGCCGCCAGATGCGCACGTGTTCCTGTTCGGTGAGTTTGCCGTCGCTGGTCGGCACGTCGGTGGTAGCCTCGACTTTCACTCCCCGCGCGTCGTAGGTCGCGGTGACGCGCGCACCCTCGCCGCCGGTCCCCACGACCCACTCGCCCTTGACGCCAAAGGTCGTTATTTCGATCGGATTGCCGTGCCCGTCGTACCGAGCCGTCGTCCTCGAAACACCATAGGTCGGATTGAGCACCGGCCGACCCCGCGAATCGACATACGCGATTTCCGTGGTATTTCCACGATCGTCCTTTTGGACCTTCTCGTCAATGTCGCCGGCGGCACCAGCCGCCACCGCCACCGGGTCGCCGGCGAGGTTGAGGCGACGGGGGCCGTGAATGATTCCTTGCTCGTCGCGCGTCCAAACCACGCGATGCGCGCCGTCGCTATCGACGACGGGCTTTTCATCGATGCCGAAAAAACTCGTCTCCTCGCGCCGCCCTTCCTCCGTTCGAGCGATGCGCGCGATGGAATAACCGCGCGGTCCGAGGGCCGGCCGGCCGGCCTGGTCGGTGCGGCGTTCCTCGACCGTCTGGCCCGCGTCGTCATACGACTGCAGGATAACATCGTGTTCGGTTTCGGTAATGACGCCTTCGCGGGTCGGCACAAAGAGCGTGCCGCGGCGTCTTCGTCCCTGCGCGTCGTACTGAAACGTGAAGTGCGCGCCGGACTCCGGCCCGGTGGCGTGGAGTTTTCCGTCGGCGCCGTAGCGCGTCTCTTCGATGAGCCGTCTGTGATCGTCGTAGCGATAGGTCGCTCGCGCGTAGCCGCGAAAGGAGACGACGACCGGGCGGTCTGCCGCATCGAAAAAAGCCTCCTCGCTGAGGTTGCCCCGGTCGTCGTAGCGCTCGGTGCGCCGCGCGAATCCCGCTTCCTTAAAGAGCACGAGCTTGTCATTCGCACTGTAGAACGCAGTCGCGATCGGGCGCTGCCGTTCGTCGTAACCAACGGTCGCCTTCGCGTAGCCGAACGCGGCGACGAAGACGAGCCGCTCCCGATCGTCGATAAAAGCCTGGGACGTGAGATTGCCGGCGTCGTTCCACGTGTTGCGCCGTCCGACATAACCGGCCGTGCCCATCGCCGGCCGGCCCTCCGCATCGAAATAGCGGATCTCCGTGATGCGGTGCTTTCCGTCATAGATGACCTGGGTCTCAGCAAATCCGAGCCGGCGCAACAGCATGGGTTTCCCCTCCGTGTCAATCGCGGTGACCTTCGTGACGAAGCCCTGCGGATCGGACTCGATCTGAAAACCAAAGCAACCGTCGGGATTCGGCTGCGGTGTCCGCCCGTCGGTGAAACGCACCTCGCGATCGAAACCCTCGGGCGAGCGCGTGAACTGGATATACGCCGCACCCGAAGCCACCCCCTCACGCTTCGCGAAGGCCGAGTCGTGGCGGTAGAAGCCCGCGTCAGTCGCGACGTAAAAAAACTCCCAGAGCTGCGCGCCCTGCGCGTCGAAGGCCTTTTGACTCTGCACGCGCCCGTCCTTATAGTCGAAGGTGAACGCGCACTCGCGCACCTCGAGCGCGTCGAGCGGTTTGTCGCTGAGGTAGGCGGCCACCCCGCCGTTAATCGGCACGTTCGGCCGGTCGCGACCGTCGACCGTCTCAACCCGAATCACCGGGCCGAGAAAGCCCCGGCGCACGATTTTCACCCCGCCATTGCGCACCCGCATTTCGCTGCGAGAAATGGCATCAACACCCGCGAGGACACCCCAACGGTTTATCATGTGTTCGAAGTAAGCGACGCTTGTCTTGCGGTAGGCCGCCCACCACCACCAGACGCTCCCGAGGAGCAAGAGGAGCGCGGCGGCGGCGGCGATCCAGCGATGGCGCCGAGCCGCGGCTCGGCGGCGACGCGCCTGGAGGGAAGCCTCAATGAACTCCACGTCGCCGTCGCTGAGTTCGCGACGACGCTGCGCGAGCAGCGTCACCGCTTCGTTCAGCGTCGTGCCTTCGGGCAACAAAAACTCCGCGGCCTTTTTCTCGGCGGTCCAGACCGTCTCAGCCGTGGCGATGCGCGCGCGGGTGCGCAGCATCGCGAGGTTCTCCTTCACCCACTCCTGGATGCGCGGCCAGTGCCGCAGCAGCGCTTCGTGCGCAACCATGACGACGCTGCTTCCGTCGGCGCCGCGATCGACGACGAGAAGCCGCGCCTTCACGAACGCATCGACGAGCGCCCGACTCGCCGGCGACGCGGCGATCACGTCGATGCGCGCGCGCTTGCGCACAACGCTGGTGGCGCCTTCATCGAGGCCGATGCCGACGAGCGCGCCGAGTACTGGCGGCACCGCGGCCCGCACCTCGGCGGGGAGCGCCAGGAAAACCTCCTCGGCCCGGCGTGCCAGCGCGCCCTCGACGCCGCCGAGTTCCCTGTAGGCTTCGAAGGTGAGCCGGCGGCCCTGTGGCGCGCAGCGATTGTAGAGCTCCGTCAGCGCGAACTCGAGCAGCGGCAGCGCCTCGGGACTGCGCAGCGCGGCCTCGCAGAGTGCGTCAGCGAGCGAAAGGCCCGTTTCCGCTTCCTCGTCGAAGGTCACGCCGGCCATCCACGCCGGCTTGCGGATGATCTGGGATATTTCCGCCGCGGTCGGAGCCGCGAGATCGTAGGTGCCCGAGCCTTCGCGCAGTTCGTGCAGCGCCGCGACCTCGACGAGGCGCGGATAAAAATCGCTGCGCAAGGTGGCGGTAATCCAGACCTGCCCGGAACGCGCGAGGCCGTTCACGGCGGCGGCAAAGACCGCGCGCTCTTCGGGGGAAATGCGGTCGTTGGTAAAGATCTCCTCGAGCTGGTCGATCAGCAGCGAGAGCCGCGCCTGCGGAACCGTCGTCAGTTGTTTGGTCCGCTGCAGATCCAGCGCGGCCAGCGTGAGGGCCACCTTCACGAGCGGGCCGCAGGCGAGGGGCGACTCGCGCAGAATCTTCGCCAGCTCGGCGCGCCCGGTGCCGCTCACGCTGAGTTCGGGCAGCGCCGCGCTGATGGCGCCCGCGAGCCCGTCGCACAAATCCCTTCCGCTTTCGCCGGGCTTCAGCGCGGCTTCGCGCCAGAACGCCACGCCCTCGATCACGCCCGGTTCGATGAGGAGCGGGAGGACGCCGGCGCGCAGCAGCGAGGACTTTCCGCAGCCGCTCATGCCGGTGATCAGGACGAACGCACGGCCGTCGGCGGCCTGGCGGCGGAGCGCGTTAAGTACGTCGCCGACCGCGCGCGTGCGTCCGCAAAAGATCGGCGCGTGCTCCGCCTCGAACACCTCGAGCCCGCGAAACGGCGCGCCTTTTTGCCAGGCCGGCGGCGCCGCAGTCGTGGTCGCGGCGGCCGGCGCCTTTTTTTCGAGCATCTTGCGCAGGTGCGCCTCGAAGCGCTCCTCGAATTCCGCCAGCGTGTTGAAATCGTGCCGCGCCGCGATGAGCGTGCCCTCGTGCTCGTCCGTGAACCAGCGGCGCAGAAAATCATCGAGCATTTTTTTCTGCCGCATGCGCTCGAGCAGCGCCTTTTCGTCGCGCAGGCTGACGACGGCCTCCGCGGTTTTCAAATACACGAGCATGTCCGGCCGGCCAAGCCGGCGGTGCGCCTCGACGGCGTTCTCGAACTCGAACTCCGTACCCGACGCGTAGGCCGACCCGTCCGCGCGGTGGAATTTTTCCGAGGGCAGGCGCGTGCCGAGCCGCGACCAGAGGATGCACACGCAGATGTCGGAGTCGCTGGGGGGCGGGATCTGCTCCTGAAACGTGCCAGTCATCAGGAGTGGCTCGTGTTCCCAATAAACCGGCTCGAGCGTGAGGCGGCCGGCGAACTCCTCCTGCAGGCGCTTGATCACGCGCATCGTCTGGGCGCGTTCCTCGTTCACGTCACCGGGCGAGGAAATGAAAACGCGCACCAAAGTCATGGAGGAAGACGGCACACCCGTCCTTATCTGCGCCGTGGCACGCCGCGCAAGAGGGGCGGCGCGCACGTGCCACTGATCGGAAACGGGATTCGGGCCGCGGCGGGGAGGCGGGTCTGGAGGGGCTGGGTGTTAAAGGGAAGAAAGAGCACGGCGGCGGAAACGGAGAAGAAGGCAGTTCCAAGCGTGGCGCAACGACGGTGGAGGCTAGCGGTGTTGACCGGATGTGTCAATTTTCAGCGCTGGGACACGGGGAAGATCTTCGATTACCCGCTGACGGAAACGACGGGAAAGTGCCGTCAGACCACAAAGCGCCACACCACCCACAGCGCGACAATGTGCCAGACGTTATCGACCACGATGATGCTCCACGGTGCAGACGGTGGTTTCGCGAATTCCGGCTGGCGGTTTATTTTGGTCATCCAGAAGAGAACGATTTGCGTTCGGTCTTGCGCGAAGTGTGTCACCCAAAGCACCCCGATGGCGGGCAGGGTCCACCAGCTCGCGAACGCGCAGACCGAGAGCGTCCAGAGCGTGCAGTGGATGGCACAGGGAAGCGTGCGCTTCTTCTTGTTGAGTGCCATCCAGTCGTTTTGCAGCAGATAGTCTCCCACCAGATGCCCGATGATTGCGAGTGTCAGTGTCATGCGTTGGAGTCTACAAATCGCTTCAAGCAAAGGCCCATAGAATTCTCAGTTCCGCGATCGCGGTCAATGGTTTTGGATCGGCGGTGGATGGGTTCACGCGTTTGGCAGTACAGCAATTCACTCGTTCTGCAGGTCGCCCCAGTGGGGAGGGAACTCAACCTGCTTCGGGCCATAGGGGCGGCCTGCTTCTGTCAGTCGTGTGCTTTCCCTCGTCAAAGGAATTGGCCTAGGCCAGGTGGGCAAGCCAGAGGGCAACGAACAAGCTGACTTCCCCTTTTTCGGCACAGCAAAATGCTGCGCCAGGCGCAGTCAACTTTCTCGTGGGGCAGGTCTGGATCCTCCGGGGTTCGGGCTCGCGTGGGTCCGGAGAATTTGCCACACCACCCTCGAGCGTCCGGTCCGGGGACCTCCGCCCCCGGAGCGCGTTCGCCGATCTCTTTTTCGCCGACCCCATGCCCTCCTCGGATTTCCTCGGTTTTGGCCGGACCACGCTCTGGCGGCACACATGGAAACAGCTGCTCGGTTTGGCGGCGCTCGTAGTGATTGGCTCTGGCGTGGCCGCGACAGCGCAGGAGCAGCCCCGGCACGAGAAGGAGCCAACGGCCCCCTCGATGGCGGTTCAGCTCGATCGTTCGGCGCAACCAGCCGGCCCATCGTTTGGTCGGCCGTGCACGGTGCCGGATCTCGGCCTGGAGATGGTGTGGATTGACGCCGGCACCTTCACGATGGGCAGTCCGAGGATGGAAATCGGACGCTACGACGACGAAGGCCCACAGACGCGGGTGACGCTGACGAAGGGGTATTGGTTGGGAAGATACGAAGTGACGCAAGGCGAGTGGCAGGCGCTGATGGGCAGCAATCCGTCGTATTTCAAGAACGCCGGGGCGCGGGCGCCGGTGGAGCAGGTGTCGTGGGACGACGCCATGGAGTATTGCCGGAAGCTGACGGAGCGGGAGCGCGGAGCAGGCCGATTGCCTGCGGAGTACGAATACACTTTGCCAACGGAGGCGCAGTGGGAATATGCCTGTCGGGCGGGAACAAACGGTCCCTATGCCAGGAAGGGCGCTTTCGGCGACCTGGGCTGGTTCGATCAGAACAGCGACGGTATGAGCCACCCGGTGGGGCAGAAGAAGCCAAATGCCTGGGGACTCTGCGACATGCATGGCAACGTGTGGGAATGGTGCCGGGACTGGCACGGGAGTTTCCCCGGGGGTTCGGTAAGGGACCCGGTGGGGCCGTCAACGGGAGTCCACCGCGTCAATCGCGGAGGCGGCTGGCGCAACTGCGCGGAGAACTGCCGTTCCGCCAACCGCGACGGGGACGAGCCGGGCTTCCGTTTTTACACGTTGGGCTTCCGCCTGGCGCTTTGTTATGTCCGCTGATGCCCGAGCACTTCGATCACCCCCAGAGAAGCGGCGATTCGCGCCGCAGGTTGATTCCCTCTCCCGCCCTTCCCGCAGACCAATTCCGTTTCAGTTGGAAAGGATCAAAATCATGACAATGAAAAGCATGGAAGCGTTCTTTGAGAAGGTTTCGCAGGACAAGACCCTGCAGGCGCAGCTGACGGCTTTGCACAAGAAGATCCTCAAGAACAGCAATGCGACGTCCGTCGCAGAGATCGTCAAGATCGCCGCGGCGAACGGATTCCGGTTCACCGTGAAGGATTGGAATCAGGAAAAGAAGGCGCGGGCAAAAAAGGCGTCGAAGGGCGAGCTAGCCGACGTCACCGGTCAGGAGGGGTGGTGCGAGAACTCGGTGTATGACTCGTGTACGTCCGTTTCCGTTTGTTATCGCGGCTCCTGGTATTGATTGTATGGACCCGCGGGTGAATGCTGGCTGTGACTGCCGGTGAAACGGCCACATTTTCCTCCCCCAGCATCAGCGCCAACCGCCGGCGCCGAAACCACCGTTACAAATAGGACAGCGAAATGTAGAATTCTACTTGGTTGACACCTTTTGCGGTTCCGGCGAAGAATGCGTCCGCAATGGGAAACGGAATTCGAGGCGCAGGCAGACTCGACCAACGAGTGGCGGCATCGGATCGCATGCGGTGCTGACTGCAGGCGAGTCGAGAGGGGAACGGGCGGCTTGGGCCGTCGGTTAATTCCCTCTTTCAACCCCCCTGCGAACCGAAAACCAATAAGTTTGAAAGGACTAAGATCATGGCGGCGAAAAACGTAGATGCATTCTTTGAGAAGGTCTCGCAGGACAAGTCCCTGCAGGCGCAGTTGACGAATCTGCACAAGCAGATCCTCAAGGGCAGCAAAGAGACTTCGGCCGCAGAGATCGTCAAGATCGCCGCGGCGAAGGGATTCAAATTCACGGTGAAGGATTGGAATCAGGAAAAGAAAGTGCGGGCGAAAAAGGCCTCGAAAGCCGAACTGGCCGGCGTCACCGGACAGATGTATTGCGAAAACATGACGTATGACTATTGCACGGAAAATCATACTTGTATTCGCACCTCATGGTATTGATTGCATGAAACCCGCGGCAGTTGGCCCGCGGGCAAATCTGTTTCGTGGTTGAGGGTGTGCGAGCCGTTTTAGGCCCGCACACCCGACCGCCGAGCAAGTAACCAGCGTCGCAGAAGATCTATTTCCTGCCGGCGCAGCGGGTTGATGTGCTTCAGAGAGGACGACATGTCAGAACGGCACGCAAAATTAACGGGAGGGTGGATGCTTCGTGGCTGGAGCAATACGCCGAAGACGCTCGTGAACTGGCTCAATGGCGACCAGCGCGAGTTGAAGACGATGGGGTTCTACGTGGCCGAGTCATGCGACGGGCAGACCGATTTCGAATCGCTGGCGTTTCTCCCCAAACACGGCGGCATGCTCGACTTGCTGATTGCGGAGGGGATCGCCGAAGAATGCCCGGAGGGGGATGCCATCGAACCCTGGCGGAGGTATCGGGAGGCCGATAACCCGCGCCTGGCTGCGATCCATTGGTGTGTGACCGGGTTGTGCAATATGAACTGCCGGCACTGCTACATGGAAGCGCCAAGCGGACGATACGGCCAGCTCCCCTTTGAGACGATGGCGGGGCTGGTCGAGCAGTTCGAGCGAGCCAACGTGCTCGATGTTTCATTGACTGGTGGCGAGCCCTTCCTGAGGAGGGACTTGGTGGACATCATTCAGTTGCTGACGCAGAAGAAGATTCGCCTCAGCCAGATCTTCACCACCGGGCTGCTGATCACCGACCGGCACTTGGAAAAGATCCAATCGATCGGCCTTCGGCCGGCTTTCCAGCTCAGCTTTGACGGGCTGGGCACCCACGACCAAATGCGCGGGATCTCGGGGACCGAGCCGCGCGTAATTGACGCCATTCGCCAGCTGCGCGCCGCCCGGTTTCCGGTGACGGTCGCCACCGCGATGGACACCGTCAATCTCGACCGTTTGGCCGACACCTATGAGCTGATGAAGAAGCTGGACGTGCAGGCGTGGCGAATTGCGGCCCCGCAAGCGACAGGGAATTGGCGGGGGACGACCACCGCCGCGTCGCTGGACGAGCAGGCGAAAACCTGTGCGTCGTTGCTCAAGCGTTGGGTCGAGGACGGCCAGCCGTTTGGCATCCAGCTGGGCGGCTTTTTCCAGGGCAGCCGGCCGCGGGAGGCCGGGACTGATCCTGAAGGTCGGTCCGCTAGCGAAAAGGCAGCAAATGGTCGGGCCAGGAAGCCGTCCCGCCCCAGCACTGCGCGCCGGGGGCGGTTGGCGGATCCACCGGACCGGCTGGGTTTTACTCCAGACAGCTACGACTGCGGTGCCTGCCGCGAAAAACCCAACCTGCTCCCGGACGGCACGTTGGTCCCGTGCCCCGGCTATGTTGACAGCATCGTGCAGGCGCGAATGCCGAACTTATTGCGTGAGGATCTGTCGAAGGTGTGGACCCGTTCCTATTTGCGCGAAATCACAGACCTGAGGAAGAAGGATCTGCTCTCTCGGAACCCGGAATGCGTCGCCTGCGAGTTGTTCAAGGAATGCGGCATGGGGTGCAGGGCCATGGCGCTGACGGAGACAGGAAACCTGATGGCGAAGGATCCACTCGCGTGCGAGCTTAGCAAGAAAGGCTACAAGCAACGCTTCCGGGACATTTATACCCGCCCTAACTGAGGCCTCACCCCCGAGTGCGGGTCACTTGGCGCGGCCGCCATAGCGTTGCTCGCGTACGCGCGTGATGCGCCGCGCCAACGTTTGCAGCAGCGACGCGGCCATCGCGGGACTGGATTCGAGCACCTTCAACAAAGCGTCTCTTTGGATGAGGCACAGCTGCGACTCCGCCCTGGCGCGGGCCCCCAACGTGCGGGTCTCGCCGGAGAAAACCGCGATTTCCCCGAAAGCGTCGCCCGGACCAGCCTCGCCCTCCACGGTCACCTTTCGTTCTCCCGTCGCCAGAGTCTCCTCCACAAAAAACTCCACCTGGCCACGGAGAATGACGAACAATTCGTCTCCGGCGTCACCGCGGCGAAAGAGGAGTGCCTCCGCGTCACACCGCACCACTCTCGCCACCCGTGCCAGAATCTCAATTTGGTCCGCCTTGAGCGAGGCAAACAGGGCGCACTTGGCCAGTTGATGTTTCAGATCCTCGCCGTCGGGGCTGGGCAAGGCAGCGCCACCCTTGGAGGCGACCGCAATTGCCGGGGCTGCGCCAGTCTCCTGCTGATCCAGCAAGAGACGGAACAAGCCCGCTTGCTCGGCCAGTTCCGCGTAGGTGCCGTGCTGCACCAGGGAGCCGCGGTCAAAAACAAAAATCCGGTTGCTGTCTTTAATGGTGGACAGCCGATGGGAAATGGAAATGACGATTTTGTCCCGATACTCGGTCTTGATCAACTCCACGATCCGCTTCTGGGACAACTCATCAAGGGCGGAGGTGGCTTCATCCAGCAGGAGGAGATTGGGACGCTTGAGCAACGTTCGGGCAATGGCGACCTTCTGCCTTTGCCCACCCGATAACCAGCGGCCGTTTTCGCCCACCTGGTATTCCAAACCGAGCCCCAAGGCGTCGGAAAGCAGCCCGAGCTCGGCCAGACAATCGCGAACCAACAGATCGATCTTTTCCGGTGCGCGGAAGACACCTTCATCCACTCGCCCGAGCAGGAGCAATTCGCGCAGGCTTAGCCCCTCGATCCGGCCCGGCGTGAGATAGTCCTCGTATTCTCCGCCGTCGTGATCGGCTTGCTCCCTCAAGGCAGTACGCGCGGCGACGACCCGCGCCTCGAAATCGGGGACTCCGATCAACTCAGCCGCCAATTTTGCGTCCACATCCAGAGCGGCCTTTAGCAGCGCAGAGCGGACCGCTGGTTTCACACCGCCCTCAGCCAGCCCCGGCGAGCGATCGCCTTGGCCCCCCTCGTGCCCTGGTTGCGTGAGTTTAAGCAGGTCCTCCAATTCCTGTGTGCGTTGGGTCAAGGTGGCGGCCAACCGGCCGTCGGCTCGGATGCGTTTTAATCCGGCCTGCACCAGTGGATCCAGCAATCCGGCTTGCTCCAAGCAACTCGGAAGGCGGGTTTTCTCGAGCGGATCGCCTTCGGCCGAAGGGGCCTTTGCCCGCAGACCGAAGAGCAAATTGTCGCGCAGCGTGCCCTGACTGAGATAGGCTTTGCGCTCAAAGCGGATGACCGCCTGGGCCGGCTCACCGGCGAGTTTCTCATTAAGCCGTTGCCTGACCTGGGCCAGCTGGCGGAGCAAAGCGCTTTCCCGCCATTGGGAAGGCACGGGCGCGTCCAGCGCCTTGCGCAGGATATCCGGCTCCAACCCGACGGCCTGAATCGCCGAGAGCAGTTCCCGATTCAAGTCCTCCAATGTTTTCACCTCCGGCAGTGGTTCGATGTCAATCTCGCCATCCTGATCCCGCAACATGCGCGAGGAGGGCCGGCGCAAACCCAGCAGCAGGTTGTCGCGCAAAGTACTGTTCAACAAAAAGGGGTTCTGCTGCACGACCCCCGCTTCGCGTGCCAGTGTACCCAGGGATACCTCATCCACTTTCAGGTCGCGCAGGACGACTTCGCCGCCCGAAGCCTGATTGCCTTTGAACAACAAACGGATGGCGGTGGATTTCCCGCAGCCGGCAGGGCCGACAAACGCGACGTGTTCGCCCTCCCCAATCTGCAAAGTGATCTGGTTCAGGATGCGAGTGCCAGAGGAGGCAACCACCTCGGCCTGGTGGTACCCGATGCCGTTTCCCGGCCGCAGAGCCGGGCCCGGCGCGTCGGTTTCGGGGAAGGCCACGGGAAGGTTCTCATATTCCTGCACGCCCGCGAGGGTGCGGCTGCTCATGCGCCAGTCCAGGAGCACGGCGCTCAGTTCTCCGACCGGCCGTTTGAACAAGCCCGCGACCAGCATGAACTTCATGACATCGCCCCAGGTGACCGGACCAAAAAGGCTAGCCGACTTCAAGGTGAGGAGGCAGAGGGCGGCGCCGATCCAGTAGAGAGCGCTATCCTGGATGGTGGCGACGATCGGGCTGGCGACATTGAACAAGCAGCGGAGCCGCGAAACCTCATCCATCGTGTCGTGATAACGCTGGAACGCCCGGTCCAGCAGGCGCAGGCCATAACCGAACGCATTGTTGGGCCGGATTTCCTCGACGCTTCCGACGTATTCTTTGGCTTGAACCCGCACCTGGTCCCAGGCGCTGCGGCTCGCCCGATTCGTGGTCTGCAAGCGTTTATCAAAAATGAGGAAGTAACCGCTTAAAAAGCACAGGGGAATCAGGCACAGGGCAAAGAACCAGTTGGTGTAAACCATGAAGGCGCCAAAAACGAGAATAGAGCCGACCATTAACGGCATCTTGATGAGGAGATCGAACCAGAAGGTCACCGCGTTGCGCATGTCCTCCAATACACGGGAGTTGATCACTTCGGCATCATGGTTGCGGAAAAATTCCGCATCGGAGCGAATGATGCGGCGGTACATGAGCATGGTGGCGTCCCGGATCAAGCGGTCGCGAAAGCGATCCATGAGCCGGCCGCGGAAATAATTAAACAGGGCGATGAGCACCTGCGAGCCGACCAGCAACGCCACCGCCCAATTGATCTGGGACCAACTGACGCTTGGCGCCTGCGCCTCGAAGAGATTGGTCAAACGGCCCACCTGTTCCGGCAGGACCAACTGAAGCACCGTCACGGCCAAGCCCATGAGCCATAGAAACACCACCGCCCGTCGCGCGGTTTTCACTTTCTTCCAGAATGCGATCAGACCAGTTAGCATAGGGAACCTTTTTCTTTGGCGGTCAGACGCTTTCCTGGTTAACACAGTAGAGCGGAATCAACCCAAACCCTTTGGGCAATTCGGTTTGACCCACATAGTCGAACCGAAAGGCCTTGCTGCCGGTGGCAACCGAGAGGGAGGCGAACGCTTCGCTCGCATACACTTCATTCGGCGGGGTGATCGGCTCGATGCGGGCAGCGCGATTGACATACGCGCCGCACACCTCGTCGTGTTGGGTGACGGGATCTTTAAAGGCATAGACCGGGCCCGCATCCAGCGAGATGCGGATTCCCAGATTCTGCGGCAGCCCGCATTCGTCCCATCGCGTGCTCGCCACCAGGTCGCGCAGTTGCAGCGCCACCGTCGACGCAACCTCCAGGTCGGCAAACACCAGGAAAAGCCCGTCACCGGCGGTGCGCCGGGACAGGATGCTGGCGGAATGCCTCCCCAGCACGTCAGCGATCTTCTGCATGAACTCGCGGGCGAAGCGCAAGAGTTCCACGTCAGACAGCTTGCTGTACCCCTTGACATCTCCGAACAGCATGGCGCGGATCGCATAGTTCTCTCCGCGAGCAGCTTCGTTGGCCGGCCTGGCCGGGCCGGCCGGGCTGAACCAGGGCTCCTCCTTTATCGTCTCGTAGGGGCAAGAGAGGCGCTCAAAGGAGCACATGATCGAAGAGGAATTCTGCCGCGCCGCGAGCGCCCGGGCATCCTCCATTGCCCATACGTGAAGCGCCACGTCCAATCGCTGCGCCCGCAAGATCCCGGCGCCAAGGGCGCGCAGACGCGCAAACGCCCGATCGACGGCTTCGTCCAGGCAGCTCGGCTGCGTGTCCTCGGTGACAGAATTCACTCGGGAAAGGAGGCTGTCAAAACGCGCGGCCCAGGCCGGAGCCGACTCGAAAATCCGGCGGCAAACCTGGCGCGGACAGGGCAGCAGGACGTTGATTTCGCGTCCGGTCTCCAGCATGGTTTCAATGAATAGCAGGTCGGCGGGAGACAAAGCCGATGCATAGCCGCAAACGACGCCGGCCTCGGCCAAACGCTGTTTGAGTTCATCCTTTTGCCGCTGCTCCCATTCAATCATCTTCTCTGCCGAGGCCAGCCTCGCCAGCGCGGGTGCAGCAAACACCGCGATCGAAATCAACGGGAAGAGCCGTTCAACAAAACCGGGAGCCAAACCGAGGGGCGCCGCCAGCAACCGGACCTGGCGCCGGGTGGAACACAGCTCCCGCCAGTTGCCCTGGACCAACTGGGCCGCAGCGCGATACGCCACCTCCGCTTCGGCGTGGCTCCCGCCAATCAGTTCAGCCTCCGCGAGCGTGGCTGCCAGCCAGTAATCTGCACTTCCCCCGGCTGCTTCCATCTTCCGCGATCGGTCGAGGCAGATTTGCTTCACCCGCTGCGCCAGCACCTCAGCCTCCGCAGTTCGGTTTCGCAGCACTTGCACGGCGGCGGCGTTAATGCCGCAATAGCCGGCGTCCGCCGCGTCGGTGTCCTTGCCCTGGAGCCTGGCAGCAGAATCGGCCTTTTCAAAACCGGCAGAGTAACTTTGAAACGACTGTTCCAGGCACTGGCTGCGTCCCGCCGGCGAGGCTGCCTTTCCAGCCAGATCCTTGTAAACGCGACCCAACAGGCCGAGCGTTTCGGGGGTCGCGAAGCCCTGCTCGCACAATTTGAGCAGGATACCTTTGGAGCGCTCAGAAGCGCCGCTTTGCGCCAGCGCCAAAGCCAGCAACTGGTTCACGCGCAGGCGAACAAGTCCGTAGCTCTCGTCCGCCCCTTCTCCCTGCTCCAGGGCACTGAGGCCCTTTGAAAGCACGTCGTAAGCCAAAATGGCCTCGCCTTGCTTCAACATGCGCTCTCCCAGCCGCAGGTGCACCTCACCTGGACAGCGAAAGGGACTGGACTTGCATTGACTCCAGAGGTCGCGCAGCTCAGCCAGCGAAATTGCGGCCGTGCTCCCCAACCGCTGGAGAATCGGTGCGAAGTGCTGGGCCTCGTCGGCTTGCTTTCGTTTGGGCGGAAGAAGCTCAAAGCCTGAGTCGATCAGTCCTTGAATTGAGATCCGGGCAGTTCGACGATCAACTTCCTTTTCGCTCTCCGGCAGTTGTTCGTAGTCAACCAAACAGGGATGCTGCTTTAAATCACCGTTGTGGACCTTCCCCCATGTCCACCCCTCCGCCTTCCGCTGATGGACCCAGGCTTCGTGGACCTTGGCTGCCAAGGGCTCGAGTATCTCCTGAATATTCGGCCGGTTCAGGTTTCGCTCAGCGTCGGCCATTGCTGGAACGGCGTTCATTTTTGCTTTGGCGGATCAATTCGCTGTTCCGGCGGATCGGCGGCTTTTCCCGGTCGGTGAGGACGATTTTGAAAAGGCCATGAGAGCCGACTTAACCTCGGGTGCGGTCAGGCGGGGAAAGCGCTCCAGGAGCAAGGCTACCATGCCGCAGACATGGGGCGTGGCAAAACTGGTGCCCGTCTGGATGGCATAGCCGCCGCCGGGCGCCAGCACCTTGATTTGCGTGCCCCGGGCATCAAACTCGATCATGTTGTGCGGGCGGTAATGGACGCGGAGTTTTTCCACATATTGCTCCCGGTCCACGCTGAGGACGGAAGAAAACATGGCTGGGCAACCCATGTCACCAAAATTGCGCCGCGCGGCGACAATGATGGAGTTTTGCACGTAGGCCCGCTCGCACAGCTCGAACAATTGGTGAATGGACGACGGCTTTGAGGTCGTCAGGCTCATGTTCAGCAGGCGGATGTTCTGGTCCAGGGCCCACTTCAGGCCCGCAATGAGCACGTCGCCGGTGCAGGAATTGTAATCGTCGAGGACCTTCACGCTTACCAGTCGCGCGGCGGGGGCCAGGTCGGCAATGATGCCCGCAACGGCAGTGCCATGCCCATAATCATCACGATTTTTCCTGGCCTCGACCTCGCGGATGACGATTTCGCCCCGATTGTTTTTGGCCACCGTGCAGCCCCGGCTGACGTGTCCGGCCAGCCGGGGATGGGAGGCGTCGATGCCGCTGTCGATGACGGCTACTTCGATGCCCCGGCCGCTGGCATGGGAGGCGAGCCACTTCAGGCTGAGCCTCGGATTAAGCAATGGGACGTTCATGGGAGGCTCGGCCTGCCTAATGCGGCCCTACGCCGAACGCGCCATGCTTTCGACGAACTGCTTCACCAGCGGCAACCACTCCGGATGGTCGTGTCTCACGCGCGTGACCGAATCGAACAACTCGAGTAATTGGCGATCCTCCGGAGCCAGGGTCACCGGCAGAGCAACCGATGAGCGCCTAGCGCCAGCTCCGCCGCGCCGCAAAACTTGTTCGCGACAACGCTGGCGCACGATCACCGCGCCCAAGTCGGCAAACAGCTTATAGGCCGCCATGTCGTCGGCGCTAAAATGGCCGGTCCCCCGTTTGTTCACGGCGCTGATCGTGCCGACGCTTTCTCCGGCGATCTGCAAGGGCGCCACCAGCACATTACGAAAACGCGCCTGGGCGGCTTTCTCGACACCTGCGTACATCGGTGTATCGGTCTGCACCTCGCCCGTCGCGAAAGCCAAGCCATGGCGCGAGCCCTTAAGCGGCACCTCCTGCCCAACGATGCCCTCGGCGCCGTCGCCAATCGCTGCCCGAAAAACCAGCTTCTGCTTCCGGGAATCAAGCAGGGTCAACCCAGCGCCTCCTGCGCCGACCACGTGCATGGCACACTTCAAGAGCGTCTGAAGCAGCGCGTCCTCACCCAGCGCTGGCGTCAAGGCGAGATAGGCCACCATGGCCTCTTGGGCGGAATCAGACAGCGAGTTGGAAGGTTCGGTTTTTGGGCAACGCTGGGCCGCTTGTTTGCGCAGCCGGGCAATTTCAGCGGCAAGGAAGCCCAGTCGTTTCTCCACTTTCCTTAGGGGCAACGTGATGTTCATGCCTGCGGAAGGTTGTGACCAACAGGAAGATCGTTGCAAGGGTGATTTGAACCAAGATTGGGCTTGCGTCGAAAAAATTGGCCCAAAGGACTTACGCAATTCGCCCAATGGTACGGGCGGCGAGCGCCCGGTCAACGACGGCTCGCAGCGCGTGGGCCGCGGCGCATGGATCGTTGGCGGCGCAAATTGCGGACACCACTGCGATCCCATCTGCTCCCGCCGCGATGGCTGAGGCGGCGTTGGCGACGGTGATGCCGCCGATCGCGACCACCGGCCGCGGAATGCGGCGCCGGAGTGCGGCAAACGTCGTTTGGCCGACAGCGGGGGCGGCGTCGAGCTTCGTTCCCGTGGGGAAAATCGGTCCGAGTCCGACGTAGTCCACCGAGGCGTCAAGCGCAGCCAACTGGCTCTCATCGGTGATGGAGAATCCCACGATTGCGTCCGGACCGAGCAAGGCGCGGGCAGCGGCTGGCGGCAAATCGTCCTGGCCGACATGAACTCCGTCGGCGCCGATCGCCTGCGCGACGTCAACCCGATCATTAACGATGAGTGGAACGCCGTGCCGGGCGAGCAGGGCCTTGAGCGCCCGGCCGGCCTCGACCCTCGGGCGGGCGGGCCCGTCCTTGTGACGGAGCTGCACGATCGTCACGCCGCCTGCGATGGCGCTCGCCACGGTCTCCAAAAGGCCGCGACGGGCGGTCATTTCCGGATCGGTGACGAGGTAGAGCGCGAGGTTGAGCGGAGCGTGCATCGGAGAAGCGGATACCATGGGTGCGCCCGGCCGATGAGGAAAGACATTCCAGAGGGGAAAGTCTGGCTTGCGTCGGAATTGACGGCCCAGGGTAGTCCGGGTTTAGAATTGCCCCATGCCCCAATCCCTCGCCATTTCGGGAAGCCCCCGTCAAAACGGCAACACGGAGACGCTGCTGCGCCGCTGCCTCGACCGGCTCGCCATTCAGGGAATCGGCGGTGAGCTCATCAGCCTCGCGGGCAAGAACGTGCGCGGTTGCAACGCCTGCGGCGCCTGCGGCGGGTCGCGGGATGCAACGTGCCCCGGCATCAGCGACGACTTCGCGCCGGTCTTTGAGAAGATGCTGCGCGCCGACATCCTGATCGTGGGGTCGCCGGTGCATTTCGGATCGGCGACGCCGGAGTTGATGGCGTTGCTCGATCGTGCTGGTTATGTCTCACGTGCCAACGGCCACCTGTTTGCGCGGAAGATCGGCGGGCCCATTGCGGTGGCGCGCCGCGCGGGTCACAATTTTACCTACGCCCAGCTGATGTTTTGGTATATGATCAACGACATGGTTGTGCCGGGCTCAACCTATTGGAATGTGGCGCTGGCGCGCGAGCCCGGCGCCGTGGCCGGAGATGCCGAGGCGCTGGCGACGGTGGACCGCTTCGCCGACAATCTGGCATGGCTGGCGCGCAAGCTGGCGTAAGCCCTGGCCTGCGAGAAACGGGTCCGTCCCCGTTCAGGCCACGATCTTCAGTCGGCGCTGAATGGTCGCGGCATCGAGCTGATGCAACGCGTCGAGCAGATGAAGCTGAAGCGAGCCGGGTCCCGGGCTTTTTTCGGCGGCGATTTCCCCGGCAATCGCCAGGAACGACAGACCGGCAGCCACGGCGGCCAGACGATCTTTCTCCACGGCGAGCGCAGCGCCGACGAGGGCGGTCGCGGTGCAGCCGAGTCCGGTCACCTTCGCCATCAACGGGTGTCCGTTGGACAGGCCGATGAGCGCATCACCATCTGTGACGTAATCGGTCGCGCCGGTTACCGCCACCACCGCGCCCGTCGCTTTCGCGAGTTGCAGGGCGGGTGCGAGGGCATCGGCCGATCCATGCGAAGTGTCGACGCCCCGGGTTTTATCCGCCGTCGCGCCGGCGAGTACCATGATTTCGCTGGCATTGCCGCGGATGCACGTTGGCTTGAGTCCGGCCAGCGTGGCGGAGGTTTGGGTGCGGTACCTCGTGGCGCCGGCGCCGACGGGATCAAGCACCCAGGGCGTGCCGCGGGCGGTGGCGATCCGAACGGCCTGGAGCATCGCGGCTACCCAGGGCGGCGAAAGCGTCCCAATATTGATGACGAGGGCGGCGGAGAGGGCGACAAATTCCTCAACCTCCTCGCTGGCGTGGACCATCGCCGGCGAGGCACCGAGCGCGAGCAGGGCGTTCGCCGTATTGTTCATCACGACGTAATTCGTGATATTGTGCACCAGCGGCTTGCGGGCACGGATTTCCTCGAGAATTCCAGCGCAGCGTTCAGCGGAAAACATAAGCCCGGAATGTGGCCGGCACCGGCAATTGGTTCAAGCCGAACCGGCAGATTCGCGGACCGCCAGGTGCATGTCCCGGTTGAAGTCGGCAAACAAGTGGCACGGCACGGCCATCTTGCCCGTGTCTGACGGCCTTGAGCCACCCACTCACGGTCGAGATGCCCGTGCCAGTGCGGTCAGACCAAACCGAGGCGCATCTTCCCTTCCTCGGATATCATTGACTGATTCCATGCTGGTTCCCAAACGAGGCTCACGTCCGCGGAGCCGACGCCGGGAACCAGGAGGACCTTGCCGCGGGCATCTTCCGCGATGGCCGGACCCATGCCGCAGCCCGGCGCCGTAAGGGTCATGGCCACATTCACACGATAGCCTTCGGCGGGGATCTGCTCGATTTCCATCGAATAAACGAGGCCGAGATCAACGATATTCACCGGGATCTCAGGATCGAAGACTCTCTTGAGCTGGTCCCAGATCGCCTCGGGATCCGGGGCGCCGTCAGAGGCGGGTGCGGCTGGCGTCGTAGTCTCAGCCACCGGTTCGCCGATGGCATCCGCATCGCGCCCGTCGATGCGCGCGAGGCCGAAGTCGATGATGACGGTAAAGCTGCCACCCAGCGTCTGGGTGACGTGAACCTTGGTTCCGGCAGTGAGCGTGATCCGTTCGCCGCTGGGGATTTGCGTAGCGAAGACGTCGCGACTGAGGATGCGTTCTTTGTTCATGTTTTCGATGGGGCTGCGAATCAAGTCTTCAAGTTGGCCTTGATCGATTCGCGCAGCACGGAGCGGAGCGCCTCGTTTTCGAGCTTGGCGAGCACCTCCTCGAAGAAGCCGAAGACGAGCAGTTCGCGCGCCGCCGACGGGGCGATGCCGCGGGATTCGAGATAGAACATCTGTTCCGCATCGACGTGGCCGCTGGTGGCGCCGTGGGTGCAGCGGACATCGTTGGCCTGGATCTCCAGGCCGGGAAGGGCGTTGCTCTCGGCCTCGTCGCTGAGCAGGAGGTTCCGGTTGCTTTGGTAGGCGTCGGTTTTCTGGGCCTCCGGATCGACGATGATCAGGCCGGAAAAGATGGTGCGCGCGCGGTCGAGGAGCGCGTTCTTGTAAAGCAGATTGGATCCCGTGTTGGGCGCCTGGTGGCTTTGCAGGGTACGCTGATCGAATTCCTGCTCACCCTGGGCCACAGTGAGCGCGAGCATCTCGCTGAAAGCACCCGGCCCCTGCAGGCGGCTGTGGGACTCGTGCCGGGCCTGCCGGCCGCCGAGATGGACGTTGAGCGAAAGGACGCGGGCGTCGCGCTGGACGACAGTGGAATTGAGCTGAAAGGCGAGGGTGTCGCGCGACCAATTCTGAACGCCGACGTAGGTGAGTTGCGCCCCGGGCCCGGCAAACAAGTCATTCACGCCGGCGGCGAAGCCGGCGCCGGCCGGATCGGTCGAAAGGAAATTCTCCACGAGGGTGGCCTTGGCGGTGTCTTCGAGAATGGCGAGGGTGTGCGGAAACACCGCGGCCCCGTCGCCGGCGGCCACGTGGTGGACCACAAACGGCGTCTCGATCTCGACTCCGCGCGGCACATAAAGAAAAGCGCCGCCGCGCGTGAGCGCCGCGTTGAGCGCGGCAAATTTCTCGGAGCCGAGGTTCACCGCTTGCGCCATGAAATGGCTCTGGAAGAGCTCGGCGTGATGAACGACGGCCTCTTCGATCGGACAGAAGATGACGCCCTGTTTCCCGAGTTCCGGCGACAGAGCCTCGCCGGCCAGTGCACGGTTGTTCAAAAAGGCGAGCGTCGCGGCGCACGGAAACACCGCCGGCGGGATCGGGAATCCGGCATCGGGGGTTTCGGCCAGCGTGCAACGGTTGAGCTTAATTCCGGCCACGGTGCTGAAGCGCCAGAGCTCATCAGTCCGCCCGGGCAGCGGAAGCGCGCCAAAACGATCCCAGGCGGCCCGCTTCAGGTCGAGCCACCAGGCTGGCAGGTGGCCGACGGCGGCCAGGTGCGAGGCGAAGGCGTCGGAGGTAAAGACGCCGTTGACGGAGGGGGTTTGGAGGGCGGGCAGGGCAGACATGCGGGGAAGAGGCTGAAGGGCTGAAGACTGAAAGGCTGAATGGACGTCGTTGAGGGACCGAGTGGCGAAGGGAGTTTAGCTCTTCCGCCTTTCAGTCCTTCAGTTCTTCATCGGCGGCTCAGCCGACGGAGCCTTCCATTTCAAGGTCGATGAGGCGTTTGAGCTCGACGGAGTATTCCATCGGAAACTGGCTGACGAGGTCGTTGACGAAACCATTGACGGCAAGGCTCATGGCCTGCGCCTCGGTGAGGCCGCGTGATTGCATGTAGAAGATCATCTCGTCGCTCACCTTCGAAACGCTGGCTTCGTGCTGCACGGCATGGTCCTGTCCGCGGACGGTGATGGCCGGATAGGTGTCGGTGCGGGAATTGGTGTTGATGAGCAGCGCATCGCATTCGGTGTTGTTCTTGCAGCCCTTGAGGTGCCGTGGGATGTGCACGAGGCCGCGGTAGGTACTGCGTCCTTGGCCGACGGAAATGGACTTCGCCACAATCGAAGACGTGGTTTCGTCCGCGGCGTGGACCATCTTGGCCCCGGTGTCTTGATGCTGGCCGTCGTTGGCGAGGGCGATGGAGATGACCTCGCCGCGGGATTTGCGGCCCTTGAGCACGACGCCCGGGTATTTCATGGTCAGGCGGCTGCCAATGTTGCAGTCGATCCATTTGATCTCGGCTTCCTCGTGGGCGAGCCCGCGCTTGGTGACGAGGTTGTACACATTGGGCGCCCAGTTCTGGACCGTGATGTACTGGATCTTCGCACCCTTGAGCGCCACGAGCTCGACCACGGCGCTGTGCAGCGTCGAGGTGGAGAATTTTGGCGCGGTGCATCCCTCCATGTAGGTGAGTTCGCTGCCTTCATCGACGATGATCAGCGTGCGCTCGAACTGGCCGAAGTTTTCGGCGTTGATGCGGAAATAGGCCTGAAGCGGGTGCAATACTTTCACGCCGGGCGGCACGTAGATGAACGAGCCGCCGGAGAAGACCGCGCTGTTGAGGGCGGAGAACTTATTGTCGCCGGTCGGGATGACCTTGCCGAACCACCGGCGGAATATCTCGGGGTGCGTGCGCAGGGCCTCAGAGGAGTTGAGGAAGATAACCCCCTGCTTCGAGACGGCATCCTTGATGTTGGAATAGGCGGCCTCACTGTCGAATTGGGCCTCCACGCCGGCGAGGAACCTGCGCTCCTGCTCGGGCACACCGAGACGCTCGAACGTCATCTTGATGTCTGCGGGCACCTCGTCCCATGTGCGTTTCGGCTTGGTGCCCTGGGAAAGATAATAGCGGATCTTGTCGAAGTTGATGTTCTCGAGGTCGCGGGTGGCCCAGTGGGTCGGCAGCGGCCGGGCGAGAAAGGTGCGCAGGGCGTTGAGGCGGAAATCGCGGATCCACTGGTCCTCCTTCTTGACGTCACTGATGTAGCGGACGGTACGTTCGCTGAGGCCGCTGCCGGCGTCGAAGTCGTATTTGACATCGTATTTGAAGTCCCCGGCGGTCTGGTCGATCCCGGCCACGGAACTGGCGGCGGTTTCCTCGACGGCGGCAGTGGTGAGCGTGTCGCTGTCAGTAATCTGGCTCATAGTATTTCCCTCCGGTTAAAAGTTGAACGTGCGGCGATCAGGCGGAAGCGGCCGCAAGCTCTTTTTTCACCCATGCATAGCCCCTGGCCTCGAGTTCGACCGCGAGATCCTTGTTGCCGCTCCGGACGATTCGACCGTCGTACATGACATGGACGAAGTCCGGGACGATGTAATTCAGCAGGCGTTGATAGTGGGTGATGAGCACGATCCCCAACTGACCGGTGCGGAGCTTGTTGACGCCGTCGGCGACGATGCGCAGGGCGTCGATGTCGAGGCCCGAATCGGTTTCGTCCATCATGGAGAATTTGGGTTCAAGCATGGCCATTTGCAGAATCTCGCAGCGCTTCTTCTCTCCACCCGAAAAGCCCTCGTTGACCGCGCGCGACGTAAACTTCCGATCGATCTTCAGGAGATCCATCTTCTCGTAGAGTTTCTTGTAGTAGCTGGTCGCGTCGAGGTCTGCGCTCTCGCCGAGGCGGGCCTGCAGGGCGGCGCGAACGAAATTGGCGATGGTGACCCCGGGGACCTCGCTCGGATATTGAAATGCCAGGAACAGCCCGGCCCGCGCGCGTTCATCGGGCTGCATGGCGAGGACCGACTGGCCGTCGAGGAGGACGTCTCCGCCGGTAATCGCATAATCGGGATGGCCCGCGATGGCTTTGGCCAACGTGGACTTTCCGGTGCCGTTGGGGCCCATGATGGCATGAACTTCTCCCTGATTGACGGTCAGGGAGAGGCCTTTTACGACCGGTTTGTCACCGATGCTGACTTTCAGGTCCTGGATGATGAGCTGGCTCATTTGGTGTAGAATCGAGTGAGGAAGTATGGCGGGATGGGATGGAGCTCCACTAAGTCAGGCCTTGATCGAGCCGCGGAAGCTCAAGTCGATGTGCTCGGCAGTATAACCGGAAGGCAGGACAGCGCGGAGGCGGTCGGTCAAGTCGGCTGGGATTGCGACATCGTGAATCTCACCCGTCTTCTCGTCGTGAAAGTGGGCGTGCTCGTGAAGGTTCGGGCAGTAGCGAGTAGGCTCCCGGACGAAATTGACCTGTTTGATCAGGCCGCACTGGACGAGAGCGTCGAGGCAGTTGTAAACGGTCGCGAGCGAGATCGTTGGCATCGGGGCTTTGACACGGGCAAAGATCTCTTCAGCCGTCGGATGATCGCGTTTTTCAAGAATTACTTGGTAAACCACTTCCCGTTGTGGCGTGGAGCGCAGGCCGCTGTCGGTAAGGTGCTGCGCGAGCGTAATGCTTTCGGTATCCGAGATCATTGTGATGGTTAAAGAGAATTGGAATCGTTCCAATTAGCAAGTGAGAATTGGAATTATTCCAAGTAAACCCATAGAGAAGATGCCTGGAAGAAATCCCCTGCAATGATCTATTCTGGCCGTGTCTCTATCGATTCCAATCTGACCAGGTTCGTCATAACAGTCGTTCATTAATAATTGTAATGTAGTTACTTATAATACTATTGTCTTGACAAATCCAAGTTTGTAAAATCATCCTTACTCTTCACTTCTGCAGTCCATTGCTGAGAAAGAAGGAGCTACTCAATGAATTGGAAATGCCCCACGTCTCTGTCAGCGGTCATGATTTCGTGCATTGTCGTGACCGGTTCGGTACTTCGAGCGGCTGAGGGTCATTACTACGGAGTCGTCGAGTCCTTTGGAGGAGGCGAAGTCGTCGTGAAAACGACGAAACATTCCACCGGCCATTGGAAAGTCGATTCAAGCACGCGGATTGATGGATCCATCGCAAGATATGACTGGATTTTCGTCGAGATGGGGAGAGGGGGCACCGCCGCTGTGCTCAAATTCGAGGAGCGGCCGACCACCCATGTCGGAGTGGTGAAGATCATCGATGGCGTCGTTCTGTCCGTCCACTCAGGTGCCAGCATCGAGCGATGGAATGTTGTCGAAACCACCCTGGGTGATGCGGCGGGAGTAGCGGTGGGGGACGAAGTCAGTGTCAAGGTCTATGGGAATCACAATCTCGCCGAGGTCCGCGTCCTGAAACACGGTATCAAATAGCCGCTGATCTGACACGTAACTGCCACGGTCACCTGCCGGAGGAAAAGATCCGGAATCGCGACGCTAACCGAGCCAGACTCACATAATCGGGACGATTCCGCACGTGATCGGGCAAACTGTCCGGCGCAGCGTTATTGGGCGCGGTCGCCGAATCGCGCAGCTCCAGCCGGATCCTTGGCGAAAGAGGGGAATCCCGCCCGACATCCGACCGCATCGTAGCGGCTAGGAGAGTGGCCGGCGGACTTCAGCCTGTTCTTGCCAGCACCAGTGCCATGGCTCGTAGACAAACCCGTGGGGGTTGTTACGCGAATAGCTGAGGTGGAACCCAAAGCGCTTTGCACGACGCGACAGCCAGGCAAACGCCACGGTTTGTTCGAACGATTCGTTGAGCGGCGGCGAGGCGCCGTCGGTGATGTCCAAGGCACGGCCAGTATGATGCTCGCTGTAACCGGGAGCCGCGTTCGAGCGGAGAATGTCATCGAGGCGTTGGCCGCGTGCGAGCTTGCCCCGTATCAGCTGTGCTTGCCGCTCGACGCTTCGAAAACCCGAGACCGGCTCCAGTGTAATTCCCTCCGTCTTGGCGGCGTCCTGCAGCGCACGCCATGCCTGCGCCGCTTCAGGCTCGAGCTGACAATCCCTGTTCTGGTTGTCGGCGCCGATCGAGATGAGTTCAACCGCTTCGGGCTGCAACGGCAGCCCTCGCAGGACCGCGTAGTCGGCCGAAATACCGAGCTCGGCCCAGATTATTTCGAGATTCGCCATGGGCCCGGCTGCGGTTATCCGCGGGGAGAGTCACGCCCCGTGTTCTGCCAGCCAGCGTTCGGCCTCGATGGCGGCCTGGCAGCCCATCCCGGCGGCTGTGATTGCCTGCCGGTAGACGTGGTCGGCGCAATCCCCGGCGACGAACACGCCCGGAACGTTGGTCTTTACCTGGCTGCCGTCCACTGGCCGGAAGTAGCCGTTTTCGTCGACGTCGACCGCCTGGGCGAACGGTTGGGTGTTCGGCACATGACCGATCGCCATGAACACGCCTTTGCACGGGATCACGCTCTCGGCACCCGTCTTCGCATGCTTCACCTTCACCCCGCTGACCCCGCCTTCCGGTGTGCCGAGCACCTCGGTGAGGACGCTGTTCCACGCCGGTTGGATCTTGGGGTGGGCGAGGGTGCGCTCGGCCATGATTTTCGATGCGCGCAAGGTGTCCCGCCGGTGGATCAAGGTGACCTTGCTGGCAAAGCGAGTGAGAAACATCGCCTCTTCGCAAGCCGAGTCGCCGCCGCCCACCACGACCACGTCCATGTTCCGGTAGAACGCGCCGTCACAGGTCGCGCAGGTGGTCACGCCCTTTCCGCCGAAATACTCTTTTTCGCCCGGAACGCCCATCAGCCGCGGCGCCGCGCCCGTGGCGATGACGACGGTCCGGGCAAGGATCTCCCGCTCCCCCGTGCGCAGCCTCAGCGGTCCGGCGGAAAAATCGACCGACTCCACCCGCGCCTGCTCGAAGCGAGCGCCGAATTTCGCGGCCTGTTTGCGCAGGTTGTCCATGAGTTGGAAACCGTCGATGCCCTCCGGGAAGCCGGGAAAATTCTCGACTTCCGACGTGGTGGTGAGCTGGCCGCCCGGCAGCGTGCCCTCGAGCAGCAGCGGGGAAAGATTGGCGCGCCCGGTGTACACGGCCGCAGTCAGGCCCGCCGAGCCGGTGCCGATGATCACAATATTCTCAACGGAGAAGGACATAGAAAAAAAGCTGAACCAAAAAGTACGGAGACCACCGTCAGGGCAAATCTAGAATGATCGCAGGAAACTGGCAAATCTGCCCGTTGACCGGGGATGCGCGTCACGGTTCCCGTTCGTCTTCGATCACGTCATCCGGGAGCTCGTTTTCAGCGTCCGGCTCGGGCGGAAAATGCTGCGCGAGCAGTTCGCCCGCGCGATTGATTCCGTGGACCAGCCCTTCGGTGAATTCGCCACGCTTGAAGCAGGCGGTCATCGCCTCCGCCAGTCCGCGCCAGAACCCGTCGCCGCATTTCGCGTGAACGGCCTCATCGCCGANNCGCAGGAAGGCCTTTTGGGCGGTCGCGACGGGATCTGGGGCGGCCTGGTGACTCACCATGACGCGGATCTCGCCGGACGATCTTTCTTCCGCGGCGCGGATGGCCGCGTGGATCTGTTCGTGGGCGAGCTGGCTGATGAATTTGCGGTGTCTCATGATGGCCTTTTCACCAACTTCCCCCGGCGCCCCCGCCACCGAAACTGCCCCCGCCACCGGAAAAGNNCCACCCAGCCAGAACGTCGGGCCCAGCCCCGAGCGACGGCGCCCCATCGTGCTCTGGTAGACGGCACTGCGCCTGGAGCGGAGAACGTTAAGGAAGCCGAAGGCGACGATCAGAATAAAAATCAGCAGAATGCCCGGCCCGCCGGCGTTTGATTTGCCTTCAGCGTTGGTACGTCCGGTGCCATGGTATTCACCGCGAGTGGCGGCGATGATGGCAGTGATTGCCGAGTCCAATCCTCCGGCGTAGTCGCCTGCCCGGAAACGCGGCTTCAGCTCGTTTTCGATGATCAGATGGCATAGCCCATCGGGCAGGACCGCCTCGAGACCGTAGCCGGTTTGGATTCGGAGCTGATGCTCCTGCATGAAGGCGAACAACACCGCGCCGTTG
>PLOH01000094.1 GCA_003142955.1 Opitutia bacterium | reverse complement strand
AACGCTTGAAGGTTAGTCGCGACCTACGGCTGGCGCGCCTCCTGCCCCGCAGGGGGCGTGACAGACGTGGTCGACGACTGCGCCGCCTGGTTCGGCAGATTTCCGTTCTGGTCTTTGTCGATCTCTTCGAGGCGAAGTCGATACTCCTTGGCGCCATCCCGAACAGAAAGCAGTTGGTTTGGGCCCGCACTACTCGTCCAAGTAGGGAACTCACCAATTCCGTCGAGCACTAAGTCAAAACTTCCCCATCCTTGGGTACCGTCCCGATTCTCGTAACCAAGTCTTGCGGGGACCAACAGACGACCATCGTTGGCGCGAAGTTGAGGCCACATTGACTGGTAATAGATCACGTAAACACATTTGTCGGTCTCCCGGGCGACCGACTGGATCACCTTCCACTCCGAATTGTCTCTAGTTCGACACTCCAACATTAGCTTAAACACAGTCCTTTTAGACACCGACCACTGCACTTTGCAGGCTGGTCGCTTTTCGACAGGCACTTGATAAAAGGAAATGAGATCATCCCGGGACAGCTCCACCGCAGCAAACTGAGCGGAACAGAGTGGTACCGCAATGATCGCAAGAATCGGAGTGATATATCTCATGTTTAATGCCATTACGGTAGGAGCGCCGGTTTCCCGACGACCCCCTCGCTGATCCAGGCGTGCGGTATTCCCGCACCGGGCTCGTCAAGAGAGCGCGCACGCAGAAGGGGTAGGATGCTCATTTTGAGGTGCTGACTGTCGGCAGCCATGATTTCCGTTTCTCGAATTGCTGTCAACGCGCTGGCAACCTCCGCTCAACCGCCCCACCGGGATTCGAACCCCGTGCGCTCGCCGATGGCGATCGCCGGGCGTCCTTCATATCTGCACCAGGCAGCTAATCCGACAGTAAATACTGATAACACAGTTTGATCGGCGAGCCGCGACCACGACAACGCGGAGAAATAGTTAGGAGCCTAATTACTACGTGGGAAACTATGGGCTGGGATGCACGAAGTTGCCCCATGTTGCAGGATGTTGTATTTTACGAAGCTCGTTCCTCGCGCATTCATAACTTATTCAACAAAAAGGCCCTTGGAGGGTGTCCAAGGGCCTTAAATTGGGTGCAGGGGTTGGATTTGAACCAACGACCTTCAGGTTATGAGCCTGACGAGCTACCAGGCTGCTCCACCCTGCAGTGTGGAAGGGGCACGCTGCAAAGCGCCATCCGGAGTGTCAAGGGGCATTTTGCCCGCAGGCGCAAGACCAGGAGTTTTCCAATTTGCCAGACGGCTCAGACCGAAAGCAGTTTCTTCATCTGCTCCTGGAACTGCTGGCGCTTTTGTTCGAATTGGGTCACCCGGTCGGTGAATTCCTTGGTCTCCGTTTCCAGTCCGGTCTTCTCTGCTTCCAATTGCAGCCGCTCGTTCTCCAATCGCGCCGTATCCTTTTTCACCTGGTTGGTGTTCGCTGCAATCTTGGCCTCGATCTCTTGCAGCTTCGCGTCCCGTTCGGCCAAGGCCTTCGTCCGGGCCTCCACCGCCGCTTCGGCGGCCTCGATGGTGTGGCGGCGTTCCGCCAACGACCGTCCCTCTTTTTCCACCTCGGCCCGCAGCCGGGTGTCTTCCGTGGCGAGTCGGTCCAGTTCGGCGGCCAGCGCCGCCTGGTCCTTCTCCAAAGCCTGTTTCTGCCGCTTGCTCTCTTGGGCAAAGCTGGCCCGCGCCGCCTCCAATTGGGCGGTGGCTTCCTGGGTGGTGGCCTGCTGCTTGGCCATCGCGCGCCGCTGCTGATCCAGCATCGCTCGCTCCACCTCGAATTGCTCGGTCTGTTCGGCCGCCAGCTGTTCCGCTTTCGCCACCTGCAGTTTCGCCTGTTGATCGAGCTCGGCCTGCGCCTTCGCCAGCCGCGCCTGCTCGGTCTTGATCGCGGCTTCGGCTTCCTTGGTGCGTTTTTGCTGGGCTTCCGATTCCGCCGTCAGCCTGGTCCGCTCCGCCTGCAGTTTGCCCTGCGCGGCCGCCAGACCCGCCTTGTCGCGCTCCAGCGCCAGCTGCGCGTCACGCTGCGCCGCCTCCGCCTTGGCGACGGTCTGCCGCGCCTGCACTTTCTCGGCCTCCAGATTCTGCCGTGCCGCGTTGAGCGAGGCCATCTTCTCCTGATGCGCCTTTTCCTGGGCCTGAAGCGCCTGCTCCCGCTTCGCACTTTGTTCCGCCAGATTCTTGCCCGCGATTTCGAGCCGGGAAGCCTCCTCCTGCAGCGACGCCTGCTGTTTCGCCATCGCGCGCCGCTGCTGATCCAGCATCGCCCGCTCGACCTCAAGTTGCTCGGTCTGCTCGGCCGCCAGCTGTTCCGCTTTCGCCACCTGCAGTTTCGCCTGTTGATCGAGCTCGGCCTGCGCCTTCGCCAGCCGCGCCTGCTCGGTCTTGATCGCGGCTTCGGCTTCCTTGGTGCGCTTTTGCTGGGCTTCGAATTCCGCCGTCATCCTGGTCCGCTCCGCCTGCAGTTTGCCCTGCGCGGCCGCCAAACCCGCCTTGTCGCGCTCCAACGCCTGCTGCGCGTCGCGCTGTGCCGCCTCCGCCTTGGCGACGGCCTGCCGCGCCTGCACTTTCTCGGCCTCCAGATTCTGCCGTGCCGCGTTGAGCGAGGCCACCTGGTCTTGATGCGTCTTTTCCTGGGCCTGAAGCGCCTGCTCCCGCTTCGCACTTTGTTCCGCCAGATTCTTGCCCGCTATTTCAAGCCGGGCCGTCTCCTCCTGCTGCGACGCCTGCTGCTTGGCCATTGCGCGCCGCTGTTGCTCCAGCATGGTCCGCTCGACTTCGAATTGCTCGGCCTGCTCGGCCGCCAGCTGTTCCGCTTTCGCCACCTGCAGTTTCGCCCGTTGGTCGAGCTCGACCTGGACTTTGGACAGCCGCGCGTGCTCGGCCTTGACCGCCGCCTCGGCCTCGGCGGCACGCTCCTTCTGCGCCTCCGCCTCGGCCGCCAGACGCGCCCTTTCCGCCTGCAGTTTTGTCCGCTCCGCGACTAAACCGGCCCGGTCGCGCTCCACCGTCTGCGACATCTCGCGTTGCGCCGCCTCCGCCTTGGCCACCGCCTGCCGGGCGAGCACCTGGTCCGCCTCCAGCTTCTGCCGGGCCGCCGCCAGCTGAGCCGCCTGCTCCTTCTGAGCCTTCTCCTGGACCACCAGGGCCTGTTCCCGCTGCGCGCTCTGTTGGGCAAAATTCTTGCCGACAGTTTCACTTCGCACTGCCTCCTCTTGCAACGCCGCCTGCTGCTTGGCCATCGCTCGCCGCTGCTGCTCCAGCATCGCCCGTTCCACATCCAGTTGCTCGGTCCGCTCGGCCGTCAGAATCTCGACCTGGGCCGCGCTGCTCTTGGACTGCTCCTCCAATTCGGCCTGCAGCTTCTCCAGCCGCAGCTTCTCCGCTTTGATTCCTGCAAAGGTCTCCGCGGTCCGTTGTTGTTGTGATTCCAGTTCCACCTGCAGCCGGCTCCGCTCCGCTTGCATCTTGGACCGCTCGGCCTGCAGCTTGGCCCGCTCCGCGACCAAGTTGGCCTTGTCGCGCTCGATCCCGAGCAGAACGCCCCGTTGTTGGGTTTCCGCCTGCCCGAGGCCCTGCTTAATAAGCGCCTGTTCCGTCTCCAGCTTCTGCCGGGCCGCCGCCAGCTGGGCCATCTGCTCCTTCTGGGCCTTCTCCTGAACCACCAGCGCCTTTTCCCGCTCCGCATTTTGTCCCGCGAGATTCTTGCCCGCCAGTTCGATCCGAGCCGCCTCCTCCTGGTTCGCCGCCTGCTGTTTGGCAAGGGCGCGGCGTTGCTGATCCAGCATCGCCCGTTCTACATCGAGCTGTTCCCGGGTCTCCGCCACCATTTGCTCAGCCTTTTCGGCCTGGAGCTTGGTCTGCTGTTCCAGTTCCGCCTGAAGCTTTTCCAGACGCTGCTTCTCCACCTTGAGGGCGGCATCCGCCTGCGCGGTGCGCTCCTGCTGGGATTGCAGCGCCACCTCCACCCGCGTGCGCTCCGCCTGAAGTTTGGCCCGCTCGGCGACCAGAGCCGCCTTGTCCCGCTCCAGCGCCTGTAACGCCTCGCGCTGCGTGGCCTCGGTCTTCGCGACGGCCTGCCGGGCAACCACCTGGTCCGCCTCCAGTTTCTTCCGGGCGGCCGCCAGCTGAGCCGCCTGCTCCTTCTGGGCCTTCTCCTGGACCACCAGGACCTGTTCCCGCTGCGCGTTTTCCTGGGCCAGATTCTTGCCGGTAGTTTCAACTCGCACCGCCTCCTCTTGCAGGGACGCCTGCTGCTTGGCCATCGCCCGCCGCTGCTGCTCCAACATCGCCCGTTCCACATCTAGTTGCTCGGTCTGCTCCGCCGTCAAACTCTCGACCTTGGCCGCGCTGCTCTTGGCCTGTTGCGCCAGCTCAAGCTGAAGTTTTTCTAGTCGCGCCTTCTCGGTCTTGATCTCCGCTTCCGCGGTGACCACCCGCTGCTGCCGCGCTTCAACGTCGGCCGTCAGGCGCGCGCGTTCCCGATCGAGCTTGGACTTCTCCGCGACCAGACCAGACCGGTCGCGCTCCAGCGACTGCAGCGCCTCCCGCTGCGTGTCCTCCGCCTGGGCCACGGTCTCCCGCGTCCGCGCCTGCTCCGCTTCGATTTCCCGACGCGCCGCGTTGACAGCGGCGGTCTGCTCCTGATTCGTCTTCTCGCGCGCGGCCAGCATCCGCTCCCGTTCCACGTTTTCCTGGGCCAGACTCTTGCCCACGGCTTCGAGACGGGCCGCTTCTCCTTGCAACGCCGCCTGCTGTTTGGCCATCGCCCGACGTTGCTGCTCGATCATGGCCCGCTCCACTTCGAGCTGCTCGGTCTGCTCCGCCGCGAGATCGTCCGCTTTCGCCGTCTGGCCCTTCGCCTGCCGCGTCAGCGCCGCCTGAAGTTCCTCCACGCGCTGTTTCTCGGCCGCCAGCGCTGCCTCCGCGTCACTGCGGCGTTTCGTTTCCGCAATCAACGTCTGCTGATCCTGTCGCAGTTGCTGGACCTCCTGATCCAGACTCTTCGCGTGCTCACTGAGCGTCGCCGTCCACGCGAGTTCCTCTTGCAGGCGATGCTGGGTATCCTCGGAACTTGCCAGCGTCTTTTTCAGCGTCTTGACCTCGTTGGCGAGATTCTCTCGCTCCTGGGTCAGCGCCTCCATCTGCGCCTCTGTTCCGCTCGACCCGCCGCCCTTTCGCCCCGAGGTTTTGGTCACCGGCGCCGGCTCCGCTTCCGGCGCTCCCGAAAGATGCATGGCCAGTTCGCCCCAGCGCTTGAGCGCCGCTTCCTCGATCATCCCCGGAAACTTATCCCCGCTGCGGACCAGCGATTCAATGCGGCCGGCCAGGGATTTGAAATCCAGCGGCGGATTAAAGACATCCCGCACTCCCAGCCTGATCGCGCGAATAATCTCCTCCAGTTCCAGCTTCTTGCAGATCAGAATAATCTGGGCCTCGGGCTGTTGTTTGCGCAGGGACTCGACCGCACCGAGCACCTCCGTTTTCGATTCGCGGTAGTCGGCGATGATGAGGTCAAAATGCTCCTCCCCCAGGGCGGTTGGCAGATCCTTATTTGGATCCGACGACCGCCAATACAGCGTCGATTCATCCGCGATGAGCGAACGTACGCGATGGCCTTGCGTTTCATTTCTGACGAGCAGAATCTTCAAGGGTGCCTTGGTGGCAGGCGCGGGCTGAGGCATGAGGAAGGAGGGTGAATTGGGGCCGATTCTGGAAAACTTATTTAAGGAGCCATCCGGGGAAGACTGCACGCACGAATTTCGGGCAAACGAGTGGTCCAGCTATTCTGAGCGATTCCATTCTTGTGCTTTCGCCAGGCCGTACTCTCTCACATGGGGTTTCCACGTCAACAACCACCCGCTCCCGGTCCGCCGAAGACCTGATTGCGGGTGTCCATTTCCGAGCTTGCTCTATAGCGGAAATCCCGTGCATTGTCGCGTCAATATTTGATCAAGTAATCCTTCCCAAACCATAAGATTGAGTTCTTGGTTCTCGCAAGAAGGACTTTGGCTGCGATAATAACCCCATTGGTCACCTAACTATCCGTTATGCCCTCGCCACAAGATAAAGGCTACTTTCTTGAACTCAACGAATCGTTCCTGCTCGCTGCTAGGACGGTGACGGCCGGTCGCCCGACGGTGATCGAAGAGATCCGGGAGGCTTCGCTCGACAACAAGCCCGCCGTCAGCCAGGCGCTCAGCGCGGTGTTTCCGGCGGCTGGCCCGGCCACCTTGGGCGTGGTTTGCTCGGTCCGGCCCCGTGCTCGTTTTTTCCTGCTCGCGTCAGAGAAGGACACGCCCAAGGCCTCCTCGCTCGCCGCGTTGCGCACGCTCGCGGGCAATTCCCCCTTTGCTAGTTCGGGGCCGAGTGAACTTGTCGGGGTCGATGCGCGCAGCGGCCTACCGCTCGATGGCAAGACGGGAAGCCGCTGGCTGGTGGCCGGTGCGCCAAAGGACAGCCTGGCCGCCGTGCGGACGATGCTGGGTGAATGGAAGATTGCGCCCTCCCGCCTGGAGGTCGCCTCGGCCAGCTTCCTCGGTGTGGTGTTGGCGGAACAACAGCGGGCCAAAGGCGCTCCGGCGTTGGTGTGGGAGATCGGAGAAACCGCATCCGACCTGTTCCTGATCAGTGCCCAGGGAATTGAAAACGTGAAACGACTGCCCTTCGGCCTTGATCGGGTGGCGGACGGCGTGCAGGCGGAGTTGGGCATGAAATCCAGGGGGGCCGCGACCAGAATCTTTTTCAACGAGGGTTACGATTTTTCGGAAATCGGCCCCAAGATTGCCAGCCGGGTGGCCGGGTCCCTCCTGCCGGCCATCGCCGAGATCACCGGATCCAGCGGAACGCCCGCCGCGTTGATCTGCACGGGCCTGTCCTCAAAGCAGAACTGGTTCTCCCAGCAGATCGCGAAGGCATTGAACCTCGTGCCATTGCAGCCCGACGCCGCGGTGTGGAGCAATGCCGCCGGACTGACCTTTGTCGGAAATACCCTGCAACCCAAGCTTTCCCCGACCTGGCTCGGCCTGTTGGGCATGATGAGCGCGATTCCGGCCGATCGAGCCGAAACGGAAAGCGCCTGGCATCCGGGCTGGAGCATCGATGGAGTGGAACGGGAGGAAAAACCCCGGATCGCCGAAGTTCCCCCGGCGCCGGTCGTCGTTCCAATGCCAGCCCGGGCCGTCGCCGCACCGCCCGCGCCGAAGATCGTTCCCCCGACGCCGGCGGTGTTCGCCGCGACGCCGGCGGCACGGACGCCCGCGACTTCCGCCGCGGCCAAGACGCCGACACCTGCGGCAGCCCCAGCGCGAGCACCGGTGACCTCGTCCAGCCCCAACTCGCCGGCAGCCAAGCAGGAGAGAGACACCCCCGTTCGCCCGGCCACGCCTGCCCTGAAAGTCGCGGCCTCGCCGGTGTCCCGCCCCCCCGCCGAGGCAAGCCCCGCCACCACTGCCGCCCGCCAAATTCCGGCGGCGAAACCAACGCCCGTCGCTGAGCCGGCGGCGGCAACGCGCCCGTTCGTCAAGACGCCGGCGTTCTTTGCCGTCATCGCCGTCCTCGTCGTGGTTCTGGGATTAGGTGCCTTCTTCTACCACAAGTTCGCGAAGGAACAGGAGGCTGACCGGCTTGCCAAGGCACAGAGCGAGCAGCGCTTGGCCGCGGAAGTCGAAGCCCGGCACAAAGCGGAGTTGCAGGCCAAAGCCGAGACCGACGCTCGCAAGCGCGCCGAAGCTGCGGCGGCGCAGACGAACGTCGCGGCTGAGGCCGCCCGCAAACAGGCCGAGGAGGAAGCCAAACGACGCGAATCCGAGACCAATCGCCTCCTCAACGGCCGCGGGTCGTTGGTCATCGTCACCGAACCCGCGGGAGCCGCTGTCGCCATCAGCAATTTTGCTCCCCGCGTGTCTCCCGCCACCATCACCGACCTGCGGCTCGGACATTACACCATCGCAGTCACCTTGCCGGGCTACGATCCCCTGAGTGTGGAAGTCGAGATCAAGGAGAATGCCGCCACGGATCCCGGGGTGCTCCGACTAGTTCGGCAGACCGGCAGCGTTGAGATTACCACCGAACCGGCGGGCGTCAGTTTCGAAGTGCGCCCGGCGCCGCCGCGAATCTCCCTCGGCGGTTCAGAAGTGAAGACGGGCAAGACGCCGGCCACGGTGACGGATTTGCCTATCGGTGATTACGTGATCACCTTCCGGCGTGAAGGCTGGCCGGACCACACCGAGAATGTCTCAATCGAACGGGGCAAGACGGCCCACATCACGCCGAAATATTTGGGTGGTTCAGTCACGATCACCAGCAGTCCAAGCGGTGCCAAGATCATGCGCAACGGCGCGGCGATTGGGGAAACTCCGTTGACCCTAAATGATCAACAGCCTGGCGACGTCAGCTACACGCTCGATCTGGCAGGCTACATCTCCACCACTGTGGAGGGGAAAATCGAGCCTGAGCAGTCGTTGACTCTGAGTGGCAGTCTCCGGGCCGAGGACCGCATTGTTTCCATCCGCGAGCTGGACGAACGTCCCGTGGCCATCAAGACGGTCCAGCCCGAAGTGGGTTATGATGCCGGACGGAATGGCGGGAGTGCGCTGATTTCACTGGTGGTCGACCGCGACGGCACGCCCAAAGACCTCAAGGTGGAGTCGGCGTCGGAGGCCGAGTTTGGGAAACGATGTCTGGCCGCCGCTGCCCAGTGGCGCTTCCGGCCCGGCACCATCAAAGGCGTTCCCGTAAAGACGAGAGTGTCGCTGCCCTTCAAGCTCTAGCAGCAGCGTGTCGGACTTCGTCCTCCGTGCTCCTTGGCAAATGGCTGGCGCCATTTGGGATGGACTTGTGCGTAGCAGTGCGTGAGCCCTAAAAAGTGATTTCGTGTCGGCGGAGGTCGGGTGCAAATCCGGAGAAAGTCACTTATGACGACACCGGTCCGTTTTTCCGGGCCGGGGAAGGTTCGGGCGGCAGGTTTACGCCGCGACCGCGAGGTTTTTGAGGGCGAAGAGCCGTTTGAGATTATAGCTCACGCAGACCAGGGTCCACTCCAGTGAGACTTTTGCATGGCCCCTTACCTCACCGCCACGTCGCGGTAGCTCGCCGCCTCGATCGTCCGGGAACCAAAGCGGCCCGTTGCATAACAACAGATCAACAACGCCAGCATCATCCTTGGGGGGTATTGCTCGCTGCCGGTCCCGCGCTCATTAACCCGAAAGTCGGTGATGGGCAACTGCTCCACGGCATCCCGGATGAAATGCACGATCTGACCGGCGGGGACCCACTCCCGCAGATCATCCGGCCGAACCATCGGGGTCTGGCGGTCCAAGTCGACAAAGCGGGCGGGCCTACTGCTTCGACGCTGCTCCCGCTAAGAAAGTTTCGCCAGATGAAGAACTTTCTTTGTATGTTTCCGTTTCGGTACCAAACGGCGTCCGCCGTTTGTACGAGCAGCCTGGAGGGCTGAAGCCCGACAGGCTGCCAGGCAGATTCGTGTCGAATCGTGGGCGATTTCTCGCATTCGCACTCGGTTGCGGCGAGCCGCGCTGGGTTCTTCGTGGCTAAGCTCTTTCCCGTGGATTTGTTAACGGCAACCCGCTCGAAGCTTGCGTGTCCAAAGTGGTAACCCTATCCCTCCCGCCGTGTTTCGCGGAATCCCCGCCCTTCTCCTCGTCCTGCTCCTCTGCGGCAGGGTCATCGCCCAGGTGACCCCGTCGGCCCCGGTGGTGCATGCAGATACTACTTCCGTCGATCTCGCGACCGGCGTGGCCGTGCTGACCGGACATGCACGCGTCGAGTACGGACCCGCCTTGCTGGTCGCGGATGAGCTCCGCGTCAACCAAAGCACGGGGCAAATCTCGGCCACCGGCAATTTTACGATCACCTCCGGCGCGCAGCGCCTGCTGGCGGCGAGCGGAACTTACAACCTTAACACGGGAGCGTTCACGCTGGTTGACCTGCGGGCGGGCGAGCCACCGTATTTTATCACGGCGGCCAAGGCTGAGGGGACGATGAAGGAGATGATCCTGACTGGCGCCGTGGTCACCTACGACGAGCCGGGCGGTTTTTCCCCGACATTGTGGGCCGACCAGCTCCGGTATGTCGCAGGAGTGAACATCTCCGGCCAGGGCGCTTATCTCGGCATCGGAAACCGACGGTTGTTTCCGCTGACGAAATTCGACCAACCGCTGGCCGCGGCGCTGCAGCCGACGATCATCGCCCGTGCCGGCTTTAGCCACACCCTCGGCGCCTACTTCGACCTCGACGTCCGTATGCCCATCTGGCCGGGGATCAAACTCGGTGCCGATGTCGGAGAATACTCCGCGCGCGGCCCGATCGCCGGACCGTCGGGATCCTACCGTTACGACGCGGGCGGACAGGACGTCACCGGCGATTTTACCTCGGGCTTCATTCGCGACCATGGCACCCTGGGCACCGATGTCCTGGGACGGGACGTGCCGATGAACCGGGGCTATTTCGACTGGAGCCATCAACAGATTATCGACGAGAATCTGACCATCACCGGGGCATTCAACTGGTGGAAGGACTCCGAGGTGCTGCGCGACTTCCATCCGGATGAGTTTAACAAGGTGCAGCAGCCCGATTCGTTTTTCGAGGGGCTCTACGCCGGCAATAATTATTCCATCGACCTCTTCACGCGGATCGCGCCGAACAATTTTGAACTCGTGCAGCAACGGTTGCCGGAACTCCGCTTTGATCTGGTGCCGACCGCGGTCGGCGGCGGATTCTACGAGCGATTCAACACGGGATTCGCCGCGCTGCAGCAGGATTCGCTCTTCAGTGGGCCGACGCTGCGGAGCGACCGCTTCGACACTTTTTATTCGATCGACCGGCCGATCTTCCCGACCGATTGGTTGAGCATCACTCCGGTTGCCGGGGGACGGCTGACCTATTACGACAAGGCCATCGATGGGCGCCAGGACTACACCCGTTGGCTCGGGGAAGTTGGCGTTGACGCCCAACTGCGGACCAGTGGCACCTTTGATTATCAAAACGCCCTCTGGGGCATCAATGGCCTGCGGCATTTGCTGACGCCGGTGCTCTCCTATCGCTACATTCCGGAAATCGACCGCGGCCAGGCCTATATCCCTCCGATCGACACCCGGGTATTCTCGACGGATCTGCAGCCGATCGAGCTCGGCAACATGCGCAACATCGATGACCTGCATGGCGCCAATGTCCTGCGGCTCGGGCTCGACAACCTCCTGCAGACGCGCGACGCCGGCTACGGATCGCGCGATCTCGTGAGGTTCAATCTGACGTCCGACCTGGACCTTTCGCCCGAGCCGGGCCAACACCATTGGTCCGATGTCTACCAGGAGCTCGAAATCACCCCCGCTTCCTGGCTGAATTTCTCGGTTTACGACCACCTGTCCCCGCAGACCTTCGGCCTGCACGAATTCAACAGCAAGCTGGCGCTCAGCGACCATGAATGGTGGTCGATGCAGCTGTCTTCGACTTACCTGCAGCATCAGATCGAGGAGTACTTCATGCAATATGACCAGCGCTTCAATGAAGTCTGGAAGGGCTTGGTCCGGGTGCGCTATGACGCCATGCTCCAGCGGTGGAATGAACTGACCTTCGGGCTCCAGCAGAATCTGCGGAACACCTGGAGCGTGCGTTACGCGGTCTCCTGGAATCACGGGCAGCAGCGCGAGGCCTCCTTCGGTCTGAATGTGCAGGTCGATCTGATTCGTTTTTGACCTCCCCGTCCATCGTTCACAATCAGCAGCAAACGTTCCTGCGTCTGTGGCAGAGCGTGCATCCGCATGTCCCCACCGACCACAGTCTGCCGGCGCGGCTGCAGGCGGTCTTGCGGCGCCGCGAGTTCGGCGCCCGCGACCGCCGGCTCTATCGCGAGTTGCTGTATACCGCCGTACGCTATCTTCCCTGGATGGAGGAACTCGCGGCCCGGGGGGAAACGGAGATGGTCCATGCCCTTGCCTGGCTGGCCGCGGACGCGCCGGCGACGCATGGATTTCGTTCCGCGCTCGCTGCCGACTGGCCGGAATGTCCGGCGACAGTGGCCGGGCGCGCGCGGTTTCTCGGCGTCGGCCGGGAGCTGATGCCAGAGTGGTTCCGCCGCCATTGTTCCGAGGCCTTTGTTTCGCCCAATCTGGAGGTGCTCGCCACCCGCCCGCCACTCTGGATCCGGCTGCAAACGCCGGACGCCGGCGCGATCCACGAGGAATTCGCCGAGCGCGGCTGGCCGGTCCGTCCGTCCGCGGTTTTGCCCACGGCTCTCGAAATCCTGGTGGAGGCCGACCTCACCTCGACCCGCGGCTATCAGGAAGGCCGGTTCGAAGTCCAGGATCTCGGTTCCCAGTTCATCCTGGCCAGCGCGGCGATCGAACCGGGCGCCTGCTGGCTTGACGCCTGCGCCGGCGCCGGTGGAAAAACCCTGCAACTCGCCACCCTCCTGGGACCCGCCGGGCAGGTCGACGCCTACGACCTCCGCCCGGAGGCGCTGACGGAACTCCGTGAGCGGGCGCGGCGCGGCGGCTTCCAAAACATCCGGGTCCTGGAGCAGATTTCCGATCAGGCGACCTACGATGGCGTGCTCGTGGACGCCCCCTGCAGCGGCAGCGGCACGTGGCGCCGGGCGCCCCATCTGAAATGGTGCACCACCCCGGCCGGAATCGCGGCCCATGCCGCCCGGCAAGGGCAACTGCTCGCCCATCTTTGCCAGCAGGTCCGCCCCGGCGGGTTCCTCGTCTATGCCACCTGCTCCCTCAGTCGCGCCGAGAACCAGGCAGTGCTGGATGCCTTCCGGGCCGGCCACGCGGAATTCACGGGGGTGCCGCCCACCCGGGCGTTTGATTGTCCGTGCGACAGCGCGGGACTGACCATTCTCCCGGCGGTCCACAATACCGACGGCTACTTTGTCGGCCAGCTGCAGCGGCGCCGGTGATTTTTCCGTTGCGGCCCGACTGCGGGCACCAACGATGCCCCGCGTGGTTCTCGACGCCGATTATCGTATCAAGCTGCAGGCCTTTGAAGGCCCGCTGGACCTGCTCCTGTTCCTGATCAGAAAGAACGAGCTCGATATCTACGACATTCCGATCGAACAGGTCACGCGGCAATACCTCGAGGTGATCTTCGCCATGCAGGAACTCGATCTGGAGCTGGCGGGGGAATTCTTCGTGATGGCCGCGACCTTGATGGAGATCAAGAGCCGCATGTTGCTCCCGAAAGATCTGCAGGCGGTCGATCCCAACGCGGGCGAGGAGGAGGAGATGGATCCACGCTGGGAACTGGTCCACCAGTTGATCCAGTATCGGAAATTCAAGGAGGCCGCGGCCCGGCTGGGCGAACTCGCGGTCGAACAGCAGGACATGATTGCCCGTTATGTTTCCTTGCTTTCGCCCCGGGGGGAGCGGCCGCTGCAGCATGGAGACCGGATCGAGCTGTGGAACACCTTCAACGTGGTGTTGCGGCGGCTCGCCGAGAAACTGGTGATCGGGGAAATTCACGATGAGCATGTCACCGTGGCCGACCAGATGGAGATGCTGCTCTCCCGGATGCAGACGCAGCCGCGGTTCGCCTTCTCCGAGCTGTTCACCACGGCGGTCAGCCTGCGCCTGCTCGTGGCGACGTTCCTGGCGGTGCTGGAGCTCACGCGCCTGCGACGCTTGCGCGTGCGCCAGGATGAAGCCTTTGCCGACATTTTGTGCGAGGCGGTGACCGAGAACAATCTTGAATCACCGATCGCTCCTCCCAATCTGACGGTGTGAAACCAGCGAGAAAACGGAAGCGGGGACCGAAGCAAGCCGCCTTGTTTGGCGTGGGATTGGACAATCAGGACGGCCACAAGCGCCTCACGACGGGGGAGAAATTCATCATCCTCGGCGGCTCGGCTGAAACCCATGAACGGATGACCGAGACGATCGTGAAGACGTTCGAGGAGCTGAAACAGCGGGGCAAACCGCTCGAGGGCGTCGAGCCGAAGGAATTGTCCGAGATTATCCACCGGTCGACGCCCCGTTAATCCTTCCCCTTTCTTGACACTCCGGCGGTCTCGCAAACAGTAACTATCATGTCCGACAAAATCTCCCCCCTGACCAGCGCCACGTTCAAAGACGCGATTGCCACCGCCACGACTCCCGTGCTCGTCGATTTCTGGGCCCCCTGGTGCGGCCCCTGCAAGATGATCGCGCCCATCCTCGAAGAACTGGCGACGGAGCTGGACGGCAAGCTCACCATCCGGAAGGTCAACGTCGACGACAACAGCGATATCGCCGCCCAGTATGGCATCCGGGCCATCCCCACCCTCCTGCTTTTCAAGGGCGGCCAGCTGGCCGAGCAATACGTGGGCATGATGGACAAGGCCGCGTTGAAGAGCAAGGTGTCCGCCAAGCTCTGAAGCGCGGGAAGATGCAGTTAACGTAGGGTCGCCGCTCGTCGGCGAACCATTCCATCAGGGCCAATTGGCCGGCGCGGGGCGCCGACCCCACGCGGCAGTCGGCGCATGGGTGTCCAAAACCGCGGGTGGGAGAAATGGGTAGAGCCTCGCTGGCGGAGGAGGGAAAATTAATCTCGTCGGATCGGGACGTTCGGCTACCTGACGGAAGCTGGACAATGAATCAATCGACGAGGAATCATCCGCAGATTTCGCAGATGGACGCAGATTGGGACAACCCTCTGCCCGAACCTGCACGGTCTGCGGAGGTCAGAGATCCTCAGCTGGGATCATGCAGTAGGAAGGTCGCTTGCGACCGATGATCGCCCGCAAGCGGGCTTCCTACACCCGCCTACCAATCGGTTCGCGAACACACGAGGAGAATTGCCAGCAATTGGGCTTGCCTCGATGCCGGCTCAGACCTGCCCGATTGTTGGGGCCGAGCTGCAGGAGCTCCGTCGCTGCAATACAAACGCCTCATCTTCACTCTGCGCAAATCTGTGCCATCTGCGGATGCCGCTCCGGTTGACGTGCCACGAGCGATTCCGAAATGATGCTCACCCAGTTCAAATCGAACGGTCTGCCTGAGCCCGGTTGAGCAGCGGATCCGTCGGGCCAATTCGACCGGTTCCTACCCGGCCACAATCGCGCCCGACAACAGGAGCGCGTAGGCGCTGAGGTACCCGCTGCTTTTCCCGAGCAATCCCACGCATTCGGCCGGACTCGCGGCCGCGCGCAAGGCCCGGCTGAGAACGAAGCCGAAAACGGTCGCGATCCCGGCGACGGCCAGCGCCACTTCGAGGCGGATCAAGCCGAGCACGGCGAGCGCCAGCGGGGTGGCCGCAGCGACGACATGCGCCGCGGCGAACTGGCCGAGGGCGTGACGTTTTCCAAAGCGCACGACCACTGTGCGTTTCCCGGCTTTCGCGTCCGTCACCGCATCGCGATAATTATTCACCAGCAGGATGTTGGTCGCGAGCGCGCCCACGGCGGCGCCCGCCAGCAGCGCGGCGACCGTGAGGTGTCCCGCCTGCACGCCAAACGTGGCCCCCACCGCGACCAGGCCGAAGAAGAGGAAAACAAAGACATCGCCGAGGCCGTGATAGCCGAGCGGATACGGTCCGCCGGTATACGCAATGGCGCTGGCGATGCTGGCGACGCCGATCGCCACCAACCACCAGCCGCCCCAGCCAATGAGCGCCAGGCCGGTGACGAAAGCCAGGCCGAAGGCGAGCGCCATCGCGCGCTTCATCGCGGCCGGCGACACCAGGCCCGCGGCGACCGCGCGGACCGGCCCCACCCGCTCCTGGGTGTCGGCCCCGTGCACAAAATCATAGTAGTCGTTGGCGAAATTAGCGCCGATCTGCACGAGCAGGGCAAAGGCCAGGCACAGGAGGGCCGCCGCCGCGCTGAAGGCTCCGACCCGCCAGGCCAGCGCCGATCCGACGATCACCGGCGCCACCGCCGCCGGCAGCGTCCGTGGCCGCATGGCGGCAGCCCAAATCCTCCACTGGGTTTCCCGGGCGTTGGACACGGCGCGCAAAATGAGCGGGTGTGGGAGCCGGGACAAGCGGGATCAGAGCCCTCCCATGTCGGCGAAGGCCTCGGGCGGCGCGGATTGACCGTCGGCATCGAGGATCATTCCGGCCGCCACCGTCCGGTTCGTGAACCCGTCAATCAGGATTAGGCTTCCGGTGGATCGATTGCGCTTGTAGCTGTCGAAGCACAGCGGCGCCATGGTGCGCAAGCGCAGCCGCCCGATGTCGTTCATGCCGATTTCCCGATCGTGCTCCAGCCGGTGGAGGCTGTTGATATTGATTTTGTAGCGAACCTCCTTGACGACGGCGCGAACTTCGCGGGTCGTGTGGCGCACGACATAGCGGCCGTTCGGGGTCAGCTTCTTGTCGGAAAACCAGCAGGCCATGACCTCGATGTCCTGGCTGACCCGGGGCAGATTGGCGGGTTTGGCAATCATGTCGCCGCGACTGATGTCGATGTCGTCTTCCAGCGTCATCACCGCCGACATCGGCGAGAAGGCTTCGGCCGTAGGGGTGCCCAAACTGAAAAGTTGCGACACCCGCGTGGTGAATCCCGAAGGCAGCGCCACCACGTCGTCGCCCGGTTTGAACACTCCCCCGGCGATGCGGCCCGCGAGCCCGCGGAAGTCGTGGTGTTCATCCGAGTTCGGCCGGATCACCCATTGCACCGGGAAACGCGGATCCACGTGATTGGCATCGCTGCCGATGTAAACCGTCTCGAGCTCATGCAGCAACGTGCTGCCCCGGAACCAGGGCATGCGCGTTGATCGCTCCACCACGTTATCGCCGCGCAGCGCGCTGATCGGAAGAAACTTGATGTCGGGAATTTCGAGTCGCGAGGCGAATTCCGAGAACTGTTCCGCGATGTCGTTGCAGACCTCTTCCCGATAATCGACCAGGTCCATCTTGTTCACGGCGAGGATCAGGTGGGGGATCCGCAACAGCGAGGCGATGAACGCGTGCCGCCGGGTCTGCTCCACGATGCCCGTGCGGGCATCCACCAGCACGATGGCCAGGTTCGCCGTCGAGGCCCCGGTCACCATGTTGCGCGTGTACTGGATATGCCCCGGCGTGTCGGCGATGATGAACTTGCGCCTTGGCGTGGCAAAATACCGGTAGGCGACATCAATCGTGATGCCTTGCTCGCGCTCCGCCCGCAAACCATCGGTCAGCAAAGCGAGGTTGAGATGCTCTTCCCCGCGCTGCTCGGTCGCGCGCTCCAGCGCGGCCAGCTGGTCTTCGAAAATTGCCTTCGAGTCATAAAGGAGCCGGCCGATCAGGGTGCTCTTGCCGTCGTCGACACTCCCCGCCGTCGTGAGGCGCAGAAGATCCATCGGGTGATGACTGCTGTCGGATGACATGGTTCGAGAGGGCATGCGGGATCAGAAATATCCGGTCTTTTTCCGGTCTTCCATGGCGGTATCCGACCGCCGGTCGTCCGTGCGCGTACCGCGCTCGGTCTGCCTCGCCGCCGCCACCTCCTGGATAATCTGCGCCAGTGTGGCCGCGTCCGATTCGACGGCTCCCGTGCAGGTCATGTCCCCGACGGTCCGGAACCGGATCCGGCGCGTTTCATAGTGCTCGCCGTTCAGCAAGGTGAGATGCGGCGACTGGGCGAGGAGGACGCCATCCCGCCGGACCACCTGCCGCGAGTGACCGAAGTAGATTGAAGGGATCGCGATCTTTTCCTGGGCGATGTATTGCCACACATCCATCTCGGTCCAGTTGCTGAGCGGAAAAATCCGGAAATGCTCACCCGGGTGCTTGCGTCCGTTGAACAGATTCCAGAGTTCGGGGCGCTGGTTCTTGGGATCCCACTGGCCAAACTCGTCGCGGTGGGAAAAAAAACGTTCCTTGGCCCGGGCTTTTTCTTCGTCGCGGCGGGCGCCGCCGAGCGCCGCGTCGAATTTGAATTCCTCGATGGCGTCCAGCAGCGTCACCGTCTGCAAGGCGTTGCGGCTCGGATTGGCGCCCGGCTCCTCGACGACCCGGCCGGCCTTGATGGAGTCCTCGACCGTCCGCACGATCAGCCGCGCGCCGGTCTGACTCACCAGCGCATCGCGGAAGGCGATCGTCTCCGGGAAATTGTGGCCGGTATCCACGTGCAGCAGCGGGAAAGGAAACCGGGCGGGCCAGAACGCCTTCTGCGCGAGGCGGACCATCACCAGGGAATCCTTGCCGCCGGAAAACAGCAGCACCGGTCGTTCGAATTGCGCCGCGACCTCGCGCATGACAAAGACGGCTTCATTTTCGAGTTGGGCCAGATGCGTGAGGTTATAGGAACTCATGCCGATTTCGTTGGGGAGAGCGGGACGGTGGAGCGGTCCGGCCGGTTACCGGGGGGAACGTTCCAGCCGAGGCAGGACGAATTGATGGAGCCGCTCGACCGAATGAGCAACCGGCTCGTTGTCGGTATTGACCACCAGCCCCGCCGGCTCCGGCAGCTCAAACGGGGCCGTGAAGCCAGTGAAGTCCTGAATGCGGCCTCCGCCGGCCCTGGCGTAGAGGCCTTTCGGGTCGCGCCGGGCGCAATTCTCGATTGATGCCTCGACATACACCTCAATCAGGTCGTCTGTCCCGATGATGGTGCGGGCAAGTTCGCGCAGTTCGCGCAGCGGAGTGATGAAAGCCACGATTGGGATGATCCCTGCCTGCACGAACAGCTTCGCCACCTCGGCAACCCGGCGGATGTTCTCGGCGCGCTCGGCCGCGGCAAATCCCAAATCCCGGTTTAGTCCAGCGCGCACGTTGTCCCCGTCGAGCAGATGAGTCGTGAAACCCTCGGCGAAAAGACGCCGTTCCAATCCGACGGCCAAGGTGCTCTTCCCAGATCCGGAAAGCCCGAAAAGCCAGACCGCCCGCGCGTGCTGCTGCAGTTTTTTTTCTTTTTCGGCGCGGGGGAGAACCACGTCGAATATTGGGTGAATCTCAGAGGACAGTTCGGTCATTAGTTTAGTATTCTGCTCAAGTTAGTTAATGAATTAGTAACCCCGGCCCTTTAGTCAAATTATCCTCGCATATTTGCCCTGAACAGGGGATCCGGCTCTGGCATTTACTGCTCTTGTGGGGATAAATCCAATCGTTTTTCCAGCTCGCGGATCCGTCTCAAGACGAGACCGGACATCGCCGCCTGGTCATTGGCAGGCAGGGTTGGGTGAACCCGGCACAGCCAGGCATAGGCCTCGTGATCGCGCCCGAGCCGCTGCAGGAGTTCCGCGTAAATCCGTGCCGCAAAGAAAGGCGCATCCGGCGATTCCGCGGCCTGCCGGTAGCATTCGGCGGCACGAGCCAAATCCCGGCGCCGATATAGCTGAATGTTTCCCATCTCCACCCAGATTGCCGCCCTGTCCGGATGGCAGGCTCCCGCCGCCGCCAAGTGCCCCAATGCTGCCCGAGCCTGTTCCTCCACGATCTGCCGTCGGACCTCGGCAGGCACCGCGCCTGCTTCAGTCGAGGAGAGCCTCCACTCCGCAATATCAGATGCGATGATCCGGGCTCCATTGATCCAGTATTCCAACGGGCGATCGTCCACCATGCTGACCAGGCGGATCAACCTCTCAGTCCGCGGCTGATCGCGCGCGGCCCACGCAACATAAACCTTCAACCACAACGCGTCGGCCACCAGGGCGCGAAGTCCTCCGGGAATCGCCACGTTGAGCAAACGCGCGGCAGCGAGCCGGGGTTCGCCAGCCCCGGCCGCCCGCTCGCGCATGGCCCCGGCCTTCCGCACCGACTCCCGCAATGGCGACAGCCCAACCCCCGCGATGGCCAGTCCGGCAACAACGACCACGGCAGCTCTGCGGCTAAAGCTCACGACGGCGAAAACAAAAAACCGCCAGCGCGGCGAACAATCCGACGTAGAGCGCCGTGTAGAGTGTGATTCCGGCGAGGTAGCCCGGCGAAAGAACGCCACCGCTGGCGACCCGGTCGGCCACGTCGTAGAGTTCAAAGTCCGGGACCAACACGCCGACTATCTCAGCACCTCCCCTCGCCCACCCCGGACCGGTCACCCGAAAAGCGTCGCACGCCAGGGATCGCAGGCTGCAGGCGACGAGCGCCGCGAATCCAGCAGTCACGGCGAGGAGACTGCTTCGGGCATAGGTTGCCACCAGCAGAGTCAGCGCGGCGAGAACACTGCACCGAAGCCACTGGACCAGACCGCAGGCCATCATGGCGACGAACGCCCTGTGCCCGACCTCGGCCGACTCTCCCGCCGGCAGACTCCCCGTTGCCATGTGCTGCCACAGGATCAGGACCATCAGGAACCCCGTGCTCGCGGCGCAAAATACCAGCAGCAACCCCAGGATCCCACCCAGCTTTCCCAGGACGAATTCGCTCCGCCACACGGGCTTGGCCAGCACCGCCATAATTGTCTTCTTTTCAATCTCGCCGGAAAACGACTCCGCCGTCGCCACGATTGCCACGACCGCACCGAAGAACGCCAGTGCGCCAAAACCAGCGTCGAGCACAAACTTTGTCTGGAGTGCGCCGGAACTGCACTCGCGAAGCCACCACGCGACGATGCCCAGCGCGAGCGCCGCCAAAGACAGAAGCAGGAAAAACCTCTGGCGCACCGACTCGCGGAAGGTGTTCACCGCGATCACCGCCAGACGGTTGGCTGACAACCTGCTCGCGCTCATGGGAATCACGCCTCGTCTGACCGGCCACCCCTCACGGCAGCCAGGTACGCTCGCTTCAGCCTGCCCCGCCGCCCGACCGCTCCGGTCCGCAAACGGGCCCCGCGGCACGCCAGCCAGGCGCGCAATTCGGCTTGATCCGCCTCCGTCAGCGACGCCACGAAAAGGGTGTTCTCACGATCCGGCTGCGCGAATTCATCCATCGTGCCCGACCCGGCGAGACGACCGCGATTCAGGAATAGCACCCGGGTGCAAAGGTCCTCGACCTGCTCCAACTGGTGGGAACTAAGCAAGACGGTTCCACCGCGAGCCCGGATGCCACGGATAATCTCTCCAATATCGGCCGCGCCTTCCAGATCGAGGTTGGCCGTGGGCTCGTCGAGGATCACCAGTCTCGGATTCGTCACCAGAGCTTGCGCCAGTCCGATGCGTTGCTTCATCCCTCTCGAATAGGTGCCCACGCGCCGGGCCGAGGCTCGCTCCATGCCCACCCGCGCGATCGCCTCTCCGATGCGCTCTTCCCGGATTGCGCCGGCCAATCCCGCGAGCTGCGCAAAGAAACGCACGAGTTCGACTCCGGTCAGATAGGGATAAAACTCCGGCGCTTCCGGCAGATAACCCACCGAGCAGCGCACCTCGGGGCAATTGCCCGGCCGTCCAAAAACCCGGCAGATCCCCGCGGTTGGCGCAAGCAGGCCCAGGATGATCTTAAGCAAGGTGGTCTTCCCGGAGCCATTCGGGCCCAGCAAACCCACGACTTCACCTTCGGCAATGCAGAGGTTGATTCCTGCCAGGGCATGGAATGGTGCGCCGGACAGGTCAGGGACGAAAACCTTTCCAATCTGATCGAGTTCGATGGCGTTCACCGTGTTTCTTCATCGGATGGTGAACCCACTGAACTGGGGCGCGCGCCGCTCGCCCGCACGTTCGACGTGGCGCACGAAGCCACCCATTCGTTCCTCGATCGCCGCCAGGAAGGCGTTCACTTCCGGTTGCTCGCCCTCGACTTCCACCCGCACCCGGGCATCCGCCAGATTCTGCACTGACCCGGAGACATCGTAGCCGCGGGCGAGCAACAGGGTCGTATAGCGAAAACCGACTCCTTGCACCTGCCCTGAATAGTGAACGGTTTCATGATGAACTATTCCAGTCGGTGCCATGGCGACACCTTCAAGCGTCCGTTTTCGTTCTGCAATCCGTAAAATTAGTCCTGACGCACCCAAGCGTCTTGGGGACAAGCCGCTCCACCTCGGCTGCCAAAAGACAGCACTCGACTTGTGGCCGCGAGCGCCAGCGAGTGGATCCGAAATCGACCGTCGAGCCGAGCCGTGGCGCCCTAACAAAGCTCCCGCCCACGGATCTGCCTAGCGCGGCGGAGCCGCAACCAAAGTGGCGGAACGCCGAGCGCTTTGGTAAGCGGTAGAGCATGAAACAAACCCTCACGTCCACGCCCGGCGTTCCAGACGCCTTTGTTAGCAAGTTTGGCCGACAGGTCACCGGTTTTCTTTGCGGTTTCGATCGGCTGCGCTTTCACGCGAGCTTGCGGATGCGGGCCGGCCGGCGCAATCCCTGGCCAGCTCGCGCGCGTTGAAGGAAGCTCTGGCGCGTGCCATCGCGCAGCGCGACAACTGCTTTGTGCGGGTGAGCGACCCGGTGCGCGCCCAGGCCCTGCTGGAGCGGCAACTGAAGACCGAGTGGCCGAAGGCAGAAATTCGTGGCTATTGGTGTGCATCCGTGGGGTGCAATTCGGTCGGTCTGCCCTCCGGAGGCTTGGCGAAGGTCATCGCCCCAGCAAGCTGGCAGTCTGCATGTTACACAGCCAAAGAGCAGGCGTTGGCGTTGCAGGCCTTCTGGGTTTTCCTTGCCTTTTGCAATTGTCCGGCTCCAAATCCGGTATTCGGGCCGAAAAGGCCATCTTGCGATGAGTGACTTCGAATCCGACAGCTTCCCTGAGAACGATTGGGACGAATGCGGCGATTTGGTTTGGAATGAGTTCGACTGGGAGCGCTACCTCCGGGAACAGAACGATGTGCTGCATCGTTACCTCGGGCACTACGAGCGCCTGAGAGGCCACCCGGAGTGCATCGACGAAGTTGCCCATCTCATGGGTTGGGACGCGGAGCAGCGGGGAACGGACGGAATCGAAGGCAACGGGCTGTCGAAGGATGATCGGGACGAAACCCATGGATTGGGCGGGTCTGGGCCGATCGAGCCCTATACCTTGCACAGGAACCCGGTTTTCATCGCGACCAAGGCAATCTATCTGAGTCTGCAACGCAGCTGGGAACGACTGGCGTCCGATGCGGCCAAAGTGCCCCAGTCGCTGGCGCTCTCCGTTCTGACCAGCCTTTGCCGGGGCGAGGAGCAGGCGGTGCTCGGTGTCCAGGCGCTCGATCTCGGCGATTACGCCATGGCCATCAGCCTGTTCAAGCGCGGCCTGGAGGAGCTTAACCGGACGCTGGCGCTCGTCATCGGGCCAGTCCCCATGGAGCGGCCGGCGTTCTCCACTTGGCGGGATGACGCGATTCCCCGTTTGTTCGACCTGCGCGAGATCTGGCTGCGGGTCATCAACGAGTGTCGGGAAGAGCTCGGACGGCGGGTGGACAACGAGACTTGACGGGAGCGGGAGCGGCGTCCGGGCCGAATGCAGCATTCGAGAATTGCGGCACAGTTTGTCACACGGCGGCTGGATTTCGTCGGTTTGCCGAGATCCACTTGCGATTCACCTCTGCGACAGTTTTCATCACGCCTGTGCTTCTGCACTTTACTCGATCCCCCGGATCGGTAAAGGAGATTGAGTCTGTTCCCAAACGGGGAATTGTTAGATGAAACAATTAGCCAAACTCACCGTCTATATTTAATCCCGAAGCGATGGGGCCATCCGTTTCCCGCCCACAACCTCTTTTGCGGTTCATCCAACCTAACCTAATCATGCGGCTCTCTTTGCACTTGCACCGGGCTCTCTTTTCTTTTGCGGCCCTCCTTTCTGGGATCGTCATGGCCCAGACGAATTACCCGTCCGGCTCGAATTATACGCCCTACACGTTCGGTCCGGTTAATGTCTGGGGATTGGCGCCAATGGGGAGTCAGGACGGATCCGCTCAAGGCGCCGGCTTTTTCCACCCGGCCGCGGTGGTTACCGACAGTCATGGAAACACCTTCGTGGCGGACACGGAGAACAGCACGATTCGGATGATCACGGCTGACGGCGCGATGGTATCGACCTTTGCGGGCCAGGCCGGCGTGCTCGGGAGCAGCGACGGCACCGGAACCGCCGCCCGTTTCTACAATCCGGCAGGCCTGGGCATTGACTCGGCGGACAACCTTTATGTGTCCGACTCCGGGAATAACACAATTCGGACGATTTCACCGGCCGGTGTGGTGGCGACTTTCGCCGGCGTGGCCGGCACCAGCGGATTCGCGGACGGCACCGGCTCGGCTGCCCGGTTTGATTTCCCGATCGGAATCACGGTCGATTCCAACGGCAACGTCTATGTGACCGATTCCGCCAACAACACCGTGCGAATGATCACCGCCTCCGGCGTGGTGTCCACCTTGGCGGGCGCAGGGATGATGCCCAGCAACGGCAGCACGGATGCGACGGGGAGCAATGCGCGATTCAGTCAGCCCTACGGTGCGGCGGTGGACAGTTCAGGGAACACCTATTTGGCCGACACGGCTAACCATCTCATTCGAAAGATCAATCCGGCCGGGGTGGTGACCACGGTGGCGGGTGCGGCGGGCTTCAGCGGAAGCGTCGACGGAGTTGGCTCTGCTGCCCGGTTCTTCTATCCGGCCGCGGTGGCCATCGGCACTGACGGGAGTATTTTCGTCGCCGACTCATCCAACAGCACCATCCGAAAGATCTCTCTCCCGAGTGCAACGGTCACGACTGTGGCGGGTACCCCGGAAATCTCGGGCAGCGTGGACGGAATTGGCCTCAGCGCCCGATTCTATCACCCTACTTCCCTGGCCGTCGACGGAAGTGGCAATGTTTATGTCGCAGATACCTACAACCACACGATTCGGAAGATCGACACGTCGGGCACCGTAACCACCTTTGCGGGAAGTGCGGGCGCCCAAGGTTATTTCGATGCGACTGGCACGGCGGCCCGGTTTAATTTCCCCACCGGCCTGTCGGCAGATCCCGCGGGCGATATTTATGAAGCCGATGCCTCCAATGAGGTCATTCGGAAAATCACCCCGGCCGGCGTGGTCACCACGATCGCCGGACTTGCCGGAAACAGCGGATCGATTGATGGCACCGGGACCGCGGCGCGCTTTAGGTCCCCGGCGTCTCTGAGCGTGGACAGTTCCAGCAATGTCTATGTAGCCGACACCTACAATTGCACGATCCGGAAAATCACGCCGGCCGGCGTCGTGTCGACGATAGCAGGCACTCCATCAATTAAGGGGCATACGGACGGAGCCGGCACCGTCGCCCAGTTCAATTTTCCATTTGGCCTGGCGGTGGACAGTCAGGACAACACGGTCATCGTGGTTGACACCTACAACAACACGATCCGGAAGATCAGCCAGGCGAGCGTGGTCAGTACGCTGGCGGGTGCGGCCAGCAACGCCGGCTATGTTGACGGCGCGGCCAGCACGGCACAGTTCAGCAGTCCGTCCGGGATCGCGATCGACAGCAAAGGCAACCTGTATGTCGCCGACAGCGGCAATAACACGATCAGGAAGATCGATCCTTCCCTCAATGTGACGGCCTATGCTGGTTCGGGGCGGATCCGAGCCAGCGGCAGTGTCGACGGCGCGGCGACCAGCGTGGCGCGCTTCAACTCCCCCGAAGGCGTCGCTGTCGATTCTTTGGACAACGTTTGGGTGGCAGACGCCGGCAACGACACGATCCGGGAGATTTCTATTGCGTCCGGTGCAACGGCGCTCGGCGTCACCACGCAAGCGGGGGTGGCGCTGACCGTGGGCCGGTCGGACGGGACGGGCTCGGTGGCGCATTTCCAAAATCCAGGCGGCATTTGGGTGGCAAAAAACAACAGCGACACTGTCTACGTCGCCGATACCGGAAACAATACCGTCCGCAAAATCGTCTCTGGCGATATCGTCAGCACGCTCGCCGGCCAACTTAACAACCAGGGCAGCGCTGATGGCTTGGGCAGTGCGGCGCGGTTCTATTATCCCAGCGGCGTCGCTGCTGATGGTGCCGGAAACATCTTTGTGGCGGATCCGGGCAATAGCATCATCCGCAAAATGACGCCGAGTAACGGCGCTTACCTGGTCACCACGTATGCCGGCGTGGCCGGTGTGATCGGCAGCGAGGATGGCACGGGTACTGCGGTTTCGATGTCCAACCCCTGGGCTGTCGGGATCGATCCCCACGATCCCAACGGCAATCTCTACGTCGCGGACTCGGTCGACAACACCATCCGAATGGTCACCAATGCCGGCGTGGTGAGTACCCCCGCCGCGATGGCCGGAGTCTATGGTTCCACGGACGGCACCGGTACGGCTGTCACCTTCCTGTCTCCCTATGGCGTGGCAGTCCACTATAATCCGACCGACCAATCAACCAACGTTTTCATTGTCGAATATGGCAATGATGACATCCGCATGATGGTTGTGCCATCCGGCCAGACGACCAATGCCGTCGTCACCACGCTGGCGGGCACTGCGCAAATGGCCGGCAGCCTCGACGGCACGGGCACGATCGCGGAATTCTATAACCCACAAGCCATCGCGGTCGACAGCACGGGCCAGACCCTCTACGTGGCCGACACCGGTAATCAGACCCTCCGAATGGTTACACTGGCGCCGAATGCTTCCGGCACGCCCATTGCCACGGTCAGCACGCTGGCGGGCATTGTGGGAACGAGAGGTCATATCGACGGGCCGGGAACCTCGGCCCAGTTCGACCAGCCGCTCGGTGTGTCCGTTGACCCCCTGAACAACAGCATCCTCTACCTCACGGATTCCTACAGCGACGTCATTCGGCAGATCGTGCTCACGACGACGAATGGCGCCACGACAGCTACGGTCAGCACGCTGGCGGGCATTTCAAGCAGCCCGGGGTATACGGATGGCATCGGTGCGAATGTGCGATTCAACATTCCGCACGGCGTAACGGTCGATGGTGCTGGTAACCTCTTCATTGCCGACTCCAACAATAATACGATCCGCAAAGTGACTCCGGCGGGCGTCGTCACCACGGTCGCGGGCACAGCGTCGCGGGCCAGCTTCAATGACGCGGACGGGCCGCAAACGGATGCCCGTTTTAGCGAACCCAATGGCGTGGCTGTCGACGCCGATGGGAATATTTACGTCGGCGACAGCCTCGACGATACCGTCAGAAAGATTGATACGAGTGGGAACGTCACCACCCTGGCCGGCGCTTCAGGAACGTCCGGCTCGGGAGAAGGAACGGGAGCGGCGGCGCAGTTCTTTCGGCCTTACGGCTTGGCCGTCGATGCGAACAAGAATGTCTATGTGGCGGACTCGATCAACGCAACGATCCGGAGGATTGATCCCAATGGCTTTGTCAAGACCGTGGCGGGCACCGCGGGATTGCGCGGCAGCCTGGATGGGACCGGCAGTGACGCGAGCTTCTACCTGCCGACCGCGCTGGCCATGGATAGCGCGAATAACATTTACGTGGCCGACTCCAACAGCAGCGCGATCCGCAAGATCACCCTCACCGGCAGCGACGGCAGCATCGGCGTCGTGACGACCTTGGCCGGCTTGGGCGGATACAGCGGCTTTCTCGACGGGGTCGGCAGTGGCGCACGTTTCAGCGGTCCCAACGGAATTGCCGTGGACAGCGCTGGCACCGTGTACGTCGCCGACACCGGAAACAATGTCATCCGCAAGATCACGCAATCCGGGGTGGTCTCGACCTTGGCGGGCTCCTCGGTGAACTCGGGGAGCATCGATGGGACCGGCACGGATGCATGGTTCTCCGGGCCGACTGGATTGGCGGTGGATGCCGACCGCAATGTCTACGTGACGGATTCAAACAATCAGCTCATCCGCCGCATCACCCCTGGTGGCGTCGTGACGACTCTCGCGGGCACCGCCAGCGTCATCGGCTACGCCAGTGGAACCGGCAGTGATGCTCGATTCAATAATCCGAACGGAATCGCGGTGGACAGCTCTGGAACTTTGTATGTCGCCGATACCTTGAACAACATGATCCGCGTGGGGGTGCCGGCAGCTGGCTCGGGAACCGGTGGCACCGGTGGCACGGGAGGGACTGGCGGCACAGGCGGAACCGGCGGCACGGGTGGCACAGGCGGAACCGGCGGCACGGGTGGCACAGGCGGAACCGGCGGCACGGGTGGGACTGGCGGCACGGGCGGCTCGACCGGGGGTTCCGGTGGCACCAATAGCGATCTGGGCCGCGCGGGCAGTCCCAACAGTTCGCAGGGCCTGTTCCTCTTCATCTTTCCAACCAGTGTCGCGCGGGATAGCTCCGGCAATCTCATTGTTGCGGACGCCGCCAACAACACGATCGACAAGGTGACTCCCGCCGGCGTGGTCACCGCGCTCGCGGGCATGGCCGCCGTGGTCGGCTCGACCGATGCGAATGGCACCAATGCCCTGTTCAACCAGCCCAATGGCGTCACGCTCGACAGCAACGGCAATGTCTTCGTCGCGGACACGGGCAATGGCACGATCCGCAAGATCGCATCGGACGGAACGGTGACAACGGTTGCCGGCAGCGTGTCGAATCGCGGCAACAAGGATGGGTCGGGCACGGCGGCATGGTTCTCCGCGCCCACCGGGATCGCGGCCGACAGCGGCGGCAATCTCTACGTCGCCGATTCGTTCACCGATACGATCCGGATGGTCAACTCATCCGGGGGCGTGACCACCGTGGCCGGCTCGCCCACCGTCCGCGGATACGCCGACGGCACGGGCGCTGGAGCCCGGTTCAACAACCCGACGGGAGTGACGGTGGATGGTTCCGGCAACCTGTATGTCGCGGATTCCTACAATGACACCATTCGCAAGGTCACATCCTCCGGCGTGGTGACGACGCTCGCTGGCGACTACAATATTGCTGGGACGCTCGATGGAACCGGAAGCAATGCGTTTTTCAACCAGCCGACCGGCCTGACGGTGGACAGTGCCGGCAACGTATACGTCGCGGATTCCGGTAATTGCACGATCCGCAAGGTCACGTCGGGCGGGACGGTGACGACGGTCGCCGGAATCGCCGGGCTCGCCGGCCTCTTGGACGGCGCTGGTACCAATGCGCTCTTTAATCAGCCGAAGGGTCTCGTGCTGGACGGCTCCGGCGGCCTCTATGTCGCGGACAGCGGTAACGCGGCCATCCGCAAGATCGACGTGAGTGCCAACGTGAGCACTCCGGCGATGACGCAAGGCGAGACGAGCACCACCATTACCACTGGTCGTGGAGGCACGGGCGGTAGTGGCGGTACTGGCGGAAGTACCGGCAGCACTGGCGGAGGTGGTGGTGGCGGCGGCGCGATCAATCCCTGGTTTGCCGGGTTGCTGGCCCTCATGGGAATCTCGCGGTGGCTGGCGCGGAAGAAATAAGCGTTTGATCCGCTGGCGCTGTTCGTAGGAAGCGAGCTTGTTCGCGATTGCCTGGGCAAGCTCTCTCCGTGCTCTCGGATTGGTTCTCTGTGCGCTCTGTGACGAAGAAACTCAGGTTCCTGTCCGCGATTGCCAGGCCAGGCTCCCTCCCCTCCGGTATGTACGATTGACCACGGATGCAACGGATGGGCACGGATAATGAAAACCGAGAAACTGGGAAACCGGGAAAGCGGAAGGGGAATTCAGTAGCGGGTAGCGAGTAGTGAGTAGGTTCGTCGCCGCGAGCGCCAGCGAGCGCGGTGCGACTCGCCGAAAGTAGCGCAGGCTTTCCAGCCTGCATCAACGTCGATCCAGATCTATTCGTTTGACCCACGGATGCACACCAATAGCCACGAATTCCTGCCTTCGGCCATTCGGTCTTCAGTTGCTGCTCCAGGAGGGCCTGGGCGCGCACCGGGTCGCTCACCCGCACAAAGCAGTTGTCGCGTTGCGCGATGGCGCACGCGCCAGAGCTTCCTTCGACGCGCGCGAGCTGGCCAGGGATTGCGCCGGCCCGCTACCGCAATCGAGTGATAAGCGGCCTCCTTCACGCGTTCCGTAATCCGCAGCGCATCGTCCTTGAAGTCCTTAAGCGGCACCTTTTGCCGCGAAAGATACAGGCCCATGACCACGGGCTGATACTGCATCCGCAAGCTCGCGTGAAAGCGCAGCCGATCGAAACCGCAAAGGAAACCGGTGACCTGTTCGGCCAAACTTGCTAACAAAGGCGTCTGGAACGCCGGGCGTGGACGTGAGGGTTTGTTTCATGCTCTACCGCTTACCAAAGCGCTCGGCGTTCCGCCACTTTGGTTGCGGCTCCGCCGCGCTAGGCAGATTCGTGTCGATTCGTGGGCGGGAGCTCACGATTGCATTAGGTTGCGCGAAGCCGCGCTCGGCGCTTCGTGGTGGAAATCCGACTGCACGGGTCCGGATGGAACTGACCCCCTGGAAGAATCGCACCCGAGGTGGCCTCGGATCGATTCGATTAGGCCAGCGACACGCCTTTGGCCAGGGCGGCGCGGAGGAGGGCGTCGGCCATGTCCGAGGGGGTGACCGCCACCTCGACGCCGCATTCCTTGAAGATGGCGATCTTTGCGGCTGCCGTATCCTCCTTGCCGCCGATGACCGCGCCGGCGTGACCCATGCGGCGCCCGGCGGGAGCAGTGGCCCCGGCGATGAATCCGGCGACCGGCTTCTGGCAATTCTCCTTGATCCAGCGGGCGGCCTCAACCTCGGCGGTGCCGCCGATTTCGCCGATCATGATGATGCCTTTCGTGTCCGGGTCGGCGCTGAAAAGCTTGATGACATCCAGATGAGACGTGCCGTTGACGGGATCGCCGCCGATGCCGACGCATGTGCTCTGACCGAGCCCTTTGCAGGTGACCTGCCAGACCGCCTCGTAGGTGAGGGTGCCGGACCGCGAAACGATGCCGACATGGCCCTTCTTGTGGATATAGCCGGGGGAAATGCCGATGCGGCAGCCGCCGGACGAGTCGGGACCCTTGCCCGGCGTGACAACTCCCGGGCAGTTGGGACCGACGAGACGGGTCTTCCTTCCGGCCATGGCGCGCTTCACCCGCACCATGTCGCGCACGGGGATGCCCTCGGTAATCGCGACGACAAGGTCGAGCCCGGCGTCGACACACTCCAAGATCGCGTCGGCGGCGAACGGCGGGGGCACGAAGATGGCGGACACGGTCGCGCCGGTGGCCGCAGCAGCCTCGGCAACCGAATTGAAGATCGGAACCTTGTAATCCTTATGCTCGAAGAACTGGCCGCCCTTGCCCGGGGTGACTCCGGCGACGACCTGCGTGCCGTAGTCGAGCGAGAGCTGCGCATGGCGGGCGCCGAACGCGCCGGTGATGCCCTGGATGAGAATCTTGGTTTCGGGAGTGATGAGAATGGACATGGGGAGGAAGTGATCGTGAAAGTGAAAGTGAGAGTGAAAGTAAAAGTGGAGGCTTTGCCGCGGTCAGAATGAGGTGCTGCCGATATTCCGGATCAAGATGCGGCTTTCCGCTGATGCAGGCCGATCTGATTGCCGTCGGGATCCTTGACCGCCGAAAGGCGGCAGGGAGGAAACTCCATCGCGTCGAAAGCGATGGGTACGCCAGCCGTTCGCGCTGCGGCCAGCGCGCCGTCAAGGTCGGCGACTTCAAGCGTGAGGCTCGATGCCGGGGCGCCGGGCACCGCGTTGGAGATGGCGAGCGCAACGCCCGCCACGTTGAATTCAATCCACCACTGGCCAGGGGCGATTTCGACCTGGATGGCGGTTTTCAGACCGAGGAATCCCTCATAGAACTGGCGGGCGCGGGCGACGTCGGTGACGGGGTGGAAAACGAACGCAACCTCTTTAACCTGGATGCTCATGGCAGAATCGATTGGGGTTCACGCGACGAGCTTGACGATCTTCTGCGCGGCGTCGGCCATACTGTCGCCGCTGACGAGTTGCAGCCCGCTCGCAGCCAGCGTCTGCTTGCCCGCGACCACATTGTTGCCTTCCAGACGGACGACGAGCGGCAACTTGAGACCAACCTCTTTGACAGCCTCAACGATGCCGGCGGCGATGACATCGCAGTCCATGATTCCGCCAAAGATATTAACGAAAATCCCCTTCACCTTCGGGTCGGTGAGGATGATCTTGAAGGCCGCGACCACCTGCTCCTTGGTCGCGCCGCCGCCGACGTCGAGGAAGTTCGCCGGGTTGCCGCCGAAATACTTGATGATATCCATCGTGCTCATCGCCAGGCCGGCGCCGTTCACCAGGCAGGCGATGTTGCCGTCGAGCGCAATGTAATTGAGATTGTGCTTTGAGGCCTCGGTTTCCTTGGGGTCCTCCTCGTTGAGATCCCGGAGGGCGACGATCTCCGGGTGGCGGAAGAGCGCGTTGTCGTCGAACGAGATCTTGGCGTCGAGCGCCTGCACCTGGTCGTCGGGCGTCGTGATCAGCGGGTTGATCTCGACCATGGAGGCATCCGTCTCCCAGAAAACATTGTACAGGCAGCGGATGAGTTTGGCGGCGTTCTTCTGCTCGGCGGGATTGAGGCGCAGACCGAAGAGGAGCTGGCGGACCTGGTAGTCGGCGAGACCGATCGCGGGGTCGACGAAGACCTTGACGATCTTTTCGGGCGTTTCCCGGGCGACCTTCTCGATCTCCACGCCACCCTCGGTGGAGGCCACAATGACGGGCCGCGAGGAAGCGCGGTCGAGCAGGATGGCGAGATAGTATTCCTTCTTGATGCGGCTGGCCTGGGTGAAATAGATCGTCTGCACCTTGCGGCCGGCGGGGCCGGTCTGAACGGTCACCAGGGTGTTGCCGAACATCTTCTGCGCGTAATCGAGCGCCTCGGCCTTGGACTTGGCGATCTTCACTCCGCCCTTGAAACCGTCGACAAAAGTGCCCTTGCCGCGACCGCCAGCGTGTATTTGAGATTTCACGACGACGAGCCCCTCGGGAAACCCGGCGAGGGCCGGCGCGAACTCGGCGGTGGAGCGGGCCGCCACGCCTTTCGGCACGGCGACGCCATGTTTTTCCAGCAGGGCCTTGGCCTGGTATTCGTGGATATTCATCGGTGGAACGATTAAGCCACAAAAGGGCGCGCCAACGCAAAAACAAAGGCGCGGAAAGAACTACTGCGGTCGCAAGCGCTTGATCGTCTCAAACTGGGCCGGCGAAAGCAGGCGCCGGGGCACCCGCCGGGCGGCCTCGGCCAGCAGGGTCTCCCAATCCTCGTCCGTCAGCGGGGTGTGCGGTTGCCACGGTTGATGATGCCCCTGCTTGCGGCTCCAGGTGACGTTGTCGCCAAAAATCTTGGCGCGTACCTGATATCTCCGTCCGTCGGCGTCCCGGGCCCACCAGCCGAATTCCGTGGTCATGGTGCGGGTGCCAGCACGGGAAGGAGACCGGAGGGATCCGTCGAACCACCCCCGGTCGGGGCGAGCGCGAATGCCGCGACCACCCGGCCAAGGGTGAAACTGCCGCCGGAATATCGCACCTGCCGGACCACGATTTGTGGTGCCGAGACATCGACGGCGTAGCAACCAAAGGGCGGGCGAAACGAACCGGTGTTGATGACCACCAGGTCCGAGCGGATCCAGACCCCCGGCCGGTGGGTGTGCCCGATCAGGACAAATCGAACCCCCGGCCGGAATTGGCGGGCGAACGTCGCCGCGCGGTCCGGCAGCTGGCGCCACGCTTTGAGCATGGCCAGAACGCGGTGGGGCGGCCAAAAGGTGAGCATCGTCCGGTGGAACCGTCCCCAAGGATGACGCGGATGAGGATCAACGGTCAGCTCCAGCCTGGCGCAGGCGCGTTTCCCGGCGGCCAGGCGTTCACCGGGTGATTCCCGCAAGTCGGCCGGGAGGGCGGCGAGCTCCTGGCGAAAGAACTCGCGCGTCTGGGGCAGTTCGCGACTCCACGGCACCAGATCGTCAAACAACACCTCGCCGTGAGTGATGAACACGATACTGCCAAGAAGTTCGAGATGATGGACGGCGGAGAGGTCGGGATCGTGGTTTCCCGTAATCACCGTGCACCCCGGCACGGCGTTCCGGGCAAAGTCGAGGAATTCCTCGCGAATCCGGTTGGTCTGCTGAGTAATCGGGCTCCGACGCGTCTCCACGCTGTCGCCATTAAACACCACCCGATCGGCCCCGGCGAACAATGGACACAGAGCATCCAGCGAGCGCACCCGGCTCGCGGGATCGCCATAGTGAAGGTCGGACAGGACGCGCGTGACTTCAGCAGCCACAGGCGATTCAGTCGGTCCCTCGGCCAAAACCGCCCAGGCCGGGAATGGAGGGCATCTCAAACTTCCGGTAATCGCTTGGCGGGGCAAAAATCGAGGCGGGCAGCGATTGCGGTTCAACCGAGACCGCCTCCATGCGCATGAACTCCTTGCCGCTCTTGTCCCGGTTCACCATCCGCAACGGGAAGTACCCATGCTCGGCCAGCGCGGTCTCCCAGGCGCTTTTGGGCGCGGGTCGCCCCATCGGGTTACCGCCGCCCATGCCGTGGAACGTGCCGAGACCTTCGGCGGCCCAGACTTCAGCATCGCCCTGCTTGCTCTTCACGAGGATCTTCTCGCATCGATAGCCGAGGATGGTCTCAGTCTCTCCGGTGCGGACGAACTCCGCGTCCTTGGATGGGGTGGCCACTCCATCGGTTTTCTGCGGTTCCGGCATCGCCCTGACCATGTACATTTTCTGGGCGCCCATGAGGATGGTTATCTCCCGCTTCGCCGGATCGATGATCGAGCCGAATATCTGTCCGTTGCCGGCATCCATATCGATGCGCATCAGTCCTCCCTTTAGATAATAATCCATGAAGGCCGGTGCATTGCCGTTCGACCTTTTGGCAGGCCCGTCCTGCCCGGTCATCTTGAAACGGATCTTGCCTTCGAAATCCTTGGCACAGAGACCAGCCGCCAGGACGAGCATGCCGAGTAACCCAGTGAAGTAACGAAGTGTTTTCATAACGGGTCGGAATATTGGTCGGGTGGCGATTCAGCTCAAGCCCCAAGAAAATAGGTAATCGGACCTTACTCCGCCACCGGGCGCGAAATCGTGTCGAGGCGAGCGAGCACCGCGGGAGTGAGTCGCTCGACGATTTCAATTGCGCCTAAATTCTCCTGCAATTGGGCGACCCGGGAGGCGCCGAGAATGACCGTGCTGACCCGGGGGTTTTTCAAGCACCAGGCAACGCCGAGGCGAGGCAAGGTCGTGTCCAGCTCGGTGGCGATCTTCGCCAGTTTTGGGATGGCGGCGAGGCGGAGCGCGGCGCCCGGACCCGAGACAATGTCCCGCAGCCATTCGAGGCCGGGAGCAGCCAGGCGGGAACCGGGTGGGATACCCTCGCGGTATTTGCCGGTAAGGAGGCCGGAGGCGAGCGGCGACCAGATGGTCGTGCCCAACCCGAATTTGCGGTAGAGGGTGGCGTATTCCTTTTCGACCCGGGACCGGTGGAAAAGGTTGTATTGCGGCTGCTCGACGACCGGCGCATGCAACCCGAGCCGCGCGCAGGCGGCATGGGCCGCGGTGATTTGCGCCGCGCTCCATTCGCTCGTTCCCCAATAGAGCACCTTGCCTTGAACGATGAGGTCATGCATCGCACGGGCCGTTTCGACGATCGGCACAGTGGGGTCAGGGCGATGGCAGAAATACAGGTCCAGATAGTCCACCTGGAGACGGCGGAGGGCCGCGTGGCAGGCTTCGATCACGTGTTTGCGCGAAAGGCCGTCCTCATTTGGACGGTCGCCCTCGGCGCCAAAGAAGACCTTGCTCGACACCACATAGCTGGACCGTCGCCAGCCCGCCTTCTGGAGAATCTTCCCCATAACGATCTCGGCCTCTCCGTCGGCATAGGCCTCGGCGTTGTCAAAGAAGTTGATGCCGGAGTCATAGGCCGTGTGCATCAGTTTGCGCGCGGTCGAGTCGCCGATCTGCTTTCCGAAGGTAACCCAGGCGCCGAGCGAAAGGGCGCTGATTTTCAGGCCGGACGCGCCGAGCGGACGATAAGGCATGTTCATACCGGTGGAATGATAATAAGGACCCCCCGGTTGTCGAATCACGGTCTTTTGTTTTGGAACGAGCCTCCTCTGACATGGGCGAGACGCCCATGCCACGTGGCACGGGCGTCTCGCCTGTGGGCTCGCGCGACCGTTCCTCAAAACAAAAGACCCCGGCTGTCGAATCGCAGGGCGCCCATCCGCCGCGTGGAAAGCCCAACTATTGCGGGTTACCTATTGCAGTGAGAGACCTTGAAGTAGCGCGGAGCTTCAGCCCGCGCTCCCTGCGCTCGATCGTGCGGACTGAAGCACCGCATGACGCACGCCCAACACAATCAATTCATTCGGTAATTCACATTAGCTGCTGGGGCCGTCGATCTTGCAGATGCGTTGTAAGTGCCGCCCGCCCTCGAACGCCGTCTCAAGCCACACGCGCACGATCGCCAAAGCCAGCTCCTGGGAAACAGTGCGCGCTCCCAGCGACAGGACGTTGGCATCATTGTGCGCGCGATTCCAGATGGCGGTCTGCTCACCCCAGCACACGCCGCAGCGAACGCCGCGAACCCGGTTGGCGACGATCGCCTCGCCGTTGCCCGAGCCACCCAGCACGATGCCGCGCTGAAAATCGCCCCGGGCGACCGCCTCGGCCACGGGGCGGATGAAATCCGGGTAATCGCAGGCGGCGTCGGAATCCGTGCCGAAGTCGCGCACGGTATGGCCGGCGGCGAGCAGCTCGGCCTTGATGGCTTCCTTGTAGTGAAAGCCGGCGTGGTCGGATCCAATGGCAATCGTAAAGGTCGTCATGCGTTGAGCGGAATTTATTGGAAGAGGCGGCGGGCGTTACGGTCGATAGTTCAGTCGGGCGCGAGGTCAGCAATCCCTTTTTTCCGCCCTAAAACGGCTAGACTTCCACGGGGTGGAGGCAGCCGGGCGACGGGAACAGGGCGTCATCCGCCAGCGATCACCCGCCAGAATGCCGTGACGTCCCCCAGGTCGTTGAAGACGACGTCCGGATTCAGGGCTTGGAGCTGGTCGGCGGAATGCCGGCCCGTCGCGACGGCCAGAGCCCGGGCGTGGCAGGCCCGGGCGCAGACAATGTCGTGGGGCGTATCACCAATCACCCACGTATTGACCGCTGCAAATTCCACGCGGTGATGGATCTGCGCCCGGCGGAGGGCGTGCGGACCGAGTTCGTTGCGATCCTCCGCATCATCGGCGAACGCTCCGAAAGGGAAATACTGCCAAAGGTTCCGGCTGCCGAGCTTGACCTCGGCGCCGCGGCGGAGATTGCCCGTCAACAGGCCAACGGCGGTGTCGCCGCGGGCGGCTGCGGCATCGAGCAGAGTGGGGATCCCCGGCAACAGGCGCACGGCGCCATTCGCCAGTTCAAGTGGAAGCGCGGCCACGTAGCCCTCCGCAAAACGGGAGAAATTCTCTTCCGTGGCGGGCAGGCCAAACTTGCGGAAGATCTGCCGCATGATCGACCGGTCGGTCCGGCCCGCGAAATCAATGTCGTCGATGGAACCGTCGATGTCAAAAACGTGCTGCAGGGCTGATGCCAGCGCCCGCAGGCCCGCCCCGCCGGCGGTCAGCAGGGTGCCATCGATATCCCAGAGCAACAGTATCTTTGGACCCATGAAACGAGCAGGCTTGGGCGGCGTCAGAGGATTGCGAGAAAAACCGAAAAACCGCGCCGGAAGCCGGCGCGGTTTGCAGAAGCAGCGGTGTTTCCGGGACAACTGGATAGGTCACCTAGTGTCGTGTCCCGCAAATAAGTTCTCATAAGCGCGGGGGCCGATAGGATGGCCGGTTGATTGCGTCGCCAGACGATTGAGCGTCGTCGTGGTCTTCGGAACAGGGTGTTTTGTTTTGAGGAGCCGTCGCGCGATCCCACGGGCGAGACGTCCGTGGCACGTGGCATGGGCGTCCCGCCCATGTCAGACGAGACTCGTTCCAAAACAAAAGACCGTGGGTCTTCGGAGGTTTGGTGAAGTTTTTCCTTGAGATTCCGCGCGCCAACCCAAAATTCAGCCGCTTCCACGCCCTCATCGTCTAGCGGCTAGGACAAGAGATTCTCAATCTTTAAACCGGGGTTCGATTCCCCGTGGGGGC
>PLOH01000117.1 GCA_003142955.1 Opitutia bacterium | reverse complement strand
GCGAAGCCCGACAAGCTCCTAGTATTACTTCGTTAGGTCTTAGGTTTTCCCTCCGAAGATTTTCTCGGCGCACTGGGCGATGTCTAAGAGGGAAAACCACCGGATTTTGCTCGGGGATTGCGCCAGTGCTGGCGATGCAACGTAACGAAGTCATACTAGAGCATGGGTGAGAGCGGCCGTAGTGCCGCCTCAGCAAATTTCTGACGGAAAGGGCGCCGGGCAAAGACGGCCGGGCTGATTTCCTGACTCGCCGCGAAATCGTGCTCCAAAATGTGAGCAAGCGCGGTGTTGTGCTCGGGTGAGCGGAAGAGCAGGTTGAGCTCGAAATTCAGGCGCATCGAGCGGTAGTCGAGATTGGCCGAACCCACCATCGCCCAGTGTTTATCCGCCACCGTGATCTTGGCGTGATTGGTTCCTGCCGAGTACTCGAAAATGCGCACGCCGGCGGCCAGCAATTCATCATAATAGGAACGGCCGGCGACCACCAGCCACCAGTGGTCGCTCTTCTCCGCCACCAGCAACCGCACGTCCACTCCGCGGCTGGCCGCCAGTTCCAGCGCCTCAAGCATCACGTCGTCGGGCACGAAATAGCCTGTGGCGATCCACACCCGCGTCGTGGCTTCGTGGAGGAGGCTGACGATTGATTTGCTCAGCGGTTCGTTCGCGCGATCGGCCCCTCCGACAATCACGTGCACCGGGAACGCGGCGCGGTGGACAGGGGCGGGTTGCTCCGGGATTTTCTCGCCCGTGGCGAAGAACCAGTCGTCGGCGAAAACTTCCTGCAATGCCTGGACGACCGAGCCGAGGGCCTCCACCTGCACATCGCGCCAGTGGCCGAACAGGGGATCGAGCCCTTCATATTCACGGCCGATGTTCATGCCGCCGACGAACGCCACGGCGCCGTCGATGATCTGGAGTTTACGATGATTGCGCAGATTGAGCGCGAAGCGTCCCCGCCTGGGGTCGAGTCCCTGAAACCACGCGAGCCGGCCGCCGGCCGCCCGGAAGTTGTTGAGCTGCCTCCGGCGCAAGCCAAACGATCCCACCCCGTCGAGGAGCAGGCGGACGGTGACGCCGCGCCGGGCGGCGTCGGCCAGCAAGCGCAGAAACCGCCCGCCCGTCTCATCGCCGCGCCAGCTATAAACCTCGAGGTGAATATGGAGTTTCGCCTCCCGGATCCGTTGTTCGAGCAGAGGATAAAATTCCTTGGCGTCGCGCAGGATGCGCAACTCCTCGGCCGAACTGATGGGAAGCTGGTTGATGCGCGAAAGCAGCTGAAGAAACTGGCGCTCGCGGCCCGGCAGATTCTGGATCGCCGTCGCCGTCGCTTCGTCCGTTGCGCTGGCCGGATTCCGCCGATGCGACGGCCAGGCGGAGAATCGTGCGCGGTGCTTGAGCCGCCGACGTTTGAGCCGGTCCGTGCCGAAAAGGCAATAGACGATGGGGCCAAGAAACGGGATAAAGAGAATTGCCCAGAGCCAGGCGAGCGTCGCGGCGGGCCGCTTCTTCAGAAACAGGAGATGCGGGACGGCCGCCCAGGTTCCGAGATAGCAGAGAAAGAGAACGATCTTCATGTGACTGAGGGTCTTCGCTGCTCGGATCGTACGCGGTGCATGCTTGGACAATTATGGGGTGTTTCCCCACTCGGGTGCCCGAGCGGGGACGCGGCTGGCGCGGTCGCGCGAGGCCCGGTAGGTCATCACCCCATAAACAATCGCTCGCCAGCGGCGGCATTTGGCGGTAAATAATCACCTACGAATGCACCGAATCGCCTTCGCCAACCCATGAAGCGAATCACCGTTATGCTGGCCGAGGATCATGCCATCGTCCGCGAGGGATTGCGCTCGCTGTTGGGGTTGGACAGCGAAATCGAGGTCGTTGGCGAAGCGGCGACCGGCCGCCAGGCCGTGGAGCTGGCTCGGAAACTTCGTCCGACAGTGGTGGTGATGGACATTGCCATGCCCTTGCTCAATGGTTTCGAAGCGACGCGACAGATTCTGCTCGTGGCGCCCGGCACCAAGGTGCTGGTGCTCTCCGCGCACAGCGACGACGAGTATGTGGCGCACATGGCCGCAGTCGGCGCGTCCGGCTATCTGGTGAAACAGAATTCCGGGCAGGTGCTGGTCCACGCGATCAAGGAAATTGTCGCCGGCCACTCGTATTTCAGTCCGTCGATTGCCAAACGCCTGGGGGAAGCGGAGCGGAGGTCGCGCGAGGGCGGTGCCGCCCGCGGAAAGCCCCGACGGCCGCTGACGGCGCGCGAAGCGGAGGTGCTGCAACTGGTGGCCGAAGGGGCGGCGAACAAACAGGTCGCGGCCGAGCTCGGCATCAGCACCAAGACCGTCGAGAAACACCGCCAGCAATTGATGGACAAACTCAACATCCACGACACCGCCGGACTCACCCGCCATGCGATCGCGACTGGCGTGATTGAGAACAGTATCCAGGAGACGACCGACTGATTGTGTCCGGGCACAGCAGGCCGCTCTTCCCTCCGGGCGCTGAGGATTGTGTTCGGCGTCAGTGCTTGTCTGGCGTCGGCACTGCTACCGGCCGACAAAGACCCAGCGGTGTCCGGGGGTTTAAATCACCAATCGAGCGAACCAGGTCCAGGTAGAAAACCGTGTGGCTGGACACCTCGCTGGCGAATTGGAGCTGCGACTTGAGCAACGCATCCTGTGCCGTCAACACATCCAAGGGAATAGCCAGGCCATTCTTTTCCAGTTCGACAGCCTGTTGATAGGCGTCCGATGAAGCTTCCGCCTCGCGTTGCAGATCGACCAGCTTGCTCCTGCTGGTGACAAAATTGTCATAAGCGATCTGTACTCCCTGTTCGATCTGCCGGTGCAGGTAGGATTCGGATAATGCGGCCTGACGAAGATACGACCAGGCATCGCGCACGTCGGCTTTGATGGTGCCCGCAGAAAAAATCGGCAGATTGGCCAACAGAACTCCGTCCCATTTACTGGCGTTGGCATAGTCCTCCCGATAGAGAAAGCCCGCGACATTCAGTGAGACCGAAGGGTAATATTCGGCGATCGCCGCTTTGACCGCATAGCGCGCCGCCTTGACCTCTGCTTTCGCAGCCAGCAGATCCTGACGGTTGGCGAGAGCGCGGTCGATGTAGGAGGACATCGGATCCAGTGAATCCGGCGGTTTGATTTCATCGACCAAGGGACCGTCGACCTGCGAACCGCCGATGAGAACAGCGAGCGTGCGGCGGCCATTGCGCACATCGGTTGACGCCTGGATCAGCAACACGCGGGTGGCCGCTTCATCGGAGAGCGCCTGGGCCACATCCAGCTCCAGAGCCAGCCGGACTTTGACCCGCCCCTGAAAATCGCGCACGCGGGTCTCCTGCAATTCGAGCGAATGTTGCAACACAGCGACTTGTTGCGTGGAGATCAGGATCTGGTAGAATGTCTGGGCAACATTGAGCAAAACCGTCCCCTGCGCATCGATGAGCAATTGTCTTTGCTGGACGACAACCATCTCCTTGCTCTTGAGATTGGGAACCTTCTGGCCGGTCAGATTCATGCTGCCGACTACTGGCGCTTCAAAGCGGCGCAGAGTATCGCCTTGAATCACATACCCCCCCGAACTGGCGGCAACGGCGGCGGCACTGGGGGAAGGAGCGCCTGGAGATGCCTGGGCGCCGGAACCGCTAGGCGCCTGCTCGATCGTGAAATTCGGCTGGAAGCTGACGGTGGGCAAGAACGCTGCAACGGCCCGGTTCTTGTCGATCAACGACCGCAGGTAGGTTTCTCCCTGTGACGCGATCTGCTCGTTGTCCGCATTAGCCAGGGCCAATGCCCGCGCCAGCGTCAGCGGTTCTCCGGAATTGAGCGGCTTGGGGTTGGGCTGCTGATCATCCAGCACGCCTCGATAAGTCTGCACCTCCCTAGTCTGATCGACGCAGCCAGCCAGAAAGCCGGCCCCAAGAATGGACGGCACGAGAATCACCCAGCCCAGCAGGGTGTGGGTCATTATAATTTGCGATGAACGCATCACCGGTTGGGAAACGGCGCCGAATCTGAATGCGCTTCGTTGCCAGGGGAGGGGTTTCCCTGGGCACTGGAAACGGGGGAAACGACAACACCTTCGGTTAACTGTTCGCTCGGATTGGCAACAATCAATTCGTCCCCGCGCAAACCGGCGATGACTTCGATTTCAGTGCCATAGTCACTGCCCGGTGCAATCTTCTGAAAATGCACCTTGTTGTCGCGATCAATCAAGGCGACTTGCTTGCCGTCGGCTTCAAAAAGCAACGCGCTAGTCGGGATGGTCAATGCCGGGTGGTCTCGCTTAATGGTGAAGATGGCCTTGCCGAACATGCCAGGAAATATCCGGTGAAGCGGATCATCATTCTTGAAATCCAGTTCGGTTCGAAGCGTTCGCGTCACCGGATCAAGCGTGCCAGCCGATCGCTTGACTGATCCCACAAACTGGTGCTCCGGGTAATTCTGCTCCAGGACCAACGTCACCGGCTGGTCAAACTGGATCTGGGGGGAATAGGCTTGAGGAACGTCCACTAATACTCGCAGCAAGTCATCTTCCGCCACGTCGAACAGCTCCTGCCCCGGACCGATGTTGGACGCAGAGACCAAGGCGCCCACATCAAAATTGCGGGCAGTGACCACGCCATCGAATGGTGCTGTGATCCTCTCGAAACTCACCAGAGCCTTAAACCGGTCGACCGCCGCCGCTGCCGATACGACATTCGCCCTGGCCTGTTCCACGGCCGAATGATACTGATCGAGTTGCTGCTGGGTCACACCCCGGGTGGGTATCAGCCCGCGGTAGCGCTGGTCGGTGGCGACCGCGAGCTCGTAGTTGGTTTGCTGCTGGTTCAGATTGGCCTGGGCCTGCTCAAGATCAGCATCCGTCTCGGGGGCGGAGATCAGGGCCATGAGATCGTCCTTCTTCACCCGGTCGTTGATGTCGACCTTCCAGGAGGCCAGGTAACCGTTGATCCGGGCGTACAGTGCCGTTGCCGCGTATGCATGAATGTCGGCCGGCAGATTCAGTTCAACCGGGTTCCCGGTTGTTTTGGGTCGAACGACTTGCACGATGGGCCGCTCGTTCCGGATCTCCTGTGCCATCGCTTCGCGTTCTCGCATTCGCACGTGGCGCGGCCAGAAGCCGAGAATGAAGAAGCCAAGCATCGCCAGGAGCATGACGCCAGCGACTACGACCAGCGTCCGTTTGCTGATCTTGGGCAGGTCAACCGGAATATTTCCGCTGGTTTCCATTATTTCAATTCCTCCTCGGTTTCAGTCACAGCCGCCTTGATGCGGAGCTTGCTATAAACGACGGGCACAAAGAACAACGTGGCGAACGTGGCCAACAGCAAACCGCCGATGACGGCCCGGCCCAATGGGGCGTTTTGTTCGCCGCCTTCACCGAGCCCCAGGGACATCGGGAGCATTCCGATGATCATCGCCAGAGCCGTCATGATGACGGGGCGCAGGCGGGTCATTCCTGCGGCCAGCGCCGCGTCATGGGCGTTGGCTCCCTCTTTTCGCTGATCGTTGGCGAAAGTGATCAGCAAGATGCTGTTGGCTGTCGCCACGCCGATACTCATGATTGCGCCCATCAGCGATGGAACATTGATCGTTGTCTGGGTGATGAACAGCATCCACAGAATCCCCGCCAAGGCGCCTGGCAGCGCCATAAGAATAATGAGTGGATCCAGCCATGACTGGAAGTTTACCACCAACAACAGGTAAACCAGGATTATGGCAAAGATCAGACCATAGCTCAATCCTTTGAACGATGCGTCCATGCTCTGCACCTGCCCGCGGATATTGATCAAGGCACCGGTCGGCAGATTCTTTCGCTCCCGTGCGACGATGGCCCGCACCCCCTTGGCAACAGAATCCAAGTCCATGCCACGGACGCCAGCCAGCACGTCGAACGTCGGTCTTGGGTTGTAGTGTGTAATGTTAGCCGGCGAGACACCGCGATCCAATGTCGCGACGGCCCCCAGCAGCTGGGGCTTTGGACTGAAAGCCGAGCCCGGCACCAACGTCGATGACGGCACCACAGTCTGGTTCTTCAGAGCATTGATCGAGTCGATCCGATACTGCGGCGTCTGGACCAAGACGCCGTATTGCACGCCATGAACGGTGTCCTGCCAGAAATTGGGGTTCTGCTGGGCGGTACCACTGAGAGATATCAACATGTCATTGGCCACGTCGCGCTGCGTCAGACCCGCGTGATTCGCCTGGGTGCGATCAACATTCATGAGCAGGCTGGGAGTATTGGGCACCTGCTGCACATGCACGTCAGCCGCACCAGGCAAACCTGCGATCTCTCCAGTAATTCTCTTTGCAAGCGCAAAATTCCTGGGGGCGTCGGCAGGCGTGCCTTCGATCTGCACATCGATTGGAGCGGCAATGCCGAAATTCAGCACCTGAGTAACAATGTCGGCGGGGGCGAAATAAAACGTCAGCTGGGGGAATCTGGCCCTCAAGTCGTGGGTGAGCCGGTCAATGTATTTGTCCGTCGGTTGGTGCCCGTGCTTGAGGGCAATCAAGATCTCGCCATCGGCCGAGGACATCAGCGATCCGTCGCTCAGGGACAGATTGATGCCGCTGTTGGGGATGCCGATGTTGTCGAGCAAGGTGTCAATCTCTCCGTGCGGAAGGTCGCCCTTGATGATGGTTTCTACCTCGGCAAAGATGCGCTCGGTCTGCTCGATGCGCGTGCCGGGCGCCGCGCGAACGTGAAGGCGAATCTGACCCGCATCGACGGTGGGGAAAAAATCTTTGCCGATCAGTCCGAACGCCACCAAGGTGAGCGAGCTAGCCACCAGCAAGACAAATACGCCCAGGACCGCCGCTCGATGCTGGAGGCTCCAGGCGAGGAGTCCGCCATAGAACCGCCGGAGCTTTTCGAACTGTCGGTTGAAGCGTTCGTTGAACTTCCAAATCAGCCCATTCTGGAGAACGTAGCGCAGCGTTGCGACCGCCAGCCAGGCAACGCCGGCAATCGCCAAAAGGCTCACCATTTCGGGAACGGAGCCAATGGCGATTCCAGCGACAATGGCGGTTGCAGCCAGAGCGATGCCGAAGTACTTGACCGACCAGCGGAGGGACTCGGCCACGGTGTAATGCGCGTGCGTCAGGCGCGGATCGCCCTGGTGCATCTGATGTCGGCGGGCATGCGGATCGCTCTGGTCAAGCAGCCCGCCATACATCTCAACTTCGCTCGCCAACAGGTAGTGGACCATCGTCGGGACCAGGGTCCGGCTGAGCAGGTAGCTCGTCAACATTGCGAAGACGACGGCCAGCCCCAGTGGAATGAAGAGGAATTTAGCCGACCCACTGATGAATGCCACCGGAAGAAAAACGATGCAGATGCAAAGGGTCGAAACGAAAGCCGGAACGGCGATCTGTGAGGCGCCGTCGAGAATCGCCTTCACCAGACGCTTCTTCTGGTGCAGGTTGCGGTGGATATTCTCGATCTCAACGGTCGCATCGTCCACCAGGATGCCGACTGCGAGGGCCAGGCCGCCCAGGGTCATGACATTCAAGGTCTGGCCGAGCCAGCTCATGATGATGATCGAAACCAGGATCGACAGGGGAATCGAGGTAATGACCACCACGGTGCTGCGCCAACTGCCGAGGAAAATCAGGATCATCAGCCCCGTAAGCCCGGCCGCGATGGTCGCTTCGTGAACAACGCCATCGATCGAAGCCCGCACATAGAGCGACTGATCGAACAAGGGCGTGATTTTCAAACCCGACGGAAGAATCGGTTGAATCAGTCCAAGCACTTTCTTGACCCCGGCCACAACATCCAGAGTCGATGCACCGCCATTTTTCAGGATGGACACGAGCACGCCGCGCCGTCCGCCGACGTGAACCATACTCGTCTGAACCTGGAATCCGTCGCGAACATGGGCGACGTCCTTGATGTAGACCGTCGTTCCATTGACCGTCTTGATCGGAAGATTGTTGAAGTCATCCGCCTTGAGCGGACTGCTGTTAAGAATCACCGGGTATTCCTGGGTGCCGATCTTGCTGTTTCCGGCCGGTAAAATCAGATTCTGCGCTCCGATCGCAGCCGAAACGTCGGAAGGCGAAATGCCCCACGCATAAAGCCGCTCGGGAAAGAGATCGACCATGACCTGCCGCTGCTTACCGCCGTAGGGCGCAGGAATCTGAATCCCGGACACCGTGACCAGCCGCGGACGAACAAAGTTGCTGGCCTGGTCGAACATTCCCTGTTCAGGCAACGTATCGCTGGAGAAAGAGAGCTGCAAAATCGGCACGTTCGAAGCGCTGTACTGAATAACCAGCGGGGGTTGCGTGCCCGGCGGCATCGAACGGATCGCCGTTTGGGCGATGGCGGTCACCTGCGCGAGAGCCGTCTCAATCTTCGCATTGGGCTGGAAATAGATCTTTACCGTCGCGATGCCATACAGGGATTGACTCTCGGTATGCTCGAGGTCGTTGACCGTCGTTGTGAGGATGCGCTCAAAGCCCGTGACGATGTGCTTCTCCATGTCGTCAGGCGACATGCCGCTGTAGCTAAAAATAACCGAGATCACCGGAATATTGATGTCCGGGAAGATGTCGGTTGGCGTGTTGACAATGGTGTACACGCCCAAGATGAGCACCAGCAGCGCTGCGACGACAAACGTGTACGGGCGTCGAAGGGCGAGTCGGACAATCCACATGGGAAGATTTCAGATCACGCCGCGCACACCAAGCCGGCAAGCATCCTGATGCTTCTCAACTTATCCTCCAATCAACCCACTCCACCATCCTCCAAGACGAATCGGGAGTCAGATCATTGCCCGCGACTACCGCCGTGGTTGCGGATGGAACTGGCAGAATCATGCCGGAGCTAAATGGGCAGAAGCGGTATGTTTGGCAAGGATTCATCGCCAGTCGGTCGAAACCGAGCGAAGCGAGAGGAGGTCACACCGCGATCTGATACGTCGGTCAGAGCCGGCTCAGACGAACGGTTCTTGTCGCGCGGAGAAGTATTGCCCAAGTATTGCCCATCACAAACGGGAGATTTCATCGCATTTTGGCCGGTTCTGGCTTCTTCGGTCCGCACTTCCCTAAGTGGAAGGCCCCGTGCGTCTGGCAGCAGTTTCCGAGGGGAGCCCCTAAACGCCATTCACGATTCGAATCCCTGCGAGGTGGCCGGGCTAACGCAATTCCTGCATTGTGGTTCATCTGGACTCTGCGGGACGGCTCAACTGGAATAGCATGTTCTAAGGATACAAAAGCGTCGAAATGAACCATCTGTTTCCCTCATCGACCAAGCGCACACTGTTGGGCGTGATGGTCATTCTGACGATTGTTTGCGCTGGCTTGCTTGTCTGGAGGCATTTGCAGACGCCGGTTCCGGCGGCAGAGGTCGCGGCATTTTTGGATCGGAAGCTTGGCGCTGGCCGGTATCGACTTTCCGCGGTGCAAATCGGGATCCTGCGAAAGGACGAAGCCGATTTACAATTGAGCGTTGCCGCAACTGCCCGGCTGCTCCAGCCTCTTTACTCGAAGCTCGACGCGACGGATTTTCTGCAGCGGAAGTTTCAGCTGAATGCTGGGTCAACCGCCGACGTGCGCCGCATGCTGGCTGACAAGAGCGCCTCCCAGAATCCTGAACTCGCGGGAGCGGGGCCTCTTCCGACCGACCCCTACCAAGCGGCAATCCTTCAGTTGCAGTGTCCTGCAGGAGCGAGCTTTGACTTTCGAGGCGTCATTGACGCTCATCGGGATGCCGCCGGTTGGAGCTTGGCCTTGAGTTCTGGCGGCCTTGAAGGGGGCGGTCCGCGAGGAGAGGTGCGATCCTCCTTCGGCGACAGCTCGTTTGTGGCTGGCGACGCAAGTGAAGAGGATCGGTTGCGCTCGCTCGCTGTCGGCATGCAGGTTTTTGCCGGCCGCGTGGCCGAGGCCCGGAAGAATTCCGACTCAATCCGCGTAACCGAGGTCGAAACCCGCAAGAAGGCATTTCTTGCACTTGTCGTGCCGGGCGGCGTTTTCAGTGGTCAGGTCTTCGAGGGAAGTGGACAACTAGGGACGGCTCTCTATCTGGAAATCGCGGGAGTCTCTCCGGACAATGAGGTCACCGCGTTTCTGCGCAACGAAGGCAGTTGGCATAATGCGCGCATGTTTCGGGGGTCGTGGAGCGCAGATAACAAATTTGAAACCCCCGTCCTCAACCTCCTATCGCGTCCTGATCAGGCCGTCGGCCGAGCGGGACCGTTTTTGGAAAACGCCCAGATTTGGTCGTTGGTACTGCGCGTCGACGCACAAGGCGGGCTTTCGGAACGGAACCAGCATTATCAATATCAGTTTCAACCTTTGAAACCCGAGCACGTGGCCTCGTTGAAGGCCCGGTTGGAGGCGGAATTTAAAGGGGCGATGGCCGGCACCGAATCAGGGTTGCTTTATAGGGGAACGGTATCTTCCAAGACAACGGGCACATCTGAGCCGATGCTCCTGCGTTTCACCGGTCGCTCGGAAGGCGGCGAATCCATTGAGGCGGTACTCGAATCGACGATCCAGTCGTGGAAGCGAACGCTTCGCGGCGCGATCGTCGGCAATTCCCGGCGCTCTGGCGGCGAACCCATTCGCCTCCGCACCGGTCAGGAGGAAGCGACGGTAGATGCCCCCGCGGGATCCGTCTTCGCTGACCGGGAGGATCTGGACATTCGCCTAGGAATCAAAGGGGGCGTGCTCATAGGCGAAGACGATCAGTTCACGTACCGGTTTGCGATCGCTACCCAAGCAGATTCGCACCAATTGGAGGTCGAACGAGCGGAGCGGGTGCGTTGCTTTAATGGGATTTTCAGGGTGGGAATCGTGTATGACGGACTGTTGCACGGAATCCAAAGTTTCACCGCCCTGGCGCGCCTTGAGATCGTCGGCGTCGAACGGCAGACGGGAGCAATCACGGTGCGCATGCGCTCTCTTGACCGATTTGATGTTTATCGGGATTTTCGTGGCATCCGTAATCCTTCCGGAGGTTCAATTGTGCTCGATGCGATGAACAAGGGAAAATTGGACGGCATTGGATCCAATACTCCATTTTTCAAGGCAACTGCCGCGACGACGCTCTACGTGGAACTCATCGGGAGTTCAATCGTGGGCAGGATTCACGGCGACCCTCGATGGTGGATGGAGTTCTCGGCGGAAACATTCCTTTCGGCGACCACCGAAAGTTCAGATCCAAAATCCCCCTCGGCTGATGGTTCTGTATTTCCGGCTTTTCCCAAGAGCAGCGGCGCTTATTTGCTCAGTCGGGGAAGCTGGATGCCACTGCCAAGAAACGGGGGCCATGTTGTGACTGAGACGATCCACGCGTCGTCCGAACCGAGGTTGCCGGCAAGCCTTTTTTCGGCTGTTGAAGACGGGGTGGGCGAACTCGCCAAAGTGGCAGGGAAAGGCAGGGGCGACAGGAAGGTCTCCTATCTCGAATTCGACGGCAAGGATCCCCGTCCAGAATCCAATGGACCTGCGGTTGTACTCCTGTTTGTCGGACCGATGTCTTCCGACACGCCGGCGGTCGAAATGGCGCCGGCTGAAAGGCTGCCGGACGGCCGGCGGCGGGTGGAGATCCGGGGAGGCTTGTCGGCGAGAATCCGTTTTGGCGAACAGCGATTGGCGGCCTACGTTAGGCAGGTTGCTCCTGGGGCGACCATGCTCACTACAACGTCCGCGATTTCGGCAGGTCCTTATGTTTTCAACGCCGGCGCTGGATATGAATTGACGCAGAGGTAGCTGGCTGCAGCGCGACTACCCACCTGCTCGACTGTATGCGCTATCAGATCAATCTGGTCAGACCAGACCATTAAATGTCCCTCACCGGTAGTACCGCCTACGACGAAACTTTGGACGCCTTCTACAAGCTGGTATTCCAACATGTCCTCCCAAGCGGGCAGCTCGATTGCACCTATTCGCATAGAGGGCGTCTTGAGCGCCGAAATCAAGTGTGCCGCAGAGCGGCCACGATTTCCTCGGTCTTTCTCACCAAGCCAAGGCGCGGAAATATCTTTTTGATGGTAGACAGGTGTTCTTCTGGCGACAGCGCCGCCATGGCATCTTCGGCAAAAATCTGATTGTAGCCAAATTCATAAGCGAACCGCGCGGTGCTTTCGACGCCGATATTTGTTGAGATGCCGCATAATACCATTGTTGCGATTCCGCGCCTCCTGAATTGCAAGTCGAGTTCCGTCCCGTAGAAGGCGCCCCACTGGTGTTTGGTAACCACGAAATCGCCCGGTTTTGGCCCCAGTTCGGGGACAATCTCCGCCCAGTCAGGCGGAGGGGGCTGAAGTGGCATTGTTGCATCCGTCACGGGTCGCAGCGCGTCTTTCCCATCCGGGGATGGCCTGACCCGCACCAGAAAGACCGGCATGCCATTGTCCCGGAACGCGTCGGCGAGAGCCGCCGCGTTTTTGACCACGATGTCCGCCGCATAGGGAGCGGTTTGCCGTCTAACGATGCCTTTCTGGAGATCGATGATCACCAGCGCCGTTCTTGATTTATCAATTGGTGTGTTGGTCATGACGGTGATGTTTCCCTTCCGGGAGTCGCGCCGGCCCGCGGACTCGCACCGGGGCCGGTGGGTGAATTCCGACGGACTGGCTTGAGCACAGGTGCATCGCCGACGGCAGGCGCGCCTACTCGACGGTGACGGATTTGGCCAGATTGCGCGGCTTGTCGACGTCGCGGCCCAATTCCACTGCGATGTAATAGCTGAGCAGTTGCACCGGCACGGCCGCCACGATGGGCAACACGGCTTCGTGACAGTCGGGGATGGTAATGATCTCGTCGGTGAGGCCGGCGGGAAACTCGGATCCTTCGGTCGTGATGACGATGGTCTTTCCGCGGCGGGCCTTGATCTCCTGGATGCTGGAGACGACCTTCTGGAAGATCTCGCCTTTGGGGGCAAAGAAAACGGTGGGACAGTTCTCGCTGATCAACGCAATCGGGCCATGTTTCATCTCGGCGGCGGGGTACCCCTCCGCGTGAATATAGGAGATCTCCTTGAGCTTGAGCGCCCCTTCCAGGGCGATAGGGAACAGCGAGAGACGGCCGAGAAAAAGGAAGTCGTGATGGTGGGCGTAGCGCTTGGCGATCTCTTTGATATGCGGCGCCTGTTCGAGCACCTTGCGCACCAGGTCGGGAGCCTGTTTGAGGGCCTGGACATACTGCACGCCGTCACTGAAGCTCATATCCCGCATGCGCGCCACGTAGAGGGCGAACATCGAGGCGATGAGGATTTGTGAGGTGAATGCCTTGGTGGAAGCGACCCCGATCTCGGGTCCGGCATGCTGGTAGATACCGCCATCGGATTCGCGGGCAATCGTGGATCCGACGACATTGCAGATGGCCGCGGTGACGTGACCCTTGCGCTTGGCCTCGCGCAGCGCGGCCAGCGTGTCGATGGTCTCACCCGACTGGCTGATCACAAAAAACAGCGAGTTCGGCCGCAGCGGAACGTTCCGATATCGGAACTCCGAGGCGTAGTCGACTTCCACCGGCACGCGCGCGAAACGCTCGATCAGATGCTCCGCCACGAGACAGGCGTGCCACGCGGTGCCGCAGGCGCAAAAATAGATGCGGTCGATCAGCCGGAAATCGGCGGGGGTCAGGTTGAGTCCGCCAAAGTTGGCCGTGCTCTGGTCTTCGGAGAACCGGCCGCGCATGCCGTTCTCCAGCGCGAGGGGCTGCTCGAAAATCTCCTTCTCCATGAAATGGGCGAAGGTGCCCATTTCCGCGTCCTCGAGCGTCCAGGTGACCCGGTCGATCACCGGGGCGACGTCCGCCTGATCCAGCGTGGTAATCGTGAAATTCTTCGGCGTAACGTCCACGATCTCGCCGTCCTTCAGGTAGACGACATTTTGCGTGCGGCTGATGATCGCCGAGACATCGCTGGCGAGCAGGAATTCGCCGTCGCCAATTCCGAGGATGAGGGGCGAGCCCTTGCGCGCCGCCACCAGTTCATTCGGATGCTCGGTGCACAGCACAACGATCCCGTAGGTGCCTTCCACGTGGCGCAGGGTCTTGCGCACGCTCTCCAGGAACCGGCTGCTGTCCGGCCGGTCGACCTCCTTCTTGTAGTGGTACGCGATAAGATTGACCAGCGCCTCGGTGTCGGTCTCGGAAAGAAACTTATAGCCCTGGCCCAGCAGGAATTTCTTCATGCCGGAGTAATTTTCAATCACTCCGTTGTGCACGAGGGCGAACTTGCCGTCGCTGCTGACATGGGGATGGGCGTTGGCATCGGTCACTCCGCCATGGGTGGCCCAACGCGTGTGGCTGATTCCCGTAGTGCCAGCGAGCCGGTGGTGCGCTGTTTCAGCCACCAGGTTGTTGACCCGTCCGACCTTTTTGACGACCTCGAACGCGTGATCATGCTCCACCGCGAGACCCGCGGAATCATAGCCCCGATACTCAAGCCGTTTCAGCCCTTCGAGCAGGATCGCTGATGCTTTCTGTTTGCCGACGTAACCGACGATTCCACACATAAGATTTGGATTCTTTAGGCTGGCGATTTTATGGAGTGAGCCGAGACTGTTATCGTCAATTGGGTGGCTTGCAAGAAATGACTCTGCGCGCTTAGTTTACTGCTGATGAATGGTCTACGGAATGCGGGCGTCGACTGGAGCGGCGGTTCCCGGGATCGTGAGCCAGCGGTGGCGCGCCGGGAGTTTTCATTTTTCCTACTTCCATGACTATCAACCCTAGTGTGCTCGCGGTCATCATGGGTGGCGGTCGCGGCACGCGTCTCTATCCCCTTACCAAGGAAAGGTGCAAGCCGGCGGTGCCCCTCGCTGGGAAATACCGGCTGGTCGATATCCCGATCAGCAATTGTCTGAACTCCGGGATCAACCGCATCTTCCTGTTGACGCAATTCAACACGGCTTCCCTGCACCGTCACGTGCAGAGCACCTACCACTTCGATTCTTTCGGCCGGGGGTTTGTCGACATCATGGCGGCCGAGCAGACCGAAAAGAATACCAATTGGTACCAGGGCACCGCCGATGCCGTGCGGCGCAATTTCGTGCACTTCCGCACCTATCCGCACGATTACCTGCTGATCCTGGCGGGCGATCAGCTCTACCGGATGGATTTTCGCAAGGTCATCGCCCAACATATTGCCACCGGGGCCGACGTGACGGTGGCCGCACTGCCGGTGCTCACCTCCCAGGTCGAAAATCTCGGGGTCATGCGGGTGGACGACAACCTGGAAATCAAGCAGTTCGTCGAAAAGCCCAAGGACCCTGCGGTCATTGAAAGTCTCACGATCAGCCCGGCCCTCGAAGCGCGCCTGACCGCGCGGTCGACCGCAAAACGCTGCCTCGCCTCGATGGGCATCTACCTCTTCAGCCGCGACGTCTTACAAGATGCGCTCAACAACCAGATGACCGATTTCGGCAAGGAAGTCATTCCCAGTCTCCTCGGCAAGAAACGGGTCTGTGCCTACCTGTTTGAAGGCTACTGGGAGGACGTCGGCACGATTCGCACGTTTTTTGACGCCAACCTCGCGCTCGCGCAACCGCTGCCGCAATTCAATTTCTACACTCACACCACGCCGATCTACACCCACGCCCGGTTCCTGCCCGCCACCAAGATCAACCGTTGCACCATCGATCACGTGGTGGTCGGCGACGGCTCGATCATTACCGACACCACCCTCAAGCATTGTGTGATCGGCATCCGCGCCATGGTGCGCGAAGGTTCGCAACTGGAGGACGTCGTGATGATGGGTGCCGACTTCTACGAGAGCGAGGAAGAGACGGTTGAAAACACTGCTCGGGGCCGTCCGGCTGTCGGCGTGGGAAGGAACTGCCGGATCCACCGGGCCATCATCGACAAGAATGCGCGCATCGGGGACGACTGTGTGCTTTCGCCCGACGGCAAGCCCAACGGCGATTATCCGCACGAGGTCATCATTGCCGAAGGTGTGCTGGTCGTGCCCAAGGGGGCGATCATCCCGGCGGGCACGACGATTTGACGCCGACGGCTGGGCGTGCCAGCGTGGCAGAGTCTCGGAACTTAACCCCTGCTCCAGTCCGGCATCCAAGGAAGACGACATCGCCATGAACAAGATCCTGGTCTGCACCGATGGTTCGGCCTATTCGTTTGTCTGCTACGATTATGCAGCCTGGCTCGCCGAACGCACGGGGGCCGCGCTCGAAGTCCTTTACGTTTCTGATCTTCGGCAATTCGAGGTGCCGATGGTGGCCGATCTCAGCGGCAGCCTGGGCGTGCAGCCATATCAAGCCGTGCTTGGCCGGCTCCAGGAGTTCGAGCAGGAGAGGGCGAAAGCCATCTTAGAGCAGGCCCGGGTCCATTTTGCCGCGAAGGCGCTGCAAACGCCCGTCGGCTTCACCCACAAGCTGGGTTTCCTGGTCGACACGTTTCACGAATTCGAAGGACGGGTTGACCTGATCATGCTCGGCAAGCGCGGCGAGAACGCGAACTTCGCCACGGAGCACCTCGGTTCGACGATGGAGCGGGTCGTGCGGGCGAGTCAGAAGCCATGTCTGGTGACGTCCCGGGCCTTCAAGCCGGTGGAGCGGATACTGTTTGCGTACGATGGCAGCCGGAGCTGCCAGAAGGCGTTGGAATTTCTGTCCACGACGCGGGCCTTGCGCGATTTGGAGCTCCATCTGGTGACGGTGGCGGCGGTCCACGAGGAGGCGGCGGCGCTCAAGACTCTGCAGGCGGCCGAGGGCGTCCTGCGCGCGGCTGGCTGCTCCCCGGTGGCCCAGATGTTAGTGGGCGCGCCCGACAACGAGATCGGTGCCTACGTGGAAGCGCGCGGCATCAACCTGCTCATCATGGGCGCCTATGGTCACAGCCGCATCCGGCAGTTGATCATCGGAAGCACGACGACGTCGATGATTCGCCGCTGCCGGGTGCCGGTGCTGTTGTTCCGCTAGAGGTCCGGGGGACTTCGCCCGCCGCCCATGACCGTATTACCGAAAGGCATAGGCGCTAGGTTCATGCACTGGTCCCGACCGGGGTTGCGGCAAGATTAGTAAAACGTGCGGGCTAGCCGTTCGTGAGGCGGCAGGAGTGGGCGCTGAAACCCGCGCCGAAGCTGGCGAGCCACAAGTCCTCGTTTCCGTTCGAATGCTGGTGAAGATGTTCCTCGAGAACGAAAAGCACCGATGGGCTGCTCATGTTGCCGTGGGCCGCGAGCGTGGCCCGGCTCGCCTCCAGGGAATATCCCGGCAACGCCGGTCCGATGGCATCGAGCACGTCACGCCCGCCAGGATGGACCAGCACCGATGCGGGCGGCGCAGCGCGTTCTTCAGCAAAAAGCTCGGCGACAGCCGCCGCGGCTTCGCCCGGCACCGAACGGTCGAGGAGGTTGCGCAGTTTGCCGTTGCGGGTCTCGAAGCGGAGCAGGTCGCGCTTCTCCGGCCAGTGGAGCGAATGGAACCCGTGGCACCGCAGACCGGTCGCTCCGGGCCGGCCGCGCCAGATCGTGGCGGCGGCGCCGTCACTGAACAAACACGCGCTCACCAGCACGCCGGCGTCGTCGTCGAGATAAAACGCCGCCGAGCTGATTTCCACCGCGACGCACGCTACCGTTGCCTCGGGCCGTGCTGCGAGCAGATGGCTGGCGGCCCGCAGCGTCGGAATCGCCGCACCGCAACCGAGACCCACCAGATCGTGCAGAATCGCGTCGCGGCGCAAACCCAGTTGCTCCGCCACATAACTGGTGACGCCGGGACACAGATACCCGGTGCAGGTGCACAGGAACAGCGCGTCGAGCTGGTCCGGCCGAAGTTCCGCCTGAGCGAGCGCCCGATTCAAGGCCGCGCCGGCCAACCGCGGCGCCTCGCGACGAAAACCTGCGTTTAAATCGTCGGGGGACAGTTCAAAGACGTGGGCGATGTCGCCCAGCGCGAAATGGCGCGTCGCGATTCCGCTATCGCCGGTCAGGATGGCGCGGAGGACCAGCTGCGAACGCCGATTCAGGCGCTGCCAGGCCGGCGAATTGCGGGCGATCTCCAGGCATTGCCGCTGCGTGAAGACGGTGGGTGGCACGGCGGTCGCAAGGGAGTGAAGGAACATGGAGAGCGGTTCTCGGGGCAGTTAGTGGGTCAGTTGATAAAGCGGGCGGAACGGTAGAAGCCGGGTTCGGCTGGCCAGGACCAGCCAGCGTTGCCGGCGCGGATCGAGCAGATAAGGATGTAGCAGATTCGCCGCCGCCAGCCGCAAGCGGAAACGACGATGGAGATTCCGGTTGACCGTGGCGACGGTGTCGGGCCAGGGCGCTCGTCCCTGCGACCAGGCGGTGAGCGGATCCAGGGCGACCGCCGCGCTTTGCAGCGCCATGGCCATTCCGTTGCCGGTATACGGCGGCGTGACGGCAAAACAATCGCCGATGCAGATCCGGTCGGGTCGGGGAGGTGCGATCTCAAAGCTCACCCCGGCCACCGCACAGAATGAGGCTTCGTCCACGTCTGCCCCCCGCAGGCGCCGGGCCAGGTCGGTCAATCCGGTCGCCTCCAGGTAGCGCAGGAGGAGGTCCGATCCAGGTGACCCAGGACCGTCCGGCGAAATCGGGCGGCGGGCGAACAGGCCGCAGATGTTGACTTTGGCATCTTCGATGGACGAGAGCCCGACGTAGGCTTGCTCGGCGAGGTGAACTTCAAGATCGCCGCCGAGAGGCAGACGGCGCGCATGCACCTTGAGGCCGAACCAGCGGGAGGATCGGGGCCGGCGGCCCGCGGCGAACACGCGGCCCTCCGGCCCGGCGTCGAGGGCGATTCGGGCACGTTCGCGCAGTTCGCCGCCCGCCGCCACAAAGGCCTCCGCGAGGCGCGCATCGAGCCGGTGGCGGCTGATTCCGAGCGCGGGAGCCGGCAGCCGCTGAGTTTGCATCGGGCGGCCTTGCCGATACCAGACGACCTCGCGGTGACGAAGAGCATCCTCCAGAATCGGAGCGAGATCGAGCCGGGCGATGGTCGATGCGTCGAGTGCGGCGATGAACTCTCCGCAGACGCGATGGCGCGGAAAATCGTGAGCTTCGAAGACGGTGACCGGAACCTGGCGGCGGCGCAACGCCAGCCCGAGGGCGAGACCAGCCAGGCCGCCACCGACGATTTCGACCGGCTGGGAATCTCCTTGGATCATGCGGAAATCCGTGCGCGGTCGTGACGCCAGGCGATGGTGCGGTTGGCGCCGAATGGAGTGGTGGTGCAATGCCAGCTCCAACGACTGGGCTCCAGGCCGAGCAGGCTCGGAAGTTCGTCGCGCTGAAACCCGGCCGCAATGCTGACTCGCCCGTCATGGCGGCTGACATGGTTGGCACCGAACAGCGGCGCGATCAGCCGGTAAATCCGTTGCAAGATCTGCCGCCGCTCGGGTTCACAGGCGAGAACGAGCCGCGCATGGGCCTGGAATTCTTCGCCGATCGCCGCAAGTTCAGCAGTGGTGAATTGATGAAAGATTAAATTGCCACAGATGATGTCGTACGCGCCGAAACCGCCAAACGTCCGCAGATCGGTGCGGTGCCAATGCGCCGCGGAAGGCCAGCATGCCGGCGCCGGCCAGGTGTCGAGGCCGTCGACCCGCCAACCCCGGCGCCGGAGCCGGAATGCCAGTTCGCCGGTGCCCGAGCCGACCTCAAGGACCGCTTCGCCGGGCGCGGCGTACTCGGCCAGCGTGCGGGAGAACCACCGGTGGTTCCCCATCAGCGCGTTGATGACGCGCAGATCGCGCCGGTTGCGGCGCGCATCGGGATGGTCGTGCGGCAGCGAATCGAGCAACTCGGCATGGACGATGCGGGGCGTCACACTCCATCGTGCCGAGATTGGCGGAAACGTCAAACGACGCGGCGGGCGGGACTCGAATGATCGGCTCGCGCCGCGACGTTTCATCACATCCGGCTCGTCTTGGCCACCAGGTGGCGTTTAGCTCAAAGGCATGAACTCCGCGTCCGATCCCGTCGACCTTGTGATGCAGGCGACGGCGGCCTTCCCGCACCGTCCGTCCTGGGATGAATATTTCATGGCAACCGCGGCCTTGATTGCGTCCCGCTCCAATTGCGAGCGCCTGCATGTCGGCTGCGTGGTGGTGACGGGCGGCGACCGCAAGAACCGGATCGTGACGGCCGGTTACAATGGCTTCCTCCCAGGCACACCGCACACGTCGCGGATGCGCGACGGCCACGAACAGGCGACCGTGCACGCGGAACAGAATGCTCTGGCGGACGCGGCGCGCCGAGGCAGCAGCGTCGAAGGCTGCGTCGCCTATGTGACCCACTATCCCTGTGTCAATTGCTCGAAGATTCTGGCGGCCGCCGGTATCGCGGAGATCAAATACCATGAGGATTATTGCAACGATCCGCTGGTGGGCCAGATTCTTGGCGATGCGGGAGTCAAGGTGACGAAACTCTAGGAATTTGACGACGGCCGGCTTTCGGCAACATTTCCATCATGCGCGAACGCGGCAAAGAGATCGTGAGCATGGCGGGCTCACTGCTGCTGGCCCATCCCGGCATGCGAGATCCGAATTTCCGGCGGACCGTGGTGCTGCTGTCGGCGCACGGTGACGACGGTGCGATCGGCCTCGTGCTCAATCGGCCGATGAGCAAGCAATTGGGGGAACTCAACGCCGAATTCGCCGCCAGCCTGCTGGCGAAGGTGCCGGTCTACCAGGGAGGCCCCGTCCAGACGGATCAGCTCATCCTCGCGGCCTGGCAGGCGGATCCGTTGGGCGACGGTTTCAAACTCCATTTCGGCATTGATGTGGACAAGGCGGAGGCGCTGCAGAATGAGGCGGACGTCCAGCTGCGCGCTTTCCTCGGCTATTCCGGATGGACGAAGGGCCAGCTGGAGAACGAGCTGAAGCAGAACACCTGGGTCGTCACTCCGGTGAACCCCGGGCTGGTTGAGCGCGAGGAAGGACCGGGACTCTGGCGGACGATTTTGAGCGGTCTGAGCCCCGAGTGGAAGCTCATGGCCAACGAGCCGGATGACCCGGAAATGAATTGAGGCGGGAGCATGCTGTAGGAAGGTCGCTTGCGACCGATGATCGCCCGCAAGCGGGCTTCCTACACCGGCACACCGCCCGGTTCTTGAGCGCGTGGGGAGAATTACCAGCAATTACATGATCCCGGCGAGATCCGGCGCGGACGGATTTCCAAGCCGGCGGAATTTCGGTCCGTCCTTCGGGCCATGCGAGCTCACAGACCGAGCGACGTCCGGTAGACTCGCGGAACGCGCTTGGTCACCGAGCAGAGCGTCTCCCACGGGATCGAGTCCGACCAGTCGCTGAATTCGGCGATGCTGATCTCGGCGCCTTCCTGTCGGCCGACGAGCGTGGCCTCATCTCCGCAGCTCACCCCGGGCACGTCGGTGACGTCGATGATCGTCTGATCCATGGTGACGCGTCCGAGCACCGCGCAGCGGATGCCATGCACCAGCACCTGGGCGCGATTGCTGCAGGCGCGCGCAACGCCATCACCGTATCCGGCGCAGAGCACGGCAATCAGCGAATCGCGCTGCAAAGTCATGGTGCGGCCGTAACTGATATCGGTCCCGGCGGGCAGCCGCTTCACTATTCCGACCCGGGTGCGAAAGCTGAAGACGGGCTCGGTGTGCACGCGGGCGAGCATCGAGTTGGGGTGGGGCAAAATCCCAAATTGTAGCAAACCGACGCGCACGGCGTTGAACGGCTGCTCGCCATGGGCGGTCTCGAGACCGGCGCTATTATCCGCGTGAATCAGCAGCCGGCTCGGGTCGAGTCCGGCACAACTGCGCAATGCGACGAGGAAGCGCCGCCGCTGTTCGTCCGTAAACGCGGGATCCTCATCTGCGCTGGAGAAATGGGTGAACGCACCGTCGAGACGGACGTGCTCCGCCCGGCGGATGCGTTCGTAAAGCCGGCCGGCCTCTTCATGCCAGACGCCGAGCCGGCCCATTCCGGTGTCAATCTTGAGGTGGATGGCCACTACGCGGCCGGCCTCGCGTCCAACGGCGTCGAACCGGTCCACTTCCTCGGGCGTGGATATCGCGGCGGTGATGTCGTACTCGAGCAGGTATTTGTCCTCCGCCGGCAGCACCGGGCTCAAGACCAGGACCGGCCAGCCGGGGCCAAGTTCGCGAATCGCGGCGGCCTCCGTCACATTGGCCACTGCAAAGAGATCGGCGCCGGCGTGCATGAGACGCGCCACGGTCTGATGCAGGCCATGGCCATAGGCGTCGGCCTTGACGACCGCGACATATTTGATGTGGGCGGGCAGCGAAGCGCGGATGAGTCTGAGGTTGCGCTCGAGTGCAGCCAGGTCGATTTCGGCCCAACAGCGGAGCGGCAGTTGCGGAGGTGAATACATGAAGGGGGGTGCTAGGACACCGTTCGAATTAGGAGTCAGTCCGAGTCCGCGAAGGGCTGGCTCCGGTCCGATGGATTTGCGGATTCCACGCGACGTACGTGGCAGCTTCGTGGAGAAACGCGTCAGGTTGCGGGGCGGCGCGCAACAAATCAGCTTCGCCTTGGTGTTGCCACAAATCAGGCAGGGCGTACGGGACCGTGGATACTTCGCCGGGCAGACTGCTCCAGGCGCGGAAGCCGGCGGGCGTGAAGCGCCGGCCGGAGAACGCGACCGCGGTGGCGGTCGGGATGCGTTGCAGAGGCCCGATCGCGCCCTCTGGCGGCGCAGCGACCCAATGCCACGAATCGCGGCGCGCGTCGGCGAGGACCGCAAACGGCGCCGGGATGGAGCGGCGGCGCAGGTCATGGGCCACCAATTCGAGGCTCCGATACGCGAATACCGGCAGCGTGCGCCCGCCCGCCGCTGACCAGACCCGCAGTGCCATCGCTGCCGTGCGGATGCCGAGGATTGAACCCGGGCCTTCGCAAAAAACCAGGCCGCCGAGGTCGGCGACACCGATCCCGGCCTGCGCCAGCAGCGCCGCCACGCCGGCGAAGATCGCGATTCCGGCCTCCTGTTCCGAAGTGTTCCAGATGGTGGCTCGATCAAGCTGCCACAATCCGACCTGGATGCACGTCGAGGAGGAATCGATCAAGAGCACCCGGTGGTGCGTGGCAACGAGTGAACGGAGGCTGGGCATGAAGCGTTGAGGATCTCATCACAAGCTGCTTCCCGGTTCAAGGACTCCGTCCGGCGCGGACGGCCGTCATTCGGACGCGTGCGCCCGGGTCGCCGCGGCCGCCATGAAGTAGTCTTGCGCGCAGAACGAAGGCTCGCCGTCGGACCGCACCACGGGCAGGTAGGCACCATTGACGTGGAGTTCCCGGGCATTCTCGTTGTCTTGAAACTCCATCGGGAACAGCTCGTCGAGCACGCGCCGGCGCAGATCGGCGGCCTCGATCGGGAACAGCACCTCGACGCGGCGGAAAAAATTGCGCGGCATCCAGTCGGCGCTGCCGGCGAGCACCAGCGACTCGCCGCCATGGTTCTCGAAATAAAAGACGCGGGCATGCTCGAGATAACGGCCGACGGTGCTCCGCACCCGGATGTGCTCGCTCAGGCCCGGAACGCCCGGCACCAGACCGCACGTGCCCCGCACGATCAGATCGATGCGCACGCCGGCCTGGGAGGCGGCGTAGAGATTGTCGATCGTGGCTCCGTCGACGAGGTTGTTCATCTTGGCGAGAATGCGGGCGGGCCGGCCGGCCCGGGCCTGGTCCGCTTCGCGGCCGATCAGCTCCTGGATCCGGGGGTGGAGGTTGAAGGGCGCCACGAGCAGATGGGTGAAATCCGGGGAGCGGCTGAATCCAGTCAGGGAATTGAACAGGCAGGCCACCTCGCGGGTGATATGATCTTTGCAGGTGAAGAAACTGAGGTCGGTGTAGGCGCGGGCGGTGCGCTGGTTGTAGTTGCCGGTGCCGAGGTGGACATAGTGGCGCAGGCCGGTCCCTTCGCGGCGGACCACCAGGCTGCACTTGCAATGGATCTTGAGCCCGACGACGCCGTAAACGACATGCACCCCGGCTTCTTCGAGTTGCCGGGCCCATTGGATGTTATTGGCTTCGTCGAACCGGGCCTTGAGTTCGACCAGCGCGGTCACCTGTTTGCCATTCTGCGAGGCTTCGATCAGGGCGCGAACGATGGGCGAGTCACCGCTGGTGCGATAGAGCGTCTGCTTCATCGCAAACACGTCCGGATCCCGGGCGGCCTGCTCGACGAAATCAACCACCGGGACAAACGACTCGTACGGGTGATGCAGCAGGATGTCCTGTTCGCGGATCGCGGCGAAGATGCGCTCGGGAGGCAGCAGATTGGGCGGGTGCACCGGGGTGAAGGCCGGGAACTTCAGCTCCGGCCGGTTAATGAGATCATAGAGGCTCATCAACCGCATCAGATTGAGCGGCCCGGGCAGCCGGAAAACATACTCGTGGGAGAGGGCGAGATGGTCGCACAGCGCGGTGAAGGTCCGGTCGTCCACTCCTTCCTCGATTTCGAGGCGCACGGCGGCGCCGCGGCGCAGGTTGCGCAGTTCCTCTTCGATCTTCTTGAGCAGGTTCTCCGCTTCCTCTTCGTCGATGTACAGATCGCTGTTGCGGGTGACGCGGAAGGCATGGGCGCCGTTAATCCGGTACCCGGGAAAGAGCTCGCTGGCACAAAGCTTGATGATTTCGCTTAGAAAAATGTACCGCTGCGGCCCGTGTCCGGCGGGCTCGATGTTGACCAGCCGGGGCAAAATGCGCGGCACCGGCAGGATGGCCATGAAGCCGGTGACATCGGGCGTCTCGGGATTGTCGAGCGAAACGACGACGCTCAGGGTCTTGTTGCCCAGCTGCGGAAACGGATGCGCCTGGTCCACGGCCAGCGGCGTCAGCACCGGATAAACCTGCTCGCGGAAATAGGTTCTGACCCAGTTAAGTTCAGACGGGTTGAGCTGGTCGGCGGTCCGGAAATGGATATTGGCCTCCGCCAGCGCTGGCATCAGCTGGCCGTGCCAGCAGCGCTGCTGATCCGCCAGCAGCGACGCCACGACGGAATGGATGCGCCGCAGCTGTTCGCGCGGTCCCAGACCGTCGATGCTCGGCTCGGTGACCCCACTCTCGACCTGCTGGATGAGGCCGGCCACGCGGATTTCGAAGAACTCGTCGAGATTGGAGCTGAAGATGGCCAGGAATTTAACGCGTTCGAGCAGGGGATTGTCCGGCTTTTCCGCCTGCTCAAGCACCCGGCGGTTGAACGCGAGCCACGAGAGTTCCCGGTTGAAATAGGCGACGCGCGGCGACCGCCGGTGAGCGGCGGCCGCGGGCGGCCGCGGCGCGGCTTCGACGGTCGCTGCGGCCGGGGACTGCTTGGATCGGGACAAACGCTTGGCCATGAGGAGAGGAGGCGGAAAAGACGAAAAAGAGTGAGGCTAGCATTCCCCTTAGGCAAAACCAGAACGAAGTGGAAGGTTACGGACTGGTAACAAATTCAGGGCGGAGCGCTGTTCAGTTGAGCAAGCATGGGCGCACTGCCGTCAGCTAGTGCCGTTGGACCATGAATATGCAGGGAGACGACTGCGCCCATTCAGTGAATGCAGGGTCGGCCCTTGCGGCCGGACCGTTTGCGCGCGTCAGGCGGCCCGTCGACAAGCGACGGCCCTACATTCAACCGCATGGATTCAGCCTACACCCTCCAGCAGCTTGTAGATTCGGGCGACCATCTTCTGCGGATCGTCGAGCAGGCCGGCCGCGATCAGGGCGTTGTCGAGGATCTGCTCGGCGACCAGTTTCGCCACCTCGGGCTTGGTTTCCCGGACGGCGGCGAGGTGCTTGATGACCGGATGACGCGGGTTGATCTGGAACTCGACGCGCGGCGGCGTGTCGCCGGCGTCCTCGGTCTTCATCGCCTTCATCAGGCGCCGCATGTGCGGTGACATGAACTTGTCCGCATTCAACGCGAGGGCGGGGGAATCGACGAGGCGTTCGCTTGCCTTCACCTCCGCCACGCGGTCGCCGAGCGTTTCTTTGAGCCAGGCGACCAGCCCCTTCGTCTGTTCCTCCGTCAGCGCGCCTTCCGCCGGCGGCTTGGGCAAATCTTCCAGTTTCACGTCCGTGTGGTCGGCGGCGAGGAGACGCTTGCCGTCGAATTCGTGGACATTCGTCATCACGTATTCGTCGACGTTCTCATAGCAGAAAAGCACTTCGAGATTGCGGGCGCGGAAGCCCTCGAGATACGGGCCGGCCTCGATGGCCTCGCGGTTGGGACCGACGAGATAATAAATCTCCTTCTGGCCTTCCTTCATCCGCGAAACGTAATCGGCGAAGCCGGTGGGCTCGCCCGCCTTGGTCAGCGAAGAATCGTAGCGCAGCAGCTTCATCAACTCGTCCTTGTAGGTGGCGTCGAGGGCGGCGCCTTCCTTCAGGTAGACGCCAAAACGGCGGTAAAATTCCTTGTAGCTGTCGGCGTGGTCCTTGGCCTCTTCCTCGAGAAACTTGATGAAACGTCGCGTGAGCACGCGACTGAGCTTCGCAATGAGGGCGCGGTCCTGGGTGGTCTCGCGCGAGATGTTCAGGGGCAGATCCTCGCTGTCGACGACGCCCCGCAGAAACCGCAGCCATTCGGGCAACAGATCCTTGGGCCGCGCATCGATCAGGATCTTGCGGCAGTACAGCGCCACCTCCGGTTCGCTCCGCGCGAGGCCGAAACGCTCCGGATTGTCCTCCGGCACAAATAACAGCGCATTGATCGCCAGAGGGGCGTCCGCGCTGAAGTGCAGGCGCAGCCGGGGCGTGTCGAAGGCATTGGCCTGGAATTTGTAGAATTCCGTGTACTCCTCGTCCTTGATCTCACTCTTGCCGCGCAGCCAGAGCGCCTGGACCGTGTTGACGCGTTTGCCGTTAAGATTGACGGGAAACTGCACGAAGGAGGAATAGCGTTTGAGGATGTCCTCGATCTTCGAGGCGAGGCTGAATTCGGTGCAGTCGTCCTTGAGCTCCACGACGATCTTGCAGCCCCGCCGCTGCCCTTCGGCTTCCTCGATCGTATATTCGCCGGAACCGTCGGATTGCCAGACGTGGCCGGGCTCGGCAAGCCGCCACGAATGGGAGTAAACCTGCACGCGTTTTGCCACCATGAACGCGCTGTAGAAGCCAACGCCAAACTGGCCGATCAGGCTGGTGTTCTTGGCCTCGCCTTCGCTCAAGGCCTTGAGAAACGCCTTGGAGCCGGAGTGGGCGATGGTGCCGAGATTCTCGATCAGTTCGGCCCGCGTCATGCCGACGCCGAAATCCTGGATGGTAAAGGTCCTCGCCTTGTCGTCCGTCGTGAGGTTGATCTCGCTCGGCAGGCGGTCGTCGAAGATCTCCTTCTCCACCAGCTGCAGATGGCGCAGTTTCTCGAGCGCATCAGACGCGTTGGAAACCAGCTCGCGCACGAAGATTTCCTTCTCCGTGTACAGCGAGTGGATGACGATATCGAGCAACTGGCGGATTTCGGTTTGGAATTCGAATTTTTGCGGCGTGGACATGGAGGATATATTTGAGATTAAAGANNGTCGCCTGGCCGGTCAGGTGGACACCCCCAATGACGAGGCGAACCATCACGTTAGCAAACCGATTTGAAAAAAATCAAGCCACCGCCGCGGGGCAACTCAGCCGTATCGCCCGAGGCAGTCCGAAAACTGCCAGGATTTGGAGGGCGGCGCGCTGTCGCCGCCAATTTCCTGAGTGGCGCTGACAGCGCAGCGCCCTCCACCGGAAAGCGCAACGGAGTTGGCGGACAGCTTTCAGGAAAATTGGAGGAGCGGGCTTGCCCGCGATTCCGGGATAGAACCGCCTGCAAGCAGGCTCCTACACCGATCCCCCGATGGCTTCAGTTTCAACGATTGAAACAGGCCAGATTGAATTGGGGCAGGCTCAGCCGCCGAGATACGAGGCGCGGAGCCGGGGATGAGTGCGCAGGTCCTTCGGCGCTCCGTCGATCGCGATGCGTCCGGTTTCGAGCACATAGGCGTGGTGCGAGATCTCCAGCGCGAGATTGGCGTTTTGCTCGACCAGGAGAATGGTGAGGCCGTGCCGGAGGTTAATCTCCACGATCTTCTCAAAAATGCTGCTGATCAGCTTGGGGGCGATGCCGAGCGAGGGCTCATCCAGCATGAGGAAACGCGGGTTCCCCATGAGGGCGCGGCCGATCGCCAGCATTTGTTGCTCCCCCCCGGACAGCGTGCCGGCCGGCTGGGCGATCCGCTCGGCGAGCCGCGGAAAGAGGGTGAAGACGTATTCCCGGCTGTTCGCGATCCGCTCGACATCGCGTTGCAGATAGGCGCCCATGGCCAGATTCTCCCCGACGGTGAGGTTGGCAAATACCATCCGGCCCTCGGGTACGTGGCAGAGGCCGCGGGCGACGATGCGGTGCGCCGGAAACCGGGTGATGTCTTCGTTGCCGAATTCGATCCGCCCGGATTGGGCGCGCAACAATCCCGAGATCGTGCGCAGCGTCGTGGTTTTGCCGGCGCCATTCGCTCCCAGGAGGGTGACGATGGCGCCGGCGGGCACGTGAAACGAGACCCCGTGCACCGCGCGGATCGCGCCGTAGGAAACAGTCAGATCAGTGACGGTGAGCATGATTCAGCAGGCTGGAGTCGGGCGGGACGGAAGTCCGGCTGACTCCAAGGTAAGCCTCGATGACCTTCGGGTCCCGCTGGATGTCGGCGGGCGGACCCTCGGCGATTTTCTCACCATAATCGAGGACCGCAATCCGCTGGCAGACTCCCATCACCACGGGCATGGAGTGTTCGACCAGGAGGATGCTGAGATTGAACTGTTGGTGGACATGGCTGATGAGCGCGACGAGCTCGTCCTTTTCGGCGGGGTTCATGCCGGCGGCCGGCTCATCGAGCAGCAGCAGGCGCGGCTCGGTGGCAAGGCAGCGCACGATCTCGAGGCGGCGCTGTTCGCCATAGGGGAGGCTTTTGGCCTGGGCGTTGCGAACCCGCAGCAAATGGAACAGATCGAGCAGCTCGTCTACCCGGCGGGCGATGGCCGTTTCGTCCGCGCGAAACGCCCGCCCGCGGACGAGGGCCTGCCACGGGCGGGTCGCGCGGTGCAGATTGCAGGCCGCGCGAACGTTCTCGAAGACGGAGAGACCGCCGAAGAGCCGGATGTTCTGGAACGTGCGGGCGATGCCGAGGGCAGCGATGGCGTGGGGCCGCAATCCTGCCAGATCCCGGCCCAGCAGGCGGATGCAGCCTGCGGTTGGCGCATACAGGCCGGTGATCAGGTTGAAGACGGTGGTCTTGCCGGCGCCGTTGGGGCCAATCAGGCCGATGAGTTCGCCCGTAAACAGGTCAAGATCCAGGGCGTCGACGGCACACAGGCCGCCGAACTGGACCGTCACCCGTTCGAGCTGAAGCAGCGGAAGGGGATCGCGCGCGGGCGCCGGGGAAGGAGGGAGGGTCGCGGCGTCCATCAGACAACGGATTTGGCACCGCGCCACCGGAAATTGAACAGACCCTGCGGACGTGCCAGCATGAGCACAATCAGCAGGAACGAGTAGAGCACCATCCGGTATTCGGCAATCGGGCGCAGCATTTCTGGCAACGCGGTCAGCAGGATGGCCGCCAGGATGACCCCCAGCGTGTTGCCCATTCCGCCGAGAATGACCATGACCACGATCTCAATGGACTTGGTGAAATCAAAACCCGTGGGATAGATCGATTGTTTGAAATGGCCATAAAGTCCGCCGGCGACTCCGGCGAAAAAGGCGCCAATCACAAACGCCACGATCTTGTAGCGCGTCGTGTCGAGACCAATGGCCTCGGCCGCGATCTCGTCATCCCGGGTGGCGAGAAATCCGCGGCCGTAGGTCGAACGGGTGAGGCAGACCACGACAAACACCGCCAGCGCCACAAAGCCGTACGTCCAAAAGATATTCGTGTAGGCGGGGATCGGGCTGAGACCGAGCGCGCCGCCCAGCGACTCGGTGTTCTGGAAGATCACGCGGATGATCTCGCCAAAGCCGAGGGTTACCAGGGCGAGATAGTCACCCTTAAGGCGCAGCGATGGCACGCCGATCAGCAGACCCGCGACCGAGGCGCACAAGCCGCCGACGAGCAGCGCGCCGAGGAAGAGCGTTCCCTGCGACCAGCCNNGTGTATCCGTTTACCAGGTTGAGGCTGACCGCGAGGATGATATTGATGCCGACACCGGTGATGACATCGAGGAGATAGGGATCGATCCGGTCCGAAAACCACCATCCGCCGAAACAAACGGCGAGCGCGGCGCACAGGGCAAGATGGGCTTTTGGCATACGGTCAGACTTTTTCGATCGTTGGGCGGCCGAGCAGTCCGCCGGGACGGAGGAGCAGAATCAGGATCAACACCGCGAAGGCGATCGCGTCCTTGTAGGTCGACCAACTGCTCCCGCCGACAAACGTCTCGGTCGTCCCGAGGATGAGTCCGCCCAGGGCCGCGCCGGGAATGTTGCCGATGCCGCCGAGCACGGCGCAGACGAACGCCTTCAAGCCCGGCATGACTCCCATGAGCGGATCGATCGATGGATAATTGATCGCGTAGAGCACACCCCCGGCGCCGGCGAGCGCGGAGCCGAGTCCGAACGTGAAAGAGATGATGATGTCGTTGTTGACCCCGACGAGCCGGGCGGCCTGCGGATTGAGCGACACCGCCCGCATCGCCATGCCAATTCTCGTGCGCAGAACCACGAGTCGCAGCGCCCACATCAACGCGGCGGTGCCGAGGATCACGACCAGCTGGTTGCTCGAGAGGACGAGGCCGCCGAGCGAAAGCTGGGCGGACGGGACCACCGGTGGAAAACTCCGGGGCGCCGCGCCGAAGAAGACCTGTCCCGAATACTCGAGCAGCAGCGACACGCCAATGGCAGTGATGAGCACGTTGAGCGTCGGCGCGCCACGGAGCGGGCGGTAGGCGAGCCGCTCGATCGTCATCCCGAGGACCGCGCAGGACGCCATCGCTCCGACGAGAACGACGCTGGCGCCCCAAAAAGTCCCGGCCGGCACGCACCGGCCCAGATAATAGCCGACAAACGCGCCCACCATGAAGACATCCGAGTGCGCAAAATTGATGAAGCGCAACACGCCGTAGACCATCGTGTAGCCGAGCGCGATGAGCGCATAAATCGCCCCTAGCGAAAGACCGTTGAGCAATTGCTGGAGAAACTCGATCACGGGGATCAGACGCGATTCACGGCGCGACGGACTCGAGGAATTGGAACCGGCCGTCCTTGATGACCACGATGACGGCAGCCTTCGAGGCGTTGCGGTCGGCATCCATGCTCGTCGTGCCGGTGACGCCGGCAAAGCCCTTGGTGGCGGCCAGGGCGTCGCGGATTCTGGCGCCGTCGGTTGACCCCGCGCGCTTGATCGCGTCGGCCAGCATGAGGGCGGAATCGTAGCCGAGCGCGGCCATCGCATCCGGCATTTCGCCGCCCCAGCGCGCTTGGAACGCCTGCACGAATTGCTGGACCAGGGGGGCGGGATCTTCCGGCGAATAGTGCGTCGAATAATAGCATCCTTCGACCGCGGTTCCGCCGATCTCCAGTAATTGGGGGGCTTCCCATCCGTCACCGCCGAACAGTGGGATCGTGAGACCAAGCTCGCGGGCCTGCTTCGCGATCAAGGCGGCCTCCGTATAGTAACCCGGCACGAAGATCGCGTCGACGCCGGCGGCCCGGATGGCCGTGAGCTGCGCTTTGAAATCCTTGTCGCCCTCGGAATATTTCTGCGCGATGGCGATCACACCCCCGGCGGCCACATAAGGTTCCGCAAAGTATTTGGCGAGGCCGACGCTGTAGGCGGAGGAGACCGACGACAGGACCCCGACTCGATGGGCATGAAGCGAGTTGAAAGCGAATTTGGCGAGCACGGCGCCCTGAAACGGGTCGATGAAACAGACCCGGAAAATATAAGGGCCCCGTTGCGTGACCTCCGGATTGGTGGAGGACGGCGAGACCATCGGAATATGCGCCCCCTGGGCGATCGGAGCGGCTTCGAGCGAGCGACTGGAGGCGACTTCGCCGAGCAGCGCGACAATTTTGTTGCGCGAGATCAGCTTGCGGACGGCGGTCGTGGATTCGCCTGGTTTCGACTGGTTGTCTTCCGTGAAGAGCTCAACCTTTCTGCCAAGCAGGCCCCCGCCGGCGTTGAGTTTTTCAATCGCGAGAACCGTGCCCTTGTGCGAAGACTGGCCGAACGCAGCCTCTTTGCCGGTGAGCGACGCGAATTCGCCGATTCTGACGGTTTCTTGCGCGCGGAGGCAAAGGGAGGCCGATCCGAGAATCAGCAGGAGGAGGTGGAGCCGCGGAAGTGCGATCATGAGCAAGTAGTCGTGGCTGGTTTGCGGACCGACATGGTGAAGAGCCGCCGGGCTTTGAGTCAAACCATGAGGCAACCAGCGATCTCGGAGCAAATTGCAGGTCACGGCGCGGGGGCGAGGCCAGACAACGTCTGTCGTCCAAAATGGCTAAGTCGTCCCTCCTGGGCCGTATCTATGCAAATTGAATAGAGACGCCTAGGTCCGAAGAACGAGCTCTCGAAACCAGAAAGCGCTCCGTCAGCGGTCCGTGTCTGAATCCGCCAGTTTCCGTCCTGTTTTCGAGGGCGGTACGCCGTCGTCGTCAATATCCCGACTACGCCGTTTTGGGGAGAAGGGTGGCGAGTTCCACGGCGTGTGGATGGTTGCGTTTGACTTTGAACAACCGGGAACGCCGCCGCAACATGCGGTCCAGCCGGTCCATCAGCAGATCGACCGATTTGTGGCACTCGTCCGAGGCGACGCTGCAATTCATGTCGGGGCCGTGAATGATGACATGCCCTTTGGCGACAAACGGGTTTGCGACGTCGTTTTTCCCGTCAAACACGAGCTCGACCCTGATCCGAACAATCCGTTCCTCATGACGCAACAGCCGCCCGACTTTCTCGTTCACGTAGAATTTGAGCGAAGGGGTCAGGTCGAGATGGATGCCAGAGACGATTACTTCGGGAGTATGGGCTGAGCTGTTCATCATGGTGGATTCCTTTCGGGTTGATTGACCAAAAACAATATCACGCCAAAGGGATTTCTCGCGTCGGCAATCCAACTGTGCCATCCGGTATCCTCTTCCGTCTGAACCGGGAGATCTCCCTGTTTGGGAAAATCATTCATTGCGCGACGCTGGAATCTGTATCCGATGCATTGCTTTATCAACATCAGTCGACGCATTGTGCCCATGTCTTTAGCTAAGCTTAAGGCGGGCCAGCCAACCGGCCGGATGCGCTCCGATGCCGTCCCCGGGGCGGTGGGTCAGAAGTTATTAGAATCTAGGCGAATGGTATCTCCGATGCGTAAAAACCTGTGTTGTTTGCCGCCCGTTGGCGCGACTGCGGCCGATGCCCAGACTCTGGGTTGGAGCTGGCGGCGATGAGCGTACAAATCGGAGCGGAGGCGCCGTTGATCACCCCCGGGGATTTTCCGGGTTGGATCATTCACGAGGATGAACATCTGCTTGTCGTCAACAAGCCGGGGCTGATTGTCTGCCATCCGTCGAAAAATGGACCTTGGTCAAGTCTGGTTGGGGCGGCACGCGAATATCTCGGATTGCCGACGGTGCATCTGGTTTTTCGGCTCGACCGGGAAACGAGCGGGGTGGTCGTGATGGCGAAGGATAGCGCCACTGCGAGCAAACTCCAAAAAGCCACGCAACAGCGACTGATTGGCAAAATTTATCTGGCCATTCTTACGGGCCAGCTTGCCCAGCCCGTGACGGTCGACCAATCGCTCGGGCCCGACCCGGATAGCTGCGTGACGATTCGATCGAAAGTCGTGGCCGCGGGGACTCCTGGCGCCCAGGCCGCCGTGACGCATTTCGTCCCAATTGCGAACGCCAGCGGGTTCACCCTGGCGCGCGTCCGATTGGAGACCGGTCGCAAACACCAGATCCGCGCCCATGCCCTTTGGCTCGGATATCCGGTCGTGGGAGACAAACTCTATGGTCCGGACGAGAGCCTGTATCTTGAGTTTGCCCAGCATGGATGGACTGAGCGGCACGCGACACTTCTGCCGTTGTCACGCCAAGCGCTGCATTGCGCCGAAATCGATCTGCGGCCGGCAAGGGAGCCCCATGTCTTTCGGGCAGCCCTGGCCGACGAATTGGCGCAGTTCTGCCGCGAGCGCATGGGGATCGCTACGGACGGAATTGGCTGATTTTATGTCTCTCGATACCAAGGCATAACGCCGGAGCAAAGACGCTTCAGCGAAATGCCGGACTTTTGATGCAAAAGGTTGACTATCGGAGAAAGCCATACATCATGGTTAGCAGCAACAGATAACGAGCGAGGTCGCGAACAAAATGACAACCATCTCGTCCCCCAAAATCACAGCTGCAAGTATTTCGCAAAATCAACATCGCTTGGATCGCTCCAAGATGTTTCTGCCTCTCATGTTCGTTTCGGCGATGGGTCTGCTGCTGGCTTTGACGGGCTGTGATCCCAATCTTGCTTCAACGACGACACGTAACGCTCAGAGTCCGGCCCTCGGGGCTGCTGCCGGGCAATCGGAGGAACTCACCATCCGCGAGGGCGATACCTTGAAGGTCTCTTTTCCCGGCACGCAAAATCTGGATACGACCCAGCAAGTGAGGCGGGACGGCAGAATCACATTATTGATCATTGGAGAATTGAAGGTGGTGGGATTCAAGCCTTCCGAATTGGAAAAGGAACTGGTGAAGCTTTACTCCTCCCAACTTGTGTCAAAGGAAGTCAGCGTTGCCGTGGAATCGTCGTCTTTCGCTGTTTATGTGACCGGTTCGGTATTGCGCCCCGGCAAGATTGTCTCCGACCGGCCGATCTCGGTGCTCGAAGCGATCATGGAGGCCGGCGGCTTCGCCGGCACCATGGCCAATATGAAGGCGGTCGTGGTGATCCGGAAAGAGGAGGACGGTAGAACGAAGAATTATACATTGAATCTTCGGCTTGTGCTTGAGGGGAAAGAGAACGAGCCGTTCTATTTGAAACCTTCCGATATCGTCTACGTACCGGAGAGGTTTTCCTGGTTCTGACCAGCCGACAAGTTCGGCCCTTCATTCCTGCCGCGATTCTCTGTTGTCCGTGAGGTGAGGCCCAGGCCAGGAACGCCACGCTCAAGCGGTGCGTGCGGCCCGCCCCCTTGCGACTGTCCGGCTTCCATCCTACCGCCTCACTTTCGAGTGCTTGGTTCGTAGCGCTGTTTCCCCTGCTCGTTGCCGTCCGCTGGGCGGAAACAGGAGACAGTGCTCCAACGTCTGAAGGCAGACGAGCGTCCCTCGCAACACCGCTTCTGTGATGAAAAGCGAATCACGGACCGCCATTATCGGGTCCGGTTGGCTGGGAGGAGCGGACAGCGCAAGGTTGCAGGACTCCTAATGGTGCTGAATTCGGAGCTCTATCGGATCATCGATGAACAGGATTTTACTATGATTTTATAAAGTAATTGTAAGAAACTGATTACGAACAAGATATGCATACAATTCCCCAACCTATGCACAGCCTATCGAGCCGTGATCCCGATAAGTTGTGCACATGCACTCACGTCACACTTGTCGAGCGCTCGCAGTGCTGACCTTCATCGGCGCCGGGCTTTTCGCCGCCAATTTTGCCCAAGCTTCCACGGGCACAGTGCTGGTGGGCCAGTCGGTGACCTTTTCTGTCTCGGCTGACGGCACGGCACCGTTCGCATATCAATGGTACAAGGACGGCGCGATGATTGCGGGTGCGACGGGAGGGACATTTTCGATCGGGAGCGTAGCGGAGACGGATGCAGGGAATTATTACGCGTTCGTCTCAAATTCGGCCGGTAGCACCACGTCCGATGACGCGACGCTCATTGTCAATGCCGCCACGGTGGCGCCGGTCTTCACGACCCAGCC
>PLOH01000057.1 GCA_003142955.1 Opitutia bacterium | reverse complement strand
CTCGACCGAATCGAACACTCGCCTGCCTATGCGGGCTCGCATAACATCGGCATATACTTAGGACGTCGTGTTTAGAACGGCACCAGTTGGGGCTTTCCGCTGTACTGGATCGTTCGGTCGGCCTGCGAAGTGTCGGCAATTCCGGCTCCATGGTCAGGGCCGACGACAACGACGTTGAAACAGCGGCTCGACAACATTCCGGGATAGGAGCCTTTTCTTTCCGCGATGGAGAGCTGGCGTTTCCCATCGTCCCAATGGAAGGCGATGGTCGCGTAGAGGCCTTTTTCGTAATCGTAGGTGTCATTCTCGTCCTCGTAGAGAACGAAGTCACCATCGGCACCCGGGTAGATCCGGAGTTCGATCGGATCGGTCGGCTTCTCTGCGGCATATTGGATGAACGGGCCCATCGGCAGGATGGACCCGGCGCGGACCAGCAGCGGGATCTTGTCGATCGGTGCGTCGGCCTCGATGGTCCGGCCTCCCTCGATTGCGCGGCCGGTCCAGAAGTCGGTCCAGCCGGTGTTCGCGGGCAGGTAGACCGGTCTGGTTTGCGCCCGCACTTCCATGACCTTTTCTTTCGCCAGAATTGACGGGGTCTTCCAAAGCAATTGGGCCTTGAAGGCTCCGAGCACGGAGTTGGACGTCTCGAACTTGATGGCGTACTCGCGGCCGGCCTGGAGCTCGACCGGAACCGTGTAGGCTTCCATCGACTGGTAGTTGAACGCCAGTTCCTTGCCGTCGATCAGGAGATGCTTGGGGCCAAAACTCTTGAGATGGAAACGGTACGGTCCGGTCTCGCGGGGAACCAGAATTCCTTCAAACCGCATCGAGAATTTGGGCTGCGTAATGAACGACGGCCAGCCCGTGTACCAAAAAAGATCGATCGTCGGCTCGGTGCGCTGGCAGACGGGCGTGCCCCAGGTGGCATCGTTGAAATACGTGACCGCCAGGCCGGGCTGGCTGTCCTTGGTTTTGAAATGAGCCTCCGCCACCGGGATGCTCGGTTCGGGCGGGCGATGCAGCATGTATTCGGTGACCGGTGACACCATGAGCGCCGGACCGAACATGAACTGGTCGTCGATGGAGAAGGTCTGGTGATCGGCGGGAAAATCCATCGGCAGGCCCCGCATGATGGTGGATCCCTCGCTGGTGACCTTCCAGGCCAGGGAATAGATATAGGGCATCAGCCGATACCGCAACTGGTCGAACTTTACGAGGACATCGGTGAACGGACCGAACTCCCAGACCTCGCGCGGCGTCTCTGATCCGTGGGAGCGGAAGATCGGGCTGAACGCTCCGAGCTGGAACATGCGCGTGTAGAGTTCCTGGTAGGCCGGGTCCTTGCCGCCATCGCAGAAAACGCCGCCGTAGCTGCCCAGAACGAAGGCCCCGATGTCGAAGGTCCAGTAAGGGACGCCGGACATGCTGTGGTTCAATCCCGCTGAGATCTGATTTCGGTAGATCCGCCAGCTGGCGCCGATGTCGCCCGTCCACGTGGTGGCCGCGGCCCGCTGCTGGCCGGCAAACACCGACCGGGTGAGGATGTAGACGCGTTTCGCGGAGGTTTCCCGTCGTTGATTGGTATAGACGGCTTCCGTCGACAGCAGCGGGTAGGTATTCAGGTAGCGGGCGAACGAACCCAGGTGGTTGGTCCCCGTCCGCTTCATCTCGTATTCCTGGGATTCCTTGGTTTGGGCGTTGACGATATCCGGCTCCGTCGAGTCCATCCACCATCCGTCGAGCCCCTTGGAGAAAAAGCCGGACTTCACGTAGTCCCAATACAGGCGCGTGGCGTCGGGGTTAAAGGCGTCAAAGTACTTGAAGCCTGCCCAGCCGACCGGGGGATAGAGGAACCCACGTTTCTCCATGTCCTGGTAGACGGCGGTATTGGGGCCGAAGCCGCACCAGATTGAAACCATGAAGTGGTAGTGCTGCCGGTGCAGAAGGTCGACCATCTCGGCCGGCCCGGGAAATTTCATGGGATCGAAGAAGAGCTGATTCCAATTCTCGCGTCCCTCCCAGGTATCCCAGTCCTGGATGATCCCATCGATGGGGATCTGGCGGGCCCGATATTCCGCAGCTACGCGCAGCAACTCCGCGCGGTCCTCGTAATGTTCCTTGCTTTGCCAGTAGCCGTAGGCCCATCTGCCATACATCGGGGCGGCTCCCGTGAGCTCCCGGTATCCGGCGATGGCTCCGTCGATGTTGTCGCCCAAGATGAAGTAGTAATCGAGATCATCGGCCACTTCGGACCAGAGGGAGGCGCCTTCAGACGAGTCACTGAAGATGGTCTTGGAATAGTTGTCCCAGAGGATTCCGTAGCCGCGCGTAGAAACGAGAAACGGGATGGCGGACTGGGTATTGGCCTGCACGAGTTTGACCGTGCGACCCCGGTAGTTCATCTCGCCGTCCTGGTGCTGCCCGAGCCCGTAAACCCCCTCGTTGGCACTCAACTCGAAGGTGGTGCGCACGGAAAAGGCCCTCGACTCGTGTTCGATCGACACTGGAACGATCGTCGACCCGCCTTTTTCGCTCAGGACCGGAGCGTCCCGTCCATCGCGAAAACGAATCTCCCCGCTCTTGCAGGCAACCTCCAACCGGATGCGTTTTGAACCCAGGGTCACGGTGCCCGGAACATCCTGGCGGCTGAGGTCGAGCGCGGGCAGGCTCCGCGGGATCACGATCAGGCTGGACTTTTTCGGCTGGGAGCCGGGCAGCCACTTGACGACGTGGACAATGTTTTCCGCAACGTATTGGACGCGGACATGCATCGTGCCGGTAAACAGCTCGATTCCATTGGGGAGGGATTGAATGCTCTGGGCGAGCGGAATGGCTGGGGGGTGATTCATCTTCGGAGCGGATCCTGGGCAGGGATCATGCAATTACTAGCAATTCTCCTCGGGCGCGCGCAAACCGATTGGTGTGCGGGTGTAGGAAGCCCGCTGGCGGGCGATCATCGGTCGCAAGCGACCTTCCTACCGCATGATCCCGGGCTGGGCAGGCAGACGCACAATGTTCATGCCGAGAACGAATGCAGTCCGGGGAGCGTGCGGCCCCGGCTGACGAGCCCTCCCATGCGACGAGCGCGCGTTGACCAAAACGAAACACGCCGGGCTTGCGGCCCGGCGTGTCTTCAGAAATACGGTTCAAGCGGTCGGCTGAGCGGCTTCAGGGCTTCTGCTCCTCGCTGGGTTCTGCAGCAGGCGCGGCGGGTTCCGTGGCGGGCACGGCGGCCTCGGCAGCCGGAGCGGCGGACTTGGCGGCAGCAGGCGTCTCGGTCTTCTCTGCCTTTTTGGACGATCCGCGTTTGCCCCGCTTCTTGTAGCCAGGATCTTCCGCGCCGACGAACTCGATCAAGGCCATCTCGGCGGAGTCACCGATGCGGCGCGGCGCGAGCTTGTAGATGCGGGTGTAGCCACCGGTGCGCTGGGCAAACTGGGCCGCCTTCTCATTGAAAAGCAGCGTGATGGCGTCCTCGTCGCGCACCTTGCGCAGGGCGACGCGGCGGAGATGAATGGAATCTTTTTTCTCGGCGGCGGCGGCAGCCTTCTTGGCTTTGGTGATCACCTTCTCGATGAAAGGGCGCAAGGCGCGGGCCTTTGTGAGGGTGGTCTCGATCCGGCCGCGGCGAATCAGCGCGGCGGCCAGGTTGGAGAGCAGCGCGGCGCGGTGTTCGCGGGTGACGCCGAGCGATTGATGATGTTTAAGATGACGCATTGCTGGAAAAAGCTCCAAACCCCAAGCGCCAGGCTCCAAAAGAGCGAGTGCCGGGGTTCTATTTGAATTTTGGCGTTTGGACGTTTGGCCTTTGCCGGAGGCGGCTCAGATTTCCTTTTTGGACTCGAGAAGGCGCTCGTCGAATTTCATCCCCAGGGACAGGCCGAGGGCTTCAAGTTTTTCCTTGATCTCGTTGAGCGATTTCTTGCCGAANNGCGCGGACGGAGAGCTCGATCTCGTTGACCGACATGTTGAGCAGCTTGCGGAGCTTGTTCTCCTCTTCGCTGACGGTGCTCTGCTGGCTCTCGAATTCGTAGTGTTCCTCGCTGACGCGATCGAAGACGTCGAGGTGGCGCTTGAGGATCGAGGCGGACTGTTTGAGGGCGTCGTCGGGCGTGATGCGACCGTCGGTCCAGATTTCGAGGACGAGCTTGTCGTAATCGGTGATCTGGCCGACGCGGGTATTGTCGACTGTATACCGGACGAGGCGGACGGGACTAAAAAGCGAATCAATCGGGATGACGCCGATCGCCTGATCTTCTTTCTTGTTGGCCTCGCCCGGGCAGTAACCGCGCCCGGTCTTGATCTCGATCTCCGCATCGAAGGCGCGCGCTTTGTCGAGCGTGCAAATCAGCTGATCCGGGTTGATGACCTGGATGGCCGGGTCGGGCTGGATGTCAGCGGCGGTGACGGGACCCTCGCGGCTGGCCTTGATCGTGAGCCGGACGGGCTCGCGCTTTTGGGAGACGATAAGGATTTTCTTCAGGTTGAGGACGAGGTCGGTGACATCCTCGACCACGCCCTCGATGCTTTGGAATTCGTGTTGGACGCCCTCGACTTTGATCGAGCTGATCGCGGCGCCCTCGATGGAACTCAGCAGCACGCGGCGGAGGGAATTGCCGACGGTGTGTCCGTAACCGGCCTCGAAAGGCTCGGCGATGAATTTGGCGTAAGTCGGGCTGGAGCCTTCTTCAACCTTGGTGAGCTTGCTGGGCAGTTCGAATTTTCCGAGGCGTTTGGGCATGGCAGGAGATATTTTTATTGGAATCGTGAGAGGGAAGCCAGCGCGGGCTTAGAAGCGGCTGTAGTATTCGACGATGAGCTGTTCGTTGATGCTGGGCTCCATCTCGTCGCGCACCGGAAGGCGGACCACGGTGGCCTTGAGGTTTTCGGCATTAAGTGAGAGCCAGCCCGGGACGTTGCGCAGGCGGTTCTCTTCCAGACCCCGGGTCGCGATCTGACGCGAAGAGGCAGCCGGTTTCACCTCAACTTCGTCGCCGGTCTTCACGTTGAAACTGGGGATATCGACCTTGTGGCCATTGACACGAACATGGCCGTGATTGACGAATTGGCGCGCCGCCGCCCGGGTCTTGGTAAGCCCGAGGTGATAGATCACGCTATCCAGCCGCGTCTCAAGAAGTTGGAGGAACCGTTCACCGGTGATGCCGCGCTCCTGTTTGGCGACCGCGAACACCCGCCGGAACTGCCGTTCAAGCAGGCCGTAGATGTAGCGGGCCTTTTGCTTCTCGTTGAGGCCGACGGCATATTCCGACATCTTGCGGCGCGACTTGGGACCATGCTGGCCGGGCGGGAAATTGCGGCGTTCGAAGGCCTTGCCGGAGCCGATAATGAACTGGCCGAAGCGGCGGCTGATGCGAGTGGAGGGACCGATATAGCGGGCCATGGAAGAGGAAAATGGAGATGAGGGTGAAAGTGGTCGCTTAGACGCGGCGACGTTTGCGCGGACGGCAGCCGTTGTGGGGCACCGGGGTCACGTCGATGATCGAGGTGATCTCGAGTCCGATCGCCTGGAGGGCGCGGATGGCCGAGTCGCGACCGAGGCCCGGACCGCTGACGCGGATCTGGACGTCTTTCAAGCCATGGGCCATGGCGTTGCGGGCGGCATCCTGGGCCACGATCTGGGCGGCGTAGGCGGTGGATTTGCGAGAACCGCGGAAATTGCATTTGCCGGCGCTCGACCAGGCGATGACGTTGCCCTTGAGGTCGGTCATGGTGACGACCGTGTTGTTGAACGAGGCCAGGATATTCGCCAGGCCCGTGGTGATGTTCTTTGCGCCCTTGGCGCGACGGATCTTGAGGGCGCCAAGCTCTTCCTTGAGGAGGTCCTCGGCCGTCGGCTGCTTCGCGACGCCACCGATCATCTCAACGGGCTTGTCGGACGGGGCGGCGGCAGGCGCAGCCCCTTCGGCGGCGGGCGCGTCCTTCTTGGCGCCCTTGTCGCCGGCCGGGCGGCCGGCCTCGCTGGCGGCGGGAGTTTTCGTCGCCTTGTCCTTGGCGGGTTTCTTGTCGGTGGCTTCCGCCTTGGCGGCCGATTCCGCAGATGCGGGAGCAGCCTCCTTCTTCGGAGCTTTTTCCTTTTTCGGGGCGGGCGTGGATTTGTCTTCAGCCATGGCAGGGATCAAACGGTGGTGGGTTCAGCTTTTACCTTGGTGACGCCGACGGTCTTGCGCGGGCCCTTGCGGGTCCGGGCATTCGTGCTGGTGCGTTGGCCGCGGACGGGCAGGCCCTTGCGGTGACGGATGCCGCGATAACAATTGATGGCCTGCAGTCGCTTGAGATTGGCGGCAATGTCGCGACGGAGATCACCTTCCACCACCCATTTCCGGTCGGTGATGACGTGTTGGAGCTTGTTGAGATGTTCTTCAGTGAGATCCGCGGCCCGCATGTTCGGGTCAAGTCCGGCCTCCTTGACGACGAGATCGGCTCGGGTCGGGCCGAGGCCGTAAATGTAGCGAAGAGAAATGGCGATCTTCTTCTTCGGTGGAATATCAACACCAAGCAGACGTGGCATGGGAAAGAGTCAGACGGATTTGGTTGTGGTTTGAGAAAGAGAAGTGGTGGACGAAGTTGCGGAAGTAGACGGAGAAACCAGACGGGCAATCGTCAGGATTTCGGGACCTTTTTCGGCGGTGAGCACGGTGTGTTCAAAATGGGCGGAAGGCAGGCCGTCGGCAGTGACCACGGTCCAGCCGTCGGCGAGCGTCTTGACGCGGTAGGTGCCAAGATTGACCATGGGCTCGATGGCAAGGGTCATGCCGGGCTTGATTTCCTCTCCTTTGCCGCGGCGGCCGAAGTTTGGAATCTGCGGCTCCTCATGCATCGTGCGGCCGACCCCATGTCCCACCAAGTCCCGGACGACCCCGAATCCACGCGTCTCGACAAATGTCTGGATGGCGTGGGAGATGTCACCGATTCGATGGCCGACCTGAGCCTGGCGGATGCCAAGCTGGAGGGCTTCCTCGGTGGTCTGAAGCAGCCGGGCAACCTGTGGATCGATGGCGCCGACTGGCACCGTGATAGCATTGTCGCCGATGTAACCATTGGCTTCGACAGTAACATCGAGTGAGATGATGTCACCGTCGTGGAGGATCCGCTTGAGGGAACCGATGCCGTGGACGACCTCTTCGTTGACCGAGAGGCAGGTGTAGGCGGGAAACCGGCGCGAACCGATCTCGTAGCCGTAGTCTGCGCTGCGGGCGCCGTAACTGGAGATCAGATCGCGGCCGGCCTGATCCAGATCGAACGTGCTGATGCCCGGTTGCACGAGGGCCCTGAGGCGGTGCAGCACCGTTGCCGCAATGGCGCACGACTCGCGCATGCGCGAAATGGCTTCCCGGTCTTTGATGGGAATCATCAGGGGAGTTGGCTGCAGACCAATTCGGGAACAGAGCGGCGGGACTCCAAGAGGAGCCCCAACGTGCGATAATGCTCGATGACCGCCGGAGCGACGGCAAAACCAAGCACCGCCAAGGCGGCACCGGCTTCGGACTCGACACAGAGGCAGCCGGTGAGGGCTTCCTCGCGGGCTTCGAGCCATTCATCAAACACACGGGCATGGAGCAGCGTAGCCGGGAATCCTGACAGGAGGAATCCCGCATCGGGTTTGCGCGCCCAGAACCACTTGCGCAGGATTGCGAGCAGGGTCTGGTCGGGCACGGCGGAGCCGCGCTGGCGGGCCTTGGCGGCCTGCTGGCCGGGAGGCGTACGACGGCAAATCTCCTGATGCACAAGCGTTTCAGGAGAGACGTGCTCAATCTTCAAAGAACAAACCTCATTGGCCCAGCTCGCGGGAAGCGTGCCGGGGGCATTGAAGCATAACAACTTCGCGGCGGCCGTGGGGCCGGACCGCGGAAAGGTGAGGGGAATGACAGGCATTTCCCAGGAAGTAAAGTCTTAAAGAACCAAGCGGCGGATAATCCAGGAGATGATCCCCACCAGGAAGATAACCACCAGCGGCAGGCCGAGGGCCTTGACGGTAGCTATATCGGCAGCCTCGCCGATTGCGGAGGCCATGGCGGTACTGCGGGCACGGATCCGACCTTTGCGCAAGAAACCGTCGTAGTGGCGTTGCAGCAGAAAAGTCTCAAGCTGGCGCATGGTATCGAGGAGCACGCCCACGGTGATCAGCATGCCCGTGCCGCCGAAGAAATAGGCGATGCGCTGGGGAACCTTCAACTCGTACAACAGGACGTCAGGCATGACGGCGATGACCGTCAGAAAAATCGCGCCGGCCAATGTCAGGCGTGTCATGATGAAATCAAGAAACTTGGCGGTCGGCTCGCCGGGGCGCACGCCGGGAATATATCCGCCATATTTCTTGAGATCGTCGGCGATCTGGATCGGCTTGAACATGACGGACACCCAGAAGTAGCTGAAAAACAGGATCAGCACAGTGTAACCACTGTAGTACAACCAATGGCCGCGCAGCAGATTGCTGGAAAACTCACTAAGGAATTTGAGGTTAAACGCGGCGCCCAGCTGGGATAAGATCTGCTGGGGGAACAGCAGAATGGCTTGGGCGAAAATCACCGGCATGACGCCAGAGTAGTTGACCTTGAGCGGCAGGAAGGAGCTCTGCCCTCCATACACCTTCTGTCCCACGACGCGCTTGGCGTATTGCACCGGAATTTTGCGCTGGCCTTGCGTGACCATGATGATTCCGGCGATGACCACCACGAAGAGCACGAGCATCATCAGCAACTGGGGCATGCTGATCGCCTGCACTCCAACCGGGGCGAAAATCAGCGTCTTGAGCGTCTGCGCGGCGCCCGGGACGTCGGACAGGATGCCGATGGTGATGAGGAGCGAAACGCCGTTGCCGATACCGCGCTGGGTGATCTGCTCGCCGAGCCACATGAGCATCAGTGTGCCGGCGGTCATGAAGACCACGGAGGTGGCGAGAAATCCGGTCTTGTTGACGATGATGATCTCACCGTAGACGTTGACATCGTAACCCGAAAACAGCTTGCCGGGATTCTCCAAGGCCAAGATCAGCAGTGCGCCCTGGACCACGCAGATGAGCAGCGTGGCGTACCGGGTGTATTGGGTGAGCTTCTGGCGGCCGACGTCTCCCTCCTGCTGCAGGCGGCTGAGTGAGGGCACGACGGCGGTCATCANNACCAGCGCGCCGCCGGCTCCGCTGACCTGTTCGGTAAAGAAACGCTGGAGCGGCGCGGGATCCAGGCCGGGCAGCGGGATGTGGGCGCCGACGCGCGAGACAAACAGCAACGCCAGCGTGTAGAAAATCCGCGAGCGCAGCTCGGGGATTTTCATGGAGTTGGTGAAGGCGGAGAGCATGGGGAGGATCTTCGATTTGCGATTCTCGACTTATGAATTGGTCGGGGCGGCGAGGAGACTAACCACAAATCATCAATCAAAAATCGTAAATGGGCGCGGCCGTCAGGCCGTGATGGCCTGGCCGCCGACCTTCTCGATCTTGGCCTTGGCGGAAGCGGAGAACCTGGCAACGGTGATCTTGAAGACGCGGCTGATTTCGCCATCGCCGAGCACCGCGACCGGAGCGTCGTTGGCGCGGATCAGGCCCGCTGCGGCCAGCACGGCCGGGGTCACCTCAGTGATTGCCGCATCGAGTTTCCCGAGATCGCCGACATTGATGACCTCGTATTCGGTGCGGAAACGATACTGGTTGAATCCGCGATGCGGAAGTTTGCGGTAAAGGGGCATCTGGCCGCCTTCGAAACCGGGGCGGATCGAGCCGCCGCTGCGGGCCGTCTGGCCTTTGCCGCCGCGGCCGGAGGTCTTGCCGTGGCCGCCGCCTTCGCCGCAGCCGACGCGTTTCTTGCGGTGCACCGCGCCAGGGACGTTCTTGAGTTCGTGGAGTTTCATGGGCGTCTGAAGTGGAAGCCGGCCCGGTCAGGCCGGAGCGGAGGTCAACTGTGGCTGCGGAGTGCGTGAACGTCGGCCGCGAGCCGGAGTTTGAGCAATCCGTTGAGCGTGGCATGGACGACGGCGATGTGGTTCTTGGACCCCATCGATTTCGAGAGAATGTTGCGAATGCCCGCGGCTTCGAGGACGGCGCGGACGCCGCCGCCGGCGATGATGCCGGTGCCGGGACTGGCCGGCCGGAGGAATACCTTGCCGCCGTCGTATTCACCCAGCACTTCGTGCGGAATGGTGTCGCCCTTGAGCTTCACGGACACCATGCTCTTGCGGGCGTGTTCCGTGCTCTTCCGAATGGCGTCGGGCACCTCGTTGGCCTTGCCGTAGCCGATCCCGACTTTGCCCTTCTGATCGCCGACGACGGCGAGGGCGGAGAAGCTGAAACGGCGGCCACCCTTGACGACCTTCGCGCAGCGGTTGATGAAGACGACCTTCTCGATCATCCCGGAATCGCCTGCGGCGGAGTCCGAGGCGCTGGAGGCATTGGGATTTCTGGGGGGGAAGCTCATGGGCGGTGATTAAAAGACAAGTCCGCCGGCGCGCGTGGCGTCCGCGAACGTTTTGACCTTGCCGTGGTAGGGGCGGCCGTTGCGGTCGAAGACGACCTGGGTGAGGCCGGCGGCCTTGGCCTTGGCGGCGAAGGCGACGCCGAGCACCTTGGCGCTGGCGAGGTTGGCTTTGAGTTTCTGGGGGCGGAGTTCAGGATCGACGCTCGAGAGAAAGACCACGGTGGTCGCAGTGTCGTCGTTGATCGCCTGGGCGTAGATGTGCTTGCCCGAAAACTTGACGCTGAGGCGCGGTCGCGCGGCGGTGCCGGCAACCTTCTTGCGGATGCGCCATTTGCGCTTCTGCAGCAACTGGGCTTTGTGGATGGTGTTCACGGGGAAGATTTGTTTTTGGCTATTTGCTCTTGGCGATTGGCTGGGGGAGCCACGCGCGCCTCAGGCGACGGTCTTGCCTTCCTTGCGGCGGACGCGCTCTCCCACGATCCGCACGCCTTTGCCCTTGTAGGGTTCCGGCGGATAATAGCCGCGGATCTCGGCTGTGACCGCGCCGACGAGCTGCTTATCGGCGCCCTCGACCTTCAACTTGGTGTTGTCGGCGATGGTCACCTTGATGCCCTCCGGAATGTCGAACAGGATCTGGTGCGAGTAACCGAGCGAAAACTCGATCTGCTTGCCCTTGGCCACGGCCTTGAAGCCGACGCCCTGGATTTCGAGGTCCTTCGTGAAGCCCACGGCGGCCCCCTTGATCATGCTGTTGATGATCGAGCGGGCGGTGCCATACATGGCGTTAGCGAAACGGCTGTCCACCAGCGGCGTTACGATGATCTCGCGTTTGTCGTTGACCGAGAGTTTGACGACGTCGGCGAAGGTCTTGCTGACCTTGCCCTTTGGACCCTCCACTTTGATGGAGTGATCCTGCACGTCGACTTTGACCTTGTCGGGAATGGGAACGGGTTGTTTGCCGATACGGCTCATGGCGGAGGGTCTCCTTACCAAATGTTGCAGATTAGCTCGCCGCCGAGTTTGCCACGGCGGCAATCCTGGTCCTTCAAGAGGCCCTTGGAAGTGGAAAGAATCGAGATGCCGAGGCCATTGAGGACCAGGGGGATCTCGCTGTACCGGCAGTAAAGCCGGCGGCCGGGCGTGCTCATCCGGCGGATACCGGTAATGGCCGGCGCGCTGTCGACGTACTTCATCTTCGCCACGAGCGTCTGGTGGCCCGCGTCGTCGCTGCCGGTCGAGTAGTCGGAGATATAGCCTTCGGATTTGAGGATGGCGGCGAGGCCTTCCTTCACCTTGGAAAAAGGAGCGGAACACTCGTCGCGGCGCGCCTTGCTGGCGTTGCGCAGGCGGGTCAGGAAATCACTAATCGGATCGGTCATGTTGGATGTGGTTGAGGGCGCCAGGCGGGTCATATCCCACTCCCGCCGGCACAAAGGGTCACCAGGAGGACTTGGTCACGCCAGGAATCTTGCCGGCGAGGGCGAGTTCGCGGAAGGTGATGCGGGACACCCCGAAACGCCCGATGTAGGCGCGCGGGCGGCCACTTAGCGCGCAACGGTTGCGGATCCGCACGCGCGAGGAATTGCGCGGCAGTTTGGCCATCTTCTTCTGCGCCGCAAAAAAGTCCACATCCGCCGTCTTCGGGTTGGCGAGGATGGCCTTGAGTTCGGCGCGCTTGGCCTTGAATTTCTCGACGAGACGCTTGCGTTTCTTGTTACGCTCGATGGCGGAGGTCTTGGGCATGGCGGGAGATTTTGGATTTACGATGGGTGATTTACGATTGGCGGGCCCGGTCGGGGAACCCTCGCTGATTGGTACGGCGGTGTTGCCAAAGCAAAAATCGTCAATCGAAAATCGGAGATGGGATCAGGCGGCTTTGGGGGCGGGGGCGGCGGGCTTGACCGGGGTTTCGGCGCGGCGGAACGGCATCCCGAGCAGGCGCAGGAGGTCACGGGCCTCGTCGTCCGTGTTGGCGGTGGTGACGATCGTGATGTCGACGCCGATATGTTTCTTCACGTTGTCGACCGTGATCTCGGGGAAGATCGTGTGGTCGGTCACCCCGATGGTGTAGTTGCCCTGGCCGTCGAGCTTGGGCGACATCCCGCGGAAGTCGCGGATGGTCGGAAGGGCGACCGCGATGAGACGGTAGAGGAACTCCCACATGGCCGGCCCGCGGAGCGTCACATGGCAGCCGACCACCTGGCCCTGCTTGAGCTTGAAATTGGCGATCGCCTTCCGAGACTTCGCGAGTACCGGTTTCTGCCCCGCCAGCACCGTGATGTCACGCTGAGTGTCGGCGATCACGTTCTTGTCCGCCTCGGCGTCAATGCCGGTGTTGATCGTGACCTTGGTCAGGCGCGGCACCTCGTGCTTGTTCGTGTAGCCGCGCAGCTTCATTAATTCGGGCACGGCGTGCTCGGCGTAATGTTTCTGAAGAGAAGGAATGTAACTCATGATGGTGCGACCGGGTTACCGAGCCGGAGGCGGGTTGAGTGTTCGATGGGAAGGGAAGGGCACAACATGACGGGCTACGATTGGGCGGCCGGCGCCTTCTTGCCGGCCTTGGTCTGTTCCCAGCGCGCCAGCGCCATGAGATTGGAGATGTGAACGGAGCCTTCGCGCTCGGCGATGGTGCCTTGGGGATGATCCTGCGATTTTTTCAGGTGACGCTTGACCATGGCAATGCCTTCGACGCGGGCCCGCTGCTTTACGGCCAGGATCTCAAGAACCTTGCCCTGCTTGCCTTTGTGGGCACCGGCGATGACGACGACGATTTCGCCGCGTTTGATATGGAATTTCTGCATGGTCAGAGGACCTCCGGGGCCAGCGAGATGATCTTCATGAAGTTCTTGGCGCGCAGTTCGCGGGCCACCGGACCGAAGATGCGGGTTCCGCGCGGATTGCCATCCGCGTCAATGATGACGATCGCATTGCTGTCAAAGCGAAGATAGCTGCCGTCGTTCCGGTGGATGGCTGCCTTGGTGCGGACCACCACCGCCTTGACCACCTCGCCCTTTTTTACGGTGGCGTCAGTGGAGCTTTCCTTGATGTGGACGGTGACAATATCACCGACGTGGGCGAAGGGCGTGTTCTGACCCATGCGTTGGATCAGCGCAGCCCGGCGGGCGCCGGTGTTGTCGGCGATGTCGAGAATGGAGCGCAGTTGAATCATGGCGTGCCTCCGGGTTTACGGCGTTCAGGGTTGTTGGTTCAGGCCGACGGTGTGTCCGCCGCCGCCGCTTCGGCGGGGCTGGCGGCGGGAACCGGGGCGGGCGTTAGCTTGGTGGGGACGGTCTGGGCCACGTCCTGTTCCGAAATGGCCTGGGCAATGCCGGTCTTGGCCGCCTCGACCACGCGCACCAACCGCCAACGTTTCAGCCGGCTGAGCGGGCGGGTCTCCATGACCTCGACCTGGTCGCCAACTTTCGCCTCATTCTTCTCGTCATGCGCGTGCACAACGGTCTGGCGGTTGATGACCTTCTGGTACTTCGCATGCGGAGTCCGGTAGTGAACCGTGACCTTGATGGACTTTTCGCCCATGCGGCTGGTGACGAAGCCGACGAAGGTCTTGCGCTTGTTGCGGGTGGGAGCGGACATGTTGAAAATCGGTTGGAAAGGATCAGGCGGTCGGGGCGGCAGTCTGCTTCATGGCGTGCAGGATGGTCTCGAGACGGGCCATGTCCTTGCGGTAAGCGTGCAGCAGGTGAGGCTTTTCGATCTGGCCGGTTTGCTTGCGCAGGCGGAGTTGCAGCAGTTGCTCGCGGGTTTCGCGCAGTTTGGATTCGATTTCCGTCTGGGATAGCTCGCGAATCTCTTTCGTCTTCATGGAGGAAGCAGGGGAGAGGGTTGTGGGATGAATCGCCGGGTCAAACCGTCGCGTTTTCGCGGACGATGAAGCGGCACCGAAAGGGCAGCTTGGTGTCGGCGAGGCGGAACGCCTCTTTGGCCACCTTCAGCGGTGTGCCCGCGAGTTCGAACAGCACGACGCCAGGCTTGATCTGGGCGACGTAATACTCGACCGGGCCCTTGCCGTGTCCCATGCGGGTTTCGGCGGGTTTCTTGGTGATCGGCTTGTGCGGAAAGATGCGGATCCAGAGCTTGCCCTTGCGCTTGAGGTGGCGGGAGATGGCCACGCGCGCTGCTTCGATCTGCGCGCCGGTCATGGAGCCTCGCGTCAGGGATTGCAGGCCGAATTCGCCGAAAGCCAGCGTGTTGCCGCGCTTGGCATTGCCGGCGTTGCTGCCTTTCTGTATCTTGCGGTATTTGGTTCGGGCGGGGGCGAGAGAGGCCATGGGAGGGAACTATGATTTCAGATGGGTGATTTCAGATTAGTGATTTCGAGCTCTGCTGAGTTACCGGTCGTCAATCGGAAATCAAAAATCGTAATTTGAAAATGGCACTAGTTGGTCTGGTCGGCTTCCTTCTTGGAGATCCAGCATTTGACGCCGATCTTGCCGTAAAGAGTGTGGGCTTCGGCGAAGCCGTAATCGATGTTCTGGCGGAGGGTGTGCAGCGGGACGCTGCCTTTGCGCTGCCACTCGCGGCGGGCGATTTCGGCCCCACCCAGACGGCCGGAACATTGGATCCGGATTCCTTGGGCGCCGAGCGTCATGGCCATCTCCACGGCTTTTTTCATGGCGCGACGGAAAGCAATGCGGCGCTCGAGTTGGAGGGCGACATTCTCCGCCACCAATTGCGCTTCGATCTCGGGCTTCTTAACCTCCTGGATGTCGAGGAGGATTTCCTTGCCGGTGAGCTTGGCGAGCTCGTCCTTGATCTTCTCGATCTCCTGGCCCTTGCGGCCGATGACAATGCCCGGGCGGGCCGTGAAAATCTTCACGCGCACACGGTTGGAGGCCCGCTCGATGAAGATGCGCGGCACCGAGGCCTGCTTGAGCTTCTCCATGAGCTTGGTGCGGATGATATGGTCTTCGAGGAGCAGACCGGGAAAATCCTTCTTGTTCGCAAACCAGCGCGACTGCCAGTTGTGGTTAACGGCGAGACGAAAACCGACGGGATGTGTCTTCTGACCCATGGAGAAAAAGGTTGGCCGGGCGGGCGTGATTGAGCGGGGTTAGTTCTGCTTCGGCTCGTCGGAGAGGACGATGCGGATGTGCGACAGTTTCTTGACGCGCGGCATGGCGGTGCCGCGGGGACCGGCCTTGAACCGGCGGAGGCTGGAACCGTTTTCCACCAACGCGCGGTGGACCGTGAGCTGGTCAGCCGTGAGGTTGACCTTCGGATTGTTCTCCGCGTTGGCGATCGCGCTTTTCAGCGTCTTGAGCAGGAGGCGGGCAGATTTGCGCGGGATCAGCGTCAGCAGATCGACGGCCGCGGGAACTTTGCGCCCCTGGATTTGGCGGGCGACTTCGCGCACCTTTTTCGGCGACATGCGCGTGTTACGGGTAAGGGCTTGGACTTCCATGATGGGCTTGCGGTTGGGCGGTGGAATGAACTCAGAGCTCCTTGCGGGTCATGCCGCCGTGGGCCTTGAAGATTCGGGTCGGGGAGAATTCGCCGAGCTTGTGACCAACCATGTTCTCGGTCACGTAGACGGCGACGAAGGCCTTGCCGTTATGGACGTTGAAGGTGTGGCCGACGAAGTCGGGCGTGATCGTCGAGCGGCGGGACCAGGTTTGGATGGGCTTGCGCGAGCTGGCCTTGGCGGCCTTCTCGATCTTGGCCATCAGACTAGGGTCGACGAAGAAACCTTTCTTGATTGAACGAGCCATGGTGGGAAGCGGAGGAGGGTTAAGGCGCGGGGCGCCAGAGGGGTTCTATTTCTTGCCGCGGGGCGGACGGCCGTTCTTGCGGACCAGGATGAGGCTGTTGGAACGCTGGGAACGACGGCGGGTGGGGAAGCCCTTGGCCAGCTGACCCCAAGGAGAGACAACCTGCTGCCGGCCGCCACCGCCCTTGGATTTGCCCTGGCCGCCGCCATTGGGATGGTCGACCGGATTCATGGCCATGCCGCGGACGCGCGGGCGACGGCCAAGCCAACGATTGCGACCGGCCTTGCCCAGCGACTCATTGATGTGATCAGCATTGCCGACTTCACCGATGGTGGCCCGGCACTTGGCGTTGACGAGGCGCATTTCCCCCGAGGGCAACTTGAGTTGCGCATTGCCGTTCTCCACTCCAATGAGTTCCATGCCGGCGCCGGCGGCACGGGCCATTTGGGCGCCGCGGCCGGGAATCAGCTCGACTGCGTGCACGCGGGTGGAAGGCGGAATCGTCTCTAGCGGATAGGCGTCACCGGGGCGGTACTCGTTGTTCTCGCATTTGGTGGCGCTAATGACCGTCTCGCCCACCTTCAGCCCGTTGGGCGCCAGGATGTAATTCTTGGTGCCATCGGCATAGACGATGAGAGCGATGAGCGCCGTGCGATTGGGATCGTATTCGATCGCCGCCACTTTTGCGCGCGCGTCGATCTTGTCGCGCTTGAAGTCGATGATGCGGTAAAGCTGCTTATGCCCGCCTCCGCGGCGACGGGACGTGAGGCGACCATAACAGTTGCGGCCTCCGGTCTTGTGCTTGTGCTCGGTCAAGCCGCGTTCGGGGCGCTTGTCGACGATCTCGTCCGGGCGGTTCAGCGCGGTGTAGCGAAGTGACGGGGTGAGCGGGCGGAAGGTTTTGAGTGGCATGGCGGTGGTCTCCTGGCGGCGGCGCGGCTCAGACGAGCTCGATCTTGTCACCCTCCTTGAGGGTTACGATGGCCTTCTTGTAATCCGAGCCCCGGCTGGGCTGGCCGCGGCGGCTGCGCTTGTTCTTGCCGCGGATATTCTGGATGTTCACTCGTGTGACCGTAACCTTGAAGGTCTGCTCAACTGCCTCGCGCACGGTGTACTTGGTGGCGCTCGGAGCGACTTCAAAGGTATACTGGCTGTATTCGGCGGAGAGCTTGTTGGACTTCTCCGTCAGACGCATGTGGTTCAGCACTTTTTCGGCGTTAATCATCAGTTGCCTCCGTTGGCCGCGCTCGCGCGGGCGATGATCTTTTCAAGGGCCTTGGTCGACACCAGGATCTTCCGGTACTGGCAGAGATCGAGCGTGTTGAGCTTGATGGCCTCCTGCATGGTGATGCGATTCAAGTTGCGCGCCGCCCGGCGCATCTCGGGTGCAAAGGGATCGTCGACGATGAGCACTTTGCCTTTGGGCGCGATGCGGGTGAGAATCTGGGAAATGACCTTGGTTTTGACCGGGTTGACTTCGAAGGCCTCGATCAGGTCGATGTCCCCGGCCACGGCGCGATCGAACAGCGCGCGACCGAACGCCAGCGCCTTAACCTTGGCATTGATTTTCTTCGTGTAGTCGCGCGGCTGGGGGCCAAACACAATGCCGCCACCGGGCCAGAGGGGTGAACGGGTGGAGCCGGCGCGGGCGCGCCCGGTGCCTTTCTGCCGCCAAGGTTTCTTGCCGCCGCCGCTGACTTCGCCGCGGCGTTTGGTGGAATGCGTGCCGAGCCGGGCATTGGCCTGGTGGGCCACCACGACTTCTTTCACGGCCTGCACCCCCTTGTTGCCCTCAAAGGCGGGAATGTCGAATTCGGCTTCACGGCTGGTCGCGCCGTCGGGACTGTAGATTTTGAACTTCATGGCTGCGGAATCTCCGGTTCGTTATTTCGCGGCCTTGGGCTGGCCCTTGATGGCGGAGCGGACGATGACATCGTCGCCGTTGGCCCCGGGAATCGCGCCTTTCACGAGGAGCAGATTCTTCTCCGGCAGCACCTTTACCACGCGCAGATTCTGCATGGTGCAGTGATCGGTGCCCAGGTGACCCGGCATCGACTGGTTCTTCCACGAGCGCCCGGGTGTCTGGCGCATACCGATCGAACCAATGCGGCGGTGGAACATCGAACCATGGGCGGCGGGACCGCCTTGCACATGGTGTTTCTTGACGACGCCCTGGAAGCTCTTGCCCTTCGAGACGCCGATGACATCGACGAACTGGCCTTCATGGAAGGCCGTGACCGTCACGACGTCACCCGGCTTGACGGAGGGAGCCTCGGTGAGGCGAACTTCGCCCAGCCTCCGGGGAGCGTCGGCCAAACCGGCTTTCTTGGCGTGATTGAGCTCGGCCTTGCTGGCGTTTTTCAGCTTCTTCTTAGAGAAACCAAGCTGCACGGCATAGTAGCCGTCGCTTTCTACGGTCTTGACCTGCACAACGGGGCAGGGACCGGCTTCGACCACGGTGACGGGGATCAGGACGTTTTGCGCGTCGTAGATCTGCGTCATCCCGATCTTCTTGCCTAAAAGGGTAGCGATCATGGGCTAAGCGGTAGGTGGAGGGTTCCGTTTCGTGAGACCTACATTAGCATTGCCGGCGGTAAGCCCGCGGGCTTGCTGCTAACTGTCTGTCAGAAAAATGGATACGTTAAACGTTGATCGTAATGTCGACGCCAGATGGCAGGTTCAGTTTCTTGAGCTCATCAACCGTTTGGGCGGTCGGCTCGATGATATCGATGAGTCGTTTATGCGTGCGCGTCTCGAACTGCTCCATGGATTTCTTATCCACGTGGGGAGAGCGGTTGACGGAGAGCTTTTCAATGTTCGTCGGCAGCGGGATGGGTCCGGAAACACGGGCGCCGGAGCGCTTCGCCGTTTCGACGATTTCCGAAGCCGACTGGTCAATGACGCGATAGTCAAAACCTTGGAGCTTGATGCGAATTCGCTGGCCTTTCATACGGTGCAAAAAATCGGGGTTTAGGTGCGGGCGGGAGCCCGGGTGGAGGTTTCGACGATCTTGGTGAGCAGTTGCGCCGGAACCTGGTCAAAATGCGATGGCTCCATCGAATACGAGGCGCGGCCCTTGGAAAGCGAACGGATGTCAGTGGCGTAGCCAAACATCGTCTCCAGCGGAACCAAGGCGGTGATGATGCAGGCGGCCTCGCGCTGTTCAATACCCTGGATATGGCCGCGGCGACGGTTGATGTCGCCCATGATGTCTCCTTGATATTCCTCCGGAACCGTCACCTCCACCTTCATGATCGGCTCCAAAAGAATCGGCCGGGCTTTCGCCATGGCATGCTTGAAGGCAAAGATCCCGGCCATCCGGAAGGCGAGTTCCGACGAGTCAACCTCGTGGAAGGAACCATCGATGATCGTGGCTTTGAAATCGATGACGGGAAAACCGGCGACGACGCCATTGTTGGCGGCTTCGAGGATCCCTTCGGTGATGGGCTTGATGTATTCCTTCGGAACCACGCCACCCACGATCTCGTTGATCACCTCGCTGCCTTTGCCCTTCACGTTCGGTTCGAGCTTGATCACAGCGTGACCGTACTGGCCGCGGCCGCCCGACTGGCGGATGAATTTGCCCTCGCCCTCAGCGTGACTGGTGATACTTTCCCGATAGGCGATCTGCGGCTTGCCAGCGTCGGCCTCGACCTTGAATTCGCGAAACATGCGATCGCGAATGATCTCAAGGTGAAGTTCGCCCATTCCTGCAATGATCACTTGGCCCGTATCGGTGTCGGTGAAGGTGCGGAAGGTCGGATCCTCAGCGGACAGACGTTGAAGTGCAGCGCCCATCTTCTCCTGGTCGGCCTTTGACTTCGGCTCAATGGACATCGAGATGACCGTTTCAGGGAACGTCGGGGGCTCCAAGCGGATGTCCGCGTCGTCGTCGCAAAGGGTGTCTCCGGTGATGGCATCTTTCACGCCGACGACGGCGCAAATATCACCGGCATAGGCGACGTCGATCTCTTCCTTGTCCATTGCGCGCATCAACAATAGGCGCGAAATGCGTTCATTGCGGCGGGTCCGGGGATTGTAGATGGACTGGCCGCGGCTCAGTTTGCCCTGGTAGACGCGGGCAAACACGATCCGGCCGACAAAAGGATCGCTCCACAGCTTGAACGCCAAGGCCACCGTTTTTTTACGATCATCGGCCAAGGTGTGGGCTTCCGCTCCTTCACTCGTCTGCCCCTTGGATGGGGGAAGGTCGAGGGGGTTGGGCAGATAATTGACGATGCAGTCGAGCAGACGCTGGACGCCCTTCTTTTTGAAGGCGGAACCGGGAATGACGCCCGCAAACTTGAGCGAGACCGTCGCCTTGCGGATGCCGACCATCAGCTCATTGACTCCGATTTCGGCGCCTTCGAGGTATTTGTGGGCGATCGCGTCATCGCAATCCGCCACGGCCTCGATCAGTTTTTCGCGGTATTTCTTCGCATCTGCCAGCATTCCTGCAGGGATTTCCCCAATCTTCGGGTTGAGCCCGAGAGGATCCGCCGGATCTTCCTCGAAGAAATAGGCCTTCATCTGCACCAAGTCCACCATGCCCGAGAAATTCTCCTCCGCGCCAATCGGTAGAAACAGCGGAACCGCATTGGCGCCCAGCTTTTTGCGCATCTCATCGACGCAGGCGTGAAAATTCGCCCCAACGCGGTCCATCTTGTTGATGAACGCGAGGCGCGGAACGCGGTATTTATTGGCCTGGCGCCAGACGGTCTCGGATTGCGGTTGTACCCGACCGACCGCACAGAATACAGCAACCGCGCCGTCGAGCACCCGGAGCGAACGCTCGACTTCAGCAGTGAAGTCGACATGTCCTGGCGTGTCGATGATGTTGATGCGGTGCTTGATCGGTGTGAATGGACCGATGGAAGGAATCCACGCGCATGAAATGGCTGCCGCGGTGATGGTGATGCCACGCTCGCGCTCCTGTTCCATCCAGTCGGTGACGGTGGTGCCTTCGTGGACCTCGCCCATTTTGTGGACGGCCCCGGAGTAATAGAGAATGCGCTCGGTCGTGGTCGTTTTCCCCGCGTCGATGTGCGCGGCAATGCCGATGTTGCGGGTCCACTCCATCGGCGCAGGGCGCTGTGGAGCATTGGCCGGCGACAGATTGGCCTTGTCGGTAACGATTTGAAGAGAAACGGACATGCGCGCGGAGGCTGGCTACCAGCGAAGATGGGCGAAGGCGCGATTGGCCTGGGCCATCTTGTGGGTGTCTTCCTTTTTCTTCACGACACTCCCGGTGTTATTATAGGCATCGACAATCTCGGCGGCGAGCGCTTCCGGCATCGGCATGCCCTTGCGGCCGCCGGCTGCCGCCACGATCCAGCGTAGAGCGAGGCTCTCCTGGCGTTCATAGGAAATCTCCACCGGCACCTGGTAGGTCGCGCCGCCCACGCGGCGGCTCTTGACCTCGAGACGCGGCCGGGCGTTCTCCAGCGCACCAATCATCAGATCCACGGGATCCCCTTTTCCGAGCTTCTCGCTTACTCGCTCAAATGCGCCGTAGACAATGCGCTGGGCCAGGCTTTTCTTGCCTCGCTCCATGATGACGTTGATCAGGTGCGCGACCAGCGGGCTGCTGTAACGGATATCCGGAATGGTCTTCCGCTTTACTGCTCTGTGACGGCGTGACATGATTCGGTGCTCTCCTCGTAAAAGTTAGGCCTTCTTGACTTCCTTGGGACGTTTGACGCCGTATTTGGAGCGGCTGCGGCGGCGCTTCTCGACGCCGGTCGCGTCGAGCGTGCCGCGCACGATATGGTAACGGACGCCCGGCAGATCCTTCACGCGGCCCCCGCGAACCAGCACGATCGAGTGCTCCTGCAGGTTGTGCCCCTCGTCGGGAATGTATGAAATTACCTCATAACCGTTCGTGAGGCGCACCTTTGCGACCTTGCGGATGGCGGAGTTGGGCTTCTTCGGCGTGCGCGTCATCACTTGAACACAGACGCCGCGACGGAATGGATTGCCCTGCAGCGCCGGCGCCTTGGACTTGGCGCGGATCCGGCGGCGGCCCTTCCTCACGAGCTGGTTGATGGTTGGCATATAGAGACTTGAAATTGGCGGAGATTTGGAGGGAAAAGTCGCGAACGCTACCAGAGGGGTCACCTTCAGCAAGCGTTTTTGCGAAAAAAAAGACGGTACGCGAAATTTGGGATTCGGTTCCCAGACTCGCGGTCCGAAAAGCGTTCTTCAGCCGGAGCCGAAAACGCGCGGGCGTTGAGAGAGAAAAAGGATGGTCAGAAAAACATGTCTGCCCGTCGCAACGCAAGGCCAAAGTTTCACGACCGATTCGAGCGGGCAAAAAAAGCGCCCGGCCGGTGAAGGCCGGGCGCAAACCACCAGGAGCTAGGCTCAACCAGTGGTTTTTTGGCGGGAGGGATTAACAGCATCGCGGGGAGAGCTGAAAATGACAAGGTTTTTTTGGGCGGAAATTTTAGTCGGGGCTGGGCGGGTTTCCCTATTGCCATTTTATTCGGTATTGTCTCGCTGCCAACGTTCCCTCCATAACTTCCCATGGCACAGACAATCGCCGTCATTGATTTTGGCTCCCAATACACCCAGGTGATCGCGCGCCGGATCCGGGAGGGCCAGGTTTATTCGAAGATCTATCACTTCACGACTCCGGCGGCGCAGTTCCGGCAGGACGGCGTGATCGGCATCATCCTGTCCGGCGGTCCGAGCAGCGTGTTCGCGGCGGACGCTCCACTCCCTGATCGCGGCATTTTTACGCTGGGCGTGCCGGTTCTCGGCATCTGCTACGGCATCCAGCTGTTCGGTCATCTGCTCGGTGGCACGACGGCCAAGAGCGATCACCGTGAGTACGGCCACGGCACGCTGACGATCAAACGTCCCGGCCGGCTCTTCGCCGGTCTCCCTCGAAAGCTCCGCGTCTGGAATTCCCACGGTGACCGCGTCATCAAACTGCCGCCCGGATTCCAGTCGATCGGGGTCACGGAGAATTCTCCGTTTGCGGCGATCGAGGATCGGAAGCGCAATTTCTACGGCCTCCAGTTTCACCCCGAGGTATTTCACACCGAACGGGGAGTCGACGTGATTCGCAACTTCATCGTCGGCGTCTGCGGGGCCCGCCAGGACTGGTCGATGAAGAACTTTGTGGCGCAGGCGGTGGCGGAGATTCGCGCGACGGTGGGTTCGGGCCGGGTCATTCTCGGTCTCAGCGGCGGGGTGGATTCATCCGTGGCCGCCGCCCTCATCCACCAGGCGATCGGCCGCCAGCTCACCTGCGTGTTTGTGGACAACGGATTGTTGCGCCAGGGCGAGCGCGCGGCCGTGGTCGATCTCTACAACAAACATTTCCACATTGATCTCCGCGTGGCGGACGCCGCCAGCCTGTTCCTCCGCCGGCTGAAAGGGGTCACGGATCCCGAGCGGAAGCGCAAGATCATCGGCCGGACGTTTATCGAGGTGTTCGAACGATCGTTGAAGTCGATCGGCCACGCGGATTTTCTGGCCCAGGGCACGCTCTACCCGGATGTCATCGAGAGCGTCGCCATCGGCAACAACCCCGCCGCGTTGATCAAGAGTCACCACAACGTCGGCGGTTTGCCGGCCCGGATGCGCCTCCGCCTGATCGAGCCGCTGCGCGAGCTGTTCAAGGATGAGGTGCGCGCCGTGGGAGCCCAGCTTGGGCTGCCCCGCGAGGTGGTCTGGCGGCAGCCGTTCCCGGGGCCGGGCCTGGGCGTGCGCGTGGTCGGGGCGATCACGCCCGACCGGCTGGAAATCCTGCGCCGCGCGGATGCCATCCTGCAGGAGGAGATGATTCAATCGGGCTGGTACTGGAAGGTCTGGCAGTCTTTTTGCGTGTTCTTGCCGGTGAAGTCTGTCGGGGTCGTCGGCGACGAACGCAATTACGCCTGGGTGATCGGAGTCCGGGTCGTCGAAAGCCTGGATGCGATGACGGCGGATTGGACGCGCCTGCCCTATGAACTGCTGCAGCGCATCTCCAGCCGCATCACGAACGAGGTGCGCGGGGTCAGCCGCGTCGTGCTGGACATCAGCTCCAAACCGCCTGCCACCATCGAATGGGAATAGAGCTTTCCGTTGCGGATCTTGGTTTCGCCGGCTAGGCTCACTTTCTGACCAACGCTGCCATGATGAAGTACTCGGCGACACTAACCGGTATCCTCCTGCTGGGCGTCGCCGTGCTGCGGGGTGCCCAGCCTGTGCCCGCCCAGACCGCCAATGAGATGATCGCCCGGGCGCGGGCCTATCTCGGCGGCGATGCGGCGCTGGACGCAGTGAACTCGGTGCATTTCCGCGGAGTCTTGGAGCCCGGCAACGCCAACCCGGCTGGCACCAAGCCGGAGAAATTGGCCGTCGAAATCATCTTTCAGAAACCGTACCAGCAGCGGATCGTCATCACGGGAGCCGAGTCGATCGAAACGACAGCGCTCGACGGAGCATCCGGCTGGGAAGAAGGTCGGGAGGGATCCGATCCCGGGCAGCTCAGAGTGCTTCGGCCGGACCAGATCAAACAGCTGCAGGCGAATACGTGGGAGAATCTGAATTTCTACAAGGGCATCGAACAACGCGGGGGCTCCGTGGCGGTCCTCGATTCCGCGCAGGTCGAAGGACATCCCGCCGTCAAGCTGGTCTTTACCCATGATCCAGGGATCGTGTACTATCACTATTTTGATCCTGAGAGTGGCAGGCTCCTTCTGACCGAGACTGAACAAGGCATGAGTATCAGGGAGGAGGGCGAAATCTTCGCTGGAGGCGTGCGTTTTCCGCGCAGGGTCATCCAGACGACGAAAAGCCTCGACAGCCACGGCCAGTCGGTGGAGCAGAAGCTGGTTTTGTCCTTCGACAAGATCACGCTCAATGAGACGTTCCCCGAGAGCGATTTTGAACTGCCGCTGGTGAGTTTCTCGAGTCCGGCACCGGTGAATCCGGGCAGCCCGACGGCAGTGGTGAAACCTCCGAATCCGCCGTCACCTCCCGGCCCGGCCGGAAAATGATTCTGGGAACCGTAGCACGCGCTTGGGCCGTTGAAATGCGGCGGGCAGACCCAGCTAGAATGCGATTTGCAGGCTCAGACGAAGCACCGTCGCCTTGAGGTCGCCGAGGTTGAGCGTGAGAGGACTGCCCGTCCCGCCGACAGCAGAATGATACGGCAAAGACGCATCCACTCCTTCGATCCAAACATATTGGTACCCGGCATCCAGCCACACATTCCGCACGATTTTCAGTTGGATGCCGACGGTGCCGCTGTAGGTGACACTCCAGGCTTGGTAGCTGCCGCTGTAATAGACCGGAGCGCTGTTGCTGGAGGTCAGATTGCCGTGGGTGAGCGTGAGTCCGACCGAAGGTCCGAGGTAGAAACGAATCCTGGAATTGTCGTCACCAAATCGGAAGCGGTAATTGAACAGCACCGGCTGAATGGTGCCGCTGCCGTAAACTGAGGTTCCGCCGTAAATGCCGGGCGAAGGCTGCTCCAGGTAGCTCCATTTTGCCCTGTCCCATTCCAGGCTCAATTCGTGAGCGCCCTGGTCTCCCAATTGGCTGCCAGCGGCAATTCCAAAACCATTGATTTTGGAATACCCATCATTGTTGAGATGATAGTACGAGTCGATGAGCCGGACAAACGGCTGCGCATCGGCCACCCGGATCAATGCCGAGGCGGCGAGCAACGCGATCAGGATTCTGGAGGAGTTCATATCGGCGATCTTGCGTATGATGGGCGCTCGATGGAGTCAGCGCATGGGGATCATTGGACCAAACTTGATTTCATTGAAAGAGGGAAAGAGCAGAGCGGATCTCAATCGACCCGAAGGCGCCGCCAGGGCATACGGTCATGGGTTCGGGGGTGGAACAGTCGCGGTCCAACTTCAATTCAACGAATGGGCATGAGAACCGCTTTGGAACATTCCATTCCTACTCAATAGATTCACTATCGTCAATCTTTGCAAAGGAGGCAGAACGCCCCTGGATGCACCGCTGATGTCGAAGGTGCGGGAGGCTTGTCGGATCTGCCAATGGTCAGGGGCAAAACCCGACGTCTTTTGCCTGAATTCGCACCGCCAGCGGACGATCACAGCTTCCGAGAACAGCGTTGTCGTCAGCGCCGAACTGCTTACAATTGACACCAGGTTTGGAGGAGTCCGTGTCGCCTTCAGCTTCAAGTAACTGCCAGCCTATGCCAGCGTCACTGTTAGCGCGGAATAGAAAGGTGGGTATGATGCCGTCTTCCCCAGCGCCAGCTGGCTCATGGCTGATCTCTTGAATTCGAAACGGAAGGCTCGTCACCTAGCGTCCTGAGATCCACATTGGAGCCTCCGCACACCTGACTTCCTGATTTCCACATCCCAGCTACCGCATGTTATCCCTCTTCCGCAAATTCAAGGACGGCCTGGCCAAGACCGTTGCGGTCATCACGCAGAAGACGCACGCGCTCTTCGGCGGTCGCAAGATCGACGCCGCTTCGCTCGATGAGCTTGAAGAGGCGTTATACACGGCTGACTTCGGGGTGGCCACCACGACCGAGATCCTGGAGGAGATCAAGCGCGCCCATCAGCAGGACCGGGAATTGCGCGGGCAAGATGCGGCCGCCATCGGCGCCGCGGTCCTCCGCCGGGTGCTGGCCGGGAGCGAAGGCCGGTTCGAGGGGGCGCCTCGCAGCCGTGATGAATCGGCCAATCCGGAAGTCATCTGCCTCATCGGTGTCAACGGCTCGGGCAAGACGACGACCGCAGCCAAGCTCGCCTGGATGCTGAAAGAGGACGGCCGGTCAGTCACGGTCGCCGCATGCGACACCTTCCGTGCCGCGGCGATCGAGCAATTGCGCACGTGGACCGAACGGCTGGGCCTTGAACTCGTCGCCAGTCAGATGGGGGCCGACGCTGCTGCGGTGGCCTTCGATGCCTGGCAGGCGGCGAAGGCGCGCGGCCGCGATTACGTGATCATCGACACTGCTGGCCGTCTGCACACCAAGAGCAATCTCATGGAAGAGCTGGCGAAGATCCGCCGCGTGCTGCAGAAGCACGATCCGGCGGCGCCGCAGCATTCCTGGCTGGTGATCGACGGTTCGCTCGGCTCCAATTCGATCGAACAGGCCCGGGTGTTTCACAAGAGTTTTGGCCTGACGGGTCTTGTCGTCACAAAGCTGGACGGCACCTCCCGTGGCGGCGCCATCGTGGGCATCTGGCGCGAACTCAAGCTGCCCATCTACTTCGTGGGCCTCGGCGAGCAGGCGGAGGATCTGCAGCGTTTCAGCGTCGACAACTACGTGAAGGCGGTCTTCGGGCTGGAAGGGTGAAGCGGGATCGCAGCCTGGTGGGCTCCGTGGCCGACGTGCGCAAACGCGCGGGGGAGTCGCAGGGACTCTGAGGACAGCTGGCGGGAAATGGGGAGGATATTTGCCATGCAGAAAATGGCCAACATAGTAAGCCGTGCGCCGTTCATTCAGTATCACGGGCTTGGTCATCGCATGGTTGTGTGCCAATGGGGCGTTCCTGGATGTCGTGCAGGTGTTTGCCTGGGGCCGGATGTTTTTCGGCAATGCCCGGACCATGTCGATCGCCGAAGCGGCCGTCCAAACGTTTGATCCCGGCAAGCCGTGCCCGATCTGCCTGGCGGTGCGGCGCGCACGCGAGGCCGAGCCGCGTAACCAGTCTGCGGCTGTGCCGACCTCCGTCGTAAAGACACTGCTGGCCCCGGTGCAGAACGAGCCTTTCATCCTTCCGCTGATCCGCCCCGAATGGCCCGATGCCAATTTGGTGATGATGGTGTCGTGGCTCCCACCCCTGCCGGTACCCCCTCCTCGAACGCTGATCGCAAGTTTGTTCGGTTAACCGCTTCCGTTTAGTGGGAAAATCGGGGGTGATCTGCCTGCTTTTGGCGACTGCACGTCGGCGGGCTGCTGTCGCTGCATTTCCCGCGTTCGCGCGCCGAAAATCTGTTCCCATGAAAACTTTTTCAAATTCATTGTCCCTTTCCTATCGCTTAATTGCCATCATCTCCGCGGCGCTGGCGGCGGCCCCTTCGGCTGTTTTTGGCTGCTCGGTCTGCGGCTGCTCACTGAGCTCCGATTGGGCTGCCCAAGGCTACGGCATGCTGCCCGGCCTCGAAACCGGCCTGCGCTATGAATATTTCGAGCAATCCGATCTGCGCAGTGGCACCAGCAGCGTGGACCGGGCCGCGCTCGCGTTCCCAAACGACAACGAAATCCAGCAGCGCACGGTGAATCGCAACACCTGGCTTGACCTGAACGACGTGATCGATCCCGCATGGGCCATCACGCTCTCGGTTCCCTATCACGACCGCTTCCATACCACGATTGCCGCGGGCGACACTGACATTTCCACCTCGCGCGCCAACGGGCTAGGAGACGTGCGGTTACTCGGCCGTTACCAGGAATTCGGCATATCCAACAGTTTCGGCCTGCAGTTCGGCCTCAAGCTGCCCACCGGGCGCTTCGACCAGAACTTCGCCTCCGGCCCGCAGACTGGCGAACTCCTCGACCGTGGTCTGCAGCTCGGCTCCGGCACCACCAACCTGATTCTCGGAGCTTCCTGGTTTGCGCGCCCGAACGTGAGTCTGGGCACCTTCGTACAGGCTACGCTTGAACAGCCGCTGGCCGCGCGCGCCGGTTTCATCCCCTCGACCAGCCTGAATCTCAGCGGCGGAGTGCGCTGGCTGAACTCGAGCCGGTTCACCCCGCAGCTCCAGCTTAACCTAAAAGCGGAAGGCCGCGAACACGGCGTCGAGGCCGACACCGCCAACAGCGGCGGTACGATCGCCTATCTGAGTCCCGGAGTGACCGTCGAACTGGCCACCCACGCCAGCGCCTTCGTTTTCGTGCAACTGCCCGTTTACCAGCGCGTCAACGGTCTGCAACTCGAACCCCGCTGGCTCCTGTCGCTCGGAGTCCGGTGGAGGCTTTGAGCCTGGCGCCCAGCAGTGCTGGATGAGCCCGTTGCCTTTCTTCTCCATCGGGGTTAATTTCTTGATTCGTGTCACCCAATCACTGAAAACCCGAGTCTTGTCATCATGAAGAAATCATCCCTGTTTGTTTCGCTATTCGCCGTTGCCCTGTTCACATCCGGCGGTTTGTTCGGTGCCGATGCAAAGGAAGTCACCGTCACCGGCGACGGGGCGTGCGCAAAGTGCGTCTTGCACGAAACCGAGGATTGCCAGACGGCAATTCAAACGACGGAAAACGGCCAGAAAGTCACTTATTATCTGGCGGACAATGCCGTCAGCAAGGACTTCCACAAGAACGTCTGCAAAGCCTCCGCCAAGGTCACTGCAACCGGCACCGTCGAGGTGAAGGACGGCAAGAACGTCCTCACGGTCTCCAAGATCGAAATGGCGCAGTGAGGCGCTGGCGTGTGCGAGCCGCTTGGCGGTCGACCTTTGTCGGCCCCAGGTAGGCCTGCTGGCGCCGTTTGCGGCCAGCGCTGCCGCCCCGCGGCCGTAGGCGGTGGGTGGAGCGGCTTGTCGCCAAGAGGCCCTGGGCGCGTTGGGGACAACGCGCGCCACCCGCTCAAACTAGACCTAAAACGCCAGAAGTACCCCGCCGTACACGCCCCGGCGCTGGCCGAATTGCGGCGCGCCGACCCCGATGCCGGAACCGTCGCGGAGTTCATAGACTTCGTCGAAGACATTGACCACATCGAGGCGCAGATGGAGCTCGCGCCGGTGCGCCAGCTTGAACTTATGTTCGAGGGAAAGATTGACCGGATGATAGGCCGGCAGGTGCTCGGTGTTGGCAAACCCGCGGCGCAGTCCGCTGCCGTAGAGTAGGTCGAGGGAAATGACGTTGGCCCCGAACCGATAGGATCCGCCCGCGGACGCCGTGACCGTCTGATCGTGGTCGAGGTACACGTCGTGGGTGGCGATGTAAGCCAGCTCGGCGGCGCTGAACTGGAATTCCCCGGAAACGATATTCTGGCCCGTGGCGCGGCTGAGCGCCAGGTTGGCAAAAGCGGAGAAACCGCCTGCCGTGTAGTTGGTGGCCAGCTCGACGCCGAAAACCTGTCCGCGCTGGTAGTTGAACGGAGAGAAGATGAGCGCCTGGCCAAACTGGCCCTCGTCCAGCTGATCAGTGGCGCGTTTGTAGTAACTGTCGACCGTGGCGGTGAACGAAGGGGAGAACTGGCGGGACAGACCGGCGTCAAAATAGTGGGCGCGCTCGGAACGGACGGGCGAACTGATCGGGATCTCCGAGGCGTTGGTCGTGCCGGCAAACTGGGCGACGTCACCTGGTTTGACGAGCTCGAGCGGGGGAGGAGTGAAATAGCGGGCATAGCCGGCGTGCACCGTGGTGCCTGTGCCCAGATCGTAGACCAGATTCACCCGCGGGCTGAGCTGGCCTTCAGTGAGGTAGGCCTGCGAAAGGTCGGCCCGCGCCCCGTAGTTGATCGTCAGACCGGATGCTGGTTGCCATTCGTCCTGCACATAAACGCCGTAAAGCCAGCCGAGTTTCCTGTGGCTGTCGACGATGTCGAAGGGGGTGGTGGAGGTCTGGCCGCCAGTGTCATCGGCGGGAAAGACGGCCGTGGTGGTGCGGGTGCTGGCATTCGCGGCGGTGACGAGCATGCCGACGCGAACCGTGTGCGTCGCCGTGGCCGACCACTTGACGTCACCTTCGAAGCCTTCACTGACCAGGCCGCGATCAACGTCGCTGGCCACCCCATCAAAGATCAAATCACCGGCTGGACTAGGGATGAAATGGACCGAACTGTAGCGTGCGAACGCGGACAGCTGGGTGCTGACCACCGCCCCGGTTCTTTGGTAGGCGAGGATTGCGTAATCGTTTTCTTCGCGCTGGTTGTCGCTGAGATCCGCGGACGCGAAGTTGCTGACGCCGGCGAGGGAGAAGTTCGGCTGCTGGCCGGGATTGTTCGGGATCTGGAAGGAGGCCGATGAGCCGCTGAACATCAGGCTGACGCGACTGGAGGAGTCGAGGACGTCGGTGAAATAGCCAAACAGTTTGAGCTGATGGGAGTGGTCGTGCAGTGGGTCCCGGCTGGAGGTAGGATTCTCAATGCCGATGTCGTTGGTGCTGTCGCTGACGGAGAGGTAACTGTGGATGTGGTCCACCGATCCGGTTTCCTCGGCGGTGACGCGCAGCGTATTGAAACTGCCACCATAGATTGCCATATCACCGGCCTCGGCGGAGGCGCCATTGCGCGTGTGGATATCGACGATTCCAGCGGTGCGGTAGCCGTATTGCGCCGGCAATGAACCCGTGAGAATAGACATGGTCTGCACGAACCGGCTGTCGAGTTCCTGGCCGAAGCCACTGAGGCCTTCGGGCAGGAGCACGTCGTTGATTCGGTATTGAAGGTCGGCGTGTTCGCCTCTCACGTGGACCTGACCGAACGAATCCTGGGCTACGCCGGGGACCTGCAACAGCACCCCGCTAAAGCTGGCGTTGGCGCCGGGGATTTCGGTATCGATCTGGATCTTGTCGATCTGGAAGGCGGTGGCGCCGAGGCTCGGCACGAGGTCCTCACGAGCTTGATCAAGCCGGCTCGTGACCACGAAAGGGTCGAGCGCGATCGCAGTCTGGTTGAGGGTGGGGTCGGTGGCAGGATCGTCGGCGGCGAAGACCGTGGCGGCAAACGAGCAAGAGATAAGAAAATGGCGGATCGACATAACAAGGCTGGTTGGAATTGAGCGCGGAGGACCCGGGCCATCGCACTCGGCGTGGGCCCGGTCGGGAGCGTCGGACGCGCGCAGGCATCCGTCGCGAAACAGCGGTCAATTCAGCGCCGGCGGAGCGTTTCCTGGAGGCAGCCAATAGCGGCGTAGATTCAGGTTCGGCCCGGTGGGCGCGATGATCGCTAAAGCGACCACGATCCAAACCATTGCGGCCACCGCGATCGCGGCTGCTGCTGCGCCCGCACCGTGCTGGAAGAGCGTGACGGCACATTCGTGGTCCGCGGCGCCGGCATCATGGTGCAGCCATTCATGCAGGGCGGGGCTCGCAGCAAGGACGGCGAGCAGCACGACCAGCGCAGCGCAACCGCCGGCCAGCAAGCGGCCGAGCAGCGGCGGAAACACGCGAAGGCGATGGTGCACGGGAACCATGGCGTTGATCGAGATGATTGATAGTCGGATGTCCTGGGAGAGCAAGCGGCGTGCCGGAGGATTGCCTGCCGCGGTTGGTTGGTTGGAGGGCGGACCGCCGTGTCCGCCGACCAGCGGAACCCAGGGCGGATTCATTCTCGACCACGACGACACGGGTTGTTTTGGCGTCAGGACGCCGTTGTAGGGGCGCGCCTCGTGCGCGCCCGCAGGGCGTCCTGACGGGCGCAGACAAGCTGCGCCCCTACAGGAAGAAACCCGATACCCCATCGGAGAATGAATCCGCCCTGCAGCGGAACCAGCCCCCCGCCGCGAACAGCATTGCGGGTAACCCTTCTATCTCGCATCCTGCCGTCACGATTTCGTTCCTCTCATGACCTCACTCACGCTGCAGCAACTCATCCCGGTCATCCAGACGGCCGTCGGCCCGGTCATCCTGATTTCGGGCGTCGGTTTGCTCTTGCTGTCGATCACCAACCGGTTCGGCCGGATTGTCGATCGCTCGCGCCTGCTCGCGCGCGAATTGCCGCGCGCGACCGCCGAGCGGGATCAACTGTCGGTGCAGCTGGCCATCCTCTTTCGCCGGGCGAAAGTCCTCCGGCTCTGCATCGTGCTGGCCACCTCGAGCGTTTTACTTGCGGGCCTCCTGATCATTTCGCTCTTCCTGGCGGCGTTGCTCCATCTTGAAGCCGCGCTGCTGGTTTCGCTGTGCTTCATTCTTTGCGTGGCAGCGCTCATCGCCTCGCTGATCGTGTTTCTCCTCGACTTGCAGATGTCGCTCACGGCGCTGCGGGTGGAGCTCGCCCAGGCGGGATTCGATGGGAAATGAAGGCCACGGCCTCCCGCGCAACCATCCAGCGAATGTAGGGCGGGGTCGCCGGACCCCGCCTTGCTGCGTCCTGGCGGGGTCAGCGACCCCGCCCTACAACCGCCACGCGATTGTCCGAGTCTAGTCAATTCACCGTTCGCAATTGGATGCTGTCGACGAGACGGTCCTGGGAAAGAATGTCGGTGACGATGATCAACTTCGTGCCGGTGCTGACGCGGCTGTGCCGCTTCAGGTACTGGACCGCATTCTCAATCGTGACATCCGGATCGGCAGAAAAGGTCATCAGGTAGGTCTCAACGCCGCGGAGCATCCCGAGCTGGCGGAGCGTGTCCAGCGACGGGGTGAACGCGAGGATCATGGCGTTGCGGGGCCGCATCGCGGCAAGTCCCTGCGCCATGAAACCCTGGCGGGTGAAGGTGACCAGCAGCGATCCGGGCAGTTCGTTGGCCATCACGACGGCCGAGCGCACTTCCTCGCTACTCTCGCGCGGCCCGGCAGGCTTGACGGTGAAATCGAAAATCTCGCCGGCCTTAAGTTCGATGGGCGCCGCGAGATCCCCGGTCCGGATTTCCGGGGCCTTTGATGTCCATCATGATCGCGATTTCGCGACCGGTGCGGTGCGACACCGTGCGAATCCGCCGCATGATCTCGCGCGTCCAGTCGGGCGTGGCGTGGGCCATGTTGATGCGGCAGACGTCGGCGCCCGCCTGGAAGATCTTTTCCAGAACCTCCTCGCTCTCCGTGGCGGGTCCGACGGTGAAGATGATCTTAGTGCGGCGGGCGGGCGGATTCATGAGGTGCAACAGACTAGTGCGACCGGAGGATGAAGCAAATGTCGCACCAGAGTGACCGGGGTATCCCGCCAGAGGGAAAATCTGGGGCGCTGGGCCGAGCCGGCGCCATGTCATGGGCCCTGCGGTCGCTCGTAGACAACAATGTCATCAGGTGGTCGGTGTAGGAGCCTGCTCGCAGGCGATTCAAACCTCGAAATCCTCCTTCGCAGAGCCTACGGAGGACAGGTCGCGAGCAAGCTCGCTCCTACAATTTGCATAGATACGGCCGACGCGGGTCCGCAGAACTGGAAACATGGGGTGGGGTTGCCCTCCTTCGCCAAGCCTTCGGCGGGCAGGCCGGACCTGCGGTGCCCTCGGGAAAGGCGGCGGCATCGGGGAGATGCCGCCCGACAATCATTCGGCGTTGCCGCCGTCAGAATTCGAAGAACGGCGTGCCCATACCCGGGTGGACGATCGAGCAGCCGCACTTGAGCGCTGCCAGGACTCCAGCACAGGCGGTTTCCACGGCGGCGGGACTGTTGCACTCGCGGCTGAGGTGGGCGAGGTAGACGTGTCGCCAGCGCGGCGACGCGACCGAGAGGAGCAGTTCCCGGGCGCTTTCATTGGAAAGATGGCCGTGCCGGCCGCTGATGCGTTGTTTGACGGACCAGGGTCGCTTCAGGTCGTTCTTCAGCATCTGCGGACAATAATTGGCCTCGACGACGAGGACGTCCGCCTCCCGGATGCGCTCCCGGATATGTTGGGGAGCATGGCCCAGATCGGTCAGCCAGGCGAGGCGCCTGGCCGGCGTGAACAGGTCATCCGACCCGTGGGTGAAGAGAAACGCCACGGGATCGTGCGCGTCGTGCGGCACGGCGAAGCTCTCGATCTCGAGATCGCGGAAGCGAAAGCGGGCGCCGGTCTCGAAGCATTGCCAGTCGGGGTGATGCTTCAAACCGGCCTGGACCGCGCGCGCTGTGGCGTGATTGGCGAAAACCTTGATATGCGGATGGCGCGACAAGCCGCTGATCCCGGCGGTGTGGTCGCCGTGTTCGTGCGTGAGAAAAACGGCGTCGATGCGGTCAAGCGACTCGCCGACCCCGGCCAGCAATTGCCCGAGGCGGCGGGCCGAAAAACCGGCATCGACGAGGATGCGGGCTTGGGCCGTCTGCAGCAGGGCACAATTGCCGTCGCTGCCGCTGCCGAGGATGCAGAACCGCATGCTCATTGGGTGGTGCCTGATGCAATGTCCCGGACCTTGTGCGAAGCAAGGGCTTTCGCGAGAAACGGGAAGTGATGCCGGTGCTCCGTGCGGCCGATTAGACAATCTTCAGGCTCCGCAGTCGAGATTGGCCTGGTCGGTGTAGGGGCGCAGCTTGTCTGCGCCCGACGGCAAATCGAACGACGCGGGCGCAGACAAGCTGCGCCCCTACAGGCGCCCGGAGGCAGAATCCGTGTGTCGGCCGGTGGCGATTGCGCCCCTACCGGCGCGGAGGACAGATCATGCGATGCGGGCGCACGCCAGGTGCGCCCCTACAGGCAGAGACCGGGGCTTCTCTTCGAGAACAAATCAACCCTGGCCGCAGGAGGCCTCCGGTCCGTTCTGCGTCCGGCATCCTGCCATCCGTCCCTTCGCCCGCCCGTTCATCCAAAATCGCTGCAACTGAGGCTTCATTTGCTATGTCCTGAGACCCACGTGACCAGTCGTGCTTGCGCTAACCCAAAACTCCAGCCTGCCTAGTCGACGCTTTCTGGGCTTCGGTCGAGCCGTTGCTTGCATCGAACGGCGGGTTCAGCAAAATCTCCCGTTCCCTTTGACTATCAAACCATGAGCACCTTCACTTCTCCCGTCCCCGGCACCACTGCTGCGCCGACCGTTGTCCCGGTCCGCAAGAAATCCCGCCGGAAGTGGTGGATTATCACCGCCATTGTGGTTGTCGTTGGCCTGATCGTTGCCGCCGTGGTCAAGGGCAAGCATGCGGTCATGCCGACAACGGTCACGACCGAGAAGTCGGTCATCCGCACCATCACGCATCTCGTCACTGCCACTGGCAAGGTACAACCGGAGATCGAGGTCGGGATTGCGCCGGAAGTTTCCGGAGAATTGATCGCCCTGCCGTTCAAGGAAGGGCAGCCGGTCAAGACAGGCGACGTGATCATCCGCATCAAGCCTGACTTCTATGCCGCACAGGCCGATCAGCAGGAGGCGGCGCTTAGCTCATCCAAGGCCAGCAGCATGCTCGCGAAAGCAAATCAGGACAAGGCGGAGGAGGATTACCGCCGGGCCGACGATCTCTACAAGAAGAAGCTGATCTCGGATGCCGACTACACAGCCGCCAAGACCAACCAGGAGGTCGCCCGCGCCAACTACGCCGCCTCGCTCGCGAACATTCGCCAGACGGAGGGCGCGCTCAACCAGTTCCGCGACCAGCTGAGCAAGACCACTCTGTATGCGCCGATGGATGGCACGATCAGCGTGTTGAACAGCGAGGTCGGTGAGCGAGTCGTCGCGACTGGCCAGTTCGCCGGCACGGAGGTCATGCGCATCGCCAACCTCAACAACATGGAGGTGCGGGTGAAGGTGAATGAAAACGACATCGTCAACGTCAAGGTGGGGGATCATACGGCAATCGCCGTCGATGCCTTCCCCGGCCGGAAGTTTGATGGCATTGTAAGCGAGATCAGCAGTTCCGCGCTTAGTACGGGCGGCACCAGTGCCGGCAGCAACCAGGCGGCGCTGGCCGCCTCGGCTTCCGACGAGGTCACCAATTTCCTGGTGCGGATCCGCATCACCGACAAGGAAGCCCATTTGCGTCCGGGGATGAGCGGCACCGTCGATATCTCGACCGAGACCGTGAAGGACGTGATCGCCGTGCCGGTGCAGAGCGTCACGGTCCGCGCCGAAGGCGGCAAGACGAGCGAGGAGCTCCAGGAGCAGCGCGCCAAAGAAGCGAAGGAACGTTCCGGCAACGATCTCGAGGTCGTCAAGGAACGCCAGGAAGCCAAGCGCACCTTGGAGAAGCTCTTGCGGGTCGTTTTCATCAAGCAAGGCGATAGCGTGAAGTTGCGGCAGGTGGAAACCGGCGTCGCGGATAACACGTACATCGAAATCAAGAGCGGTTTGAAGGTCGGCGATGAAGTGGTCTCCGGCAGTTACGCGGCCATCAGTCGCACGCTGAAGGACGGGACCAAGGTGTTGATCGAGAAATCGAAGAAGGACGAAAAGAACTAGATCGGTTCTCCCGTTGCTGCCTTGAGACCACCTGGAAAACCGCTCCGTCTGAACGCCCGCTGCCATGATCTCCTCCTCCGCTCCTGCCCTTGCGACCCGTCGCACCGTCCGTCCGATCGGTCCGCTGGTCATCGATATCCGGGGCGTCACCAAATTATACCACATGGGCGAAGAGACCGTGCATGCCCTCCGCGGCGTCGCTCTCCAGGTCCACCGCAACGAGTACCTGGCGATCATGGGACCGTCCGGCAGCGGCAAATCAACGCTGATGAACATGCTCGGCTGCCTCGATACGCCGACCAGCGGACACTACCAGTTCAACGGCAAGGACGTTTCGAGCATGTCGGACGACGAGCTGGCCGCCATCCGCAACCGCGAGATCGGCTTTGTCTTCCAGACGTTCAACCTGCTGCCGCGCTCGACCTCCCTGCACAACGTCGAGCTGCCGCTCATCTACGCCGGCGTGGCGCCCCACGACCGGCGCGCGCGCGCCCGGCAGGCGCTCGAGAACGTGGGTCTGGGCGACCGCATGCTGCACAAACCCAACGAGCTGTCGGGCGGCCAGCGCCAGCGCGTGGCCGTCGCCCGGGCCTTGGTCAACCATCCTTCGATCATCCTGGCCGATGAGCCGACCGGCAACCTCGACTCCAAGACCGGCGAGGAAATCATGCAGCTTTTCGACCAGCTCTACGAGCAGGGCAACACGATCATCGTCGTCACTCACGAGGAGGACATTGCCCGGCACGCCCGCCGCACGGTCCGGCTGCATGACGGCCTGATCGAGAGTGACAAGGTCACGGTGGAAATGGCGCCGAATTGAACTACTGTCGGCCATGAAAGCCCTTGCCCGCCTTTACTACGAAATAACCGAGTCGTTCCGGATCGCGTGGGCGCAGATTCGGGCGAACAAGATGCGGTCGGTGCTCACGGCGTTGGGCGTGATCATCGGCATTGTCGCGGTCACGCTGATGGGCACCGCGATCCGCGGCATCGACACCGGGTTCGAGAATAGCCTGGCCATGCTGGGCAACGATGTCTTCTACATTGAAAAATGGCCTTGGTTCGGCGCGGAAGACTGGTGGAATTACGTCAACCGTCCGAACATTCAGATCGCCGATGCCGAGAAATTGAACCGGCTCATCGCGGATACGCCCAACTCTCTGCTGGATGTCGCGGTGCCTCGCGCCGGCCGGGGATGCTCGGTCAAATATGGCGACGGCCGCGTGGACGGGATCTTTGCGATGGGGACGACCGCGGAATATGCGCGCATCACGAACGTGGACTGCGCTGAGGGCCGGCTGTTCAATGAGGTTGAATCCAACGGCGGCCGGTCGGTGTGCGTGTTGGGATTCACCGTGGCCGAGGCGCTGTTTCCGCGCCAGTCTTCCCTGGGCGAGGTGGTGAAGATCGACGGCCATCCGTGCACCGTGATCGGCGTCTTTGCCAAGCAGGGTGAATTCCTGGGGCTCTTCAGCTTCGACAACCAGGTCATGATGCCGATCTCGGCGTTCTCCAAGATGTTCGGCGGCCGCCGCGGCGTGCAGTTGCAGGTGAAAGTGGCGGACAAGCTGAAGATGGACGCCGCCCGGGATGAGCTGATCGGGGCCATGCGGCGGGTGCGCGGCCAGTTGCCCGGTGAGCGCGACAATTTCAGCGTGAACGAGCAGCAGGCCTTCAAGGCCCAGCTCGATCCGATCAAGACGGCGATTGCCTTCGCGGGATTGTTCGTCACCGGGCTGTCGCTGTTCGTCGGTGCCATCGGCATCATGAACATTACGTTTGTGAGTGTAAAGGAGCGCACGAAGGAAATCGGAACACGCAAGGCGATCGGCGCGCGACGGCGCACGATCCTGCTGCAGTTTCTGGTCGAGGCCGTGTCGATCTGTCTGATCGGCGGAGCGGTCGGCATGATTTTCGCCTATACGGTCTTCCTCGGCATCCGCCTCCAGATGCCCAATTTTCCGGTCCGGTTTTCGCCGGATTTGGTTTTCATCAGCATGCTGGTTTCGGTGGTCACGGGAATCCTTTCCGGCTTCATCCCGGCGTGGGGCGCCTCCCGACTCGATCCCGTGGTGGCGCTGCGCTATGAATGAGTTTGGATTTGCGATCTTTGATCTCCGATTTTCGATCGGTATGACAGAACAAGTAATCGGAAATCTGAAATCAAAGATCTGAAATCGAAAACCGGTTCTTCCCATGCCTCTCTTCGAGATTCTTCGCATCGCCTTCACCTCGCTCGGCGTCAACAAGCTCCGGTCGTGCCTGACGATGCTGGGCATCACGATCGGCGTGTTCTCGGTCATCGGGGTGATGACGACGATTACGGCGCTGCGGGGCTCCATCGAAACCGGCCTCAGTTTCCTGGGTTCGAACACCTTCCAGTTTGGCAAATGGCCCATCGTGGGCGGCGGCGGTCAGGACCATCGCAAATACGAGATGCGCCGCAATATCACGCTTGAACAGGCCCGGCGATACCAGCAGCTCATGGAGGGCACGTCGGACGTGATTTGCCTCAAGGTGATTCTCTACGATGCCCAGGCGGTTTACAACGGGCGCAAGACCACGCCCGATGTCACGTTTGGCGGCACCAACGAATTCTTCCTCAACGCCAATCAATACAGCATTGAACTGGGCCGCAACTTCCAGCCCGAGGACATCGAGCTCGGCCGTCCGGTGACGATCATCGGACAGGACATCGTCAAGAAGCTTTTCCCCTCCGAGAATCCCCTGGGCAAGACGATCAAGATCAAAGGCCGCACCTACGTGGTCATTGGCACGTATGTCGAAAAAGGGACTACGTTCGGCCAGAGCAGTGACAATATCGCGATGATCCCGATCACCCGGTTCTTCAGCGACATGGGCGGGGAGACCTACACGGTCAACATCGCTACCGAGGCACCGTCCCATCTGGTCTACAATGATTACATGGACAAAGGCGTAACGATGATGCGCATTGTGCGCGGCCTGGGCCCGGAGGCGGAGAACGACTTCGAACTGTATTCCAACGACTCGATCCTGAGCATCTTTGGGAAGGTGGCGGACGCGGTCACGAGTGGATCGTTTGTCATCAGCGGTATCGCGTTGCTCGCGGCCGGCGTGGGCATCATGAACATCATGCTGGTCAGCGTCACCGAGCGAACCAAGGAGATCGGCATCCGGAAATCGATCGGAGCCCGAAAGAAATCGATCCTCATCCAGTTCCTCGTCGAGGCGATCGCGATTTCACTCGCGGGCGGGGTGCTCGGAATCGCGCTGGGAGTCGGTGTCGGCAATTTGGTGGCGATGTGGATGAAGGCTGGCGCAATCTTTCCGTGGGACTGGGCGGTGTTGGGTCTCGTGGTTTGTTCCGGCATCGGCGTGGGCTTCGGGTTCTATCCGGCGTGGAAGGCCGCGTCGCTCGATCCGATCGAAGCGTTGCGCTACGAATGAATTTGTAACTTCTATTCGAAACTGGGCGTTGTCGAAGAGGAGGCTGACGAGAGTGCGTTCTGGCTGGAGCTTGTGATTGAGGAAAGATTGCTCTCGGCGCGGAGGGTGCAACCGCTCTGCGAAGAGGCTGGTGCGCTGACTGCGATCATGGTTAGTTCCCGCAAGACTCTGGTGGCGAGGAAGCAAGGCGCAAAAGTCAAAACGTAAAAATCAAAAATGGAATGCGCGAGTTCCTCCCGAACATCTAGGCGGCGCTGACGCCCGTTCGACCAGCTCAGGGTCCCGAGCGAAGTCGAGGGAGCGTAGCGCCCAAACATTTTCCTGACCACGTGAAACCGGGCACCCATCCGCGGCGTCTTGGTTCGTGATTCCCGGGTGGCGGGCCGTCGATCGACGCCCGCGGTCCGGGATGATAGTTGAAGCTGGACTTGGCGGGGTCGCTTTCGGGCGGCCCCGCCTTGGCTTTTGGGCCCGTGCGGCGGCCTGGCGCGCTCTCGCCGGTGGATGTTTGGTGTTGGCGTGGAACCCCAAGCGGCTTTAGCTGACCGTGCGCCAACGCTATGCGAATCCTCATTGTCGACGACGAAGCCAGCATCCGCAAGACGACCGCCATCGCGGTGCAGACGATGGGACATGAGGCGGTTGAAGCTCCCACCGGCGCGCGGGCCCTCAAGCTGGTGGAGACCGAAGGCTTCGACGTATGTTTTCTCGACGTCAAGCTCGGCGCCGAAGACGGGCTGCAGGTCCTGGAGAAGTTGCTGCAAGGCGCTCCCGGGCTAGCTGTGGTCATGTTCACGGCTTTTGCGAGCATCGCCACCGCGGTCGAAGCGATGCGCCGGGGCGCGTTCGACTTCATTCCGAAGCCGTTCACGCCGGAACAGATCCGGCAGGTGTTGCAGAAGATTGCGCGGACGCGCACGCTGGAACAACGGGTGCGGCAACTCGAGTCGCAGCTGGCCGACGAATCGCCGGAGATCGATCTGACCTCGGTTGAACCCGCGGTGCAGCGGGTGTTTGAAATCGCCTTCAAGGCCGCAGAAACGACTGCCACCATTCTGATCCTGGGCCCGAGCGGTACCGGCAAAAACGTGCTGGCGCGCGAAATCCATCGCCGGAGCGCCCAACGCGACCGCCCGTTCGTCACGGTCAATTGTCCCAGCCTGTCGAAGGAACTGCTCGAAAGCGAGCTGTTTGGGCATGTGAAGGGCGCCTTCACCAGCGCCGTGCAGGACACCTTAGGGAAGGTGGCCGCGGCCGAGGGGGGAACCTTGTTTCTCGATGAGATTGGCGAGATGCCGCTGGAGATTCAGCCGAAGCTGCTGCGGCTGCTCCAGGATCGCGAATACGAACGGGTGGGTGAGGCCCGGCCAAGGCGGGCCAACGTGCGGGTGATTGCCGCGAGCAACCGCGATCTGGCGACGGAAATCAGGACCGGCCGGTTCCGCCATGATCTCTTCTACCGGCTCAATGTCATTACTGTGGCGTTGCCCGGCCTGCACGAGCGGCCGGGTGATCTCCTGCGGCTGGCGGCCCGCGGGCTGGAGTTCTTCTCCCGGCACATGGGCAAGAAATTGCGGAGTCTTTCCCCTGAGGTAACGGCGGCGTTCCGCACCTACGCCTGGCCGGGGAATCTCCGTGAATTGCGCAACATGATTGAACGTGCAGTCATCCTGGCCAACGGCGAAGTCCTTACTCTGGCTGACTTGCCGGAGGAGTTCTCCCGGCGGCTTGACCCATCCGTGCAGGTCGGGGCGCGGGTGTCGCTCGAGGCGTTGGAGGCGGAGCACGTCCGGCGGATTCTGGCGGTCAGCGCCACGCTCGAGGACGCGGCTCGTACTCTAGGCATCGATCCGGCAACCCTGTATCGCAAGCGGCAGAAGCTTGGGCTGTCGTAGCCCGGATGTTTCACCCACACCTGACTCCGCCACAGAGCCACAATCTGTTCGATGCACGAAACAGCCGGCTTTATGATCGAGACATCCGGGCTAATGACCAAACCGCCCCAAGACATGAATTATTGCACCAAAACGATCGCAGCGACGGGCGCAACTATGGGATATGCGGGCTAGCGCCCCCCACGCGGACCACGCGGCTCTGCCAACATGCTTCGCACGCGTCTTTATCTCGGCCTGCTCCCTCTGCTGCTCCTGCTGATCGCCATGGGCGGGTATGCGGTCCGTACCTGCCAGGAGCTGAGCCGTTCGCTGGAACTCACCATGGTGGCCAATTACCGGGCGATGTTGGCGACGGAGGTGATGAAGAATGCGGCCACGTCGATGAACGGGGCGCTTTACCAGGCGCAATCCGGCGATCCGGCCGCTACCGGGCAGTTCGATGCCCAGCGCGCCCTCTTTGCGCGGAATCTTCACGAACAGTCGATGACGGCGGCCGGCACGCCGCGTGCACGATGGGTTGAAGCCGTCGACGATTCCTTCCTGGCCCAGGCGGAGGCGGATGCGGTCTTTCTCAAGGTGGGCCCGCAGTCCCGCCAGGCGGTGGACCGCGCGACCGCGACGGCCTGCTTCACCACGCTGAAAGCCCTGGAAAACCTGGCGCAATTCGATCACGACGTCATGCAGGCAGAACTGACCCGTGCCGGCCGGACTACCCGGACAACGGTGAAGCTCTTGCTGAGCGCGATGGCGGCCGCGGTGCTCCTTTCGCTCTATCTCTCGTACCGGCTTAGCCGTTCGCTGCTCCGGCCGATCGGAATCCTGACCGCTTCGGCCGTGGCGCTGGGCGACGGAGCCCTCGACCGCGACGCGCCGGTGCTGTCGCATGATGAGCTGGGTGAGCTCGCCAAGGCCTTCAATGCCATGGCCGCCAAGCTGCGGGCCTTCCGGGATGCCACCACCGCGAAGGTCTTGCGCGCCCAGCGGACGATGGAGGCGACGCTCACCTCGACGCCGGATCCGGTCTTCGTGGTCTCCAGAACTGGCAACATCGAACTGCGGAATCCGGCAGCGGAGATGCTGGCGCGGGAGCCGGAGTTTGCCGACGGACTCCCCGCGCCGCTCCGGCAGCCGCTCGCGGACGTTCTGGAGTCGGGCGATCACTATCTGCCCACGGGCTATGACCGGGTGGTCACCCTTCGGGTCGGTCGCGAAGACCACCACTTTTTGCCGCGCATTCTCGCGGTGGGCGATGCGCTCACCGGTTTTGGCGGGGCGGCCATCCTCCTGCAGGACGTCACGAAGTTCCGACTCCTGGACGATGCCAAGAACAACCTCGTCGGCACGGTCAGCCATGAACTCAAAACGCCGCTGACGAGCCTGCGCATGGCGGTCTACCTTTTGCTCGAACCGAATCTCGGCCAGGTCGCGCCCGCGCAGCGGGAACTGCTGGAGACCGCGCGGGACGATGCCGACCGCTTGCTGCGCATCATCGACGACCTGCTCGATCTTAGCCGGTTGGAAGGTGGCGCCACCGCCTTGAACCGGACGTCCGAACCGGTGGATCAGCTGCTTGCCGCCCTGGCCGCCGAGCTCAAGCCAATCATCGAAGCGGCTGGTCAACGGCTGACGATCAACGTCGCTGCGGGCACGCCGGCGGTGCTGGTCGACCGGGACCGGATCCGGCATGTGTTCATCAACCTGCTGACGAACGCGAGCAAGTACTCGCCGCCGGACAGCGAGATCACGTTGTACGCCGAAGCGGCCGCGGACGGCTTCATCAAGTTCGGGGTCCGCGACTGCGGACCGGGGATTCCGCCGGCAAGCCTGCCCTACGTCTTCGAAAGGTTCTATCGCGTGCCGGGACAGACCAAGAAGGGCGCCGGCCTTGGACTGGCCATCGCCCGGGAGATCGTCGTGGCACACGGCGGCAGCATTGCGTGCACGAGCGAACCTGGCCGCGGCACGGAGTTCTTTTTTCTCCTGCCCCGCTAGAGCGGTGTGGGGCGGGGTCGCCGTACCCCGCCATTCCTCAAGAAGCGGGGCGGGGCTGTCGCCCCTCCCCAGCTCCCCTCCCCAAAACTTCAGGTTTCGTTCAGCGGACTACCGATACGGGATCATGCAATTGCTGGCAATTCTCCTCGTGCGCTCGCGAACCGATTGGTGTGCGGGTGTAGGAAGCCCGCTGGCGGGNNACCTTCCTACTGCATGATCCCGCTTCAGCTCTTGCGGCGGATGACCGGCGCGGCGGCTTCCATCTGGCCCCGGGTGACGCCGAGCTGGTTGATCAGCTTGAACTCCCGCCAGAGCCCGGCGCCGGTGATCTCGCCGCGCAAGAGCTGCTGATAGGACCAAACGGTGCGCTGCAATTCCTCCGGGCTCTCGTTGAGAAACTCCACGCGAAACGCGCGGGCGCCCAGCGCCAGCAACCGGGAGACGTACTCCGCCCCGGTTTGGGCGCGGTTGTTGTAGACCGTGTTCCGGCACCCGGCGTCGGCCTTGACGGGGAATTCGGCGCCGACCCGGTCGCGCAGGCGGAGATCATGGCGGTCACAGGGCCGGCCGCAGTCATGGTAGTCCTTGCCCGACGTCAGAAATGCGCAGAAGAGACAATGCTCCATATGAAACATCGGCATGTGCTGATGGATCGTGATCTCGAACCAGGCCGGGGGAGCGGTGCGCAGCAGAGCTTCGAGCTGGGAGACGTTGAGATCGTAGGAGGCGGTCACGCGTTCCAGCCCGTACCGTTGCAGGAAATAACCGGCGGCCAGCGGATTGGCGACATTGAGCGAATAGTCGCCCCGCACGCGCCGGCCGCGGAAAAACGCCAGATGGTCGTAGTTGCGGATCAAATACCCATCGGCGCCGGAAGACAGCACCTGTTGGAGCACCCATTCCTCGCCCGGTTTGAAGATGCGCGGTGGCGCGACCCAGATCGTGGATGCTTGATCTTCAATCTTCGGTTTTTGATCGGCGGCGGCCGCCGCCGTCTGCCAGTGGCGGAAGGCGGCGACGGCCTCGCGATAACGCTTCGGGTCTTCGAATTCGCAGTAGATCGTGCGGGCTCCGGCCGACCAGGCGGCTTCCAGCTGGTCCGGCCGGCGGATGACCACGATCAGCTCGGGCGCTGGGGAGGGAGCCGGCACTGGGTTTCCAGTGGCAGAGTCCTTGACGCCCGGGCCGGACCCATCCAGCTGGGGTAGGGCCGCAACTTGCCGGCGGGCCGTTTCCTCAACGAACGGTGGCCCGGCGACAAGCGCCGGCCCTACGCCCAATCCGGTGATCGCCGATGTTGTGCGTGAGGCAGGGCGCGCCTGCGTGATCTCGTTCAAGTCGTTTTCCACCGCTTCCGCCGTCAGCGACCAGCGCAACGGTTGAACGCATCGTAGTTCGAGTTCCGCGACGAGGGCTCGGCGCAGGCGGTTCAGTTCGCGCAGGTGGAGCACGACCTCGCCTTCCACCCGCGAAACAAATCCGCCGAGCCGGAACGGCGTGCCGCCCAGCCGGCCCAGTTGCTCCTGCAGACGATCAGCCGTGAGCGGCTGGGTCCGGGCCTGCTCCAGCGCGACGACCGACTCGACCTGGCTGGCGTGCCCGACCCGGTCATCGATCGTGACGGTGAGAGGGAGCCCCGGGCGACCATGAGCTTCGATCCAGACCGGTCGGCGAAAACGGATTTGCCCGCCTTCGAAGGTCTGCCGGATACACTTTTCCAGTGCCGGATCGCTGGTTTTCCAGAGGCGGTCGCCCGCATGGACGCGCCGGAAATCAATATCGCCGGTTCCGAAGCGCAGGACGGTTTCGGCGCCGTCCGGCTCGACCTGGTAGACCCGGCCGCCTTCCTCCTTTTCCTCCGGGCGGCCGGCATCAAACACGATCCCGTCTCCAGGTTTGAGCGGAGCGACAAGGCGGACGGCAACGCGATCAAAACCAACCCGGGCTATTTCTCCGAGAAACACCCCGCGCTTGGTGCCGAAGTTCGCGTGGACCAGCTCCTGATTGTTCGTGCCGCGGAACCAACCGGAATAGAGACCCCGTGAAAACGTCATCTCCATCGTGTAATCATGTTCCTGGTGCAGCTCGGCCAGGACCGTGGATTCGATCTTCCGCTGTTCAGCGACGGAGTCCGGTCCATGGTTGGCCCGCGCCGTGACGCCCGCTTCAATTTCCGCCATCACCCGATCGACCGCGTTCCGGTAGACCCGGGTGATGGCAGCGACGTATTCCGGACTTTTCAGGCGCCCCTCAATCTTGAACGAAGCGACGCCGAGGCGAATGAGATCCGGCAGAACATCGAGGGCGGCGAGATCCTGCGGACTGAGCAGGTAGCGGCGATGGCCGAGGTCAACTTGCTGGCCGTCGGCGAGCAATTCGTAGGGCATGCGGCAGGCTTGCGCGCATTCTCCGCGGTTGGCGGAGCGGCCGCCGAGCGCTTCGCTGGTCAGACATTGGCCGGAATAGGCCACGCAGAGCGCGCCGTGGACAAAAACTTCGAGGGGCATGGCGGCCGTCTGCGCCGCCTGGATCGCCGCGATCTCTTTGAGCGAGTTCTCCCGGGCGAGCACGACCAGACCGGCTCCGAGTTCCTGGGCGAAGGCGACGCCGGCCGAACTCGTGATCGTCATCTGCGTCGAGCAGTGGATGGGAAAATCGGACGAGAGGGCGCGGATGAGCCGGCAGATGCCCACGTCCTGAACGATGGCCGCATCGGCACCGGCGGTAATGATGCCGCGCAGATAGACCTCGGCCTCGGCGAGTTCGTCCGCGAAGGCCAGCGTGTTGAACGTCACGTACCCGCGCACGCCGCGGCGATGGAGATACGCCATGAGCTTCGGGAGGTCGGCGACCGTGAAGTTCTTGGCCCGCATGCGGGCGTTGAAGCGCTCCAGACCGAAGTAAACGGCGTCCGCACCGTTCTCGACCGCGGCCTGCACGCATTCCCAATCGCCGGCCGGCGCCAGGATCTCCGGGCGGAGCAGCCGCGCCGGTGGGTTGGTTGAACTAGCGGGAAGGACGGTAGCCGCCATGGTCGCACTACTACGCGACGTCCGGCGTGCCGCAACTGGATTCACCCAACGGGAGACTGGAGAGCGGAGACCGGAGACCGGAAACCGGAGACGGGAACAATGGACGTTGTAACCGGAGAACGCACGAGTGGTCCGAGCAGGGAACTGGATTGACGGTAGTGTTTCATAGAGTTGTTTGTCCTTTTACGAGATGTGCAATGTTCGGCCTCTAACTGCTTCTCGTTTCGGGCTGTTCGACATCGCTCTCGGTGCGGGGCATCCAGTCCCCTAATTACACGGTTAAGCTGCGAGATCCCATCTTTGTGGATTCGCAAACCAATATGCCGATCGAACATCGGCGTTTCTTCGTCGACGCTGGAGTCATCGCACATCAGGCGGGAGTGAACGCGGTGGTGCAGAATGAAGCGAAGTATATTCTTTTCCTTAATTTCGAGCCGGGCTTTACCTACGATCCCGACAGAAAGTACTTCGGAGTATCCTATGGTCGTACAGTCGCCGAGACTTTCAACGGGTTGATCGATGCCGGACTGTTTCGGCTCGGCGAGAACAACAAGACCTACTTGAAGCCGTCTGTTTGGGAGGGGTGGGTGGAGGTACGGGACATCCGGTCCATGGATGAGCTGACGGGGCCCTCGGGCTTCTTTACTCCAAATTAGGCCAGGAGGCCAACGTGCGAGTAAAATCACCGCCCAAGGCCGGCTCAGGATCTGGAGCAAAGTGATCGGGCCAACGTGATTGGTCTGCCGCCGGCGGGCGGCGGCTCTGCGTTGACCCTTGGAACGCGGACGCGGTACGCAAATGGCGAACGCCATTTGTAAGGAGCCTGCGGGCGAAGCCAGGCAGGCTCCTTCCTACTTGTGGCGGCCGTGCCGGATGATGTCCACGATCACCCAGAAACCGAGCAGGGCAGACAGGAGATAGCCAACGATGCCGAGCACCGGATAGCCGAACAGTTGATATCCCTTGATTCCGGCCGTGATGATCTGAGAGGAACCGATGATCAGCGCACCGATGATGAGGCCGAGCGCGATGCGGTTGCTCGCGGTGCGGAGCGCGGTGTTCAAACCCTCCAGTCCGCGATGTTGGAAGTTGACGGTGAGGTCGTCCTGTTCCAGCCGCCGGAGCAACCGGTCGAGCTCGGCGGGCACATCGCCCAGCCGTCCCACGGCGGAGGCGAAGAAAGTGCGCGTCTTGGTGAGCAATGCTCCCGGGCTCCAGCGTTCGTGGTGGAGTTCGCGCAGCACCGGGCGCGCGAATTGGCGCAGATCAAATGCGGGATCCAGGGCGCGGCCGACTTCCTCGATCGAAAGCACCGCCTTGGCCATGAGCGCGTAGTCTTGTGAGACGCTGATGCCGTTGCGGCCAAAGATCTCGATCAGCCTGATGATGAGCCGACCGATCTGTTCGTCGCCCGTGGCGAAGTTGAGGTTCTCGCGGAGGACAATCGTGACTTCCTTCTCCATCGTCCGGTAGTCGGGCTTGGCTCGTGGACCGGCCAGACCCATTCCAATCTGGACGATCTGCTCGGCATCGTGGGCGGCGACCGCGATGAAGATGTCAGCGAGCGTGTAGCGCAGCCGGCGGGTGAGGTGGCCGGCCAGGCCCCAGTCGAGCAGACACAAGCGACCATCCGCGGTGACCAGCACGTTGCCGGAATGCGGGTCGGCGTGAAAAAAGCCGGCAATCATGATCTGGTGAAGCAACGACGTTGCGCCGGCCTGTGCCATTGCCTTTCCTTGTTCCGGGGTCAGCTGGGCTTGATCCACCCTTCGACCGGTGATGCGTTCCATCACCAGCATCCGGCGCGTGGCGAATTCGCCGATGATTTCCGGCGCAAAGACCTTGTCCGGGGTCGGGTTCTGCGCATTGAAGAATCGTTGGTTGCGCGCCTCATGCCGGAAGTCGAGTTCCTGCAGCAGGCCGACGCGGATCTCCTCGACAATGGCCGGAAGATTGAATGGCCGCAGGCGGGCGATATAATGATGGAAGCGCGCGGCAAAGAACGCGATGAGGTCGAGGTCTGCCTCCACCGTCTTCTGGAGGTCGGGCCGCTGGACCTTCACGGCAACCTCGCGGCCATTGGACTTGAGCCGGGCAAAATAGACCTGGGCGAGCGAGGCGGACGCGATCGGCGTTTCGTTGAATTCGCTGAAAATATCCGTCAGGTCGCACTCCAACTCCTCCAGGATGACCTCCAGCATTTGGGCGAAGGGCACCGGCTGAACCGCGTCCTGCAGCTTCTGCAATTCCATCACCAGCGGTGGCGGCACGAGATCCGGCCGCATGCTGAGGAGCTGGCAGAATTTCACAAACGTCGGCCCGAGTTCCTCGGCGGCGAGACGGATGCGCTCGGAGATGCTCCGGTGCTCGCGCGGCTTGGGCACGAAACGCTGCCACCAGGCGCCCGGGGTTTCGATCTGCTCGATGACCTCGGCGAAGCCGTAGCGGACGAGCACAACCACAATTTCTTTGGCCCGCACGGCGTTGGCCAGCAGGTAGAACGGCTGCAGGTAGAGGGGCTTGGGGGAAGCGCCCGGCATGGGGGTCGGCGGGCGGAACGGATCAGACGGCCGGGCCGGATTCGCGGGCGGCCAACGCCTGCTCGATTTTTCGCACGCGTGCCTCCAGGGCCTCGATCCGCGCCTTGTGCGAGAAATCAGCTTTTTCCGCGAGTTCCTTGAGCTTGGCTGCCAGTTCCGCACTCATCGTCTCAAACTCCTTCCGGCCTTGTTCAGCGATTTTGTCGGCCATGAGGCGGGCGTCTCCGGCCGAGACCTTGCCCTGCCGGATGTAATCCTGCATCGCCTCTTCCACCTTCTCTTTCGTGATGATGGTCGCGCCGACGCCGGCCAGCAGGGTCTTTTTGATGAGATCGATCATAAGACTGTGCAGACTAACGTAAGTTCGAAGCGTCGGCAAACCTGAAAGTCAGGCTTAGCCGAAACCAAGGAGTTGAACCATGAATATGCATGGAAACGTTTGCGCCCATTCAGTGAATGTAGGGTCGGCCCTGGTGGCCGGACCGTTTGCGCTCGGCAGGCGGCACGTCGACAAGCGACGGCCCTACACTCGATTGCATGGATCCTCCTCAGGCCGGCGTTGTCGGACTGGCGACAGCTGGCACCGTGGGAGCGAGTTCAGCGGCGGCCGCGCGCAATACTTGAAGAAACAACTCGGTTCCCTTCGTCTGGTAGCGCTGCAGGTGGCGGACGATTAATACTTCGCGGGTGGGCACGCGACCGCCGATTTCCCGATAAACCAGGTTCTTGTTGTCCTCCGGCCGGATGGAAATTCGCGGGAGGATCGAAATACCCGGTCCCAGCGCCACCAATGACTTCACGGTGCTTACCTGGGAGCAACGGTGTGCCAGCTTGGGGACGAAGTCGTGAGCGCCGCAGAACCGCTCAATCTCGGCCGAGAGGGTGCTCGAATGGCCGAGGAGCACGAAGCTCTCTTCAGCCAGGTCGCGCGCGGCAATCGCGGACTTCGTTGCCAATGGGTGCCCCTTTCCAACCACCAGTAGCAGGGGTTCGCAGTAGAGCACTTCGACCGAAAGCCTGGGGTCCTTGATCGGCTGTGGGATGATGGCGAGGTCGAGGTCACCTTCAGCCACACCGCGGATCAGATCCGGCCGGAAATCCTCATGGATATGCACCAGCAGATTGGGGTGTAGAACACGGCAGCGTTCGAGCACGAGTGGCAGGAGATAAGGGGCCAAAGTCGGTACGGCGCCCACCTTGATCCGCCGCTCAAGCGTTGGGCTGTCCCGGAGTTCCTTGGAGGCGTCCTCGACGGCGAGGATGATCCGACGTACCCGTTCGAGGAAGATCTGCCCGGCTTCAGTGGGCACGGCACGTCGGCCCAAGCGGTGGAAAAGCTTGTGGCCAAGCTCGGATTCAAGGCTCTTAATTTGTTGGCTTAAAGATGGTTGAGAAATATTGCACTGTTCTGAAGCCCGGGTGAAATTGCCGTTGTCCGCGACGGCAACGAAGTATCGAAGCTGGTACAGTTCCATAGGTAAATCCTATGATAGACATTGGAACATGCAATTTTTTTTATCGAAGACATGGAGTATACTGTCCGCGGTCTCGCAAGGGACCATTAACCTGAAACAGAAAATAAAAATGAACTACGACAGTAAGCTGATGAAACTCGTGCCCGCGGGCGTGGTGCTCGCAGTTGCGGTCTTCCTCGGCTGTGGCAAGGAAAGGGTGAGTGGCTTCGACTTCGAGGTCATCGCCACCCTTTTCGGCTACGGTACGGTGATCGCGCTTATGGCCGTGGCTGCTATTGACTACCGGCGAAAGCTGAAGAGTCAGAGCGGCCGCTAAGCCAGCGGCACGTCCAGTCAGTTAACCTGGAGGCCGGAACCACGGGGTTCCGGCCTCTTTGTTTATTACCGTGAAAATCGGCGGCAGCGCTCGCTGGCGCCATGCATTACCGACTCAAACGGCGGGTGGAGCCTCCTCGAGGGCCGCTGGCGGTTCGCGCTTCAGAAAAGCGGAAACGATCAGCGCAAGGACGATCCCAATGATCATTGCGAAGACAATTCCCAGAATCGACAACGCCGTTGGCGAATATACGAATCGCAGGTATTTCTCCATCGCGGCCAACTGGGCATCGCTGGCGTTTGCCGCCTTTTGCCGGGCCAGATTGATCGCGTAATCGGTGAAGCTCGGATTGATGAATGTGAAGTGGATGAAGCCGTAGATCGCCCCGATCACCCCCGCATAAAGATTGATTAGAAAACCCGACGCCACTCCCTTTCCGTAGCGCAGAGACTTGTCCGCCGATTCCTCTCGCACTGCCTTCACGCCCAACCAGGTTACCACGATCGCAGCGACAAAGGTCAACCAGCCAAACCATGTGCCTTCGGCCATCTTGTCCGTTTGAAAACCGAGAAAGAAGCTGACGAGCGTGAGCACGATGTTGGTCACGGCGAGGACGAGACCATAAGAAAAGGTAGTGTTCATGGGTGGAACGCAGCATGACGATTTCCGCGGGCAGCACAATCCTGCCGTGATCAATGGCGCCGGAAACGGATGAGCGGCGGGCGCCGAATCAATCGGGCGGCGGCTTAATTCGCACCACGGTGGCTCCCCAGCCGCCGCTGGTCTCGTCTCCGAGGCGGAAAGATTCCACGAGCGGCGAGCGCCGCAGCAGCGCGTGGACAGTCTCACGCAGAGTGCCGGTGCCTTTCCCGTGAATGATTCGTGCGGAGGCGAGACCGCGTTCCCGACACGCGGCGAGATACTCCTCCACCACGCTGGCAGCCTCCGCCGGACGGAAAGCATGGAGATCGAGCTCGCCGGTGATCGGGATGCGCACCGGTTCGACATCATCGGCCATGGGAGGGAGCGAGAGTCGCCGCCATCACTGCAGCCAACGACTGCCGGGGGCTGACCATTAGGGAGGGGGAGAATCCTCTGGCGGCGGCAGATTGACCGCCGGTGGCGTCTCGGCTGGCGGGGGGGGCGTTGGCGGATATGGATACGGATATGGAGAGTCCTCAGGCCTTGGTGGGGTGACAGCCTGCGGGGTGGGCGGCGGCGTGACGGCCGGCGGCGGAAAGGGCGGAAAGGGCACCTTCCCCGCCGGGCGGGGAGGAGGTGGCGGAGTTTCGAGGGCGCGCCTCAACTCCTCTTCGAGGCCGCTGGTCGCCTTCTTGAATTCACGGAGTGACTTCCCCATGCTGCGGGCCAGACCGGGCAGTCGCTCGCTGCCGAAAAGCAGCAGCGCGATTACCATGATGATCAGAATTTCCGTGCCACCAATGTCGAGGATGGCGAAGTCTGGAGGCAGGACCAGCATGATGGCTACAGAATGTTGTGGCGGCCGAACGGCAAGGGCAGAAGCAAAAAACTAGCGCGTCGCGGCGTGAGGCCGCCGGACGGAGAATTACTTCAAGCTGACTTCAACCAGGAAGGTCTGCGTCTCGCTTGGTGCGACCTGGCGGAGACCGGTGAGGTGCTCCGGTGCATTGGCCGGTCCCATCCAAGGCTCGACGCAGTAAAAGGGCGAATCGTCCGCCAGCGTCCAAGTGACAATGGCGGCGGACTTCGGGGGCACCCGATCCGGGCCGAGGCGTACGGTGATCCGGTCCTCGCCGCCGCGGACCCCGAAAACGACGGCATTGCTCTTGAGCGCGGTATGGAAAACGTCGATGAGATCCTTGTTCGCGAGTGATTCCTCCGGTCCGAGCCGCGGTCCGGGATGAAGCCGCCCGTCATCAAGATTCTGTCGCAGGGTCGCCCGGGCGGGGATGCGGATGAAATAATCTCCTCGGGTATGCGCTTCATCCCAGGGCACGGTGAAATAGAAGTGGTGGCCGGCGCACCACGGAATGGGTTTGGTGTCGAGGTTGCGCAGGCGGAGTTCCACAAAGACCGCCAGCGGCTCGAACCGATAGCTGACCGTGAATTCATAGTCGTACGGGTAGGCCGCCCGCGCCTCCTCGCCCGGCTGAAACAGCGCCGTAAACCCCCGTTCTTCCAGGCGCTGGACTTGAAACTCCCCCTGGCGGGCGAGTCCGTGGATGGGCATCGGCCGGCGGGTGCCGTTTTCATCGCGCCAGTGGTGAATCAAGCCCGCATCGAACGAGCGTCCGCAAAACGGGAACAGGATGGGATTCCCGCCCCGCACCTTGGCCATGTCGTCGAGCGTGGACAGCTCGGGCCAATAAATGACGTCACGCACCGTGCCGTCGCCGAGCGTCACGTGCCAGTTCATGAGGCGTGCGCCCTTCTCGGGCAGCGCGAGAAAGGTCGACGGACCCACCTGCCAGCGGGTCAGCGTATGGCCGAGGTAGGGGATCTTTTCCATCTGCCATCACCATACAGGATGACACGGAACTGGACAAAGACATTTTGCACATGTTTTTTGCCTGGCCTGCCCGCAATTGCGGGCGCGCGCGAGGCGCGCCCCTACAACATGACGCCGGTGTTGTAGGGTAGGGGCGCAGCTTGCCTGCGCCCGTGAGCAAGCCGCGACGGCGAGCGCGCTCCACCTGCGCCCGTGCAGATGCGCATCGGGGTGCTTGCTTCCGCACGCGCGCGGTGCCAGTCTGGTCGCTCCATGCTCGCCCGAATCCTCCACTGCTGCCTCTTGGGTCTGCTCGGAGTGCTCATGACCTCAGCGGCCGAGGGGCCGCGCGCGGCCGGTTCGGAATCGGCGGGCGGGAACCCTTCTTCGGCGGTGGAGGCGCGCGGAGTCGGGCACCTGGAGCCGAATCACAAGGTCACGGTCTACGTCGTGCCGATGCGCGACGAGATTGGGACGCCCGTGCTCTATATTTTGCGGCGCGGCCTGAAGGAGGCCATTGAGCGCAAGGCGGAGGTGGTGGTGCTCGACCTGGAGACCCCGGGCGGCGCGCTTAATGTGACCTTCGAGATCATGAAGGCGATTGAGAAGTTTCCCGGGCAGACGATCGCCTATGTTGACAAGGAGGCGATGTCGGCTGGCGCCTTTGTCTCGGCGACGACCCAGGAGATCTGGTTCGCCCCCGGCAGCGTGATCGGCGCCGCTGCGCCGGTGACTTCGACCGGCCAGGATATCGACGAAACGATGAGGCTCAAGGTCGTCAGTTACCTGAAGGCCCGCGTGCGCGCCATTTCCGAAGGCAAGGGCTACCGCGGCCAGGTGATTTCGGCGATGATTGACAAGGATTACGAGCTCAAGATCGGCGATCTGGTCATCAAGCCGAAGGGAGAGTTGCTTTCGCTCACGGCAACCGAGGCGTCGAAGACCTATGGCGACCCGCCCCGTCCGCTGCTCGCGGCCGGCATCGCCGGGGACATTGACGACCTACTGCGGCAGAAATTCAGCGTGCATGGCTATGAGATCGTCCAGCTCGAGGTTACTTGGTCGGAGCAACTGGCAGTGTGGCTCAACGCGATCGCTCCGATCCTGATGGGATTGGGTGTGGTCTGCCTGATCATCGAGTTCAAGACGCCCGGATTTGGCATCTTTGGTATTGCCGGAATCGCCCTGCTGGCGCTCGTGTTCCTGGGGCATTATGTGGCGGGCTTCTCCGGTCACGAACCGATGATTCTGTTTGCCGTCGGGCTCCTGCTGCTGGCGGTGGAGGTCTTTTTCTTTCCGGGCGTGGCGGTGATGGCGATGAGCGGCGTGGCGCTCATGCTCGGTTCGCTGGTGTGGGCGATGGCCGACATCTGGCCCAATGAACCCGTGACCATCGCGGTTTCCGGGGATCTCTTTCTCGCGCCGCTCATCAACCTTGGCATCGGCTTGGCCCTGGCGCTGATCCTGGGCGCGCTGCTCGCGCGTTTTCTGCCGAAAGGCTGGATTTGGGACCGGATGGTGCTGCAGGCGGCCGGCGCCACCTCGGCACAGGTTGCCGGATCGTCGCCGGATGCGGGCGCGGCTGCGGCCTCGCTTATCGGAGCCCGCGGCGTGGTGGTGAGCGGGCTTTTCCCCAGCGGCCAGATCGAGATCGACGGCCGTCGCTACCAGGCGAAGCTCGCAGTGGGGTCGGCCCCGGCCGGAACCGTGGTCGTGGTGAAACGAGCTTCGGATTTCAATTTGGAGGTGGAGACCATTCGGACATGAGCTTACTGATCGTCTTTTTTGCTCTTGGCATCATCTTGCTCGCACTAGAGGTGGTGACGCCCGGCCCCTTGTGCGGGATCGCTGGCTGCGTTTGCATGGTGCTGGGCGTGATCAACGCCTTTGGCCTGTTCGGCCCGCTGGGCGGTGCGCTGGCCGTCGTGATGGCGCTGGCGGCGCTGGCGGCCGTGATCTACCTGGAGTTCTTCTGGCTGCCGCGCTCGCGTCTTGCCAAGAAGTTCACCATGGACACGACGCTGCATGCCACCAGTCAGCCGCCGCCGGCGAATCCGGACGACGTGGTCGGCCGCGAGGCGGTGGCCGAAACGACGCTGGCTCCGGGCGGGTATGTGCGGATCGAGGACCGCCGCTACGAGGCGTACTGTCGCAGCGGTCACGTGGCGGTCGGCGCTCGTCTGAAAGTGGTGGGGCTCGACAATTTCCGTCTGATTGTTTCCGAAATCTGAACCTTCATCTTACTATGAATCCGTTTATTGTCGGGGTAGTCGTCATTGTCGGCATTATCGCGCTGGTGGTTGGCACGATCGTCATCAGCCTCATCGGGGCCTACGTGAAGGCGCTCTTCAACGGCGCATCGGTTTCCATGTCGAAGCTGATCGCGTTGAAGCTGGCCAGCATCCCTTACGGGCTGATCGTCGATGCCCGCATCACCGCCGTGCGCGCCGGAATCCCGATCGACATTGACCAGATCGCCTCGCACTTCCAGGCGGGCGGCAATGTGGTGCCCACCGTACAGGCCATCATCGCCGCAAAAAAAGCCGGCATCGAGCTTAACTGGGACCGGGCTTGTGCCATCGACCTCGCGACCAAGGGCTCGGGCAAGAGCGTGGTCGAGGCCGTACGCACGTCGGTGGATCCGAAAGTGATCGACTGTCCGAATCCGGAGGGGGGCCGGCCGACGATCGATGGTGTGGCCAAGGACGGAATTCAGGTGAAGGTGAAGGCGCGCGTGACCGTGCGGACCAACCTCGACCGCTTTGTCGGAGGGGCGAAGGAAAACACCATCATCGCGCGCGTGGGTGAGGGAATCGTAACGACCATCGGCTCGGCCGAAAGCTACAAGACCGTGCTCGAATCGCCGGACAGCATTTCGAAGACCGTGCTGGCACGCGGCCTCGATGCAGGCACGGCGTTCGAGATTCTTTCCATCGACATTGCCGACGTCGACGTCGGCGTGAACGTCGGCGCGGCGCTGCAGGTGGCCCAGGCCGAGGCGAACAAGAACATGGCTCAGGCGCAGGCCGAAATCCGCCGCGCCGCGGCGGTGGCCCTGGAGCAGGAGATGAAAGCGCGGGTGCAGGAAATGCAGGCGAAAGTCGTCGAAGCGCAGGCGCAGGTGCCGCTCGCGATGGCCGAGGCGTTTCGCAGCGGCCACCTCGGCGTGATGGACTATTACCGGATGCAAAACATCCAGGCCGATACCGATATGCGGGGCGCGATCGCGCAGCCCGAAGGCGGGAAGAAATAGGCGGCGGCGCAGGCAAACTGGACCGGCGGGACTTCTCTGCTATGGAATGGGTCCTCAATCATATCCAAATCCTCTTTTTGGTCGCCATCGCGGTGGTGGGCATCTTGCAGCGCTTAAAGAAGCCGACGGAAGCCGAGGAGGCCCGGCGAGCAACTCCCACGACCACCCAGGAGGAACGCACGCGCCGCATCCAGGAGGAGATTCGACGGCGGATCATGGAGCGGCGCGGGCTCGCTCCAGCGGCGCCGCGGTCGGACGATGATGCGGAAGAATCGAGGCCATTTCCGGCGGCGCCTCCGATGATCGAGGAGATCCAGCCGGTCCGGGTGGAACCTCCGATTCCGGTGGCGGCGTTGGCCGACGGGAAGATTGCGGCCGAGCTCAAGCGACAGCAGGAGATGGCCGAGCGGGTCCGCGAATTGGAGGCGGCGAAGCGCTCACGCGCGACGATGGTCGCGACTGCGGTGGCGGAGCCCGCCGACCAGTCGCTGCCGGAACTGCTCAGCCGGGGCGGATTACGCCGGGCCGTTATGTTAAGGGAGATCCTTGGGCCGCCGGTTGGGCTCCGGTAAGTCGGGTCCTGCGGCCGGGGCGGTTCTCGGACGCAGTTCCACGGATTGTCTGACGCAACATTGTAGGGCGGGATCGCCGGATCCCGCCATTTCACCGAACGCGGCGGGGTGCGGCGACCCCGCCCTACATCCGAATCGCTCCGATGTGCAGTCTGCCAGACCAGACCGCCGCAGCTATGGGATCTGCACGGTAAGGCGGCCCGAATACTGATTGGGAGCGCGCTTGCCGCCGATTTCAATCTGCAGGTTGCTCATCTCGCTGGCCGTAAGGTACACTTTGCCGCGCTTGGTCAGCGAATGGTTGTCGTTGGCTTCCAGGTGGCCTTTCCAGACAATCGGGCCGTCGACCGTCTCTTCGCGCACCTGGACATCAACGGGACCGATGGCGGTGAGCATCAGGGTCTGCGTCTGCTGGGCGACGGGCTTGACTTCCGTTATCGCCGGCTTTGCCGAGCCTCCGGAAACGGCCCGGATGCCGAAATAGAGCGCGAGGAGAAGGACAACCGCGGCCGCGGCCATCGCGATCTTGATGACCAACCCGGCGTCAATCGGGGCGGCACTAGTGTTGGCGGAAGCTGGAAAGTTGGTCGAACGGACGTTGACCGATGTCGACGGGGAGGGAGCTGTGGAATCTACCGTGGCGGGAGCCGAATCGGTTGTGGCGGTGCGCGTGGGCGTAGGTCCGAGATCCACGCGGCCATAAATCTCGCGGTTGTCGCGGCGCGAGGTGCGCCCCTCGCTGGGGATCAGCGTCCTGTAGTCGGCCATCAGCTTGTCGCCATTGAGCTTGAGATAAACCGCGTAGTTGCGCAGGAACCCGCGGATGTAAATCTCGGGCAGGTTGAAATCGAAGCTGTTGCTCTCGAGTTTGTGCAAATACTCGCTCCGGATCTTGGTCGCTTCCGAAGCTTCGCGGATGGAGATCCCCTTGCGTTTGCGGGCTTCTTCGAGTCGCTCGCCGATAGTCTGCATAGCAGTCAGGTATGCAATTTGTCGGCGGATTGGAAGACCGATTTTTGCGGGGCCGCCCCGGCCGGGCGCGGTCTAGAGCTTTTCCAGGTCGACCAGGATCTCGCGCGGCTGGGCGCCGTTCTCGGGTCCCACGACACCTTTCTCCTCCATTAACTCCATGATCCGGGCCGCGCGATTGTAGCCGATGCGCAGGCGGCGTTGGAGCATCGAGGTGGAGGCGCGGCGGGTGGTTTTGAGGACTTCCATCGCTTGCTGGTACAATTCCTCATCGTCGCCCATTTCGTCGTCGTCGCCATCCTCCTCGTCTTCGTCATCTTCCTTCGCCGCCTGGTCGATGTGTGCCTGGACATCCTGCGCATAGACTGGCGGACCGTTCCGCTTGAGGAACTCGATGATGCCATTGATCTCCTCGTCGGAGACCATCGCTCCCTGCGCCCGCACCAGCTTGGAGGAACCCGGGGGAGAGAAGAGCATGTCGCCACGGCCGATCAGAGTCTCGGCACCCTTGGTGTCGATGATGGTCCGTGAATCAATTTGGGAGGCGACCTGGAAGGCGATGCGCGAGGGCAGGTTCGCCTTGATCACGCCCGTAATGACATTCACGGACGGGCGCTGGGTGGCGATGATGATGTGGATGCCGGTGGCACGCGCCAGTTGGGCCAGCCGCGCGACCAGGGTCTCGATTTCCGCTGGCGACACCATCATCAAGTCCGCGAGTTCGTCGATGATGGCCACGATGTAATGCATGTGGTCGGGGATTTCGAGTTCCTCGCCGTTGACGACGTCGAGCGTGGCCTGGGTTTCCGTTGCCGGCGCGGATCCGGATTTCGGGGATTTCTTTCGGCTGTTGAAACTGCTGATGTTGCGCACCCCGACCCGGGCGAAAATCTGGTACCGCTTTTCCATTTCCTTCAGCAGCCACTTGAGCGCGGCGGGCACCTTCTTCGCCTCGGTGACCACCGGGATCAGCATGTGCGGCAAGACGTTGAACATCTTCAATTCAACGATCTTCGGGTCGACCATGAGCAGGCGCACATCCCGCGGACTGGCGTGGTAAAGGATCGAGGAAATGATGGCATTAATGCAGACGGACTTGCCCGATCCGGTGGCGCCGGCGATCAGCAGGTGAGGCATCTTCGCGAGATCCGACACGAGCGGCTTGCCGCTGACGTCCTTGCCGAGCGCGATCGGCAGGTCGGCCTTGGCGCCCGCCCAGTCCTCCGATTCCAGAATCTCGCGCAGGCCCACCGGGGTCGCCTTCAGGTTGGGCACCTCGACGCCGACGGCGGCCTTCCCGGGAATCGGCGCCATGATGCGGACCGACTGGGCGCGCATGCCGAGGGCGATATTCTTGTCGAGGCCCGAGATCTTTTCCACGCGGACGCCGGCAGCGGGAACGACCTCGTAGCGCGTGATGACCGGCCCGACGTGGATTTCCCCCAGCGTTACCTCGACGTTGAATTCACCCAGGATCCGCAGCAGGTTCTCGGCGTTCTGGCGATGCTCCTCCTCACTCGAACTCGCATCGACGGTGACGGGCTCGCGCAAGAGGGAAAGGGGAGGGAATTGATAGTTGTCATCGGCGCGCGCCACGGGCACGCCTTTGGCCTTCCTGGTTTCCTCCGGCTTGACGATATTGAGCTTGCCCAGCGGCGGAACCGAGGGCCTTGAAGCGGATGCGGGCGGTTCGACGGGCGGCTTTGATCCGGTGGCGGGCCGGTCGGGCGCGGCGGACTCCGGGGTCTTGGCGGGCACTCCTTCGCGGGCGATGTCTTCCTTGGTCTTGGGAATGACCAGCTGCTTTTTTGCGCCCATCGGCGGCATCAGGCCGGCGGCGGCGACCTTGGCGGCGCTGGCCTTTTCCTTCAGCTCCCGCTCCTTCTTCGCCTGTTCAGCGCGCTCGGCGACGTACTGGGCCCGCCGGAGACGCCAGGAATGAATCCATGCCAGGGCTTTCTCTATCTCCGCGCCAACATCGCGGCTGAAGATGAAGGCTAGCGTGATGATGTAAAACGTTCCCAATAGCAGCCCCGCGCCGACGACGCCGACCGTGTCCTTCAATAAATCACCATAGAGCAGCCGGCCGATTGTTCCTCCCAGCCCGTCGGTAAAACGGTCGCTCCTGAAATTTCCGATCATGTCCGCCAAACCGGAGGCAGTCGCGATGCAGAGCAGCATCGCGAAAGCCCTGGTGAAGACAAACCGACGGGCGTTCCGCACCGCGACCCAAGAAAACCAAAGCAGAAAGATCGGAATGATCCAAGTGCTGATCCCGAGCCAGTGCAGGCACTCCCAAGCGATCTCCGCGCCCCACGAGCCGCCCAGATTGGGTGGCGGCGCTGGCAGTCTATTGCCGATCTGGAACTCGTGGCTCTGTTGCGGCAGATAATCCAGGAGCGTGATCAACAGCCAGGCGCCGAACAAAAAACAGATGCTGGCGGCAAACCACTTCGGGCGGTGGCGGGGACCGTCGAATGGGGAAGCGTTCTTTGGGTTTGAATTCCCAGATCTGGACATTTGTGTAACGGCGGAACTTCGACCGGAATCCGAGGGTAGCGTTCCGGTCGGTCAAAGTAAATAGCTTAGCTGGTATTCATTTTAACGATTAACTCAGAAGGGCCAAAATGACGGGGATCCTGCAATTCGAGAGTCTTTACCAGGAGCGGGTGTGGGGCGGCCGGGCGTTGGCGGACTTGTTCGACCGGACGTTGCCTCCCGGGCGGGTCATCGGCGAAAGCTGGGAGATCGTCGATCGCCTGGAGGCGCAGTCGCGCGTGCGGAGAGGACCGTATGCCGGGGAATCGCTGCGCGGGCTGATTGTGGCTCATGGCGCGGAGGTCATGGGACCGCAGTGGCCGGTGGACCGGCCGTTTCCGATTTTGGTGAAATGGCTCGATTGTCGGGAACGGCTCAGTTTACAGGTCCATCCGCCGGCAGCCCAGGCCCCGGCCTTGGGTGGTGAGCCCAAGACGGAGAACTGGTTCATCGCCGGCGCGACCCCGGAGGCCGCGATCATCGTGGGACTGCGACCGGGGGTCGATCGGGAGCAGTTTGAGCGGGCGCTCGACCTGGGCGTGCTGGAGACCTGTGTGAACCGCCTGGCCGTGGCGGCGGGCGATTCCGTACTCGTGGAAAGCGGCACGGTGCATGCGATTGATGCGGGAAACCTCATCCTCGAAATCCAGCAGAATTCGGACACCACTTACCGTGTCTTTGACTGGGGCCGCACGGGCCTGGATGGCAAACCGCGGACCCTGCACCGGCGCGAGGCGCTGGCCTCGATCCTCTGGGATCAGCCGCCGCCGCCGCTCGTTCGGGCTGCGCCGGTTGCCGCCGCGCTGGCCGACTGTGCCGAGTTTTCCATCCGGCGCCAGCCGTTGGCCCGCGGCGCCCGGGTGGCGTTTGCGGCCGGACAACAACCGCGACTGTTGCACGTGGTGCACGGCCGGGTGGGCGAAGCGGCCACCGGCGTTGTTCTGGCGGGCGGTGACAACGTCCTGCTCCCGTACGCGGACGGCTTCACCTTCACCGCCGTCGACGACTCCTTGTTGCTCGTGACGGAGAACTTTGCCTCCGGTCCTCGAAGCGCTTGAGAAATCCCGCAGAAAAGAGTTTACTGTCCGTTTTCCATGATCGAACCCGAAGACCCGAATCCTTCTGTCCAGCCCGGTCCAGCGCCTGAGATGGCGAAGAATCCGTCTCCTGGCGCTGCCGGCGATCCGTCATCCGCGAAAGCCCCAGCGGCGGCCGGACCTGCCGTACCGCCGGTGGCCAGTGCCACGCTGGAAGAGCAACTGGCGGCGGCGAAAAAGGAGGCGGCAGGCAATTACGATCGTTACGTGCGCGCCCTGGCCGATCTGGAAAACTTTCGGCGGCGCGTCGCTCGCGAGAAGGAGGAGCTGCGGCAATTCGCCTCTGCCAGCCTGCTGGAGGGCCTTCTGCCCATCTTGGGCAACCTGCAACTCGGCCTCGCCGCCGCGCGCCAGCAGACCGACCCCAAGACCGTTGTCGACGGAGTGGCCATGGTGCTGGAGCAACTCAAGGGCGTGCTCGAACGCAACGGGCTGAGGGAAGTGAACCCGGCGGGCCAGAAATTCGACCCCCATCTCCACGAGGCGATTTCCCATCTGGCAAGCCCTGAGGTGCCCGAGGAGCACGTGTTGCAGGTGGTGCGGACCGGGTATACGCTGCATGGTCGATTGCTGCAGCCGGCCAGCGTGGTGGTGTCCAGCGGACCGCCGAAAAAGGAATCCAACTGAAGCGGCGAAAACGCGTCGCCCGGCAAAAGTCAGAGCATTTTTCCGGCGCAAAATCGCACCTAATTACTCATGGCAAAGGAAGACTATTACGAACTGCTCGACGTGCCCCGGGAAGCGACGGAGGAGGAACTGAAAAAGGCCTACCGGAAGAAAGCGGTCCAGTACCACCCGGACAAGAATCCTGGCAGCAAGCCGGCGGAGGAGATGTTCAAGAAGGTTTCCGAGGCCTACGAGGTGCTCAAGGATCCTGACAAGCGGGCCGCCTATGACCGGTTCGGGCATGCGGCCTTCGCGCAGGGAGGCGGGCCGCGGCCTGGCGGCAACGCGGCGGGCGGTTTCCACGATCCGTTCGATATCTTTCGCGAAGTTTTCGGCGGCGGCGGCGGGGGCAGCATCTTCGAGGAGTTCTTCGGCGGCGGGGGGGGCTCCGACGGAGCGCGCGAAGGAGCGGACCTGCGCTACGACATTGAGATCACGCTGGAGGAGGCCGCGCGGGGGGTGGAAAAGGAAATCTCGTTCCGCAAACTCGCCGCCTGCGACCACTGCCACGGCACCGGCGCCGAGCCGGGTTCGAAACGGGTGACTTGCCCAACCTGCCGCGGCGCCGGTCAGGTGACGACTTCACGCGGCTTCTTTACCGTCCGCCAGGTCTGTCCCACCTGCCATGGCAACGGTACGCGGACCGAAAAACCTTGCCACGAATGCCGGGGTGAGGGACGCGCCAACAAGACCGCCAAGCTGAATGTGCGCGTTCCGCCCGGAGTGGACACGGGCTCCAAGCTGCGTTCGGTCGGCAACGGCGAAGCCGGGATCAGCGGCGGCCCGGCCGGCGATCTCTACATTGTCATTCACGTCAAAGAGCATGAGGTTTTCGAGCGCCAGGGAGACGACCTGTTCTGCGAAATCCCCATCAAGTTTACGCTCGCGGCCCTCGGCGGCACGATCGAAGTGCCGACGCTTTCAGGCAAGGCCTCGCTCAAGATTCCGACCGGCACCCAGTCGGGCACCACGTTCCGCTTGAAAGGACGCGGCCTGCCGGGCCTCCGCTCGGGTCAGCCGGGCGACCAGCTGGTGCGGATGCATGTCGAAGTGCCGACCCACCTGACGCCGGACCAGCGCAAGAAGCTGGAGGAATACGCGCTCGTCAGCGGTGATGCCGATGAACCGGTGGGACGGAGTTTCTTCGAGAAGGCCAAGAAGTTCTTCTGACCGGTGTCGATTCTTTCATGAACCTGCCGAATCCAAGACTGATGACCCTTCGTCAGGCCGTGCAGGCGCGCGCGCGTCTGCGTCGGGCCGGCCGAAAACTCGTGTTAACCAACGGCGTTTTCGACCTGCTGCATCCCGGCCATACCTCGTACCTCGATCAATCCCGGAAGCTCGCGGGTCGCAATGGGCGGCTGTTTGTCGCCTTAAACTCCGACCGGAGCGTGAAGGAACTCAAGGGGCCGCTCCGGCCGATCCTCGACGAGCGTTCGCGGGCCTACAACCTCGGACAGCTGCGGTCGGTTGACGGCATGGTAATTTTCCGCAGTTCCCGGCTCACCCGGGAGATTCTCGCGCTCCGGCCCGACCTCTACGTCAAGGCGGGCGATTACACGCTTGCGACCCTCGATCCGGGCGAGCGGGCGGCGCTTGAGGCCGTGGGAGCGAAGATCAAGTTCCTGCCGTTCTTGCGTGGCTTCAGCACGACCGCGCTGATTGCCCGGATCAAGGCGGCGGGAGCGGTTTGAATCCGCGTCACTTCCGAAATGAGACCAATGCGCCCATGCGGGACAAGGTGGTGCCGCTTTTCCCCAAGCGGTTCAAGCGCGTTAGGGATAACGCGTTCCACCACAGAGATCGCTCAATCTGACGGCCGGCTGGATTGACCACAATGCGCGTCGTAATTCTCGGTTCCGGACGAGGCAGCAACGCCGAGGCCCTGCTGGCCGCCCAGCAGGAAGGTCGGTTGGGCGACGCTCGCGTGGTGCAGATCTTTTCCGACCGCGCGGCGGCGCCGATCCTGGCCCTCGGACCGCGCTTTGGTGTGCCGGCGCAGTTTCTCGATCCCGGGCCGTTCAAGACCAAGTTCGACGACGCGGGAGAGGAGCGGTACATCGAGGCGGTCCGGAAGAGCGCGGCGGATCTAGTCGTTCTGGCAGGATTCATGCGCATTTTGAAACCGAGCTTCATGGAGGCGTTTCCGCAGGGCATCATCAACCTGCACCCGAGCTTGCTGCCCAGTTTCCCAGGGCTCGACGCCATTGGCCAGGCGTGGCGCCGTGGCGTGAAAATCACCGGTTGCACCGTGCACCGGGTCACATCCGAGGTGGACGGCGGCCCGATCATCGACCAGGCCGTGGTTCAGGTCACGTCCGAGGACACCCTGGCGACGGTCGAGGCGAAAGTGCACGCTGCCGAACACCTGCTCCTGCCGGCAGTCGTCGCTCGCCTGAGCAAACAGTAGGGGCGCAGGCTTGCTGCGCCCTATCAGCGCCGTGCGCCGCATTTTCTCGGAATCGTCCGGCATCTTGGGACATGGCGGCGCACAACAGCCGGCGCCGGAATCAGGTTTCGGCGTTGGATCGAAATGTATCCCTCGGTTGACGTGCAGGTTAAGGAACTGTTCGTAACGATCGGCCCAGCGATTGCGTCTTGGCTGCGAAGCTGCTCAACTATGACCAGCAATTCCTTTTTACCATGTCCCTCTGGCTCGTCCTCATCGTTATTCCGCTACTTTTCGGTCTTTATGCGCAGATGCGCGTCTCGAGCGTTTACAACAAAAACCTGCAGATCCAGTCCCGCGGCCATATCACCGGCGCGGAGGCGGCGGATGCAGTCATGCGCCACGCGGGCATCACCGATGTCGAGATCGTCGAAGTCCAGGGCAAGCTTACCGACCACTATGATCCCGTCCACAAACGTCTGGCGCTCTCGTCGGACAACTACCACGGCACGAGTCTGGCGGCCCTAGGCGTGGCGGCGCACGAGTCGGGACACGCCATCCAGCAAAAGGTGGGTTATGCGATGATGGGAGTGCGTCAGACCCTGATGCCAGCCGTCCAGATTGCTGCGCCCGTCACCTATTTTGTCATGGGCATCGGCATCTTTTTCATCGGTTCGATCTTTGGCGGGCTGATGCTAAAACTCGGCATCGCGGCCCTGCTGGTGATGACTGTCTTCCAGTTGGTCACGTTGCCGGTCGAGTTTGACGCCAGTCGCCGGGCCAAGGTCCAGCTGCCCGAACTCGGCATCATCGATCGCGATGAACTTCCCGGGGTGTCGGAGACGCTCGATGCTGCGGCGCTGACCTACTTGGCGGCGTTCGTCGCGTCGCTCGGCAATCTTCTTTATCTGCTGACGCTGTTGAACGGCGGCCGCCGGAACGATTAGGCGGACTCGCTCAGTCGACAGTCGAGCGCTGGGTGGCGAGCGGTGAATCCGTCGGTGCTAGGTTTGCTTGCGAGCCGCGGACGCAGAATCCTGTGTAATCGAGCGCCTTCGATGCTCGTCTTTCGATTGCCTGGACACGGCTTGGCGCGGTCTTGGGCATTGGCCGGAGACGGCCAAGATCGACATTCCGAGCCGCCGAGCCAATCGCCACGCTTGGTGGTGCTCACGGGAAGAGCCTTTTCACCGATGGAAACCGCAAGAACCTCACGACATCTTCGCTGGGCCTTCGGGTTGGTCGCCCTCTTGTCCTCGGCGCTGATCATCGCCGCGGCGCGGGGCGATCTCTGGTTCGATGAGATCTGGTCGCTGAGTTTTGCGCGCGCTTCCCACTCGGTTCTGGATGTGTTCGTTCGCTTCCATCACGACAATAACCATCCACTTAATACCGTCTTCCTGTATTGTATCGGGAACTCGCAGACACTTTCCGCCTACCGTCTATTTGCGGTTTTCTCAGGCATTGGCAGTATATTGATCGCCGGGTACATCGCCGGCCACAGCTGGGGACGTCGGGAAGCTTGGTGCAGCATGGTTCTGATTGGGACGTCCTATCCCTTGCTGTTGTATTTCTCCGAAGCGCGTGGCTATGCTCCGGCGATCTTCTTCGCCCTGGCAGCTTACGCCCTCCTGTGGAATAACTTGCGGCGTTTTCGGCCGGGCCGGGCGGTCTGGTTCTGGGTCGCCTCGATCCTTGGGGTGCTTTCCCATTCGACGTTCATCATGGCGACCCTCGCCTTTTGCTTCTGGAGCCTGGCCCACGAAATTCAGGCGCCGGGATCTCTCCGGCAAAAAGCGCTGCACTTCGTGGCGCACCACGGGCCTCCGCTGGTCTTCTTCGCGTGGTGGTATGCGTACTTTCTGCGGGACATGGAGATTGGCGGAGGCCCCATCTTTCCCTGGTGGAATGTGCTCGCCCAGGCCGCCGCGTTGCTCATGGGTTTCCCGGAGGTCCCCGGATTTCCTGGCGTGGCGGCGGCCGGTGTGCTGGTGGTCGTGGTGGCGGGGGTGGTCTGGCTGCTCCGGGAGCGCGACCCCCAGGGCTGGTTCTTTCTCACCATGCTGGGCCTGGCGCCGGCCCTGCTGGTCATCCTGACCCGCCCAACGTATCTGTATTTCAGGTACTTTGTTCTGTGTTTCCCGTTCTTTTACCTGCTGCTGGCTCACCTGGTCTGCCGGTGGTATCGTTCGTGGCCGAACCGTTGGCGGTGGCTGCCGGCCGCCACCTTGGTGGTCCTGGTCGCGGGACAAACTCCCCGAGTCTACGCGCTGGTCACGCTCGGGCGGGGCCGTTATTCCCAGGCGCTGGCCCGAATTGCGGAAGGTTCGCCCCAGGCGGTGGTGCGCGTCGGCAGCGACAACGATTTCCAGAATCACCTGCTGTTCGATTTCTATGCTCCCCTCGTGCCCGGAGGAAACCGGCTGCGCTATGTCGAGCAGCCGCACTGGGGTGAAACCCCGCCGGACTGGTTCATCCTCCTCAGCCAGAATTTCGCCTATCGGCCTCCGCGTGAGATCGCCGTGCGCGGCCTGGGAGGCTGCCGGCTGACGGAAGAGTATCGGTTTTCAGGGGTCTCCGGCTGGAGCTGGTTCGTGTTCCGCCGGGAGGCACCCGATGCCCGGACCGGGAGCGGACAGACCGAGTAGGTTTGCGCCGATTTTCGCCATGACTGTCGCGTTACGTTCCCGATGGGCGGCTGAACTGGCTGCTCATCCAACCCGGGCGGCGACGAGATCTCCGTTCGGGCAGGGGAAGCGTTGATCCAGATCAGGGCTCTGGCAGCCTTGCCAATAGATCGAGATTCCTCCGCGCGTCCTTATAATCTGGCTTCAACTCCAGCGCCCGCTCCCAGTGTTTTCGGGCCTCCTCCCGTTGACCTTGTCGGGCCAGAACAATTCCCAGCCCATTGAGCGCCTCCACATAAGAGGGCCTGAGCCGCAGGGCCGCTTCAAAATGCGCGCGCGCCTCGGGCAGGCGGTCCGGCAGCTTCGCCAGCTCGTAAGCCAGGTAAACGTGAGCTTCGGCAAAGTCGGGCTGGAGCCGCAACGCCTGTTCGTAGTGCGCGAGCGCCTCGGGCAGGCGGCCCGGCAGCTTCGCCAGTTCGTGGGCCAGATCGACGTGGGCTTCGGCCCAGGCGGGTTGGAGCCGCAGCGCCTGTTCGTAGTGTGCGATGGCCTCGGTGCGGCGATCCGGTGACTTCGCCAGCTCAAAGGCCAGCGCATGGTGCGCCTCGGCCAGATCGGGATCGATTTGCAGCGCCGCCTCAAATTGGGAGATTGCGTCGGGTGTTCGACCAGGGATTTCTGACAGGGCCAATCCCAGGCTGAGATGCGTTCCGGCGAGATCGGGATTGATGCGTAACGCCGCCTCAAATTGGGAAATCGCTTCAGGCAGCCGTCCCGGGCTTCTCGAAAGTTCCACTCCCAGGTTGTGGTGCGCCTCGGCAAAATTGGGACGGTTTCGCAGCGCGGTTTCATAGTGGGAGATCGCCTCCGGCAACCGCCCAGGAATGCTCGAGAGCGCCACGCCCAGGAGATTGTGTCCCTCGGCCAGGTCGGGATTGATGCGCAACGCGGCCTCGTAGTGGGAAATTGCTTCCGGCAGTCGCCCCGGCATGCTTGATAGTGCCAATCCCAGGTTGATCTGCGCCTCGGCCAGGTCGGGATTGATTCGCAATGCTGCCTCATAGTGGGAGATCGCTTCTGGCGTTCGACCGGGGATCGCTGAAAGGGCTAACCCAAGGTTGTTGTGCGCCATCCAGCAAGACGGGTTGCGCGCCAGCGTCTCGCGGTAGAGGGTTTCGCCGTCGCGGTAGAGGGCGCTCTGGCGGCGGGCCATGACGGCCAGCGTGATCACCAGCAGGGCGCACAGCACCCGCCCCCCCGCGCGGATCCACTGCGGGGCGCCGGAGAGCATCACGGCAAGGCCGGCGGCGGCTGGGACGATGATGCCGAGGCTCGCCAGATATTGGAAATGGTCGGCCACGTACGAGAAAATAAACGGGTAAACATTGAAGAAACCCAGTGCCGGCAGAAGCGAGCCCGCGAAGAAAAGCCAGCCCGCCAGCGGCCCGCGCGTCCGCCGGCGAATCAGCCAGAACAACACCGTCACCGCGAGCGCGCCACCCAGCCAGCCGTACCATCCCGCTGCTTCCGCGGGTACATTCCAGCGGGGATAGATGAACATCAAATCGGTCGGCCAGGCGAGCTTGCCCAGATAAAACCAGATCACCCGCCCGGCCAGCAGCAGGCGTTGGTCGGCGGAAAGGTCGAATCTTGCGCCCTGTGCGCCGACGACCGTGCGTTCGACCCAAACCGTGATCAATCCCGCCGCCAGAGCCGCAAGAAACCAAGGGATCAGCGGACCGGCATCGCGCCGCAGGGACAACCGTCCGTTCCGCCACCAAAGCACCACCAAGATGGCGGCGGGCAAAGTGGCGGTTACGCTCTTCGTTCCCAGCGCCAGAAGAAAAAAGGCCAGGGCCAGCCCGTAGGACCAACGCCGCCGCTGCGCATCAAAATCCAAGTACACCAGGGCCGCCAACAGGTAGAAGACCAGTGCCAGGGTGTTTTTCTGTTCCGAGATCCACGCCACCGATTCGACGCAGACCGGATGGACTGCGAAGACCATCGCGGCCAGCCATTCGGCTCCCCGGGGCACTCGGTCGGAGGCACCCGGATCAGCCGGACGGCTGCCGACGGTCGGAGCCGGACCCCACAATCGCCGCAGCACCAGGGCCAAGAGGCAACATGCGGTGGCGTGCAGCAGTGCGTTGGTCAGATGGTACCCAAGGGTCGCATCGCCCCACAGCCGGTGCTCGATCCAGAACGCGCTGTGCAGCACCGGATAATACTGCTGGGTCGCATGCAAATCGAACCAGATCCGATGCAAACCGGCCCACGAACGCAGGTCGGGCCGGGTCACATGGGCAAGGTCGTCCCAAACCAAACCACCCGGCAACGCGGGCCAGTAGCACAGCAGCACCAATCCGCAAATCAACGCCACGATTCCCCACGTTTTCCAACGGTCGGATGGCGGCAAAGTGGAACCCGGCATCCCGCCACTCTATTCATCAGGACGGAATCAAATCAACTTCTGAGATAAACAGCGTCGGAGATTTGCGACTCCTGCCGCCGCGCCCTCGCGCGGCGTCCGTCGGGCTCGCTCCATCGAACCCCGGTCAGCTCGCGCCCACGTCTGATTTTAAGTCGGTGTCACAAACGTATCGGCTAACTGGTTACAGGAGCGACTCGTTACGTTTGAGTTTTGGCGACTGAGATTGCCAAATGGTGTTTGGACGTGTGCCAAACTGGGTTGAGTGGGTCGTCAGCGACTCCAACGCGCGGTTGAAGACAAATAGGCAGACCACAAGCACACAACCGCGACGCCCAAAGCGCCGGCAACCAAACAATGGAACTGCCCGCCTCCAATGGTATGCACGTATTCAATCGGCACGATCACCAAGGCCACCATAACCGACAGAAGCGGGATTGCGCTCGGACGGGCAAAGTTGACCGTCCACCCCACCAACCCACGGCTCCTTGGAACGATAACACGGGGATCTTCTTTGCAGTAATAGACTCCCCCCTTTCGATTTTCCGGATCGTTCCGTAAGTCGTCGAGTTCTTCCGGTGTCATATATCCTCCTAATGTATTACAATGTGGTTTTCCAACAATGAGTCTGGCCGATCTTTTCGCATAGTTCAATCGATTAGTGGCTTCTGAAAACAGCAGATCCCCTAACACATTCCTCCGTCCGACCTCCTTCTTGTCTGTGATCTTCGTGAGAAGTACCGTTTCTGTGAGACGGTCCTCAATCAAAGCGGAGCAACGATCATTCCATATCTACGGATGCCCTGACAGGATGGCTTCACCCTGATGAGACGGATGAGGATTGGTCCGCCGGCGATAGGGGCGAGGAAAACTTAGGGGAGAGCGTTTTGACCGCGACGTTCACTCACTTTTCGCGTGTGCCATTTCCCAACTTCACCGATTCCACGGGTTCTCCGTGCCGTATATACGGGTTTCCTGACGGGAAAACCTCGTCGTTGGTTGGACGGATTACCTCGGAAACGGTGAGCGTTCGATGGTCCTACTCAGAAGACATCAACCAACCACCTTTTGACCGTCGAAGCGAACCAAGCGGCTTTCCCGGTGCTCGTGGGGATACTCATTCTGCCCAGTTGCCCAGCAACTCCTTTACTTTCACCGCCCGCAGAGGCATTATGCTCATACGGACAATTCGCATACCTATGAAGACGATTGGCGAGGACGTTCTACAGACTTTTCTTTCAAGTGGATGGAGCAATGAACCAGTAAGGAACCATCAGATTAGATCCGATCCTGGGTATCTTGTAAGAGATTTCAGCGAACTGGTTAGCTGCGTCGCGCAGCTAGCGTTCTACAATGAAAATCACGTCCTCTTATACCGTGGTCAGGACGACGACTATTGTAACACAAAAGGAGGGATCAATACGACGGTACTGAAGCCTACAATTTTTCGCCCGAAACGCGGAGCAACTCTACTTTATGCCATTCCCGACCGTTTCGACAGATTATTGCGAGCTGAGAAGCTCTTGGCCAGAGAATGGCGCGAAAAAGGGCTTGAAGACCCCGACCGTATTATCCGACAGCGCATCTTGCGTTGGGCCATCCTCCAACACTACCAAGTCTGCAAAACGCCTTTGCTTGATGTTTCGCAATCGTTGCGCGTCGCTGCGTCTTTCGCAGCGCTGGATGCAAAACAGTTCGGATACCTCTATGTCTTGGCTGTGCCGCAATTGAGCGGCGCGATTACCGCCAGCGCTGAAGCCGGGCTCCAAATTGTTCGACTAAGTAGTATCTGTCCTCCGTCAGCTAGGCGTCCCCATTTCCAAGAGGGCTATTTGGTCGGGGAATACCCGGAGATTCAGACCGTTGAGGAGAAGCGCAACTACGAGCCTTATGAGATAGATTTTTGCCGCCGTTTGCTGGCAAAATTCCAATTAGACCTGAAAGGTTTCCGAAAAGACAAGGACTTCACGCTGCTTCCCAGGAAGGCTCTGTTCCCTGGGGAAGATGATGCGGATCTACTCGCTAAGGTGGTCAATAATATTGAATCTGAGCTTGGCCCCGAGCAAGACAGATTGACCTCGGGTAGTCTCACCCAACCACCGTCTTCACGGTAGAAGCGAACCAAACGGGTTTCCCGGTCCTCGTTGGGATTCCCCGTCTGTTGAGACAATCGGCGAGGCCCATTAGGGTGGAGACCCCTGTCGATTTGATTTCGTCGATGATGGGACGAACCTTGGCCAGGAAAGCCTCTTTCTGCCGGCGATATCCCTCCTCTCGGTGCTTCGCCCCGGTTCCGCTGCGCGGAACCCTTAAGTTTGCGCGCCGCGCGCAAACTTGGCGGAGGAGGAGGGATTCGAACCCCCGGTGAGCTCGCGCCCACGTCTGATTTCAAGTCAGGTGCCTTAAACCACTCGGCCACTCCTCCGGAAACCAGGCCTAACTTTGATTCCCGCCCTCCGTTGTCGAGCTTTCTTCCACCCGATCACTTTTTTCGGCCGGGCCGGCCCAGCAGCCAGATCGCGCCGGCGAGCAGCAGGATCAGCCACCACATCAGGCGCAGCTGCCTGAGCGCGAGCTCGGTGAAATAGAGGAGAGAGGGGACGAACAGCGCCAGCGCGACCAGCAGCACGATCACCAGGGCAAGCTTCAGTTGTTTTCGCGTTCCGCGCATTGCTCCACCAATGCGCGGATCCGCGAGCGCGGACAAGTGAGAAACCGCACGCGATTCAACGTAGAAAGCGCCGCTGACATGAAGGACGGCACGGATGGGCAAACCGAAACATTCTACAGGAGGTAGCAGAGGCAGCAGAGAGCGATCCGGTGCCGCAGAAGAACTTCATCGATCGCAACCAAGACGACGCGGTCCTTGGTTCACTTCGTTGCGGATGGTTCACCCTCCTCTGCTCTCTCCGCGAGCTCCTGTGCGAGATTCTGGGTTCGGTTGCGGCGGACCCGTGCAGGAGAACCACGGGCAAATTGGGCTGCCGAAGGAAGGCTCAAGGAGGAGAATTACCGGTTGATATTTGGCGTCGGGCGGATTTGTTGCCGGCAAAACCAAGGTGTCATGACAACCATTGAATGGCCGGAACAGGACCTGGCGGTCGCGGAAATCCAGGGGCTATATGGACCGTTTACGTTCACCGAGCGACTCCTGCAAAAGATCTGGCTGCGCGGGGAGTTCGATGTGGCGCATGCAGTGACGGAAGACAGCCGTTCCGTGCGCATCCTCAACCCGGGCCGGTGGAATCTGCTGGGCGGCCCGGATTTCCGCCAGGCCCGGCTGCAGCTCGGCGGTCAGGAGATGACGGGCGATGTCGAACTGCATCTGCATGCGGGCGACTGGGCGGCGCACGCGCACGCCGCCGATGGGGCTTACGACCGGGTCGTGCTGCATGTCGTGCTTTTCCCACCTTCCGCCGATGGGCAGGCGCGCCGGGCCGATGGCAGCCCGATTCCGACCCTCGTGTTGCTGCCACTGCTCCTGCACGATCTTGAGGAATACGCGGCCGAGGATGCGGTGGAGGCCCTGGCCAGGCGCACGGATTGGCGCGCCGCCGAGGAACTCTCTCGCCTGCCTGCCGTCGAGGTGCGCACCCGGTTGCTCGCGCAGGCGGAGGAACGCTGGCGCCAGAAGACACGCTTCGCGCAGCGGCGGGTGGAGCGACTGGGCTGGATGGAAGCCTGCCACTTCACCGCGCTGGAGATCTTGGGTTACCGGTTCAACCGGACGCCCATGCTGAAGACTGCCGCCCGCGCACCGCTGGAGGAATGGGCTGCGGGAAGAGCGGATGCGGGGCTGCTGTTTGCTGCTGAGGCGGGCACTTGGAGTCTGCAGGGCGTGCGCCCGGCGAACCATCCCTATTTGCGTCTCGGCCAGTATGCCGCCTGGTGCCGGGCGCAACCCGACTGGCCCAACCACCTACTGACGCTCGCGGCGGGTTTCCCGATGATGACGCCGGAGGACAACACCCGTTCGACGGCGATCATGCGCCGGCAAATCAAATTGGCGGTCCTGCGCGCGCGTCTGGCGCGGGAAATTGCGACGGAAGCGGTCGGAGGCACCCGCTTCGACAACCTTGTGTGCGACGGAATTCTGCCGTTGCTGGCGGCAAAGGCGGAGCGGAATCTGTTTCCACTCTGGTTTCACTGGTTTGTCGGTGACCTGCCGCCACGACTCGGTTTCATTCTAAAGTCGCTGGCGGTCTTCGACGGCCGTGCGCAGCCGGCCTGCCACGGGGTGGCGCAGGGCCTGCTCGGCTGGATGCTGACGCGGGAGGACCGGCAAAGCAGGCCCTTCGAGGGAGTGCAAATGTAGGGCGGGGTCTGGCGGCTCGGCGGGAGCCGCGCCCTCTATTTATTCAGCCTCGCGTGGCCCTCGAGCCGCAATTTCAGGCTGGAGACGGCGGCGCAGAACCGCGAAATGGTGGCATGGCAAAGAAGCGCGTGGGTATTCTTTTTGGCGGAAAGTCCGTCGAGCACGAGGTCTCGCTGCAATCGGCTCGCAATGTTTTCGAGGCGATCGACCGGGAGAAATTCGACGTCGCGCTGATCGGCATCGACAAGGCCGGCCAGTGGCACGTGTGCGACGCAGCGCTGCTGGGCGCCGCGACGTCGCCGACGGCGGAACTCGCAGCCGGTATGGCAGGCGAGTCGCTCGCGCTCGTGCCGGGCGAGACGGAGCGCGCGCTGATTGGGGCCGGGTCGCTGCGTGGATTGCCGAGGCTCGATGTGGTCTTCCCCGTGCTCCACGGCACCTATGGCGAGGACGGCACGGTACAGGGGCTGTTGAAGCTGGCCAATGTGCCCTTCATCGGCGCGGGCGTGTTGGGGTCGGCGGTGGGCATGGACAAGGACATCGCCAAGCGGATCCTGCGCGATGCGGGCATCCCGGTGTCGCGTTCCGTCACGCTCACCACGCGCACCGCCGCCGGAGTGACGTTTGAGGAACTGGCGGAGAAATTCGGGGCGCCGTTCTTCGTGAAGCCCGCCAATTCCGGTTCCTCCGTCGGAGTGAGCAAGGTCCGCGACGCCACCGGCTGGGCCGCCGCGCGCGCCGAGGCTTTGCGCTACGATCGGAAGCTGCTGGTGGAGGAATTCATCCGCGGCCGCGAAATCGAGGTGGCGGTGCTGGGCAATGATGAACCGCGGGCCTCGGTGCCGGGCGAGATCATCCCGCAGCGCGATTTCTATTCCTACGAGGCGAAATACCTGGATGAGAACGGAGCCCTGCTGCGCATCCCTGCCGAGCTTCCACCGACGGTGCGCGACCGCGTGCGCCAGCTGGCCGTCGAGACGTTTACCGCGCTGGAATGCGCCGGCATGGCGCGGGTCGATTTCTTCGTCTGCGCCGACGGCCGCGTGGTGGTGAACGAGATCAACACGATTCCGGGGTTCACGAAGATCAGCATGTACCCGAAGCTCTGGGAGGCGACCGGCGTGCCCTATGGGAAATTGATCGAGTGTCTGATCGACCTCGCGATCGAGCGGCACCAGCGCGAACAGCAGTTTGAAACCTCCTACCGGCCGGCGCGCTGACCAGCCCTAGCCCGGATGTTTCCTAGCGCGGCAGAGCCGCAACCAAAGGTGGCGCCGGTCTCCGACCGGCGTTCTCGCCAGTCAGAGACTGGCGCTACTTGGCTGTCCGGTTTCGTCGATGAAAATGCAGAATCAGCGCTCCCGGCGACGAATTGGAGGGATCGTAACACACTCCACTCGATAGCCTGCGTGCATACTGTAGACGATCCGCGGGCCGAGCCTGCTGGCCGGCACATCCGGGCTACTGGCAAAACCGCCCCCAACACGCTCCGCAAGGAGACCAGGCAAACGTCCGAGGCTTTCTTGTGCCAGCCGACTTTTCTCAGTCGGCGCGGGCGCATGGTCTCACTTCGGAGGGGCGGTTTTGCATGAGCCCGCATATCCTTTGACTATCGTCATCATAGGAACCGCTCGCCGAAGGATCATTGTGGGGATGGCAAAGACTTTGAAATATGCGGGCTAGCCCGGCGGCCAGGTCATCTGCCGGCGGGCGAGCAGGTGGACATGCAGGTGCGGCACGCTTTCGCAGGCGTCGGGGCCGCTGTTGATCACGAGACGATAGCCGTTTGTGAGGTCCAGCTTTTTGGCCATTGCGCCCGCGATGACGATCAGATGGCCGAGGGTGGCCTCATCGGCGGCCGTGGCATCGCCGGCCCGGGCGATGACCTGCTTGGGGACGATGAGCAGGTGCACGGGGGCCTGGGGCTGAATGTCATGAATGACGATGCAGCGCTCATCCTCATGCTCGATCTTGGCGGGAATCTCCCGGTCGATGATNNCGCTACTCGCTACTACAGGAACAGCAGATTCAAACTGGCGCTGGGACGGCTGCGGGCAGCGGCGAGATCGCGGATCAGCGCGAGCGACTCATCGTAGTCGTGCTGACGGCGGGTCGTCCACCGTCGGTTGGGCGGGCAATGGGCCGGCCGCAAATTGGTCACGAGCAGGGTCGATTCGCGATAGCCCGCGAGCCTTTTGAGGCCGGTCAGCACGCTGTCACGGGTGAAGAGGGGCGTGCCGGCGGTGGCGGTGGAGGAGGCATCCCAGTGGAAGAAACCGTGGTCCTGCCGGCCCTCGCACAGCCGTTCGAGCAACTGGCCGGCGGCGGCGGCGAACGCGGGCTCGGAGGGCGGGCGGGATTCCGCGTCGGCGAGGCTCGTCGTGATGGCCGACAGGATCTGTTGCGCGAGATAGAGGTCGTGCCCCGTGAGTCCCGCGAAAAGGGCGTTGATGAAATGCAGCCGGCGAAGGTCTTCGCTACAGGTCATTTCTTGGGCTTTCCGAGATTGTTGATCTCCTCCATGAACTCGGAGACGTCGCGGAATTCCTTGTACACGCTCGCGAAGCGCACGTACGCGACCTGATCGATGCGCCGCAGGTGCCGCATGACCTCCTCGCCGATAACGCGGCTGGGAATCTCGCGTTCGTACTGGGCCTCCACCGCGTCGATGACATCGTCGACGATCATGGTGATCTGCTCGAGATCGACCGGCCGCTTGTGGCAGGCCGCGCGGATCGCGTGCAGGAGTTTTCCCCGGTCAAATTCCTCGCGCCGCTCATCCCGTTTGATCACCACGATGCCGTCGCGCACGAGATTCTCGATCGTCGTGAAACGGAGGCCGCATTCGAGGCATTCGCGGCGCCGGCGGATCGTATTGCCCTCCTTGCTGATGCGGGAGTCGATCACCTTGTCCTCAATCGAAGTGCATTTCGGGCAGCGCATGGGGGAGGATCGGTGCGGAACGGGTCGTCAATTGAGCGACAAAAAATTCTGCAGGAGGTTCATCCCGTGCTCGGTGGCAATGGATTCGGGGTGAAATTGCACACCCCAGACGGGCAGGGTCTTGTGCCGCAGTCCCATGATTTCACCCTCGGCCGTCTCGGCGGTGATTTCCAGACAGTCCGGCAGCGAGGCGCGCTCGACCAGCAGCGAATGATAGCGCGTGGCCCGGAACGGCGAGGGCAGGCCCCGGAACACGTCGGTGCCCCGGTGCAGGATGGGCGAGATCTTGCCATGCATGAGCCGCCCGGCCCGGACGACCTGACCGCCGAAATAGTGGCCGATCGACTGGTGCCCGAGACAGACGCCCAGGATGGGTTTCTGCCCGGCAAAGGCCTTGATGATATCGAGGGTTACGCCGGCTTCCCGGGGGGAACATGGCCCCGGCGAAAGCAGGATGCGATCGGGTTTCAGGGCGAGCGCCTGCTGCGGGGTGATCTCGTTGTTGCGAAAAACGCGCTGCTCCACGCCCAGCTGGCCGAAATACTGGACCAGGTTGAAGGTGAACGAATCGAAGTTGTCGATGACCAGCAGCACGCGCCAATTTACCCACAGGAATGGGGAAGGGTCAAGTGCCAGGAGCGTGTCGGACCGTGCCTTACGAATGATGCCGGTGATCACCGAATAGAGTGTAGGGCCGGCGCTTGTCGCCGGGCCACAGTTCATTGGAAGAACGGCTCGCCGACAAGCGGCGGCCCTACATCCGACTGCATCGTTTCGGATAAGACCGTGAACCGTGTCGGGGTTGAGAAGATGCCTCCCGATCAAAAACCGGCACTCCTCGAGCCACGACGGCTTGCATTTAGTCGATTGTCCGGCAAAAGCCGCGACAGGGATGCACGCACGCCTCAGTCAATCCCCGGCTCCTGCCGGGCCTGTCGACTGGCTGGTTACGCCTCAGCAATGGTGTGACTGGCTGGGTTCTTACGCTTTTCTCCCCATGATTGTCGCGTGTGGCAGGGCGCCTTGCCGGACAACCGCTGGCAGTGCTGCGCGACTGGCTGGCACAGCGGCCGGCGCCGATCGTGGCCGGAGCGCCGTCGTTTTATGGCGGGTTGGTGGGCTATCTTGCCTACGATGCGGGAGAGACGCTGGAGAAACTTCAGCTGCCCGATCGGCCGGAGTTGGATTAACCGTGGTACATCTGGGCGGAGGTCCTGGAGGGCTGGGCTTTCGATCACGAAACCTGCACGCTGTTCTGTTTCAAGCTATGCCGGTCTGCTGACCTCGGCGGGGAGCCGGGAGCAGTGGAGGCCGCCTTTGCGCGAACGCAGGCACGCGTGCTGGATTTGCGAGAGCAGTGGAAGCGCTGGCGAACGCTCGTCGTGCCGCTGACGTTGCTGGCGGAGGCGGAGATGGTTTTCCTGACGAGCGGTGCGCTCGGCCTGGCACCGGTGCGGCAAGTGTTCGCCGAGACGGGGCGGTTGCTGGCGGAGTTTGCCACAGCGGATCATCCGTGGTTCCGCCGGCTCGGGGAGAGATTTCAAACCCTCGTCATTGGGTAGGTTGTGGCATGCCTGGCACCCTGCAAAAGGCAGGCCGGATTTTCACAGGAAAACGCAGAGGGCGCGGGGGAGGAATCGCCTGCGAGCAGGCTCCTACGAAGGCAGAACTCTGCTTCCTCTGCGACCTCCTGTAAGAAAAGCGACGGGGATTTCACAAGAGGAGTCGAAGGAAACGGAGGTTAGGTTATCTCATTTGTTTTCTGTGAAGACTTCTCAGGAGATTCCGGAAGCCTCTGCACCGGGGCTTGCCAGCGCGGGCGCGAGGTGCAACTGATGCCTCAGCGTGTCCTCCTCCGAATCCGTTCATTTGTCCGCCTGGCAAAGTCCGCACGGCCGTCCGCTGCCGGCTCCGGGCGGCCGCACCCTGGTCATGGGCGTTTTGAATGTCACGCCGGATTCATTTTCTGACGGGGGGAAGCTGTCCTCGTCGCAGGCGGTCGTGGACCGGGCCGGCGCCATGCTGGCGGCCGGAGCCGACGTGCTCGATATCGGTGGCGAGTCGACCCGCCCTGGAGCGGCGCCGGTGGGCGCGGCGGAGGAATGCGAGCGCGTGCTGCCCGCGCTGACGGCCTTGCGCCAGGCATTTCCGAGCGCACCGGTTTCCATCGACACCTACAAGGCGGCGGTGGCGGTGGCGGCCGTGGAGGCGGGGGCGGATATCGTGAATGACACCTGGGGCGCATTGCACGGCCGGACCGCCGAGGAGCGGAAGCATGTCTCCCGATGGTTGGCAGAGCAGGCTGGGACGCCTGCGCTACTTCCAGCCAGCGTCTCGAACCACCGGGGATCGGGAGATGAGGCCGAGGCTCAGCGGCGGGTCGTGACAGCCGTGCAACGGGGCGAGCCGAAGGCCAGCCGGCCGCGCTCGCCGATGGCGGAGGCGGTGGCGGCGCTGCGCTGTCCGGTCATTCTGATGCACAACCGGCCGGACCGAGATTACGCCGATTTTTGGTCCGATCTGCTGCTGGACCTGAGACTGAGCCTTGCCGTGACGCGGGCAGCCGGGGTGACCGACCATCAGATCTGGCTCGATCCGGGATTCGGTTTCGCAAAAAGTCCGTCACACAATCTTGAGGTGCTCAAGCAGCTCAATCGGATTGTGGCGCTCGGGTATCCAGTCCTGCTCGGCACCTCGCGCAAGTCGACGGTCGGACTGGTGCTGGACGCGCCGACCCACGACCGGCTGGAGGGCACCGGCGCCACGGTCGTCTGGGGGATCCAGCAGGGCTGCGCCATGGTGCGGGTCCACGACGTGGCCGCGATGTTGCGTTTCGTGCGAATGGCCGATGCGATCAGGTCCGGCGTTGCCTGGAAACCATGACCTCAGACACGCTTACGCTCTCCCGGCTGCATTTCTTCGCTCATCACGGCATCTTGCCGGAGGAGACGGCACGCGGCCAGGATTTCGAAGTCACGGTGAACCTGGAATTGCCGCTGGCCGAGGCCGGCCGCGCCGACGATCTCAGCCGGACGGTTGATTACCGGGTGGTTCGCGAAGTCGTACGCAGCGTCATGGAAGGTCCACCCCGGAAACTCGTGGAGGCGCTCGCGGAGGCAGTGGCAACGGAGATCCTGCGGGTTTTCCCGTTGGTGCAGGCGGTCGGAGTCGAGGTGGTGAAACCCAAACCGCCGGTCGATTTTGTCAGCACCGGGCTGGTGGTGCGAATCCGGCGCGCGCGGGCCGGAGCGGCATGAGATTGTCCGTCCATTACGTCGTGCGTGCCCATGATGTTGCCTCGTTTTTTGTGGAAGTGGGCTTTTTCGTAGCGCCAGTCTGCGACTGGCGAAATCGCCGGTCCGAGACCGGCGCCACGTTCGTCCTCGGCAGCAGCCGCGGAATGTAACACCCGAGTTGATCCATGACGGAATCCGTGCGACAGGCGTTTATCGGAGTCGGAGCCAACCTCGGGGATCGTTGGGCGACGATCCGCGGCGCTCTGGAGGCGCTCGCGCGGACTTCGGATGTTCTGGCAGTGGAGTCCTCGGCAATCTACGAAACGACTCCGGTCGGCGTTGTGGACCAGCCGAAGTTCCTCAATCTCGTCGCGGGAATCGAAACGACCCTCACGCCCGAGCAACTGCTTTCGGTCATGCACGCGCTCGAAAACGCGGCGGGTCGCCGGCGCTCCCGCGAAATCCGCTGGGGGCCGCGCGTGTTGGATCTCGATCTCCTGCTTTATGAAGGGGAGAAGCGGGCAGGCCCGGACTTGATCCTTCCGCACCCGCGCCTGTGGGAGCGGGCATTCGTCCTCGTGCCCCTGCGCGAGCTGCTCGACCGATCCGGTCGGTTCGATCGCCCGGTTTGGGCGGAACTGCGGGAGCGAATTGCCGTGGCGGAGACGTCGGACGCGGGCGTGGAGCGTTGGGTACCGTAGGGCGTGGTACATTGTCGGCCCTGCTGACGCAGGTTTCTTTATCGTAGGGGCGCGATCTTGTCGCGTTCTTGGGAAAAGGGCGCAGCAAGTCTGCGCCCCTACGCAAGGAACCAGAAATCGCAAAGTGGCTCTCGCCGGCAGCCAGATCGCCGCCAAAACCGATTGCCTTCGCGGGCAGCGGAGCCGAATCTGCGGCGCTTCATGGCCGACCATTTCACGCTTCTGCGAACCGACTCCGCCACCGCCGCGCGCCGCGGGCGGCTGGTCACACGTCACGGGGTGGTGGAGACACCGATCTTCATGCCGGTGGGAACGCAGGGAACCGTCAAGGCCGTCACACCGGTTCACCTGCACGAAATCGGCGCCCAGATCATTCTCGCCAACACGTACCACCTCAATTTGCGGCCGGGTTCAGAGTTGATCCGTGACCTCGGCGGGTTGCATAAATTCATGGGATGGGACGGCCCGATCCTCACCGACAGCGGCGGGTTCCAAGTCTTCAGCCTGGCCAAGTTGCGCCAGGTGCGCGACGAGGGGATCACTTTTCAATCGCATCTGGACGGCGCGACCATCTTCCTCGGCCCGCGAGAGGTCATGGCCATCCAGAAGAACCTGGGTTCCGACGTGGCGATGGTGCTGGATGAGTGCCCGCCTTGGCCGTGCGAACGCGAGGTCTGCGTCCGCGCGATCGAGCGCAGCCGGCAATGGGCCGCGGCGTGTCGTGACGCTGCGATGGAAAGCGGCTTTCTGGCGGCGGGGCATCACGTGTTTGCCATCGTCCAAGGGTCAACGTTCGACGATCTCCGGCGCGAGGCCGCGCAATCCCTGGCGGCGCTCGATTTTCCGGGTTACGCCATCGGCGGTGTGAGCGTGGGCGAACCCGAACCGGAAATGCTGAAGCAGGTGGCCGTCACGGCGCCCTTCCTGCCGGCCGACAAACCACGGTATACGATGGGGCTCGGCACCCCGCCGCAGGTACTGCGGATGATCGCGCTGGGCATCGACATGTTCGATTGCGTGCTGCCGACGCGCGTCGCCCGCAACGGCCTGGCGTTCACTCCGGACGGTCCGATGAACCTCCGGAACGAGCAGTACCGCACGGATGCGCGCCCGATCGTCGAAGGGCTCGACAACTACACCTGTCGGAATTTTTCCCGGGCCTACGTGCGACATCTCTCGGTCGCCGGTGAGATGCTGGCCGGAACCCTTCTGACGATCCACAATCTCCACTTTTATCTCGACCTGGTCGCGCAGGCGCGGACGCACCTCGAGACCGGTGATTTCGGCTCCTGGCATCGGGCGTGGATCAGCCGTTATGAGGCGGGCGTGGCGGCGCGGCGATGAGCCGTGATGCTTGGGGCGTTTTGTAGGGCGGGGTCGCCGTACCCCGCCGTGTTTTCGGGCGAGGAGGGGTGGGGCGTCGTAAAGAGGAGTCGCCGGCGCCCACTTTTCCTTCGACTTTCGACCTGCAATTTTCGACTCTCCAAATCATGCGCATCCTCGTAACCGGTGGCGCCGGATTTCTGGGCAGCCACCTCTGTGATCGACTGATCAGCGACGGTCATGAGGTCATCTGTCTCGATAATTTGTTTACGGGGCGGAAGGAGAACATCGTCCATTTGCTGTCCAATCCGCGGTTTGAATTCTTCCGGCACGACGTGGTCGATCCTTTTAAGTTGGAAGTCGATCAAATCTACAATCTCGCCTGTCCGGCTTCTCCTCCGCACTACCAGTACAACCCGATCAAGACCGTTAAAACCTCGGTTATGGGCGCGATCAACTGCCTGGGTCTCGCCAAACGCGTGAAAGCCCGGGTGTTTCAGGCGTCGACTTCCGAGGTGTATGGCGACCCCCAGGTGAATCCCCAACCGGAAACCTACTGGGGGCATGTCAACCCGATCGGCCGTCGTTCGTGTTATGATGAAGGCAAACGTTGTGCGGAAACGCTCTTTTTCGATTACCATCACGAGAATCGGGTCGATATCCGGGTCGCACGCATCTTCAACACCTATGGGCCGCGGATGCTGCCCAACGACGGTCGCGTCGTCTCCAATTTCATTGTCCAGGCGCTGCGCGGCGAGGATCTCACCGTTTATGGCGATGGCACGCAGACACGTTCCTTCTGCTTTGTCGGTGATTTGATTGAAGGGCTCTGCCGCTTCATGAAGCAGACGGAGACGGTTGGTCCGCTCAATCTTGGCAACCCCGATGAATTCACGATGCTTCAGCTCGCAGAACTGACCGTGAAGGTGGTCGGCGGCAAATCGAAGATCGTGCACAAGCCGTTGCCATCCGATGATCCAAAACAGCGCCGGCCGGACATCACCCTGGCCCGCCGCACCATCAAATGGAAGCCGGTCGTCGCGCTCGAGGACGGCTTGAAGCGAACCATCGCGTATTTTCGCGGACGGGTGTGAGGGGCGGGTCTTCCTCCTTGGCCTCATCGCTGTCCAGCCGGGTGACGAGCACTTCGACGCTGAGTTTTCGGCTGGCGGTGCCGCGATAGGAGCCCCGGAGCGGTGAAACGTCGGCATAGTCTCGTCCAATGGCGACTTTCACGTAGCGCTGGTTGACCGGTTGCTGGTTGGTAGGATCGACCCCGCGCCAGCCGACCGCCGGGCAGGTAGGCTTCGACCCAGGCATGGGTGGCTTGCGTGCCCTTGAGCTGGTCGGCCGGACCATTGTGGAGATATAGATGTCCCGTGGCACCGGGAAGTTGACAAACTCGCGCCGGAAGTGCCGCGCGGAGAAGACATACTCGGCGGGGATGGTGCCATCTCGAATGATATGCTGGTCGTGATGGATGTCGTGGAGGAAGAGATTGAGCGCGGTGATGCGCTGCACGAGGCCGCGCTCGAGGTAATCCCACTCGGGCGCCGGGATGATTCGGCGGCGCTGGTGGGGGCAGGATCGGTGGCGGTGGGCATGGGAAACGCCTGCTGGGTAAGCAGGTCGCGTACGAGCCGGACGGTTTTGCTCCAGAAATCTGACGGCGCCGGCTTACCCGCTCCTTGGATTTGCCATTTGCCAAGCCTCTATCCGCCGACTTAGCTGCACCCTCTTTTCATGATTTCCTGGCTCCTTAAGAAATTCTCCGGCCGCCATTATCGCATATTTCTCGACCGGTGTCGGCCGATTGTCGTGCGCATCAATGAGATCGAGCACTCCTACGAGGCGCTTAGCGACGAACAACTGCAGGCGAAAACGCCTGAGTTTCGCGATCGATTCAAGGCGGGTGAGACCCTTGACCAGCTGTTGCCGGAGGCTTTTGCCGCGGTTAAGAGCACCGCCCGCCGGCTTTATGGCCGCAAGATCACGGTGTGCGATCACGAGCTGACGTGGGATATGGTGCATTATGATGTCCAGCTGATCGGCGGCATGGCCCTGCACGAGGGAAAGATCGCCGAAATGGCCACCGGCGAAGGCAAGACGCTCGTGGCCACCCTGCCGCTTTATTTGAACGCCCTTTCCGGCCGCAACTCCCAGTTGGTCACGGCCAACGACTATCTGGCCCGCCGCGACGCCGAGTGGATGGGTCATATCTACCAGTTTTTGGGCGTCACCGTCGGCTGCATCCAGCAGCTCATGCCCAACGACCTCCGGCGGGAGATGTACAATCGCGACATCACCTACGGCACCGCGTCGGAGTTCGGCTTTGACTACCTGCGCGACAATGGCATGGCCACGCGCAAGGAAGATCAGGTGCAGCGCGACCATTTCTACTGCATCGTGGACGAGGTTGATTCGATCCTGGTCGACGAGGCCCGGACGCCCCTGATCATTTCCGGCCCGGCGCCGATCGAGCGCGAGCAGCCCTTCACCCGGATCAAACCGTCGGTCGAGGACCTCGTGAACGCACAGACTCGCCTGTGCAACAAGTTCATCACGGAGGCGCGGGAACTCCTGGAAAAGCCCAATACCCCGACCGAGGAGCGGGAAACGGCCCTGCGGAAGATGCTGCAGGTGAAGATGGGCAACCCGAAGAACAAGCAGCTCATGCGGCTCATGGAGACGCCGGAATGGCGCAAGCGACTCGACAAACTTGATGCGGAGATGAACTCGGACTTGAACAAGGACGAGCTCTACCATCTGAAGGAGGAGCTTTTCTACGTCATTGATGAACGCCAGCATCAGGCGGATTTGTCGGAGATCGGGCGGACCAAGCTCCATCCGGAAGACCCGGACGCGTTCATGATGCCCGACCTGGCGACGGAGTTCAGCGACCTTGAGAAAAACCACGATCTGACGCCGGAGGAAAAGGAGAAACGCCGAACCGAGTCCCAGCAGCGGTTTGAGGTCGTGAGCGAGGACATCCACGCCATCAGCCAGCTTCTGCGGGCCTATTCGCTATACGAGCGCGACGTCGAGTACGTGGTCCAGGAAGGCAAGGTGATGATTGTGGACGAGAACACCGGCCGTGTCATGCCGGGCCGGCGCTGGTCCGATGGCTTGCATCAAGCCGTGGAGGCCAAGGAAAACGTGGTCATCGAGCGCGAAACGCGCACCTATGCGACGATCACGATCCAGAACTATTTCCGCATGTACGAGAAGCTGGCGGGCATGACCGGCACCGCCGAGACCGAGGCCACTGAGTTCAGCGAGATCTATCGCCTTAATTGCGTCGTCATCCCGACCAACAAACCGTGCATTCGGCTCGACAAGAACGACTCCATTTTCAAGACGCGCCGCGACAAATTCAACGCGGTGGTCAAGGAGATTCAGCTGGCCAACACGCGCGGCCAGCCGGTCCTGGTCGGCACCGTCTCGGTCGAGGCGTCCGAAGTGCTCAGCCGCATGCTGCGCCGGGCGAATATCACGCATGCCGTCCTCAACGCCAAGTTCCACCAGCAAGAGGCCGAGATCATCTCGCGGGCCGGTCAGCGGGGCTCGGTGACCATCGCCACCAACATGGCCGGNNATCACCAGCAGGAGGCCGAAATCATCGCGCGCGCCGGCCAGCGCGGGGCCATCACCATTGCCACGAACATGGCCGGCCGCGGCACCGACATCAAGCTGGGCGAAGGCGTGATGTATGATATCGCGTCCGCCGCGAGTCCGGATCCCGAGAAGAAAGGCCAGCTCCGTTATACGCTGACCGACGTGAAGACCGGCGAGACGGTCAACGTCGAATCGGACAGTGATGCGGCGCGTTCGCTCCAGTTGAGCCCGGCCAGCCGGGTGACGGGCGGGCTGTACGTCATCGGGACCGAGCGACATGAGTCGCGCCGGATCGACCGGCAGTTGCGCGGTCGCTGCGCCCGCCAGGGCGACCCGGGCCTGAGCAAGTTCTTTCTCTCGCTCGAGGACGAGCTGCTGCGCATTTTCCTTCAGGGCAACATAGCCTCCCGGCTCATGGAAGGCACGATGAAGGAGGGCGAGGAGCTGGAGCATCCGTGGCTCAACCGCTCGATCGAGAGCGCCCAGAAGAAGGTCGAGCAGCAGAATTTCTCCATCCGCAAACGCCTGCTGCAATACGATGACGTGCTCAACAAACAGCGCGAGGTCATCTACGGCATCCGCAACGGCGCCATCCACAGCGAGCGACCGAAAGACATCATCTTCGACATGGTCGAGGAAGAGCTGGCCGTGCGCCTGGAGGCCGCCGGCTTTGACACCAAGACGGGGCCGGTGCCGGCCGCGGTCGAGAGCTTCGTCGGCTGGATCAATCTGCATTTTCCCGTCGCGCTCAAGATTGCGGAGCTTGACCGGAAGGACGGCAAGGTCGCGCTCGCGCTCGTGGTGGAGCGGATCAAGAAGTCTTATTCCGTCAAGGAATCGGTCGAAGTGCCGGAGGCGCTGGCCGGTCTGGAGCGTTACGTGGTGATCAACGCCATCGATCACCATTGGCAGGAACACCTGACGGAAATGGAAGAATTGCGCCGCTCGATCGGCCTGCGGAGCTACGGGCAGAAGGATCCGCTGCAGGAATACAAGGGCGAGGCCTACCGGTATTTCGAGGAGTTGATGAACAACGTGCGCCTGCAGATCTGTACCGGACTCTTCCGGTCGACCACCAATCTGCAGGCGTTCGAGAACATGCTGTCGATTCTTTCGCGCAGCGCGCGACTGCAGGGGCCGGAATCGCCGGCGCCGAATGGCGGCGCCGTGGCGGCGACCCGCACGACGACGGCGTCCGCCGTCCCACCCAATGCGTCGCCCCGCCGCCTCGGCGGCGTCGAAATGCCCGTGCCGGACGATGAGCCCGTGCCGGGGCCGGCCGAGCGCGAGGTGCAGCTGCCCAAGATCACGGTCCGCCGTGAGACACCGAAGGTCGGCCGCAACGAACCGTGTCCCTGTGGCAGTGGGAAGAAATACAAGCAATGCCACGGGAGATGAGTTTTCCGCTGGGCGCGAAAAACTCATGAATTCCCGGCCCGGGTGTAGGAGCCTGCTGGCAGGCGACCTGGCCAGTGGCCCTTCGTTTGCCGTACGTTCTTGCGACGGATAGTGGAAATTACCTACTTGTAGGAGTATCGCCTGCGAGCAGGCTCCTACATCGCCATGCCACTGGATCGCGCCAAAGGTCATGCGGCGCTTCGCCGAGGGCGTGTTTCCACTCCGTGCGCCACCTATTTCCTGACGGTTTGCACGGATCTTCGGGTAGTGGGTTTGATCGATCCGCGGATCGCGGGACGAGTTCTCAGGGAGATGCAGGCGGCGCAGAAAGACGAGGTGTGGCTCGTGCGCTGTGCCGTCGTTATGCCGGATCATCTGCACCTGTCGGTCGATCTCGGCGCCAAACTCGCACTCGGAAAGGCAATCTCGCGCCTGAAGGCCAAAACCTCGGCTGACCTACGTGGTGCCGGATTATATTGGGAGCGGGGTTTCTTCGATCACCGTCTCCGTGCAGCAGACGACGTGCTCGACGTCTTTCTATACATCTTCCTCAACCCCTATCGCGCCGGCCTCTGTGCGCGCACCGAATCATGGCCATGGTTTCATTGTCATTCCGACGACTGGGTCTGGTTCCGCGATCGCCTCGACGAGGAGCGTCCGCCGCCGGAGTGGCTCGGCGTGTAGGAGCTTGCTTGCAAGCGATGAGGGTCGCCTGTGTGATATTTCTGATCGCCTGTAGGTGGCTCCTTCGGAACAAAGAATCGCCTGCGAGCAGGCTCCTACACATCGCAACCGTGCCAACCGACCCTAAAGTGATCTCCCGCGCCCCCGATCCCTATGATGTCTTGCCGCCGTGGTGGCAGCGGCATGCCGACTGGGTGTGGGCGGTGAGTGTCGGGGCGTTGACCGCCATCCTCACCGTGGCGTCGTTTCCTCCGTTTAGCGCGCCGCAGTGCGCCTACGCTTTTGCAATTCCGGCGATGCTCTGGGCCTATCGCCGCCCGTCGTTTTCCCGGTACGCCGGCACGCTGTTGGGAGCGCAGGCGGTGGCGTGGACGGCCATCCTGTGGTGGTTGCACCCGGTGACCTGGGTCGGTCTTTTTCTGATCGGTCCGATCGTCGGCGCCTGGGTGGGCGTGTGGTATCTGGCGGCGTGGTGGGCGATGCCGCGGATGGCCGGCCGGCCGGCGTTCACGCGGTTGCTGAGCGTGTTGGCGCTCGCCGGCGGATGGGTCGTCGTGGAATGGACCCGGACCTGGCTGCTGGGCGGATTCCCGTGGCTCCCGCTGGCGGCGAGCCAGTGGCAGCGCACGAGCGTGCTGCAGATCGCGGCATTCACTGGCGCCGGCGGAGTGTCGTTCGTGCTGCTTGCGGTGAACATCGGTTTCTCAGCCGTGGCCCATAGCCTTTTCCACGACCGCCAGACCGGCTGGCGTCTGCGACGTCCTGAATTCCTCCTGGCGCTGTTCCTGCTGATGGTGTGCGTAAGCGTGCAGGTGCAAGTGGCGTTCAACCGCGTTCGGTTCTCGGTGCCGCTGGCTCATGTCGCTTTCGTGCAGCCCGCGATTCCCCAGGAGGTGAAATGGGATCCGACGAGAGGGAACTCCATCTTTGCCACCCTGGAAAAGGGCACGCTGGTGGCGGCGGCGAACGAGCCCGACCTCATCCTGTGGCCGGAGGCGAGCACGCCGTGGGCGGTGCGCGGCGACGAGCAGGTGCGCGCGCGCGTCGAGGCGCTGGTGGCCAGCGCCAAGGCGCCGCTGCTCCTCGGGTCGATCGTGATCGAGCACCGCGACCAGCCCGACGAAGCCTGGTACAACGGGATGCTGGTCGTGACACCCGATCTGGGCTTGCAGACCGCCTATTATGCCAAGCGGCATCTGGTGCCGTTTGGCGAATATGTGCCGCTGCGGTTTCTGTTCGGCTGGCTGAATAAGTTCGTCCCGGTCGGCGATGATTTCGCCCGCGGTTTTTCGGCCGCTCCGCTGCTCGTCCCGGTGCGCAAGGAATCGCTGGCGGTCGGCCCGCTGATCTGCTTCGAGGACATCTTTCCCTCGCTGGCCCGCGCCGACGTGCGCGACGGCGCCGATTTCCTTTTTGTGGCGACCAACGACGCTTGGTACGGCGAAGGCGGCGCGGCCTACCAGCACGCCGCGCATTCCGTGCTGCGCGCGGTCGAGACCCGCCGCCCCGTCCTGCGTTGTGGCAACAACGGGTGGAGCGGATGGATCGACGAATTTGGCGCCATCCGCGGTGTGATGCTCAACGATTCCGGCAGCGTCTACTTCCGCGGAGTAAAGAGCCTGCCGGTCAAGCGCGACGCCCGCTGGATCGGCCGCCAGAGCTTCTATGTTGAACACGGCGACTGGTTCGTCGCAGTCTGCGCGGTGCTGGCGGGGTTGGGCTGGTTGACCCTGCGGACCGGCCGGGTGGAGGCGCCCAAGCCCGCCGACGCGAAGTAGCGCGGGCGTATTCGATTGGAGGGCGCGGCGCCGTCAGCGCCGTTCGGGCGACTCAAGGCCCCGGGCGGGTCGAGAGGCTTGTCGCCGGGCCCCGTTGCGATCCGAGAACGGTCCGCCGACAAGCGGCGACCCTACATCCGATCGCACCGATCCGGCTGAGGCCGCCACGCTCTGGCGAAATCACTGTTTCCCATCAAATGGCGGACGCCATTTGTCAGGAGCCTGCCGGGCTTTGACGGCAGGATCCTCCGCTTCCCGTGCCATCAGCCAGAGCAGATCGGAGACCCGGTTCAGGTACTGTAACAAGAGCGGTCGCACGGTCTTGCCGTGGCGGGGGAGGGCGACGAGCCGGCGCTCCGCCCGCCGGGCGGCGGTTCGCGCGAGGTCGAGTGCGGCGGCGTGGTCGGTGGCCCCCGGGGTGGCCCAACCGTCGAGTTTCACCTGCTTTTCCTCGATGGCGGCGACTGCCGCATCAACCCGTGCGAGTTCCGCTTCGCCCACCTTCGCAAATTTCGAGGCGGCATGGCGCGTCGCGTCGGATTCCGCGCAGACGATTTCGCCCATGAGCGCAACCAGGTCGTGTTGAATCAGCTCGATCGTGGCCTTCCGGCTGGCGTCGGGACTGGTGGCTTTCGCTAGTCCCAGCGCGGCGTTGAATTCGTCGATGCTGCCCACCGCTTCGATTTGCGGATGATCCTTGGGCACGCGTTGACCGTAAAGCAGACCGGTGGTGCCGTCGTCGCCCGTGCGAGTGGAGATGGAACGAGACATTGACGGAAAAGGGCTGAAAGATGAAAAGCTGAGACTCTGAAACACTCGAGAGCGGGCGGCGGGCCTTCCCTCAAACCATTTTCTTCTTCGCGTCGCGCGTCTGTTTTTTCAGGGCCTTCAAGGCGGGTTCGAGCGTGGCCAGGGTCGACTTGTCCATGCGATCGATGAAAAGCACCCCGTTGAGATGATCCGCTTCATGCTGAACGCAGCGGGAGAGCAGACCGGTGCATTCCAGAGTATGCGCGTGGCCCTGTACATCTTGATACCGCACGCTGATCTGGTCGGGCCGAATAACGTCGCCCCGGATGTCCGGGAACGACAGGCAGCCTTCCTCGGATTTCGTGGTGGGCTCGCGTTCGGCCGTGAGCGAGGGATTTACCAGCGTCAGCGGCATGATCAATTCCTTTGGCGGCTTCTTGCTGTCGAGCCGCCAGGTGTAATCCACCTCGGTCTGCCGCAAGTCGACGACGCAGATCTGGATTGCCCGGCCAATCTGTTGCGCGGCGAGTCCGATGCCGCCCGCCGCGTGCATGGTTTCCACCAGATTGTCCGCCAATTCGGCCAGGGAGGCATCGAAAAGAATGATTTTCTCACCTTTTTTGCGCAAGACGGGGTCGTTGAAATGAACAATTTGCAGCAACATGGGTCGATGGCATTGTTAGGGTGCTTCAGTATTTCGACTCCGCAATTAAATTGTGATCATTCCAGAGTTCGTTTAGGTTTGAAACGTTCATGAACGATCCTTCTCCACCGGGCGCCGGGTTGCCTCCAGCAACCTCGTTGACGCTGATCTTTGCCGGGGTGCTCCTGTTGGTCGGTTCGTGGACGCTGCCCGTCAATTTGAAATCGCTCAGTCCGGCGCTCTTGCGGGAAGCCGGCCGTGGCACGCCTTCACTGACGGATTTTGGTCTGCAGTTGGTGGAGTCGGAGAAACCGGGTCCGGCGGCGATGGTCCTTGCCGCCGCCCAAAAGGTCGGGGACCCCGGCGCGGCGAAACTAGCGAACGCCCTGACGGCGTTTGGCGAGCGCCAGCGGGAATTCGTCGCCTGGGGCGGTTGGGATCCGATTCTCGACCCGCTGTTCAATCTCAAAGAGAACACTGGCCGGACTGGGAGCACGCCGGTGCTGACGTTTTTCATCCCCGAAGAAGCACGAAATTCTTTGCGCCGTTATCTGGCGAAGTCCCGCTCGCCGGGCGTCCAGGCGGTGTTGCAGACGCGCGAGATCACGCGGATGGCCCGCTTTGTGCCGGCGACCCAGCCCGGTGGGCAGCCTCTGGATTCGGTCATCCTCCTCACCGCCCTCCTTTACCAAGGCGAACACCTTTCCCCCTCGCTTCAGCGCGAGATCAAGCGGATGGCCGATGACGCGTTGCGAATTCGTCAGTTGGGCGAGCTCGAATGGACCTACCTTGACTTGCTGGCTCTCGGACGCCGGCTCAACTGGGTCCAGCTCGGCGAATTGCTGCGCCTGACCAACGATGCCCAGACGGTGAACGAGTTTGCGCATCTGGCGCAAGTGGCTCCCGATCAACTGCCGCTCCTTTATGCGGCGGCGCTGTTCACCGGGTCGGCCGACAGCGTGGAGCGATACTTGCTCGCTTATGGCAAGGTTGGCGCCGCCGACCTCCAGTTGGCGCTGGGGTTTCGGCAGGGGGCGGTGGAACAACTGTTGCTCCGGCAAGTGCCGGTCAACCGGGGGATGACCGCCCCGCTAGATTATTTTGGGGCGTTCCCGTTGTTGCATCCGAAGCTGGCGCTCGTGGCCAAATACCTCGGCTATTTCCTGGGCGCCTTCCTCCTTTTGCGCGCCTTGGACCGGTGGTTGTTTGCCCCGCTGCGGCGGGCCGCTCAGCGGGCCGGCGTAATCAAGATGCTGCCGCGCGTGCAGAGCGGAGTCTTCGCCTTGCTCATTGCCTTCGTAATCATCATCACGACCGAACCTTTTCTCCTCCGGGCCGCTCCGCCGTCGGAATACCGGGTCAAGCTCGTTATCCCGGTTCTGGGCAACGCCGCCACGCCGGCGCCAGCACCTTCAACCTCGAATCCCTCCACCATGGACAAATCCACTATCATCTCGATCGGCATCTTCGCGTTGTTTCAGGTCGTGATCTACCTGATCTGCCTGATGAAAATCAGTGAAATCGACCGGCAGAACCTTCCGCCCGCGCTCAAGCTGCGGCTCATGGAGAACGAGGAGAACCTTTTTGACAGCGGATTGTATGTCGGCATGACCGGCACTGCCACCGCCCTCGTGCTGCAGGTGTTGGGCGTGATCGAGCCGAACCTGCTGGCCGCCTACTCATCCAACCTTTTCGGCATCGTCTGCGTGGCCTTTGTGAAGATCCGCCACGTGCGGGGCTATAAACGGCAGCTCATCATGGAGGCCCAGCAGATTTCGGCCCCGACTGCCCCGACTGCCCCGACTGCACGGACCGCGCCGCTTGCGTCATGAACAGGACGCTCTTATTGATCATCGTCGATTTTCTCTTCCTGAATCTCATCGCGCTGACGCGTTGGGAGAAGGCGGAGCCGACCCATCCGCGACAACTGCCGGTTCCGGAGATGGCCGGCAACATGCTGCCGCACGATTCGGACCTCGTCGAACTCATGCGCCTTTCGCTGGCCGATGAGCAGAAGGTGCGCGAACAGACCTCGACGCAACTTCAGGCTGCGCAAGCCGAGATCCAGTCCAAGGGGCAAAACCTTGCCCAGCTCCAGGCGTCCAGGGCGCAGATCGAGTCCGCGCTGACCACCACGCAGCAGAATGTCCGCGAATTGAACAACCAGGTCGCGGCGGCCGCGCAGGAAACGAGCGTCACGAAGGAGCACCTCGCGCAGATCCAGCGCCAGCTTGAGGAAAAACAGGCCGAGGCGGAGCGCCAGCGCCTGCAGATCGCGGCATTGGCCCAACAGCAGAGCGAGGCCCAGCAGCGCATTGAGGGTCTCAATGTGAAGGTGAAAGTCGCGGAGCAGGCGCAGTCGCTCCTGCAGTCAAATCTCGATGAGGCCAAGCAGCAGGTCGAGGCGGAGCGATTGGAACGGCAGAAGGTGATGGCCCAAACCGACCAGTTGACGGCCGGGGTCGGGCAATTGGCGCAGAAGTCGGGCGAGATCGCCCAGGAAATCCGCTCCAATCAGCCGATCAATGCCAATACCCTTTTCAGCGACTTCCTCAGCAACCGCGTCACCGCCAAGCTCTCCGCCTATCGGAAGGTCCTGATCGGATCGGGCAACCACGTGGGGGAAACCAAGACGGTGCTGGTGACGGACGGCAAGGCCATCTATGCGCTGTTGCACGCGAGCGAGACGCCCTTTGCCGTGACCATTACCGAGGAAAAACCTGTCGATTGGGAACGGATCGCCGGAGATTTCGGCCGCCCTCCCGTGACGGCGCCCATCAGCGAGTTTCAGTTTCTAGCCCTTGACCCGCGCCTGATTGTGATCCAGGTCGATGCCGATCTGGTTGCGCGTTTGGGCGTGAAGGTGTACAAGACCGCGCTGGATCCATATAAATTTCCCGAGGCGGTCCTGGTCAGTCACGGCGGCGCCGGTTACGGCGAAGTGACCTTCCAGGTCGATTCCCAGACACCGCGATACGTCCGCATGGACAACCGGCTCATCAAGCACTTGATCGGCGAATTCACCCCGACGGCGGGCGATCTGGTGTTCGCGAAGACCGGCGAGTTGATCGGCATCATGGTGAACAGCGATTATTGCGCGGTGGTCGACAATTTCCTGTCCGTCAAGACGATCAAGGCCGGCGATGACACCCTCGACCAGCATACGGGCAAACTCATCGCCGAGATGAATTCCCGGTTGCTTCGCCTGCCCTCGCGTCTGCAGTAGCAATTCTCCTCGTGCGCTCGCGAACTGATTGGTGCGCGGGTGTAGGAAGCCCACTTGCGGGCGATCATCGGTCGCAAGTGACCTTCCTCCCTCAGCTTTTGGCTCAGAGTTGATCGTCGATGCCGGGAATCCGGGAGAGAAAGAAGACCTCGAGCCGCTTTGCGAAATTCATCGGTTCGTGGAACAGGGTGACCGGCTCGCCGCCGACCTCGCCCGTCCACGTGACGATCGGTGGCGGCGGGCCGCGGTGGTGGGCGGCCGCGGGTCGGGGATCGGGCTGCATCTGGATCCGCCAGCTTCTCGTGGGCTGGCGGTCGGCATTGATGCTCTCGGAGAGTTTGGCGGACAGCTCCGCGCTGTTGACGACCACGGCGACCTCCGTATTGAGATCGTAGGAACGCGGATCCAGGTTGAAACTTCCGATCCAGGTGATCTGGCGGTCAACCACCAGCACTTTCGAATGCAGGGCGGAGTAGGACGGGCGGAGGTGGTACCATTTCCGATCCCGGCGCCCTTGCGCGGGATGGACCTTGTACTCATACAAGTCCACCCCCGCTTCAACGAGATCGTGCCGGTATTTCTGGTAGGCGCAGTACGCCATGGGAACATCGGTCGTATCCAGCGCGCTGGTGACCAGGCGGATGGTTACGCCGTGCTCGCGCAGTTGCTGGAAGAGTTCGATCCCATTCTGGCCGGGAACGAAATAGGCCGCCTCGATGAGAATCTCCTGTTTCGCCCCTTCGAGTTCCTGGTCGAGCCGTTGGCCGACTGGCCGCGTCTCGGCCGAAGAATCCGCGATCTTGCGCGGCGGGTCGGTGACGATCTCCCCGTGCGCCCAGACGAGCGATTCTCCGTCATTGGCGAGGTCCGAGACGTAGCGGTCGTGGCCTTGGGAATATTCTTCGTCAAACCGTTCGGCGTTCTTAACCCGTGCCTGCAGTTTGTGTCGTAGCTTTTCCAGATCCGCGGGCGTCCGCGTTCGCATGCCCAGAGCCACGGCCGGGACTGACCAGGCGCTGTTCCAATAGAGGTCAAAGGCGGAAGACGCCTGGGCGGTCACCGGACCTGCGATCAGGACATCGAAGTCGCGGAAAACGCTGTTGGCGCGGACGTTGAAATAGTCATTGCCGACATTTCGTCCCCCGAGAATGGTAAACTCGTTATCGACGATGAAGAGCTTGTTGTGCATGCGGCGGGTCGCACGGTGGAAGTGCAGCGCGTATTCGAGGAACCGGGCCCACCGCGGCCGGAAGGTCGTGGGATTGAAGACCCGGACCTGGATCTTCGGATGCACGGAGAGGGCGATCAGATCGCTGTCGCTGCCAAGATTATAGTCATCGAGCAGCAGACGCACGCGGACTCCGCGATCGGCGGCCTCCAGCAGATGTTCCGCGAGAATGCTGCCCGCCTCGTCGGAATCGTAGATGTAGTATTGGGCATCGATCGTTTGGTCTGCGGCGTCGGCCAGGGCGGCGCGCGCCACCAGGGATTCGAGCCCATATTCCAGAATGCCGAACCCCGATTCGCCGGGGTGGCGTTGTTGAGCGGGGGCCAGCGCCCGCCCAAGGCGCGTGGCTTCCGGTTGTTCGAAGGCGAAAGAAGGCGGTGCGGGTGCCGTCGGGTGCAGCGTGGCGCACCCCGAAACAAAGGCAAAAAGGAGTCCCGGTATTAGGAACCGGGCGAGTCGTCCGATGCCACGCGCCTGTTCACGCTGCGATCTGGCGGGCATGGTTGGCGGGCGGGATTATCGCTAGCATCCCGTGCTGCGGCGGGTCATGGGCTGGGAGGCGACGGCGTCCGGGGGACGAGTCATCCTGCGAACTTGAGGCCGATTTTCGCCGGGTTCAAGGGCCATGATAGGGAATCGAGGAGATTCGAGTCCACAAATTCCGTCGGTGCGGTTGTCGCCCCGATTGTCCCTCGCCGTGCGGCAGGGTCGGGATCGCAGGACAGGCGGGCTCGCGCGGCCAGTCTTGCCTCCGGCGTGGCGGTTCACCATACTTTGTTCCGTCGGAACGCATCGCGCTCGGCGTCGGGACAAGCGCGGTCATGACACTAACTTCCCGAACCCCTCCCGATCTTCTCCCTCCATGCTCCGTTACAATGCTGGCGAAACCTCCCAAAAATGGACGCGCACCGAACTCAAGGGCGTCGCGGGTATCGTCGTTGTCCTCCTTCTTATCTGGGGTGCGATCAGTTGGAAGAACTACCACGGGGACCAAACCAAGCAAGCCCTCACCCGAACGCGCACCCAGTTGGCCGCCGCCAATGAGAAGATCGCCTCCCTCGAGAGCCGCCTGGGGCAGGAGGACAAACAGCTCGCTGAAGCCAACGGCAAGATCACGGAGCTGACCTTGGTCGCGGCCCGGGCGCCGCAGCTTCCGATCTCGGTGAAGCAATGGAAAGATAGCGGCACGACGTATGCCATTGCCCTCGAGAATCAAAGTGACGAAGGCCTCTCGGTCCACGTCACGGTAAGTAATCCCAATCGCAGCCGGCCGCGCGAACAGGGATGTTATGTTCCGGCGCACCAGACCATCAACACTCCGTTGAGGATCTTTCCGGACGACACGACGATCCTTACCGCTGACGGTTTTGCCACCCGGACCGAGAAGATGGATTAGCAGTGGGTCTGACTTCGTCCGCCTGATCGCGGATGAAATTGGATCGGCCATTTTGCAGGGGAATACGGATCGACATTTTCTGGATTTCCCGCCGGGCGCTGACTGAAGACTTCCAGCTGGCCGGCCCGGAAACGTTTTCTGAATCCGGATCTCGCCCCCGCTGAGGGATTCAGGGTTCTCCAAATGGCGGACGCCATTTGTTCGGAGCCTGTGGGCAAAGTCCGACAGGCTCCGGGCGACATGTTTTGACGGGCGACGATGGCTGTGCCATCAATCGGTGTGCGCTTGCCGTCCTCTCATCTTCCGGCTGCGCCGTTGTGGTCACGGCTGTGGCGCCGCCCGTTGTTCAAGCGGGGATTCTACGAGGTGCTCGGGCTGGTGCTTTGGCGGCGCAAGGGCCTGCAGTTGCTGAATTGCGGGTACGCCGACGCGAATTATTCCCGCTTCCCGTTGCCGCTGGTCGACGAACCGGAGCGGTTGGGTTACCAGCTTTATCACCGTCTGGTTCGTGACACCCCGCTGGCGGGCAAGGATCTGGTGGAAATCGGCTGTGGTCGCGGCGGCGGTGCGCACTTTCTTGCCCGTGAGTGCGGTCTCCGCCGGCTGATCGCGACCGATGCATCGTTCATGTTGATACTCGGCAACCGGCGACGCCCGGGTCCCCCGAATTTGGAGTTTCGAACGGCGTCCGCCAGCCGGTTGCCGCTGCCCGCCGAGTCGTGCGACATCGTCGTTAGCGTCGAGTCGATTCATCCCCAGCCCGACAAGAGCGCGGTGCTGGCCGAGGCGGCCCGGGTATTGCGTCCGGGTGGCCGGCTGCTGGTCGCCGATTTTTTCTACACGCGCGATTCGTCGACCAATTCCGCCAGCGGGTTTCGCGCGAGCGTGCAGGGCTCTCCGTTCGAACGAGTGGAGGAGGACTGGACCGACCAGGCTGCTGCCGCCTTGGAGGAGGATTCGCCGCGACGGTTGGCCGAAATTGACCGTTTGCCGCGATTCCTGTGGCCGGCCGCGCTCTCGTTTGCCGGCACCGTGCGCAGTCCGCTCTACGCCCAGCTTCGCCAGGGCCAGGCTCGCTACCTCCATTTTCGTCTCCAAAAAGCGCCCGCGCCCGCCAGGACAGTCTGATCAGGATCGGTCTTTGCCAATGCCGCCAACTTGAGGGGGCGTCCTCGTCGGAAAGAACCAGCCGAGCGAGGTGAGTTTGCACCAGAAAAACACCAGCATCAGCCCGATCAACGCCCCGCTGGAATCGATGAGCACGTCATTGAGATCGGCCGTGCGGCTCGGCACGAACGACTGGTGCCACTCATCCGTCGCCGCATAGGTCGCGGCAATGAGCAGGGCAACCGCCGCCCTTTGCCAGGACCATCGGCGAGCGGTGGGGCGCAGGGAAAGCTTGATGGCACGCAGGAGCAGCAGCGCGAGAACCGCATACTCGGAAAGATGAGCGGACATTCGGACCAGGAAATGCACCCGCTCGATCTCCTCCGGCGAGGCGTTCGGCTTGATCCACAATATCAGCGGCTCCAAAATGGCTGACGTATGCGCACCAGAGCCAAAGTCTGAAGACATCACGAAGATTAACCCCATCCAGAGGGCAACGGGCAGCCACTGTTTGTGCGCGCGCCATCGACTTTGGATCCGCATTGGCATCGGTCTTCCTTGGTCGGCCATCGCACCTGTTTCAATTGCTATTCTCAAGGCACAATTACTGACGTTCGGATGAAGCCTTCGGAGCTTCTGCAGCCAGTGTTTCTGCGGGTCGTGCATGGCCGATTAACCGAGGGAATGGCCCTGATGCCACTCAAGGAATTCGCGCGCGGGACGCTCCTGCTCCGAGCCGGGCAACACCTTGAGGGGCTGACCATCGATGGCGTAGTAGTCACGACCGTTGTCGAATTCGTCGTGGAAGAGATCAATGGGGATGGCGCTCACGATGCTGCTAACGTATTGTGTGGATTTGCTGCGGGCGAGGCGCAACGATATCCGGCCGGCGCGAGATGGGGATGTGGGAAGCGTTTAGTAGACTACTGGAATGCCTTGCGCAACGCGACTCTCTGCGATTTAGTGCAACGATCGAAGGCAGCGAGATGCCCCATTCTGTCGCTTTGTCCCTGGATCGAGATTTCGTGATCCTGAACGTTCGTGGTGAGATCACGGCTGCTGCTGCAATAGAGTTCAACAGGGAGCAGCATCTGCTTGGCGTGAAAAGTGGCGTTTCGCGCTACCTCACGGACCTCTGTGACTGCAGGAACGTCGACACCGTCACCAACAATCTGGATTTCGCGCTTCACGGGATGGCGGACGCTGCAGTCGACAAGAATGCGCGGGTGGCGGTTTTGGTCAGGCCAGACGACTATTCCCACGATTATCTCGAAGGCGCGTTTCGATGCGCTGGCCTTGATGTCGTTTTCTTTACCGACCGACTGCTTGCCGAGGAACATCTGAGGGCCGGATTGTCCATGCCGCGGAGCCTTATGAGATCGTAATCGCTGGCGTTGCGCCCGTCCTTTGCCTCAGGCGCGACGATCTCTGGCCGGCGCGATAAGATGGGGACGGGCTGAAGCGGCTGGGAGGATTTGCGGGGCGCCTCTCGCCAATCCGCCAGCAAAAAAACTGCCACCCGGTTCCTGTCTGCGCGGGGACTGCCGAAGGGGGCGATTTCGAGTAGGTGGTGTTTCTTGGAATCGCCTATTGGGGGTGGTGGGGTGCCGGAGGGGGTAGCCGAGGAGGCGGCCATCGATTCCTCCGAGTCGCAAGTCGCCGACCTACTCAGCACCTTCCTGCGCGATGGGGCAGCTGCATCCTGTGTGGCTGATATTCGCCCAACCACGCTCTGCAAAAGACGCTAACACCTTTCTGTAGAGCAGATTCGGGAAAACTAGGCTTCTGCGTGCTATAGGCGTCTAATTGGCAGACCAAGACATGTTCTGCTCCTGACTCGGGAAAGCTCGGAATCGGTTAGGTTCCCCGATCATTTATCAATAAGGCGACAAGACGATAAATGATGAATCCCGCAAAAGCGTCGTAATCTATTGATTATAAGTGGTGGCAAGGCCCGGAATCGAACCGGGGACACAAGGATTTTCAGTCCTCTGCTCTACCAACTGAGCTACCTTGCC
>PLOH01000140.1:12567-29493 GCA_003142955.1 Opitutia bacterium | reverse complement strand
GGGATCAGCTCGCGCGCGACGAATGGAAATGTCACGAAGATCGTCGCCAGCACGATACCGGGCACGGCGAAGATGACCTGAAGATTGTGCTCCTGCAGCCACGGCCCGAGCCAGCCCTGGAGGCCGAAGATCAGCACATAGATCAGGCCGGAGATCACCGGCGATACTGCAAACGGCAGATCGATCAGCGTGGTCAGCACGCTTTTGCCCCAGAAATCGAACCTGGCGATGGCCCACGCCGCCGCCACGCCGAAAACGAGGTTGCACGGCACCGCGATGGCTGCGGTCAGCAGGGTGAGCCGGATGGCGGCGAGCGCGTCTGGATCGGCGAACGCCGCGAAATAGGCGCCGAGACCGTGCCGCAGCGCTTCGGTGAACACGACGGCTAGCGGCAGGACCAGGAAGCCTCCGACAAACAATAAGGCGAAGGCCGTCAGCAGCCAGCGCACCCACGCCGCCTCCTGCGTCGCGCGCGGGGGAGCGGCAGGGCGGCGGACATCGGCAAGGCTGGTGGCTACAATGGCAGCCATGGGCGTCAGGCGAACTGAAACCGCCGGCTCCATTTCTGGAGCAAGTTGATGAGTAGCAGGAGCAGGAAGGACACGACCAGCAGGACCACGGCGATGGCGGTGGCGCCGCGGTAATCGTATTGCTCCAGCTTGGTGATGATAAGCAGCGGGGTGATCTCGGTGCGCATCGGCATGTTGCCCGAGATGAAGACCACGGAGCCGTATTCCCCGAGGGCGCGGGCGAAAGCCAGGGCGAAACCCGTTAGCAGAGCCGGCAGGATTTCCGGGAGAATCACCCGCCCAAATGTCTGCCAGCGCCCGGCGCCGAGGCTGACCGCGACCTCCTCCATCTCCGGCTCAAGCTCCGCCAGCACCGGTTGCAGCGTGCGCACCACAAACGGCAGCCCGATGAACGTGAGCGCGATGAAGACGCCCAGCGGCGAAAATGCGGCTTTGATGCCGAGCGGCTCGAGAAACTGCCCCACCCAGCCGTGGGCGGAATAAAGCGCCGTGAGCGCGATGCCCGCCACGGCGGTCGGAAGCGCAAACGGCAAATCGACCAGGGCGTCCACCAGCCGCCGTCCCGGGAAGGGGTAGCGCACCAAAACCCACGCGACGATCAGTCCGAAGAACATGTTGACGAGCGCAGCCAAAAATGAGGCGCCAAAGCTGAGGCGGTAGGAGGCCAGTACCCGGGGCGACGCCACGGCTTCAACAAAAGCCGGCCACGTCATGCCGGCGGTCTTGAGGAACGCGGCGCTGAGCGGCAACAGCACGATCAGACTCAGGTAAAACAGTGTGAACCCGAGCGAAAGACCGAAGCCGGGCAGAACAGATCGTTGAGGGCGAATGAAGGACATCAGAGATCGGCGGCGTAAGCAATGAAGCCACGGTACTCGGTGAGAATAGTTTCAAGGGCGATCGCCGCGGCCGCGACCTGCTCTTCCAACAGGGCCCGCGCCGGCGTCTCGAAGATGATCTCGAACGGCCGCGGCTTCTGGGCCGGCGGCGGGGCGAGCACGCCCGTAAAACAATCGCCGATGATTCCGTCCGCGGCTCGGAATCCGTCGATCACGCAGCCACAGTTGCGCGGGAGCACCCGCTCGGACGCCCGGAGCGCCGGGACCAGGAGATTTTCATTCAACACCCGACCATGCGCGTAGCCATAAAGCCCGTCGCTGGCGTCGTCGGCGTGCAACGCCACGATTCCGTCGAAGCCCTGCGTGGCGAGTTCCCGCTCAAGGATGATCACCTCCGGCTGGCCGGAGCCGCGCCAGAACTCCCGGTTCAGGTCGCGTCCGGCGCGGTTGTGCCGCGTGGCATCCTCGTGGCCGGTGGGATTGCAGACCGGATAGCAGATGAGGTCGTAGCCCGCGGCGAGGGCGGGCTGGTCGGCCAATGTCTGCAGCAACTTGAGCAGCGCATAGGCACCCGCCGGTTCGTCGCCGTGGATCAGGGCGAAGAGGCCGATTCTTTTCTGGGGCACGGCGGTTGGCGGACCGAGGAAGGTAAATCGCGGGATGGTGTAGCGCCGGTCACCCACCCAGAACGAGCCGGCCTCGGCGCCGATGAGGTGGCGGCAGCTTCCCGCCAGCTCCACAAACGGAGCAAACACCTCGCCGAACTTCGGTGGAAAAGCCGGTTCCGTACCTTCGGAAATGTAGGGCAGGGTCGCCGCACCCCGCCTAGCTTCCGGAAATACGGCGGCATCGGGCGAGGCCGCCCGACAGTTATTCGGTCTCATCGCGAGATGGCATACGGGTTTGACCGAATTCTACCGGAGAATCCTGGTGGCGGAGCATGAGCATGGCCCTCCCACTCAGAGGTGGATGCCGTAGGAGATTGCGGCCCGGTAGCGTTCGAGAAACGCGCTGACGGTCTGGGTAACCGCCACTGTGTGCAGCCCGTCGGGCCAGGCCGCGGGTACGTCAAGCCGGAGCTGGAAAGAGCCGAAGGGCAGATCGCCGTTGAGGGCGAACGGACCCTCGGCGCCGGGAGCGGTGTCCGTTTGCCAGTCGATGTGGAACCGTCCCCGCTCGACCGGAAAGAAATCCGCGTTTACGGGCAGGGCGCGCACCCGCGCCTGGATGCGGTCGTGCGCCGCGGTGGAATGCAGGCTGACCCAGCCGTGAAAATTATGCAGCCGGAACTCCTTCGCCAGGATTCCGATCTCGGGCGCTTCCGAAGCGGCCCAGTTCTCACCTTCCAGGCACACGCCGCCGCGGGTGCGCGCGGTGTGATCCTGGAAGCCGGTCGGGTTGACCAGCGGGTAGACGACGAGCTGGTAGCCGTTGGCGAGCTCCGGACGGAGCACGAGCCGCTCAATCAAACTGAGAAGCGCCAGTGTGCCCCGGGCGTCGTCGCCGTTCCAGCCGGCATAGAGCGCCAGCCGGATCGGACCGCTGCTCTGGTTGGGACCAAAAAACACGAAGCGCGGCAGATGGTAGACGCGGTCCCCGACCTGAAACGCCTCGGTGGGCGATGCGAACAGGCTGTCGGAATGCTCCGCCAAGTCGTGAAACGAATGGAGGAGCCGCTGGAGTTCCTTCTCGGCCTCGCGCGGACCGAAAATGATGGGCGGCAAAGCGTCACGAATGGCCGCGGCATGGGAAATTAAGGTAGACATGGAATGGAATGATTCTGCGAGGATCGTGAGTTGTAGGAGCGAGCTTGCTCGCGATTGCTGAGGGGAATCGCCTGCAAGCAGGCACCTACAGTGCGGACCAACCAATGTTGGGGAACGGGAGCGCGGTCATGATTAGTTTACGCAAGTCCGACCGCGATCGGGTTCGAATCAGTGGGGCAGGTAGATCTGGTCGAAGACGCCGCCATCGGCGAAATGGGCTTTTTGGGCCTTGGTCCAGCCGCCGAAGACGTCGTCGATCGTGATGAGTTTGATCTGCGGAAATTGCGCCGCGTACTTGGCGGCAGCCTGGGCCGAGCGCGGCCGGTAGAAATTCTTACCCGCGATGTCCTGGCCCTCGTCGGAGTAGAGATATTCCAGGTAGGCCTTGGCCACCGCCTTGGTTCCTTTCCTGTCCACGACTTTGTCCACCCAGGCGACGGTCGGCTCGGCGAGGATGCTGAGCGAAGGCACAACGATCGCAAACTGGTCACCCCCGGATTCCTTAAGTGCGAGAAAGGCCTCGTTTTCCCAGGAGATGAGCACATCGCCAATGCCGCGTTGGACGAAGGTCGTTGTCGATCCGCGCGCGCCGGAATCGAGCACGGGAACATTCCGATAGAGCGCGCCGATGAATTCCTTGGCCTTCGCCTCGTCCCCGTTGAACTTCTTCAAGGCGTAGCCCCAGGCCGCGAGGTAGTTCCAGCGCGCCCCGCCGGAGGTTTTCGGGTTGGGAGTGATGACCGAGACGCCAGGTCGGATAAGGTCGTCCCAGTCCTTGATGCCCTTCGGGTTGCCCTTGCGCACGAGCAGCACGATGGTGCTCGTGTACGGCGCGGAGTTCTCCGGCAGACGCTTCTGCCAGTCCGCCGGGATGAGTTTCGCGACACTGGCGAGCGCATCGACGTCGGCTGCGAGCGCCAGCGTCACGACATCGGCAGGCAGGCCGTCGATCACCGAACGAGCCTGCTTGCCCGAACCGCCGTGCGACTGCTTGATGACAACATCGTCGCCGGTCTTCGCTTTCCAATACCGGGCGAACGCAGCGTTGTAATCCTGATAGAGTTCGCGGGTCGGATCATAGGACACGTTGAGCAGCTCGATGGTTTTCTGCGCGTGCGCCGGCACGGCCAGGGGAACCAGCGATAGGAGAAATGAGGCCAGAAACGAAAGTCGAAGCAGAGTTTTCATGGTAATTTTGAAGTTATTTTTTTGGATCGTCGGTGCGGAACGCGCCGCGGGCTTTCCCGCGGCGTCCGCGAGGAGAAACCAATCAGAAGGAGATTTGGAACCGGGTGATGAACGCCTTCTCGTCCTGCCGGAGGATCTGGGTGGCCGAAACCGGGACCAGGTTGGAGAAACGCGTGTCGTAGACGTCGAAGGTCGTCTTGACCGTCTTGCTCAGGTACCAATTCAGGCCGAGACCGGTTGATCTGGCTTCATCTGCGTTGATCGTGGGATCGGCGAAGGTCGGAAACGCCTTGGGGTCGATCTTCAGGTCCGCATAGCGCACCGCGACCTCCCAGGCGCCCCAAGTGCCGTTCTGCCAATTGAACGAATGATTCGGGACGACCCCGGTATAGGATGAGTTCTCGCCGGTGAGGACATAGCCCGCCGATAGCTCCCAGGCCTTGTTTTCCAATCGCGCCTTCGGTTTGCCCGCCGCCGGCCGGACGTTGACGGTGGAAACGACGTATTCGGCGATGGCGCCAAAAGGCCCATTGCGGTATTCGGCCTGGGGCGAAACGCGCCAAACCTGGCCATCGCCGACCACCGTGCTCCGGTATTTGAAAAAGGTCTGCTGGCCATCAGTCTTGTAACCGCTAGTGACGGCGAGGGCACCCTTTTCCCGTCCCAGGCTGGAACCGACGCCAAATGCGAGGCCCTGCAACACCGATGCCTGATCATTCTTGAATGGCTGCAGATAGAGCCGGCCGATGACATCCTTGTCGTTGTCGAAATCGGCGTTGCTGGAGTTGGTACTATCGGGCACGCCGTTGAAAATACCGGCGGCATAGGTGACGACCCCGCCGTCGAATTTGCCGCTCGCCTGAATCCCCAGATCGCGATTCCCCATGAGGTCCGTGACGAGGGAGCGCTCGTCGAAGAATGTCCACGAGTCGGACTGCAGCCATTCCAGGCCGACCGGCGTCTTGAATTTGCCAAACTTGAACTGCAGGGCATCGCTCAATCCCACCCCGAAGTTCGCATCCAGGATGCTGGGCGTGCTGGTGCCGCCGAACTCGGACACGAATTGAAACGAGTAGATCTTGTCGAAAGTTCCGTCGACAATCGGGCGGGCGCGGCGCAGCACGAAGGTGTTGTTCAGAACTCCGCCGCCATCGTTGAAGAACAGGCGTGAATCGAGCTGGACCAGGCCTCCGATCCTGACGGAGTCGGCCCCGTCACCCGAAGCGAACGTAAAGCTCTTGTCGGTGATCGCGATCTTGGGCGCGGCCTTGGCCGCCGCGGCGGATTCTTCATCCTTGATTTCCTGTTTGCGTTCAAGAATACGCAGCTGCTGATCCAGTTGCTGGATCTGGGCGCGGAGGGCCTGGATGTCTTCGTTGGTGTCGGCGCGGAGGGCAGGAATGAAGTTGGTGGAGAATACCGCGACGACGACGACGGCACGCGAGATGACGGTGAAGTTTCTCATGAGAGACGATAGTTGTGGTGTTAGTGGCCGGAGGACTAAGGCGGCTTCCAGGCGTCTGGTGGCTCGCCGTGCGGGCAGGTTGGATCAATTCGTCACCGGCGCGTGTCGGTAGACGGAAAGGCTTTTAGCGCGGTTCATGGCGGAGCGATGGCTCGGCCGGGGTGGCATCGAGACGAGTCTTCTCGGTGCGTTCGATTTGGGTCACCTTGCGGTCGTGCACCACGATCTGCACGACGCCGAAGCGCAAGTCCTCGACCTTCTCACGGACCAGGGCGAGCCACTCGGGTTCGTTGGCATGAATAGAAGATGGGGTGATACTCATATGGCATAATCTCCGAGCAAATTGCTGATGAGGCCTTCCACGGAATGAAGGCGCCGGGTCGCCACAGCAGAGTCCGCGGCACGCGCTCCATTGACGACCCTCGTTGAAACTGCAGTGGCGAACGGCAGGGGAACCCCATCGCGGCGCATCTTGCGAAGGGTCACTTCGACGACATCGGCGATCGTGAAGCGGTCGAGAATCCCGGTGATCGCGTTGCGGACATCGAGCATCAGCATGCGCAGGCCGCAGTGCGCCTCGTCGGGGCATGAGCACTTCTCGTAGGCCGACTGACTCACGCAGCTGATCGGCGCCAACGGGCCGTCGACCAGACGGACAATCTCCCCGACGGCAATCTTATCCGCAGACCTCGCGAGCCGGTAGCCACCAAAGCGCCCACGCTCGCTCTCAACCAATCCCGCATCCCTGAGCGACTGCACGATTTGCTCCAGAAACTTTTGGGGCAATTGCTCCTTCTGGGCAATTTCCGGGAGCCGGAGGACCGAGCGACCGACCTCTTGGGCTATACCCAGATCGATCAGTGCGCGGAGCGCATACTCGCCTCTTTTTGAGAGCTTCATTAAGTCTATTGGTTGAATCTTTATTATTAACGTATGGTTTAAGATCAAGCTTTTTCTTTGGTATCTGTATGTATGTACCATAGATATCAGATTACTATACCTGCCAATATCTTACGTAACAATAATCCGACGTTTGTCAGAAAACGTTGCAGGAATCTGAGCTAAACATTGTGGGCGGTTTTGAAAACCGGCCCATCCATCACGTCGAATCGCTGAACGCGGCACCGATGCGGCTCAAACCGCAGCAAGGAGTTACGCCAGACAGGAACAAAACCCGGCTGGGAAGCAGCTGCGCTTAGCCGTAAGCATGCAAAAATCACGGCGCTCACTCGTGGACAAGATTTCGTCAGGTGACCGTGGAGGAAGCCCGCTCGCGGGCGATTGTTTCCTTGGAATCGCGCGCAAGCGCGCTTCCTACAATTTGAACGGATCCGGCTGAGAAAGGAAACAACGCGGCTGCTACGGCGCCGCCCAGCCGTGGAGACGCAGCCATGACTCGGCCGCCTTGGGCCATTCCGAAACCGGGCCAAAACCGGGACGGAGGCCGAAGCCGTGCGGCCCTTTTTCGTAGGCGTGCAACTCTGCCGGCACCCCGGCGCGTCGCATTGCCTCGAAGAATCCAAGGCAGTTCTCCGCCGGCACCGTGCCGTCCTCGAACGTGGTCAGGAGGAACGCCGGCGGCGTGTCCTTGTTCACCTGAAGCTCGGCCGAGTAGCGTTCGATCAGCTCCGGCGTCGGCGCGGGACCGAGGAGACTCCGCCGCGACCCGGCATGGGCGTACGGGTCCTTCATGGTGATGACCGGATAGATCAACAGGAGAAAATCGGGGCGCGCGCTGACCGCATCGAGCGCCGCCCCGGTGCGGCCTTCGGGCGCGTCGTAGAGCACGCCGGCGCAGGCGGCGAGATGCCCCCCCGCCGAAAAGCCCATCACGCCAATACGGTAGGGTTTGATCCCGAACTCCGCGGCCCGCGACCGGACCAGCCGCACCGCCCGCAGGACATCCCGCAACGGGGCCGGCTGGCCGTATTCCACAAGCCGATACTTGAGCACAAACGCCGCCACGCCCAGCGCATTGAACCACCGCGCCGGTTCCACTCCTTCCTTCTCCCAGGCCAGGACGTTGTAGCCGCCGCCGGGGCAGATGATCACCGCGGCGCCGGTGGCCCGCGCGGCCGGGGCGGCGTAGCAGGTGAGCGTAGGCCGGTGAACGTTGCTCACGAGCTCGTCGTGCATCTTCTCGGCCGACGCATCGGCCCGCAATCCCGGCACACCTTCGGGCCAGAGGTCGATCACCGGCTCGGCGGCCGCCAGCCCGCCGCCGAGCAATCCCACTGCCAGAAGCGACCCGACCCGTCTCCAGAAGAGGTTGGTTCTCACAGGTGGGGTGACTCCAACGCCTGACCGGTCCCGGATCAACCGCGATTTCCGCCCCGCAACACGATGACGTTGTCCAGGTCGTTCTTCTCAAACTCGGCCCAATAGATCTCCTCCAATTGCTTGACCCGTTCTTCCGGCGTGGGCGGGGGCTCCACCCCGGGCGTGTCCGCCAGCGCGCGTTTGGCCTGTTCCGTCGAGTAATCGCGGTCGGAGATCCGCGCCACGAGTTCATGCCAGAACGCGTCGTTCGAGAAATCGCCCTGGATTTCGCGCACCCGCTCTTCTTCGGCCAGCTTGGGCGAGGGCTGGAGCGTCCCGTCCGGCCGCTGCTCGACCAGATCGGCGCAGCCCATCGATTCAGCCAGTTCCAGCATCTTCTGGTCGAGGTCGAAATAACGTTTGGCCGCGGCGGTCTCATCCCCCTGATAACCGGTCACCACCCACATGCCGAGATGGGTCAGTTCGAGCAACTGTTGGAATTCCTTCTGGGTAAAAGTGAGCTTCATGGGAAAGACGATACGCGCTACCTTGCCCGGCCGCGCCCCAACCGTCAACCGCCGCTCAATACCGCGCCAGCACCAGGTTGCGGAAGAAGACTTCCGAACCCTCGGACTGGAGCAGGATGCGTCCCGCGGACACGGAGGCGGCGCTGCCGGAGTTGACGAGGTGTCCGTTCACCCAGTGCTCGATCTCGCCATCGCGGCAGACGATTTCGATCACGTTCCATTCGCCGCGCGGACGCTCGAAGTTCTCCGACCGGATGATGTGCTTCATGCCCCATTTTTGCTCGTGGGGGTTGGGTGACTCGAGCTGCGTGCCCACGCACCAGAAGTCTCCGCAGTCCTCCTCCTGCACCTGGCACTCGAAGGACTTGGGCCAGACGACGTCGGGTTCGCCCGCGGCGAAATGATAAAGGATGCCGCTGTCGCGGGGCGCCGTCTCGCGGGGGGCGTAGCGGGCCTCGCCCCATTTGAACTCGGCCCGCAGGTCGTAGTTGGCGAACGACTCCTCGGTGGCCAGGTAGCCGAACTCGCGCCCCCTGATGTGCAGCACGCCATCTTCCATTCGGAAAATGCCCTCCGGATCCTGCCCGCGGCCGCGCTTGTCGAGAAAGGTGTACCAGCCGGCGAGGTCGCGCCCATTGAACAGCGGACGCGCGTTCAATTCGCGGATCCAGATGTTCCGGAAGGAGACCGAATCGTGGTGCTCCTGCAGCAACAACGCCTGCCGGAACGGATGCTTTTCATAGGGCAGCACACCGATGTAGGCCGTCGGGCCGCGCACCTCGGTGTGATCTTGCACGAGCACGCCGTTGTGCAGCACGGTGACGCGCGCCGGGGCGCGCACCGATCCGTTGCCGTTGAAGCGCGGGGCGGTATACACGATGTCGTAGGTCTGCCACTCGCCGGGGGCGCGGCACGCGTTCACCAGCGGCGCGGTCTGCTTGTAGATCGCAGCGGCCTGACCGTTGACGTAGGTCGGGTTGTGGAAGCTGTCGAGGATCTGAACCTCATAGCGGCCCTGGAGATAAACGCCGCTGTTGCCGCGGCCCTGCCCCTCGCCGGTCGCCTCGGCCGGGCTGCGCCATTCGAGATGGAGCTGGCAGTCGGCAAACTCGCGTTTCGTGCGAATGCCGCCGGCGCCGGGCCGGACCGTGACCACGCCATCGGCCACCGTCCAACCGGGCGCGCCGCCGTTCTCGGCCTCCCATTCCGCGAGATTGGCGCCATCGAAGAGCACCACGGCATCGGAGGGCACTCCGCGAACGGCCGGCACGGAGACCACCGGCGGCACCGGGGTCCAGACTTCCGTGTCCCGCGGGTCGGCGGCGGCGAAAACCGCGGCGACCGACAGGGCTAAAGCGACGAAGACAATTGGGCGCATCGGAAAAAAATAGCGTTCGCCCAGGCTCCACGGCGAGCGCGATTTATGGGCGCATCTGCTGATGGGCGGGGAACGCAGGCTGGGAGTTCGCCGAAGTGCATGGGCGTCTCGCCCATGTTCGACGGGCTGATGCAGGGCCACGGGCAGGATGCCCGCGCCACTTTGGAGCAATCTCCAGACATGGGCGAGACGCCCATGCCACTTTCACCCGGGCGCAATTCACCGGCCATCCAGAGAAGCGCGCGATTTCCCAGCAACCTGCAGCCCGGAATTGACCCCCACCCACCCGCCCGGCTATTTGTCGTCTCCTATGCCCACGCCTCCCGCTCCCGCCACCGTCATGGATGCGCTCGTTTCGCTCTGCAAGCGCCGCGGCTTCATCTACCCTTCGTCCGAGATCTATGGTGGCCTCAATGGCTTTTTCGATTACGGTCCGCTGGGCGCGGAACTGAAGCGCAACATCCGCAATGCCTGGTGGCAGGACATGGTCCACCGCCGCGACGACATTGTCGGCCTCGAATCGTCGATCATCATGCACCCGAAGGTCTGGGAGGCCTCCGGCCATGTCGCCGGTTTCACCGATCCGCTGGTCGACTGCAAGGTCTCCAAGCAGCGTTACCGCGCCGACCAGCTGTTTTTCGCCGCTGTCACCGTCGAGCCCGAAAACAGCGCATCCGACAGCAGCGAAAAACAAATCATCGGCTATGTTTCCGCGCTCGAAAGCGAGCGCACGACCGAGGAGTTACAGGAGAAAGCCGAGACCCTGAAACGGAAGAAAGCGGTCAGAGGCAAACTCGAACCGGTTGTGGCCAGGGATTTCACCGAGGCAAAACCGGAGGAATATGCGCTCATCCCCTCGCCCGCCACCGGCGAGCCGGGCAGCCTCACGCCGCCGCGCGCCTTCAACATGATGTTCGAGACCAACGTCGGCGCGATGCGTGACGCCTCGTCGATCGCCTACCTGCGGCCCGAGACGGCGCAGGGCATGTTTGTCGATTTCAAAAACGTGATCGACACCACCCGCGTGAAGCTGCCCTTCGGCATTGCCCAGATCGGCAAATCGTTCCGCAACGAGATCACCCCGCGCAATTTCATCTTCCGCTCCCGCGAGTTCGAACAGATGGAGATGGAGTATTTCATCCACCCCGATGCCGACTGGCTCGCCTGCCACGAAGCGTGGCTGAAATGGTGCCAGGACTGGCTCAAGTCCATCGGTCTCCCGGAATCGTCCCTCTCGCTCTACGAACACCCGAAGGAGAAACTCGCGTTTTACAGCCGCCGCACGGTCGACATCATGTTCAACTATCCGTTTGGCGTGCAGGAGTTGTGGGGCATCGCCGCCCGTTCCGACTACGACCTCCAGCAGCACCAGAAGTTCTCGGGCGTGCCGCAGGTCTACTTCGACGAGGCCGCGAAGGCGCGCATCGTGCCCCATGTCATCGAGCCGGCCGTCGGCGTCGACCGCATCCTGCTGGCCGTGCTCTGCGCCGCCTACGCCGAGGACGAGGCGCCGGATGAGAAGGGCAAGCTGGAGAAACGCACCGTGCTGCGCCTGCATCCGCGCCTCGCACCCTGCAAGGTCGCCGTGCTTCCGCTGCTGAAAAACAAGGAGGCGCTCGCCGGCCGGGCCCGGGCGCTTCACGCCAAGCTGCAGCGCCGCTATGCCGTGGCCTATGACGACGGCGGCAACATCGGCAAGCGGTACCGCCGACAGGATGAAGCCGGCACGCCGTGGTGCGTGACCATCGACTTCGATACCATCGAAAAGCCGGGCGACACCTTCACGCTGCGCGAGCGCGACTCGATGAAGCAGGAACGCATCGACGAGAAGGCGCTGTTCGCGCTGCTGGACGAAAAGCTGAATTGATTAGGTGACAATCCAAGGTGGGGCGGCGATGTTAGGTGTCGTTCCTGGCTGGCTCCTCATTTCGGATTCCTCCGCGACAGCACGTCCCGGAGGTCGCTCAGCAGTGTCTTCATCTGACTTTTGCTAAAAGGGAAGTCACTTATCGGGATTTCCGGGAACGAGCCCGGTTCTCCGTCAAGGATGCTCGTGATGTGCGAGACATAGAACCCCACCCCCTGATTCATGCCACACTGTTTGCCAATAATCAGTCGCTCCAGATTGGCCAACGCCTCTGATTCCGATTTGCAGAACTGGATCGGATAAGAGATCTGCAGCATGAATTGGGCTTCATTCATTGTCTTCTCGGGAATCAACAGGGTGTTATGTCGCAAAGGACACACTGAGGACTCTCGTTGAACTGCGCCTTTGAGCCGGTTGCAATTCCTACGGTGCGATCCTTTGCAGCGTCAGGATCGCAGATTACAAAGCCCATTGCCGAATCTCAACCCAAGATCGCCCAACGTGGAAAAAACTCAGGATTGAGCCAGTTGCCCCGGCGCAGAGGAAGACGCGGTGCCAGCGCCTCGGTGGCGGGCCTGACGCCGGGTGGTGCGGGGGGATATCGCTCGCTGGGCCGATAAGGCGGCGCCGGCACTGGCCGGCAAATGCGCCTTCACAACTGGCGGCAGTTCCGCCTGCCCGGCGCGGAGAGCATCTTGACAGAGCGCCGCCGCGATGAACTCCGCCGGCCGGCCGCGTTCTTGCGTGAGCCAGACAAAAACCTGCTCCACCAAATGCGGCAGCGCGATGCCGTGGCGCCGGCCTTCGCGCGCATAGAACCAGTCGCTGAAGCGCATGAACTCTGCGAACGGCGACGCACCGCCGCTCCAGAACTCGGGCAGGACAGCCACGAAGTGTCCGCTGTTACCGACCAAATCCCAGTAACGCGCGAAGCGTCCCAACCGTTGCATTGTCACAAAATCGACCAGCCGGTTCTGCAGGATCTCGTAAGGCGGGTGCGGCGAATAGACCATTTGCCCTTCCGCGTCATGGCGCCCAATCGGCGTCCCACGAAGGCGCTTGAGCACGCCCACCTGGATCTCTTGCGGCCGGAGGCCCACGAGGCGGTCGAACCCGGCGGCAAAGCCTTCCAGGGTCTCGCCCGGCAGCCCGGCGATGAGGTCCGCGTGCACATGCACCCCCGTTTGTTCGCGCAGAAAGCGGAAGTTGTCCTCCAGCCGGCCAAAATCCTGCCGCCGGTGGATCGCCGCTGCCACGACCGGATCAAACGTCTGGACGCCGACCTCAAATTGCAGGGTTCCGGCCGGAAAGCGCGTGATCAGTTCGCGCAGGCCCGCCGGCAGCCGGTCGGGGATCATCTCGAAATGCAGAAACAGCCCGGGCTCGAGCCGGTCCAAAAAGAACTCCAGGATCTTGCGCCCGGTCTCAAGATGAAGATTGAAGGTGCGATCGACAAATTTGAAGTGACGCACGCCGCGCGCGAACAGCCGGTCCATCGCGACCAGGAAAGCATCAAGCGGAAAAGCGCGCACCGGAACGTCCAGCGAGGAAAGGCAGAATTCGCACTCGAACGGGCAGCCGCGCGAGGCTTCGACGTAAATCAGCCGGTGGGCGATGTCCTCGTCAGTGTATTCATCGTACGGCAACGTGAGCTGCGCAACGTCCGGCGGCGCGGCCGGAATGATCTTGGCGGCCGGCGGATGGCCTGTCAGGACCTGGCGACACACCTCCGGAAACACCAGGTCGGCCTCGCCCGTCAGGACATGATCGGCCAGCCGCACGATCTCCTGTTGCTCGAATTCGTAGCTGACCTCCGGACCGCCGACGACGATCGTCAGCTCCGGCCGCAACCGCTTCAGGAGGGCGACCAGCTCGGTCGAGAGCGCGACGTTCCAGATGTAGACGCCCAATCCGAGGATGCGGGGCTGCAGCGCCAGCAGTTCTTCCGCAATCTCCAGCGGACGCTGGCTGATCGTGAATTCCGCCAACGCCGATCGCGCGCGCAACCCGCCCAGGTTCGCCCGCAGGCAGCGCAGCCCGAACGAGGCGTGGACATAGCGCGCGTTAAGGGTGGCGAGGACGATCTCCGGCATGGCGTTATTATGCTAATCATCGGCGCACTAATGCAAAGTCGCGTTTTCCCGGATCCTCTGAGGGGTAGAGGCTGCCCAAACAGTCTGGAAAGAATCGTAGGGGCGCAGGCTTGCTGCGCCCATTTCGGAGGGCGCGACAAGCTCGCGCCCCTACGGACCTGCCGCAGAATCGAGGATCAACCGACTCTTCGGACAGCCTCTAGCCTAATCCTGACCGATTGGACGGCCCAGGCCACTCGCTGCCGCCAACCGCTGCTGCATGCTTGCGAGTGATTGCTAATTGAATTCCATTGGGCGCAGCATGGATGCCTACGCCTGCGCCCGGGAGTCGATCGATTCCGTTCATTCGGCTGATCCCCAGCGCGCCCCGGACGGACGGCCCGCCGAGCTGGTCTACGCCGAACGCATGGAAGCCTGGGCCGGCCGGCTGGTGCCTGATGCGCCACCCATCCTCCGGCTCGCCGCGCGCTGTCAGCATCTGGAGCGCTGGTCGGTGCCGCGCACTTCATATCCGGATGGCAAGCTCGGCTATTTCGCCTGGCGCAAATCGCTGTACCACCGCCAAGCCGAGCGCGCCCGGCAGCTGCTTCTGGCGGCCGGGGTGGCCGACAGCGAGGCGGCCGATGCCGCGAATTGGGTGGCGAAGTCTGGCCTCAAAACCAACCCAGGGACCCAGGCGCTCGAAGACGCCGCCTGTCTCGTGTTCCTCGAGAACGAGATCGGCGCCTTCGCCGCCCAGCATGCCGCGTATCCCCGAGAAAAATTCGTCGATATCATCCGGAAGACCTGGCGGAAAATGAGCCGTGGGGCGCACGAGCTCGCGCTCGGCCTGCCGCTGGCGCCGGCGATCGCCACCCTCATGCAGGAAGCCGCGATTGCGCCTGATCCTCCCAAATCCACTTAATGTCCGCCCTTCAGCCAGATCTGACCCGCCGTCACTTCAACGGGCCCCGGCATTCTTCGCCGGCCAGGCGATTGTCTCCCGAGGCGCGCGATTGCCTGGCTTTGGCCCAAGTCCAGTGGCACTGTCTGCGTGTTCCTGGCATTCTTAAAAAGTAGACAAATCTGATGGAACTTGGCGTGACTTCTGCTAGTCAATCAACTCGCACACTCACCATTCTGTGCCTCATCTAACATCCTATCATGAACATAAGAACAACCTCATTGCTCAGCACTGCTTTGGCTTTACTGGTCGCCTCAGCGCGCGCTGACGGCACTTCCGTCGTTGTGACGCCATCAGTGGTCTCCCAGTATATGTTCCGCGGCGTCCGCCTTGGGGGACCTTCCTTTGAACCATCGGTCGAGGTTGATTCTGGGAACCTCGCGATTGGAGTTTGGGCGAACACGCCGATATCGGACAAGGTGCCCGGACAATCCGATCCCGAAATCGATCCTTATGCCTCCTATACCATGACGGTAAGTGACGCGATCAGCGTCGCCCCCGGCTTGACCTGGTACAATTACCCTCATGCCAATACCGACAATGGGTTCTTCAAGTCGTCGTTCGAGCCCAACATCGCCGTCAATGTCACGGTTGCGGGTGTGAAATTCACGCCCAAGTACTACTACGATATGGTGCTTAAAGGTCCGACGTACGAACTCACGGCCACCTACGCGATTCCGCTGAAGGACGCTGGCACCGAACTCGACTGGACCGCGACCGCTGGCACGTTTATCATCAGGGATGCCGCCAAGGGCGCGGATCCCACGGTGAAGAACTGGGGCAACTATTATCTCATCGGCGTTTCCGCTCCATTTACGCTCACCAAGGCCTCGAAGCTGGTCGTCGGCGTTGCCTACACGAAGGGCTCCGGGAATTACTTCAAGCAGGGGAGTCTTCCCAAGGGGGAGAACACCTCCGCGGTCGGTCGCGGCGTGGCAACGATTAGCTACGTCTATACCTTCTAGATCAGTAACTTATCCTGTTTGATTCGGCCCGCGCCTCATCCGCGCGGGCCGTTTTGTTTTTCTCGATCGAAGCCAGCGTGGCCGGGGGCGACGGCCACGTTCATTCGGCCGCAAGAATCTCGTTTTCGAGCCGATGTTGGGTATATTGTGCCCGTTTGTTGTACGCAGCAGAAAGGTTTTCTTACGCAACTTCCGCTTCCAGAGAACGTCGCGGCGGCGCCTGCACCCGCTCCTCGGCCGGAAAAGTCGTTGAGTGAACGTGTGTCGCTGCGAATTCTCGCGGCGGACGACGTTCGAACCAACCGCGAATTGATCCGCCGGTTGGCGGCCTATTTCGGTTATAAAGCGGAAGTCGTGGAAAACGGGGCGGAGGTGCTCGCAGCCCTGAGCCAGTGTTCTTTCGATCTAATCCTATTGGACGTGCAGATGCCGGTGATGGATGGGCTGGAAGCCGCCCGCGAGATCGTCCGTCTGCAACCCGACCCCAACCGGCGTCCCAAGATGGTGGCGATCACGGCTGATTCAATGGCCGGCGACCGGAAGGCATGTCTGGCGGCCGGAATGGATGACTGTCTGGACAAACCGATTTCGCCCCGGGCCTTTGAGGCGTGCATCATGCGCCTTTTCACGGGCGCGGCATCTGCACAACCGGCGGCACTACTTCCGGTTTCGTTGGCAAAACCCGTCACGCTCCCCCTGGTCGATCTCCTGCACCTGGAGACAGCGATTTCCGGTCTTTCCGGCGCGAAACTGGTGGCAATCCAACGACGGATGCATCGCGCCGTGATCAGGGATTTCGAAACCATCTGGCCCCGGATCATCCAAGCGGTGTCCCGCCAAGACCAGAGTCAACTGGCCGAGGCCCTCCATGCCCTCAAGGGCTGTTTCTCGGCCATTGGGTGGAACCGCATCGCCGACCGATGCGCAAAGGCATTGCAGCGCACCCACGCGCAACAGTTTGCCGAATGGTCAACCTTTCCCGATGAGCTGCAGCAACTCTATGCAGCTTCGACGGCAGAGATGACCCGATATCTCGCCTCCATTGAAGCCCCCGCGGGAGCGGCGCCAGCATCGAAGGACTGAGTTGGAACGATGCAGTTGCGGTG
>PLOH01000140.1:0-12537 GCA_003142955.1 Opitutia bacterium | reverse complement strand
GTGGGGTTGGGGTATCCGTTCTGAATGCAGGGTGGATTTATTCCGCCAAGTCGCCACCGAACCCGCGCAGGCCGGCAGCCAAACTGGCAGTTCTGTCGGCGAGTTGCAGGGCGTTCTTAATTCGCATATCATACCACTTTCCATGAATGTGCACCCTATAAGGCGTTCGCGCAGCATTTTGAGCGTGGCACTGATCGCAGGTGCCTCTATGGCGGGTCGGGCGCAAACTGCACCGCCCACCTCGGCCCCGACCGACGCGGAGCCGGTGAAGCTCGCTACCCTCGTTGTCACCGGCTCGCGGATCACCGGCCCGGCGGGTTCCGCCGCCGTACCGGTGAATTTCCTGGGCACCGAGGACATTGCCTCTGCTGGAGTTGCCACCGATATCCTCGACCTCCTGCGCAAGGTTATGCCCCAATTCACGGGCAACGCAAATCTTGGCCTCGAGAATGCGGGCAACGTGGCGTTCTTCAGCATGGGCGGCTCCGCCATCTCGATGCACAACCTGAACACGCTGGTGCTGATCAACGGGCGGCGAGTCGCTTTCAGCCCGGCCGAAGCCGCCATCGGCAACCAGTTCGTGGACGTGAACATGATCCCTCCTTCCGCGATCGACCGCATTGAAGTGCTCTCCGATGGTGCGTCGGCAATCTATGGCTCCGATGCCGTCGGCGGCGTCGTCAACATCATCCTCAAGCCCGCCTACCGCGGCTGGGAGGCCGGCGTTCATTGGGGGGAAAGCAGCAACCGCGGCGACTATACCGAGCGTTCGGGCTATCTCACTGGCGGCACGAGCAACGCCACCACTTCGCTCATGATTTCTATTGAAGGCACGTCGACGAGTCCGGTCTTCATGAAGCAGCGGCCATACACGAACCCGATTTTCGGAACGACCAGTTATCCCGGGATCATCGACATTGTGAGTTTTCAGACGGGTGCCGACACCTTCTACCGGCTCAACCCAGCGAACAATGCTCCGCCCCCCGGCGGCCTGTATACGATCGACCAGCTCGTGCAAATGGGCGTCTACACTCCGCAGACCCCCGCCCAGGTCGTGGCGGGCTACAACCTCGCGAACCAGCAGACGCTGCTGGCAAGCCTCAAGCGGCACAGCATGGTGGCGGACTTTGAGCACAATATTCTTGGCGACAAACTCGTCCTCTTCGGGGACGCGATCTACGCCGCCACTCAAACGCAATCCTCGCTCAACGGCCAGTCGATGACGCCGTACGTCTCAACGCCGACCCTTGACTTCGCCCAATACGGCACCAGCCCGGCGCCTCCGGGATTTGCCTATCTTCCGGCCACCCAGGCCAACAGTCCGTTTTCGCCGGATTGGCTCGATCAGGGCAACCTGGTCACCGTGCACAACCGGTTTTCGGCGTATTCCGTCCTGACGCAGGCGGATTCCGACTTCTATCGTCTCACGGGCGGCTTAAAAGGGACCATCAGTCCCGACTATTCGTGGGAAGGCGCAGCCGTCTACAACCGCTATCACCTCGACTACCAGAGTCCCGGACAGATCAATACGGCCAATTTGAACGCCGCGTTCGCCGCCGGCACCATCGATCCCTTTGCCTACACCCAGGCGGCCGGCTCCCTCCCCGGGGAGGTCATCGGAACCAGAACCAACAACATGACCAGCACGCTCGCCGCCGGCGATGTCTTGTTTCGCGCCTCGCCGCTCGCGCTGCCCGCCGGCAAGTTGGGGCTCGTCGCCGGGGCCAGCTACACGCGGGAGCGTCTGTCCGCGGCGCCCGACGCCAACAGCCTGCCGGACGCCATGGGCATTCCGGGCTGGCAGGGCTTTCAGTCCTTCTCGCCGTTCAACGCCCTCCGCGATATTTCGTCGCTTTATGCGGAGCTCAAAATCCCGATCCTGGGCGCTGCGCAAGCCATTCCCGGTTTGCACGAGCTGACCCTTAGCCTGGCCGGTCGCTACGATAACTACACCGTCGTCGGCCACTCGACTGTGCCTGAAGCCAGCGTGTTGTATCGGCCGGCCGATGACCAGTTCTCCCTCCGTGCCTCCGCCGGCAAATCGTTCTCGGCCCCGACGCTTTTCGAGCTGTTCGGTCCCGTCCAGTCCGGACAGATTCCGCCGGTGACGTTTAACAACTATGGCGGCGGCCAGACCGAGCAGGCGGTTTTCAATGGTTTTGGCGGATCCAATCCCGGTCTCCAGCCCGCCAAAGCCAGCACGTGGTCGGCCGGATTCGTGTTCGCCCCGCACTCCGCCAAGGGCTTCAGCGTTTCGGCCGACTACTTTCAGGTGGTCGACAAAGGCGAAATTGGTTACCTGAGCATCCCGGCCATTGTGCAAGGCGTCGAACTCCAGGGTCCCGCCTCTCCCTACGCCCCGTATGTGCACATCGGCGGACCCGCGGCGCCCGGCGTGACCGGACCGGGCCAGCTCAGCACCGCGAATCCTTCGAACGTCTTTGTTCAGGTTCCCCTGATCAATCTGGCCTCCCAGGCTGTGAAAGGCTTCGACGCCACCCTGAACTGGACGGGGCCGACGACCTCCGCGGGAACGTTCAGCCTCGGCTCCTCGATCACCGTCTACAACAGCTATTTGCTCCAGGCCATCCCAACAGAAGACTACTTCCAGTACGCCGGACACGCCAGCGGAGGAAGCACCAGCAGCAGCAGCCAGGGAACGATTCCCCGCTGGCGCACCTACACGACCCTGGAATGGAAGTACGCCGCCATCGACGCCCGCATCGGACACACCTTCGTGCCCTCGGTCACGGACATCGGGCCCGGGGGTGACGCCGCCAGCCCGCCTGTTTCCGTGGGGTCGTACCAACAAATCGACCTGCTCGTCGGGTACGATTTCGGCAAGACCGACCGATCCGGATGGCTCGGCAAACTCGTGCTGCGCGTCGGCGTCAACAACCTCTTTAACAAGATGCCACCCCTCGCTCCAAACGCTTTCCCCTCCACGAACGCCGACGTGGGATCCTACAACGGGGCGATCGGGCGCCTTTTTTTTGTTGATGCCAGCTATCGGTTCTGACGCACAGCAATCCCGGCCGGCGTGTTAACCCGCGGGCTCAACCACCCCATGCGGCTTGCTGGCTTTTGCGCAGATTCACCAAGCGGCTGATGTGTCACCTCACGTTGCCGAAATGGACCGCTTCGGGCGTCGCGGGCTCGTCGAGCAACTGGATCGTGGTGGAGGGCCCGAGACTGGGTTCAGACCAGGCGATCTTGCCGCCGCGCACGATGTAGATGTCGCGTGTTTTCGCCTCTCCCGCATAGAGAAAATCATGCTGGGCCAGACCGCGGCCCGGCAACACCGCCGGCCGCGTCGGTTGGCCGGCGGTCCAGCCACCCGCAACCAGCGGGAGGGCGGTGGCAGAGATTGCGGCGATGGCCGGCGGGCGGGTTTCGGCACCAATCGGGAGATACAGAAGCTCGATCCCCTTCCCGTTCACCGGATCCAGATTGCGGGAATAGCGCATCGTCACGTCGCTGTCCCAGCGTTCATGAACCCCGAGACTCGAGACCCGCTTCCCGCCCTGCAGGTAGACGGTGCCGGAAGGAGGATGATCCGCCTGGGCCATTTCGAATAGATGATCGTCCGCGTTGATCCGGATGAGAATGCGCGGGTGGCCGTCGGCATCGTCGTTGTTCTTCGTCTGCGCCAAAAGCAGGTCAAGGCCGACCGAGTCGAGCGCCACGCCGTCGAGCGACGCGAGCACGCTCGCCGGCCAGTGCGGATTTTCGTAGGGCTCCGTCGGATTGTTGAACGGCGGATTGGGGAAGTGCAGCGGATAGGTGCGCCATTTGCGTCCGCAGTAAAGCCCATCGAGCACAAACAGGATCGTTTTCGCGCCGAGGTTCGGTGAGGCCGCGAGATCGACGAGGGGCGAATAGGCGTTCTTCACGCCGGCCTCCTGGCTGGTGTTGATCGCGGCATGCAGCTCCCACGTTCCCTTGATCGACCCGAAATGATTCTTGCCCGTCATCGAGATGGCGGTCTGACCCGAATCGCCATCCTCCATGGTGTTGAACGGATAGGAATGTGCCTTGAGGAGCGCTTCGTTGACGATGTAGGTGGCGTTGAAAACCTGCTTGGCGATCAGTTTAGCCTCCCAGTATTTGCCGTTGGAGTACTCGATTCCGGGCACCCAATCCGCGGCCTCCAGACCATGATGATCCCCGTAGGCCGGGTTCTTGGGCTGGCTGTCCTTTGGGGGGGCGTTCTGGATAAACCGGACGTCCTTGAATTCGCTCCACACCTTCGTGAGAAGATACGGCGGCATGTCGCGACGGACGTCATAGATCAAGACGTCTTCGGGGCGCACATGCGCCGAGTTCACCAATTGGCGCACGGTGGCCAGGACCATTTGCGGCGACTCGTCCGTATAATTGTCCGCCTTCGCGGCGTCGCTGTTGTTGAGATTGATCTTGATCGCCACGACTTCGCCCGGTTGGTAGCCGCGGTGGTCCAACTGGCGGGCGGTCCGGTTGTAATACTCAAAGATCGCCTGCCACGACTGCGCGGCGCTCGTCGTGCCGGTGAGCGCGAGCAGCGTGGCGTTGAACATCGCGTCCACCCGCGTCTGGTCCGTGTTGGCATCGAGCCACCATTGGTCGGATTTCTCCCGCCAGTGTCCGGCCCAATGAGCGGCCAGTGGGTCACGCGCCCACACGACCCGGCCGGGGAAAATGCCGCGGGCGGTCCCCACGGGCTGATTCGACGCCGTTGGCACAAAACTGAATTCTGCCGGGATGTCGCTGGGTGGCGCCGCCCGGGCGACCACGGGGGCGAACAGCCAGCCGGTGACACAAGAACAAAGAACCGCCGGCGCCAGCCACCGACGAGACAGCGGGCCGCGCAAGCAAACCGCGCGAGAGGTGAACGATGACTTCATAGGATCGATCTGGTGGGTTCGGGGAGTGGCAAACGGACGCCGGGGCGGTTTCCGAAATTGGACTGAGACCGCTTGAAGTAAAGTCCCGCGCCTAGTTACTGATAACGAGACGGCGGCCTTCGCCTCTGCATTCAATTGTAGAATCCCTGGCTCATCCCGGCTCTACAGCTCGGACCCGCGGTGTTCCCATCTTGATAGACTCGCTGGCGAGGGCTGGACCGGGAGCCGGAATTCCCCGATACTCCTGGCATGAAAATTGGTGGCCTGACCCTTCGTTTCCTTGCCATGATCCTGGGTGCGTTCGCGGAATTGCGGGCGGCGCCGGTCGTCGCGGGTCATCCGTTTGTCTGCACGGACTATACCCAGGGAAAGGTCTTCATCATCTCGGCGGAGGGGAAGATCGAATGGGACTACCCCGCTCCCTCCTGCAACGACGTGTGGATTCTCCCGGGCGGCAACCTGCTGTTCAACACCGGCCATGGCGTCAAGGAGGTGACCCGGGCCAAGGAGGTGGTCTTTTCCTACGAGTCAGCGAGCGCGATCTACGCCTGTCAGCGCCTGGCGAATGGCCTGACCTTTATCGGCGAGTGCAACAGCGGACGGCTGCTNNGCCGATGGCGGCGGAGCCTTCATGCGCAATGCCCGGCGTCTGGACAACGGCCATTATCTGGTGGCGCATTATGGACTCGATGTGGTCCGGGAGTACGACGACCGCGGCACCGTCGTTCGCGAGATCCCGGCTCCGGGCGGACCGCACACCGCCATCCGCCTGCCCAACGGCAACACGCTGGTCGCCTGCGCCGACCGGCCCAGCGGGGACGCGCATGTTTTCGAAGTGGACGCGGCGGGGAAGACGGTCTGGTCGGTTGCCAACGACGACCTGCCCGGCATTCACCTGAAATTCATGACNNCACGGCCATTTCGGCGAGGCGCCTCACATCATCGAGGTCACACCGGACAAACGCGTCGTCTGGACCTATGCGAACCACCATGATCTTCGCACCGTCTCGAGCGTCCAACTCCTGGACGTGCCGGGTGACGTGACCCGCGGCGAAATCTGGCACTAGAGCGGCCTTGCGGCCGGCTCCGAAGCCCGCCGCGAGGCTAAGCCGTAACGATGCAAAATGTAGGAGCCTGCTTGCAGGCGATTCAGAGGGTAGAATCGCCTGCAAGCAGGCTCCTACATCGATCACCTGATGGCGTGATGTTTGCGAGTGATGGCGGGGGTTTTTGAATAGATACGGCTAAGGGTGCGCGGGCACGGCGAGGAGCTCGATCCCCTTGCCGTTCACCGGATCGAGATTGCGCGAGTACTGGCGGTCGACCTCGTTGTTCCAATGCTCGTGAACGCCGAGGCTCTTCAGCGGCACGCCATCCGGGGCATAATGGAAGCCCGAGGGCGGGTGGTCCGCCAGCGCCGCCTCGTGCATGTAGTTGTCGGCATTCTTCGTTGGCTGGAAATCCTTGAAGCGGCCAAGGGGAAATTCGGACCGAATAAAATCAAATCCCACTGAATCGATGGCGATCGGATCCTGCGACAGGAACAGGCTGGCGAGCCACTCGCCGTGGAAAAGCTTCGCCCAGTGGCCGTGTTCCGCGACGAGGTCGTTCACATCCCGCACGCCGTAGAGGCCGTCGAGCATGAAGATCAGGGTTTTCCCGCCGAGCGCCTTCGAGCCGATCATGTCGACGAACGGATGATACGTGGCCATGGGATGGGAGTGCGAGTTCACGTAAACCTCGTGGTCGCGCACGTCGACCGTGCCATAGTGGTTCTTCGCGGTCAGCGACGCGCCGGTGGTCGGATGGCCTTTCACGAGCGTGAGATTCACCAGGTACGTCGCCTCGACCACGCACTTTGGAAGGTCCCGGCCGACCTTGGGGTCCGGGACAGAATAGTGGAGCGTATCCTTCTGGTACTCCACCGGGAAGCGCCCGTTGGTGCCATCACCCTTCGAATCGACAAAGCGGACGCCCGGGAAAGCGGCATGCGACGGCTTGTAGACTCGATCAGGGATGACGCGGGCCGCCTCATAAACGGTGATCATCTCCGGCGGCACGCCGGCGATCGCGACGAGCTGGTGCAAGATTGCGAGGAGGGTCTGCGGCGACTGGTCAATCTGCCCGTCGACATCGCCATAGCCTTCGTAGGCGTTGTTGCAGTTGATCTTCACCGCGATCTTTTCGCCCGGGGCATACCCGGTGTCGNNCGAGGGCGCGCAGCGAACGCGACATCATGTTGTCAACCGCGGGCTGGCTGATGCCGGTACCTTCGTCCCACCAATTGCCTGTCTTGCCGTCCCACGGCGTTGCCGCCAGGTCGCGGATCCACACGACCCGCCCGGGGAAAACTCCCTTGCCCACGCCCATCGGATGGTTGGCACCATCGGACGGCACCCAAAGCGGCGGCAACGCAGCGGTGGCGGCCGGAGCCGGGGAAGCGGCGGCGGAGTCGGCCGCACGCGCCGCAAGCAGTGAAAACAGGGAGAGCGCCGCGAAAGCAGCCAGTCGGGAAGCCGGGGATTGGAGGAGATTCATGAGGGGAGGAAAAGTGTGCTATGATCGGCTCATTCTGTCGCGGCGCGCAATGATTCCGCCCCGTCTTCAATCGGCCGGAGCAAAGTAGCGCCGGTCTTCGACTGGCGGAATCGCCGGTCACAGACCGGCGCCACCTTCGATTGCGGTTTTGCGGGGTGAGGAGACATTGCCGTTTATTGTATCGGCACAAATCGCGCGACGGCGCCGCCGCCGGGGGCCAGGCGCAGGTCAAGCGTGGTGTCGGCCGACACGACGCTTTCTTCGATCTCGAGGTGTTCAGCATTCTCGGCGCTGTCGGCCGCGTCGTGCCACCAGCGCAACCGCCATTTCCCGGCCCCGAGAAAATCGAGCTTCACGGACCGCACGCGCGTGACGCCGTTGTTGAGCGCGCCGAGATACCAGTCGCGTCCGGAGCGACGCGCAATCACGAGNNGCTGGCCGCGCAGGTTGATGGGATGATCGCAAACGCACATGACCGGGCTGTCGTACGCGACAAACAGGGCGAGCTGACCGGCCCGCGTGCCCTGCACTTGCGTTGGCGTGACCCCTTTCTGGAATGCCTCCGTCGGGCGATTGAGGAAACCGCCGGGCGTGAAGTCGCCCGGTCCGGCCAGGAAGCGGGTGAAGGGCAGCGTGACGCGATGCTCCGCGGTGACCCTCCGGCTCCATTTGTTGTACTCGTTGCCGAGAATGCCCTCGCGCGTGATCTGGTTCGGCCACGTGCGGATCATCCCGGTGGGTTTGTAAGCGCCATGGAAATTGACCATCAGGTGATGCTCCGCGGCGGTGCGGGTAATCGTCTCGTACCAGTTCACCATTTCCTGGTCGTCCCGGTCCATGAAATCGATCTTCACCCCGGCGAGGCCCCATTTCTCGTAGAGTGCAAACGCCTTCTTGTACGCTTCGCCCTGGTCGGCGTCGGTCCAGTAGAGCCACACCCAAAGCCGCACCTTGTTCTCCGCGGCAAAACGCAAGAGCTCGGGCATGTTGACCTCGGGAACAGGCTTGGTGATGTCGGAACCAAGCCGGGAAATGCCGGTGTGCGTGCCGAGATACCAGCCGCCGTCAACGAGCTGATAGGGCCAGCCCATCTCGCCGGCCAACGCGATGAAATCCTTCATCGTGCCGGTATCCTTTCGCCCGATACCCGACCACCAGCTGTCCCACGCCATCATTCCCGGTTTGACCCACGAGGAATCGGCGATCTGGCAGGGTGTGCTCAGGTTAAGCACGAGGTCGCTCTCGATCAGCCGGCCCGGCTCCCGGCCGATGAGCAGCACCCGCCACGGCGACGCGTGCGGCAGCGTGGCTTTCACCAGCCCCTGCCCGTCCAGCCGCGGCGCAAGCCGGGCGCGCAGGGTCACCGCGGTCGTGCCCGCCGACTGCGGCTCGCGGGCCAGCCAGAGGCCGGCCCAGTCGATCAGGTCGGCTTCGGTAACCGCCACCCACGCGGCCGGAGTGTGCGTGAGCAATGGCAATCCGGTCACGGTGTCCGACGACAGGTCCGATAGCCGCTGTCGCAAGAATTCCCACTCCTGCGACCCGGCGAAACCGCCGCGCACATCGTAGGTATCCGACGGAACGTGGGTGTGGTCACCCGCGTAGCAGAGATTGTCGGCCGTAAACGCGAATTCGGTCAGCTCTTCCTCCACAACGAAGTCCTTTGCGCCCGCCCCGGCAGACAAGGCATAGCGNNCGCGAGCTCGCGATGATGGTCGCGCACCTCGCGCCTTTTCCCGAGCGGGTTGACCCACGTCGCATCGACGTCGCTGCGGTCGGCTTTGACGAGCGTGACCTCGCGTCCAAGTTCGCCGTCGCGCAGCCGCAAACCGAGCCGTGACTCGTTCAGGATCGGCGTGCCATCGACCGCCACGCGGTAGGTGATGGCGCCCGTCGGATTGACCGTCACGACAATGCGCCCGTCGGGCGACTGAAGTTCCAGTGGCGTGGAGGCTGGCACCGGCTCAGTCGCGCGGGCGGCTCCGCCGGCAACCGCCAGGATGACGGCCCACAAGGCAGACAACCGCCACGAGCGGAGTTCACCAGAGCGACGGGAGATTTGGGTATGCATGGGGATAGTTTGGGTGTTGCGGTCGGCGGAAGATCGTGGACTGGATTTGGATTGGTGGAGCGCGTTGTCCCCAACGCGCCTGAGCGGCTTGAGGACAAGCCGCCGCGCCCTGTGCCCTGACGTCGAAAACCCGGGCGGCAGGCACATCGGCGCGTCCGGCCAAACTGCCGGTGAGACCAACAATGAGCCAGCTGACGAGAGTCCTGGGCGGGCGGAACGAAAACACGGAGGGCATTATGGGCTGATTCGGATGAAATCCAAGGTGACATTCGGATTGTCGTTTGGAATTGCCGTGTCTTGTTAACAGTAACAGCGCCAACCATGGAAAACACCTCCGAACCCTGCACGATGCGCCAGATCGCCGAGCGCCTGGGTCTGAGCGTGATGACGGTGTCCCGCGCCTTGCGCAATGCTCCCGGGGTGGCCGTCGCGACGCACCGGCGCGTCCTCGCGCTGGCCCGCCGGTTGCATTACCGGCCCGACCCGGCGCTCGCGGTGCTGAACGCCTACCGCCTCGGCCGGCGAAAACGCACCAATTTTGAACCGATTGCCTTCATCACAAATCATCCGACGCCCCACCAGTGGAAACGGGTCGTGACGTTCGTCCGGTATTACGAAGGCGCCGGCCGGCGGGCGGAGCAACTGGGGTACCGGCTGGAGCCGTTCTGGATGGGCGATCCCAATCTCACCGCCCGTCGCGCCTCCCGGATTCTCCGCGACCGCGGGATCCGCGGCGTGCTCGTCGGGCCGCTCGCTTCCGGCGAATCGTCCCTGGANNGGAGGCGGTCGCCCACGGATTTCGCCGGATCGGGCTGGCGCTGAGCGAACACGAGGACGGGCGAACTGTCGGCACTCTGCGGGCGTCCTACTTTTTGCAGCAGGTGCAATCCGGCCGGCCGGCCATCCCCGTCCTGCTCACGGCGGAGTTCTCAGCGCAGGCGATGGCGGCGTGGGTCGCCGATCACCGTCCGGATGTTCTCTTGAGCAGCGACCAACGCCATCATGACCTGCTGGAAGGCAAGCAACGCCGCTCCCTTTCGTTCATCCATCTGAACGTCAACCCGTCCTCGAATCTGGCCGGCGTCGACCAGGGCCACGACCGGGTCGGCGAACACGCGGCGGCGCTGCTGCATCTGAAACTGATCCAACGCGAAACCGGCGTTCCGGCCCGCCGCGACATTGCGATGCTCGACGGGAACTGGCAGGAGGGGAAACTCATCCCGGAGGCGCGGGAGACGCCGGCCCTCGAGCGCTGAGCCAGGTTCCTAACGTTGCTCCATGAGGCTCGTGCCGAGAATGAATGACGTGACTCCGGCAAAAGGATTCACCTCTTTGGGCGAGTTGATGTAGGCCCGAAAGTCGTCCTGGATCCCGATGCTGCTGCAGTCGAACACGTCGATCAACCCATCGGCGCCGGTCCGTGCTTTCTTGATGATGCCGGCGTAGGCTCTCTCCACCACCGGAGCGTATTCCGTCCGGCTGACATACCCACGATCCATCGATTTCCGGATGAGGTAAAGGAACATGCCGGTGCCGGACGTCTCGTTCCAGTTGCCCGGTGCGTCCGGTTTGTCCACGACTTGACACCACATCCCGGTCTTGGGGTCCTGCGCCTCCTTCAGGCCGTGGCACAGCTCGCGGAGCGCGGCCAGCAACCGCTCTCGCCCAGGTTGGTCCGGCGGGAGATAGTCAAAGACGTCGGCCAGCAACACGGCGTACCAGCCGAGCCCCTCGCTCCACACCTCCGAGGCCAGACCCGTCTTTTTGTCGGCCCAGCTGGCCGTCCGCGACTCGTCCCACCCGTGCAGGAGCAGTCCGTTTGATTTGCGGCAGTGCTGCAGCGCGAGCCCCATCTGCCGTACGACCTCGCCGAAGGCGTAGTCACGATCGCCCACGGTCTTCGCGTACCGCGCCAGGAACATCTGTCCCATGAACACGCCGTCAACCCACATCTGATGTTTGGCCCAATCGCCATGCCAGAAGCCGCCATCTGAATTCCGGGGAAAGTCGCGAAAGCCATCGCGGATCCTGGTGGCCGCGACCTTGTACTTCTCGAGCCCGGTCTGCTCGTACATGAACAGAATGGCGTAACCAGGGAGGAAGTTGTCGAGCGCGGTCGGGACAAAGCCCGGGATGTTGCCATGTTCATCGACCTGCTGGTCCACGTAACGCTTGATATAATTGTAGTAGCGGACGTCGCCGGTCAGCCGCCACAGCTTCTCCATCGTGAACATGGCGTAACCGGCCTGCCAGCTGAAGTGGTTGGTCTGTCCGACCCAGTGGATGCTATCGGGATCCGGAAAGCGGGCGACGAAGGTGTCGGCCACGGCTGACGACCATTTGAAATCCGGAGACGAAGCGGCAGCAGCGCAGGTGCAATGCAGAAGCGTCATGAGTCCAAATGCGGCAAGCAACGAAAGACGAAGCATGGGGGTGGCAGCCGGGACCGACCAATCGGTGGCCGCTCCGGCTTCTGGTCTTGCGGAATATCACGTTCCCCCGCGGTTGAAACTCTTGAATTCCGTTAGCAGTAACGAACCCAAGCCGGCTAGGGCTGTCCGAAAACTGCCAGGATCTGGAGGGCGGCGCGCTGTCGCCGCCTAATTCCCGGGCGGCGCTGACAGCGCAGCGCCCTCCATCGCAAAGCGCAACCGAGTTTCCGGATAGCATCTAAGGCGACGGTGGCCGGCAATTCCACTCACAGCGGTCCGTGAGCTCCTGTCCACCGCGGGTGGCGCTCGCGGCAATCGCGTTGCTGCCCGTCTGCAGCGTCACCCCGGGCCACAGGAAAATGTGGTTGAGGCTGGACTTCGATCCGAGGGAAACCCCGTTGACGCGCAACTCGACGGCCTCGGCGTTGGAGTAGATCTTGACGGTGGTCACCGGTTGCGTCCGGTCGACGAACCGCCGCGACGTGATGTGCAGCACCGGCTGCGCGCTCCAGTTTGCCTGGTACCAGTAGAACGCGTCCTTTCTCGTCGTCCGGTCGGCGGTCACGAGTCCCTTGTCGTTGCAGCCCGGCGTGGCGCCTTCGTTGCGGCCGGC
>PLOH01000095.1 GCA_003142955.1 Opitutia bacterium | reverse complement strand
GCAGCTCCGACTCGCGCATGGGAGATTAAGTGGAATCTTTATTGAACGTCACCAGGGGCCGGTCGGCTGAAGTAATCTCAAAGTTGTGGCAAAAAGCTTGTAAACCAGTGACGACGTAAAGCCGGCCGAACAAATCCCGGAAAAACCTGAGCAGAACCCATAGGATCTGTCCAACCCGATCCCGCCAGTTCAGGGGAGACGAAACCGGTCGACGTTGAGTTCGACACTTCTGCCGACTTGGCAGCTCGTCCCCCTGCTAGACCGGTCGGGTTTTTCGGCAGTCCAGGTAGATCCTCGCGGCGTGTATGCCGACTCAAGTCGTCCCAGACTGGTGGAGGATTTCATCCGAAACACGTTCACCACGATGGTGGAAGTCGTCGCAGATCAGGTCCTACGGGCTGAAACGATTGATGCAAATACACATCAATAATAATAATATGGAATATCACCTTTGATAATCTTACTAATAAGTCTAGCGCATATTATGTAAACCCTGATTGGATAGGCGCCAAGCCTGCGATGCGCCTGCCGTGCCATGAACAGCTCTGCACTATTTATACTCACGTTGAAGGTCGCCGCTGGTGCTTTGGTCCTGATCATTGCGGCGTGCGGTTTCGTGCTCAGCCATGCAGCACGGTCTCCGAAGGGTTATGAAGATGAAGATGGCTTTCATCTCGACCCGGTGCCGCTCCCGAGGCTCAACGCCAAACGCGGGAATCGGGCTGTAATCCCAACAGTTGAACACGAGGTATTTGGCAAGGTCCGCCACCACCACTGGTTTGGAAGTCCATCGGATCTTGGACCGGAGCGCTAGAGGTCCTTCGCAATCGGGCTAATTTGGAGGGCGGTACGCAATCGACGTCCCGATCCCAACAGCGCGCTCCGCCAAACAACGCCACGAGATTCCCGGCCGGTGGTCAGGAGATCGCTGTAGCCGCAAAACCATCATCCGGCCTCGCAAATCAACGGCTGATCGGCATCATTGGAGTCCGCTTCCTCCTCTGCCATGATTGCGCCCAGTCCCACCACCGGAACGCCGCCAGCCGCCGCCGAGTTCGACCTTGAGCTGGTCCGGAAATACAATGTTCCGGGGCCGCGCTACACCTCCTACCCGACCGCGCCGCAATTCACGGAGACGACGCCAGCCGAGGCGCTCGTCGCGGCTATCGGCCGGGACAATGATGAGGCCCGGCGCCCGCTCTCGCTCTATTTCCATCTTCCGTTTTGCGAAACGTTGTGCTGGTTCTGCGGCTGCACGACGGTGATCACGCTGAAACGCGACGCCGCCTCGGATTACGTCGGTCATCTGGAAAAGGAACTGGCGCTGATCCAGCCGCTGCTCAATCCGGACCGGTGTGTTGCCCAGATGCATTTTGGCGGAGGCACTCCCACGTTTCTCCCGCCCGCGGTGATCCGTCGGCTCGGCCAGGCGATCCATTCCCGCTTCAAGTTTGCTGACGACTCCGAGAACAGCGTCGAGGTCGACCCGCGCCGCATCACCCGGGACCACGTACGCGCGTTCCGCGAGCTCGGCTGCAACCGCGCCTCAATGGGAGTCCAGGATACCAACCCGGAGGTACAGCTGGCCGTCCATCGACTACAGCCGATGGACATCACCCGGCAGGCATTCGATTGGATGCGCGAAGAGGGTTACCACTCGATCAGCGTGGACTTGATTTTCGGCCTGCCGCTCCAGACCGCAGACTCGTTTGCCCGCACCATTGACGACGTGCTGACGCTGTGCCCCGACCGTTTGGCGGTCTTCAGTTACGCGCACGTGCCGTGGATCAAGCCGTCCCAACGCATCTTCGAAAAGCAGGCAAATCTTCCCTCCACCGAGGAAAAGCTGAAGATGCTGGCGACCGCCGTGCGGAAGCTGACCGCCGCCGGGATGGTCTATATTGGGATGGACCATTTTGCCCGGGCCGATGACGAACTGGCCGTGGCCCAGCGCGAGGGCACGTTGCAGCGCAATTTCCAGGGCTACAGCACGCATGCCGGGGCCTCGATTTACGGATTCGGCATGTCGTCCATCTCCCAGACCGGCGATTCCTACCGGCAAAACCTGAAAGAACTCCCGGAGTACCAGACGGCGCTGGAAGCCGGCCGCCTGCCCTTTGAGCGCGGCATCATTCTGAGCGAGGAAGACCGCATCCGCCGGCAGGTCATCATGCGGATCATGTGCGACCGGCGGATTGATTATGCGGACCTCTCGCGCCGGCTTGGGGTGGATTTCGCCGCCAGATTCGCTGGCGAAATCGCGTCCCTGGACGACCTCGCAGCGGACGGCTTGCTCCAGCGCACCCCGGAGGGGTTTGTCGTCACGGGAGTCGGGGCGCTGCTCATCCGCATCATTGCCATGCGATTCGATGCCTATCTGGAAAAAGGGCCGCGCCGGTTTTCGCAGACGGTGTGACCGACGCTTGCGCTTCGGCCGGTTTTTTGCGGCACTCCCCACTGTCCATGCCCTTTCGCATCTGCAAGAGCTTCGAAATCGAGAGCGGGCACATGCTCTCGAAACACCCGGGAAAGTGCCGCTTCCCGCACGGCCATAGCCGGAAGGTGGAAGTGGTGCTGGCTGCCGATGCGCTCGACGCCAACGACATGGTCTGCGACTTCAGCGCGATCAAGCATGCGCTCGCGACTTTCCTCGATGCATTGGACCATGCGTTGTGTATCAACACCGATGATCCCCAGTTCGCGTTTTACCGTAAGACCTACGGCGACCGGGTAATCCCGTTTGCCAAGACCGACCCGACCAGCGAGGTCATCGCCCGGGCGGTGTTCGACGAGCTGAAACGGCGGTTGGCTGAGGCGACGCTGAACCCGGTCACCCATTCGGCCTTGCCGGCCGGGGTACGCATCGAGCGGGTGCGCGTCACAGAAACCAGCAGCAGCTGGGCCGAGTACTCGCCCTAGGCCGGACCCTTGCTCTGGTCATTCTGCGTCCGGTTATGGAATCTTCAATGTCATCCCAGGCCGCACTGAGTTTTCGTTCTTCAGCACATCGCGGTTGGCGTCGAGAATGACGTGCCATTTGGCCCTGCTGCCATAATAGCGCTGGGCGATCTTGGAAAGTGTCTCACCCTGGGCAACCACGTGTGTGCGGCTGGTGGCGGGCGAAGGCTTGGCCGACGGAGCCGCCGGTCGTTCGGCGGGCTGGGTCGGTTTGGCCGCGGCGGCACCGGCGGCCGGCGGATAGAACAAGGAACCGTGGGTGACCGTCGGGGGCGGAGCGGATTCTGGCACGGGAATCATCATCGCCCCGGAGTCTCCGCCCGAATCGGTCGCGCCTCGATTCAGCCGGGCGACTTCCTCCTTGAGTTCGAGATTCTGCTTTTGGAGCTCGTCGATCCGGTTCATCAGGTCAAACCGCATCACCTGGTCCTCCAGCGGCCGGGCGGGCAGCGTTCGCGCGAAATCGCGCATCGCGGCATCGATCCGCTGCCGCACCAAATCGGCCTGCCGGGAATTGGGCTCCAATTCGAGGTACTTGCGGAAATGGTAGATCGCGTAGATCGGATCCTTGAGATATTGCTGGTAAATCAACCCCGCCTCCAATTGCGATTCCGGCGCGTCCTCGTTCCGCTTCTCGATGACCTTAAGGTAGGCGGCGAGCGCCTCCTGGTAACGCCCCTGCCGCTTCAACTGGTCCCCCTGCCGGTAATACGGCTCGTTCGTTTCCATGCCCAAGGCGAGGCGGTCGGAGCCATCGCAACCCGCCAGCAGGAGCAAAGCGAGCCACAGCAGCGCGCTCGGCAATCCTAGGATGCGAAACAGTCGCGGCATGGGGGCATGGGAATGGGATTGAATGCGGAAAATTGGGGACTAAGTTCACCTCACGCTCATTTCCAACACAAATCCTAAATGACGCACGACGATCAATCCGCTCTTGCCCGCGGCCGCGAGTACATCCGGATCGAAATCGAGGCGCTCCAAGCTACGGCGGAGGCATTGGATGAGCCGTTTGTGACGGTGGTGCAGGCGATTGAGTCAGCGCAGCGGGCGGGCCGGAAGTTGATCTTCAGCGGGGTTGGTAAGTCGGCCCATATTGCCCAAAAACTTGCCGGCACCTTTAACAGCACGGGCGTGACCTCATGTTTTCTCGACGCCACGCAGGCACTGCATGGCGACCTCGGCCTGTGCGCAGCGGGCGATCTGGCCGTGCTCCTCAGCAACAGCGGCCAGAGCGCGGAGATGGTGCGGTTATTGGCGATGTTAAAACGGTTTGAGCTGACGATCGTCGCGCTCACGAGCAATCCGGACTCGGAACTGGCGAAGGACGCCGATCTCCGGCTGCTCTATCGGGTTCCCCGGGAAGCGTGCCCGCTGCGGCTTGCGCCCACCGCCAGTACCACCGCAGCCCTCGCGCTCGGCGATGCGCTCGCCATGGTGCTGCTCGAACGCCGCGGCTTCACGCGGGAGGATTTTGCGCGCCTCCATCCGGCGGGCAACCTCGGCACCGCCCTGCTGCTCAAGGTGAAGGATATCATGCGCATCGGCGAACGCCTGCCGGTGATGTCCGACCAGCGCACGGTGCAGGATGCGATTCTCGGCATGACCAAGGCCAAGGCCGGATCCATCGCCCTCGTGGACGAAGTCTCGGGCAAACTTACCGGTATCCTGACGGACGGTGATTTCCGCCGCCACGTGCTGAGCGGCCCCGATTTCCTTGCTCAACCGGTCAACCGCTTCATGACC
>PLOH01000082.1:27679-33565 GCA_003142955.1 Opitutia bacterium | reverse complement strand
TGGCGTCCCCACGGGGATTCGAACCCCGGTTCTCACCGTGAAAGGGTGGTGTCCTAACCGGGCTAGACGATGGGGACCCGGAGTGCCGAGTCGGGCACCCTAGGGCGCGGGTCTGGTCAGGCAAGGCTTTTTTCCGTCCGGAATCCGCAGGAGCAGGCTTGCTCGCAATTCCGTCTCCCGCCAATGGTAGATTTCACCTGCCAGCAGTCTCCGGCAATCTCGGGACGCCAGAGGCCCTGCCAGCAGGCTCTTACCAACGCCGTCCATGAGTTTCTCCGACATCGCCAGCGCCATCCCCTCGCAAGCCGTCACGCAGATCGACGGACTCCCCTTCCCTAAGCTCGCCTCCGGCAAGGTGCGCGAGATCTTCGACCTCGGCGATGCTTTGCTGATCGCCGCCACCGACCGGCTCTCGGCCTTCGATGTGATCCTGCCCGACGGCATTCCGGGCAAGGGTATCGTGCTGACGCAAATCAGCCTGTGGTGGTTCGCCCAGGCGCAAAAACTCATCCCCATTCATCTCCTACCCGACCAAGCCGGATTGCTGGCGGGCAAATACGGACTCTCCCGCGACCTTCAGCTTCGCAGCATGGTCGTGAAGAAACTGAAACCGTTGCCCATCGAGTGCGTTGTGCGCGGCTATCTCGTCGGCAGCGGCTGGAGTTCCTACCAGAAGACCGGCACGGTCTGCGGTCTCCGGCTGCCCGCCGGCCTGCGGCAGGCCGAACGGCTGCCCGACGCGATCTTCACCCCGACCACCAAGGCGCCGAAAGGCCAGCACGACGCGCCCATCGACGACGCCCAGGGCGCCGCCCTCGTCGGCCCGGCGCTTTATGAACAGGTCAAGTCGGTGAGCNNGAATTCGGCACGGATGCCGCGGGCCGGCTTTATCTGATCGACGAAATCCTCACCCCCGACTCCTCGCGTTACTGGCCGAAAGAGAGTTACGCCGTCAACCAGTCGCCGCCGAGCTACGACAAGCAGTTTGTGCGCGACTACCTTCTCGCCCTGAAATGGGACCAGAAACCGCCCGCTCCGGCGCTGCCGGCCGAAGTCATTGCACGCACGCAGGAAAAATACCTCGCCGCGCTGAAGAATTTGCTGGGCTAGGTTTTCGCGGACGCGAAAACCTAATTGCCCGCAAGGACGCGGCCGGAGGCAGGGCGTGGTCGCTCAATATCAGCAGGCTTGGCGGAGGATTGCGACCCCGGCACCAAGTTTCTTCCCGTCCGGCTTTGGCGGCTGNNGCTCGTTCATTCACCATGGTCCGCGCCGCCGCATAATTCAGCTGCTTCGACCACACCCCCTGCGGCGAATGCAGGCCGACATGAATCGTGGCGCCGGAGGACTTCTTCGCGTCTCCGCCCGCGCCGCCGTAGCCGGTGATCGCGAGGCCGTAATCCGCTTCCAACACCTCGGCCACGCCGGTGGCCAGCGCGACCGCGCACTCATCGCTGACCGCGCCGTGCTGCTCGATCAGGCTCTCCGGCACGTCGAGAATCTGCATCTTCGCGTCGTTGCCATAGCACACCACCGCTCCCCGGAAAAACTTGGCCGAGCTGCACACGTCGGTAAATACATTGGCGAGCCGGCCCCCGGTGCATGATTCGGCCACCGCCAGCGTCTTGTCCTGCGCGCGCAACAGTTCCGCGTCCACCTTGGCGAGCGAGTCGTGGCCGTAGCACACAAAATCCTCGCCCAGCAGCGCCGCGCATTCGTCCGCGATCGATTGCAGGTCCAGCATCGAGAGCCGGTCGGCCGGCGAACTCAGCCGCACATCGACCCGCCACGGGTGGGCGCAATAGGCCACACTCAGCGCTTCGCCGCTCCGGTCAAAGATGGGCTGGAGTTTCGTTTCGAGCGAGGATTCGCCCACGCCCGCCGTGCGCAATTGCACGTAAGCCTCACCATCCCGGACGAGCCCAAGCCGCGCCAGGCGCGGCAGGACCTGCTCGGTAAACAGCGGATGCAGCTCGTTCGGCGGACCCGGCAACATCACCAGCACCTTGCCGTCCTGTTCCACCCATAGCCCCGGTGCCGTGCCGTTGGCGTTGGCCAGCACGTCGCCCCGCTCGAACCGGTAGGCCTGCTTCAAATTGTTCGGCGTCATCTTGCGACCCAGGTTGGTGAATCGCTCCGCAATGGTCCGCTCGATTTCGGGATCAAACACCAGCTTCTGCCCGATTACCTCCGCCACCGCTTCGCGCGTGCGGTCATCGCAGGTTGGGCCAAGCCCGCCGGTGGTGATGACCACATCGGAGCGCGCCCAACTCTCCCGCAATTCCGCGACGATGGCGGCCGCCTCGTCGGTCGCCGTGACATTGCGCGCCAGTTCCACTCCGCGACGGCCGAGCTGCTGACCAATCCACGTCAGGTGGGTGTTGGGCGTAAGTCCCAGAAGCAGTTCATCTCCAAGGGTCAGGAGTTCGAAGCGGCGGTGCGCCGGCGGAACCTGGTCAGGGGCCGGATTTGAATCGGAAATACTGCTGTTCTCCATAGATGCTTTGCGGAAAGCCACCATGCTAGTGTATTTTGGGAAAAATGCCAGCCCCCTCCCCACAAGCGTCCCCCGCGCCGGAGGACTCTCCGAGCCTCAAGGAGAAGGTCCGCCATCTGCCGGACGGCCCCGGAGTGTATCTGATGAGGGACCGGCTCGGACGCATCCTTTACGTAGGCAAAGCGAAGAACCTGAAGCGCCGCGTTTCGTCGTACTTCCAGCCCTCGCGCAATTTCACGTCTCAGCCGAAGATCCGCGCGTTGGTGGATCTGATCGCCAGCTTCGACATCATTGAGGTGCGATCCGAGCCGGAGGCCCTGCTCCTGGAGGGCCGGCTCATCAAGCAGTACAAGCCGCGGTACAACACCGATTTCACCGACGACAAGCGCTTCCTCCTCGTGCGTGTCACCGTCGAGACCGAGCTGCCGCGCTTTGTGCTCACCCGCTTGCGCAAGGACGAACGCTCGCGCTACTTCGGGCCGTTCGCCTACAGCACCCTCGTCCGAAAAACGCTCACGGAAATGCGCCGGCAATTCGGCGTTCTGCTCGGCGACGCCCATCCCGCACTAATCGCCGGGGGGGTCTTCCGGCTCTACGACGACGTGCGCGCCGAGCTCTATGGCCACGCGAACGAGGTGACTGCCGCCGACTACCGCCACCGCGTCGAAGCCGCATGCGAATTCCTNNGAACGCGCCGCCCGGCTGCGCGACGTCGTGCTCGCGCTCGAGGAAACGCTCGCCAAGACGCGCCGCTTTGAGCGCGCCCCGTCGCTGCCGCGACCCGACGAGGTCGCGCCGCGCCTGCTGGGCGAGGCGCTGCAGCTCCGCGCCCCGCCCACTCACCTCGAGTGCTTCGACATCTCGCACATCTCGGGCACGTTCGTCGTCGCCTCGATGGTGCACTTTTCCGCGGGCCGGCCCGACAAGGGCCAGTACCGCCGCTACCAGATCAAGAGCTTCGTGGGCAACGACGACTTCCGCGCGATGACCGAGGTCGTCGGCCGGCGCTATCGGCGCCTGGCGGACGAGAAGAAGCCGTTTCCCGACCTGGTCGTCATCGACGGCGGACAAGGCCAGGTGGGCGCCGCGCTCAAGGCGTTCGCCGCGCTCGAGCTGACCCCGCCGCCGCTCATCGGACTGGCGAAGGAACACGAGACGATCATCTTCGCCGACAACCGTCCGCCGCTCAACCTGCCGCTCAACCACCCCGGTTTGCAGCTGCTGCAGCGCCTGCGCGATGAAGCCCACCGGTTCGCCAATACCTATAACGCGGACCTGCGCTCGAAGAAGATCCGCGAATCGATTCTCGACGACTTCGCCGGCCTCGGCCCGGTCCGCCGGTTCGCTCTGCTGGAACACTTCGGCTCCATCGACAAGCTTCGCGCCGCCTCCGCCGCCGAGATCCAGGATATCCCCGGTTTCGGTCCGAAGCTCGCGCGGGAGCTGCGCGAGTTTCTGACGCGATCGGAAAACGGCGGGGTCGGGAAAACCCGCCCGACAACATCAAATCTACGACCTGAAATGTAGGGCGGGGTCGCCGCACCCCGCCTCCAAAACACGGAGACAGTCGTAGGGTCGCCGCTCGCCGGCGGACCGGGTTGCTCTTTCCGCACACCGGTTTCCATTCTCCGGAATCGGAAGGTCCGTCCGCAAGGGACGACCCTACAAATCGGCCATCGGAGCCCGAGATCAATGCTTCCGCAGCCGCACGATCCGGTCGATCGCGCGGGCGGGCAACAGCCACTTGATAAAGAGAAGGAACTTCGCGTGTCCCGGACCGGCGTAGCGCGGCGCCGGCCGGCGGCCCGTGAGGGCTTTTTCAACCAGCCGGGCGATGTCGTCGGGATGCCCGGCAATCCGGTGTGCCCGCCGATACGCCGTGCGAAAATCTTCGACGAACGGCGCATAGGGCCCGGCGTTCTCGATCACCGGCGCTGACACCTCGTTGGCCGCATCCGTGAATCCGGTCAGAATGAAGCCCGGCCGGATCAGCACCACCTGGATGCCAAATGGCGCGAGCTCCCCGCGCAGGCCGTCGGTGATCGCCTCGAGCGCGTGCTTGGTCGAATCGTAGACGGACGACAGCGGCCGGGCAATGCGGCCCGCCACGGAACCGATATTGACGATGCGGCCGGCGCCCCGTTCCCGCAGGTGGGGGACGACCAGCTGCGTGAGTGCGATAAGCGAGAACAGATTGGTCTCGAAGTTGCGGCGGATGAGGTCGACCGGCACCAGCTCCACCGGCCCGCGCGTACCATAGCCGGCGTTGTTCACCAGCGCGTCGATCCGGCCGAAATTGCCGAGGGCTTCACCGACCAGCCGCTCCCGGACGGCGGCATCGGTGATGTCGCCGGCGATCGCGCGCACACGCGCCCCGGCCGGATCGAGCTCGCGGGCGAGGGCCGCCAGCGGTTCCGCCCGCCGCGCGCTGATGACGAGTCTCGCCCCGCCGCGGGCCAGGCGCCGCGCAGCCGCCTCGCCGATGCCCGACGACGCTCCCGTGACGATAACGACCTGGTCAGCCAGTGTTCGCATGATCCGCCATCTTGCCAACGATTGATGCCGGGGCGACACGATTCCTCCGGCCTTGCCCGCCCCCGTTTGGAAGTATAAGCCTGCGCGAATGCCCCGCTTTTCGATCATGCTCCTCGCCCTTCTCCCGCTCACGGCCTGCGCCGACGTCACGCTGGCGCCATTGTTCACGGATTACGCCGTGCTCCAACGGGACCAACCCGTGCCCGTCTGGGGTCGCGCCGCGCCCGGCGAAAAGGTGACTGTGACCTTCCGGGACCAGGCCGTGCAGGCCACAGCGAATCCAGACGGCCGCTGGATCGTTCACCTGCAGCCACTCAAACCCGGCGCGCCGGCTCGACTGACCGTCAGCGGCAAGAACACGATCAAGCTGGAAGACGTCGTCGTGGGCGAAGTCTGGGTGTGTTCCGGGCAGTCGAACATGGAATTCCGAGTGTGGGGTCCGCCCGGTGACGACTATCGCGTGAACGACGCCGACGCAGAAGTGGCCGCCGCCAACCACCCGCTCATCCGCCATTTCAAAATCGAGCAAACCGTCGCCGCCCAGCCGGCCGACACCGCGCGCGGCGCCTGGGTGGTCTGCAGCCCCGCCACCGCCGGCCAATTCACGGCCGTCGGCTATTTCTTCGCCCGCGATGTATCGCAAAAACTCGGTGTGCCCGTCGGCCTCATCAACAGCACCTGGGGCGGCACGGCGATTGAGTCGTGGATGAACGATGCCGCGCTCAAGAGTGATCCGGCCTTTGCGGTCGTCGACCAGCGCTGGGCTGCCGCCATGGTTGGCTGGCAGGACAAGGTGGCCGCTCACAAGGCCGCGGTCGCCGTCCAGGAAAAGGACGAGGCCGCCGCCCGGGCCG
>PLOH01000082.1:1315-27672 GCA_003142955.1 Opitutia bacterium | reverse complement strand
GCGGGCTGGCGGGCGGCGTGGGGCCAGGGTGATTTTCCGTTCCTGTGGGTCCAGCTCCCCAACTGGAAAACCGGCGATCCCACCGGACTGGAATGGGCCCAGCTCCGCGAAGCGCAGGCAAAGGCACTCAGTCTGCCGAACACGGGAATGGCCATCGCGATCGACGTCGGCGAGCCGGCCAACATCCATCCCCGCAACAAACAGGCGGTTGGCCACCGGCTCGCGCTCGTCGCCGAGCATCAGGTTTACGGTCTTGCCAGCGAATGGAGCGGCCCGCAGTTCAAGTCCGCCGAGCGAGCCGGTCCGGCCATGCGCGTTTCCCTGGACCCTGCCGGAGGCAAGCTGATCGTGCACGGCAAGGAGCTCACGGGCTTCACCGTGGCAGGCGGCGACCGGCACTTCTTCCCGGCCTCCGCTCGGATCGAGGGGGCGACCGTCATCGTCTCCGCCCCCGAGGTGCCGGTACCGGTCGCTGCCCGGTACGCGTGGACCGATGCGCCCGAGGCCAGCCTCTTCAACGCGGCCGGCCTGCCCGCCGCTCCTTTCCGCAGCGACGATTGGTGAGGAAATCGCCGATGGCGATTTCCTAAGAAATCTCGCCGCCGGACGTCTTGTTCTTTATCAATATCCCATTCTCTGCCTATGAAAACCCTGCGCCTCCTCTTGTCCTGGACCCTGTTGTTGATTTCGTTAGCTGCGGCATTGCGCGCCGATTCGGTGGACTCGCACATTTCCGCTGCCACGGTTTATCTCGACCGCGCGGTGATCACGCGCACGGCCGGCGTTGACCTCACCGCCGGTGAGCACGCCCTCGTATTCGAGCGTCTCCCCGCTGCTTTGCTCGACCAGTCGCTGCAGGCCTCCGGCCACGGCACTGCGACGGCCACCATTCTCGACGTCAGTGTCCAGACGGCCTACGTGGACTTCACCCCGAACGAGCGCGTCAAGGAACTCGAGGACCAACTCCTCGGCCTGCAAAAGCAGCAACGGTCGCTCGGCGATCGCGCCCAGATCCTCAACGAGCAGCGCGATTTCGTAAAGCGCATGCTGGCCGCCTCGACCGGCACCATCATCTATCCGCTCGGCGGCGACGCCTCGCACGGCGGCGGCACGGCCGCGCGGCCCACCCTCGACGAGTGGCAGAAGCTTTACGCCTACTCCGAGGAAACCTTTGGCAAGATCGCCGCCGAATTGCAGTCACTCGACGCCCAACGCGAGGACCTAAAGCTGAAACAGACCGCGGTCACCCAGCAGTTGAATGAACTGCGCGGCACCGGGGGCAAAAGCTACAAGACTGTCACCGTGCGCGTGGCCGTATCCGCGCCGGGCAAACTCGACGTCGCGCTCAGATACGCCGTGCCAGGCGCGCGCTGGGCGCCGTCGTACGACGCCCGATTGCGCGCGGCAGAGCGCGCGGTCGAGCTGACGTACTATGGCCTGGTGCGCAATGGCACCGGCGAAGACTGGAGCGCCATCGCGCTCACGCTCTCCACCGCTCGCCCGAGTCTCGGCGGCGGCGCGCCGGAACTGACTCCTTGGATTGTGGATGTGGCGCGGCCACAAATGGCACTGGCGATGGCACCGGTCATGTTCGAACGCCAAAAAGCGATGGCCGGAAGGGTACAGGCCTTCAACGAAGTGGCCGCCGCGAGGGGGGAGTCGGGCGGCAACGAGCCGGCCGAAGACACGGAAGCCCAGGTTCTCACCGCCGCGGTCGAAGCCGGCGCCACCAGCGCGACGTTCAAGATTCCCGTGGCCGTCACGCTGCCGGCCAACAACACCGTGCAGAAGGTGCCGATCGCCACCGCCAAGCTCGCCGCGAATCTGCAATACCAGGCGACGCCGAAGCTCCTCGAGTCCGCCTTCCTGAGCGCCTATGCGGTCAACAGCACGGACTATCCCCTGCTGGCCGGCGCGATGAACACGTTTCTCGACGACACGTTTGTCGCCGCCAGCAGCCTCAAGACCGTGATGCCGGGCGAGAAATTCGAGCTGCAGCTCGGCGCCGATGACGGCATCGCGATCAAACGCAAGCTCGTGAATCGTTTCGCCGAAAACACCGGACTCACCAACAAGGGCCGGCGCGTGACCTACGACCTTCTCCTCACGGTCACGAACAACAAGAAGACCGCGGAACGCATCGTATTCAAGGAGCCGTTACCCGTCTCGCGCCAGGAGAAGATCGAGGTCAATCTGCTCGCGCCCGCGGAAAAGGACGTGGGCACCAAGGAGCAGTCCAAGGAGGTCACGCGCGAGGAGGACGGCAAGCTGGTGTGGCGCCTCGAGCTCAAGCCGGGCGAAAAGCGCGAGGTGCCGGTCAAGTTCAGCGTCGAGTATCCCGGCGATCTGAACGTCACCGGCCTCGAGTAAGGTGGCGGATTGAAGGGCGGGGTTGTGGAATCGCGCCTTCTCTCTCTGGTTNNCGGCGACCCCGCCCTACATCATTCAACGAGACCGCCCCGCGTTCAGAAGCGGAACGTCGTGCCGACCGAGAACGTCGTGTTGACCATGTTGTCGCGCCCGATTCCGGCGGACACGCCCCACTGATCGGTGACCCAGTAGTTCGCTTTGACGCCGTAGCCCCACTTGTTGTTCACGTGCAGCGAAGAAGCGTCGGTAAAGCTCACCATGGGGGTGATCGACAGCGCCTTCGTCACCTGAAACTCCACTCCGGTGTCAGCGGTGTAGAGGAACGAGTTGTCGCGTTCTCCTGCCGCCTTCGCCCAGATCCAGCCGGCACCCACGCCAATAAACGGGCGACCCCAGGAGAGGTCGGGGATAAACGCAATGGCATGAGCGGCGACGGATTGCTGCCGGGCGCGGGTGCCGTCAAACTGCGAGCTCCAGGCGTCCCCGAGTCCGAGATTGAAATCAAAGCCGGTGCTCAGCGGCTGATTGTACTCGAAGTTGAAACCCTGGATGTTCGCCACCGAGCTGCTGTGGAGTTGAGTGTAGCCATAGTCGAGACCGACGTAGGACTGACCGAGAAGGCCTTTCCCGGTATCGGCAGTCGGAGCCGGAACGCTGGCAACGGTGCTCTGGGCAAAACTCGAAACGGCGAAGCCGGAGGCTGCGACCGCCGCGAGCAGGAGGGTTCTAATAGTGATTTTCTTAGTCATAGTTATTTCAGGTTAAGCGTTCACGGATGTGCCGTGGACGAGAGGGATGTGACTTCGGGGGAGCAGGAAGGTTCCGCCGGGCGCGGAAAGCGCGGCGGCACTATGAGAAAACTCCCGTTCTTCCTCATCACCGGCTTATAAGTCGCCGGCGGCGGGAACAAATTCGCCCCGTTTCAATCTCCAACGGTTGCTTCTTGTCTCAGGGATCGGCGGTGGTCTTGTATTCACCCTGTGATCACGACCATTGGCTTCGATGCGGACGACACGCTCTGGCACAACGAGTCGATCTTTGCGGCCGCCCACGAAAAATACCGCGCGCTGCTGGGCCGCTGGCACGACGCCGCAACGATCGACCGCCGGCTTTTCGCCACCGAGATGCGCAACCTCGAGCTCTACGGTTACGGCATCAAGGCGCACGCCCTCTCCTGCATTGAAACCGCGATTGAGCTGACCGACGGGGACATTCGCGCGGCGGAAATCCGCGAGATCATCGCCAGTGCCCAGGCGATGCTCGCGCATCCCGTGGAATTGCTCGACGGGGTGGCCGAGGTCGTGCCGCGGCTCGCCCGGACTTATCCGTTGCTCCTGATCACCAAGGGCGATCTGCGGGACCAGGAGCGCAAGCTCGCGAAATCCGGGCTGGCGCAGCATTTCGCCCACACCGAGATCGTGGCCGAGAAGAACGTCGAAACCTACGCGCGCGTTCTGCACCGCCTGCAGATCCGGCCGGAGCAGTTCCTGATGGTCGGCAATTCGCTCAAATCCGACATCCTGCCCGCACTGGATCTGGGCGCCGCCGCCGCGCTGGTGCCCTACCATCTCCTCTGGCAGGGCGAGGAAGTCGCGCCGCTGCCGGTCCCGACCGGCCGGTTCGCGCAACTGCCGACCCTGCGGGAACTCCCCGCGCTCGTGGACCGCCTGAACGCGTCGGGCTGAGATCGGATCGATCTACCACATGTAGGAGGCGAGCTTGCTCGCGATCCCGAGACGAGAATCGCCTGCAAGCAGGCTTCCTACGCCGAAAACCTGTTGACATCATTGTCCACGAGTGAGGCCGGAGCCGGGCGACTCCCATTTGCGAACGGGCGATTTTTGGTTAATGGTGGCGCATGCGCACTTTCATTGGTGGGCTAATCATCATGGGACTCTTCAACCTATTTTCCTCGGCCCGGGCCGAACCGCTGGCAGTGGGCGCGACCGCCCCCGCCGTCACCGGCGTTACGGACACCGGCGACAAGCTCGACCTGGGCGCGCTGTACGCCAAGGGNNCAGAAGGCTTTCAAGGAGAAATATCACTTTCCGTTCACGCTCCTGGCCGACCACGACCGCACGGTCATCAAGGCGTTCGGCGTCCCGGTGCACGAGGTTCCCGCGGTTGGAGCCTTCGCGTCACGGCAGTCTTTTCTGATCAACAAGGAGGGCCGGATCGTGTGGCGCGACCTGAAAGCCTCCACCAAGGAGCAGGCGGCCGACGTTTTGAAAGCCCTGAAAGACCTGGGCGGGTGAGCCGGGGGCGGGCGTCACGGCCAGGCCGGAGGTAGGGTCGGATCGCCGGATCCCGCCGATTCATCGAGGCCGGCGGGGTCGGCGACCCCGCCCTACATTCAGCCGAAGCGGCGCTAGCCGGTCGCCTGCGCTCCGACCGCGGGCGGCAGGCGCGTGACGGCGACCTTGTCGACGCGGTGGCGGTCCATGTCCGTGACCTCAAAACGCCAGCCATCCCATTCGAAACGATCGCCCGCCACCGGGATGCGGCCAAACTGGGTCATGACCAGCCCGCCCAGCGTCTGGTAGTCGGCCTCCGCCTCCTGGGGCAGTTCGTCGAGGTGGAGAATTGTCTTCAGTTCATTGATGGCCATGGTGGCGTCGATCAGCCAGGAACCGTCCTCGCGCTTTTTCGCCTGGGGTTGGTCCCGTTGCCCCTGCGCGGGCAGATCGCCGACAATCGCCTCCAGCACATCGATCAGCGTAACCATGCCCTGGATGCTGCCGAACTCGTCGGCGATGAGGGCGGTATGCCGGCCCGCTTTCTTGAACGACTCAAGTAGCTGGACGCAATTCATCGTCTCCGGCACCACCAGCGGCGGGGTGAGGAGATTCTTCAGGCTGGTCTGGATGCCGATGGCGGAATGGGCCCACAGGGCCTTCACGGCGACCATGCCGAGCACCTGGTCGCGGTTGTCCTGATAGACCGGAAAATGCGAGTGCCCGCTGGCCACGATCTTGCGCCAGCTGACCTCCTCCGCGTCATCGATGTTGAGGAAGACGATCTTCGGCCGGGGCGTCATGATCGCGGTGACGGGCCGCTGGTCGAGACGCAGGACGCCTTCGATCATCTCCTTTTCCGCCTGGTGAAAAACGCCGGCTTTCATGCCCTGCTCGACCAGGATATTGACCTCCTCATCGGTCACCGGCGTTTCCCGGCGCCGCGTCAGGCCGAACGGCTTCAGCAGGAAGTCGGTGGCGGCACTCAGGAGGAGGAGGATGGGCGAAACCAACCGGGACACGCCCTGCAACGGGCCCGCCACAAACCGGGCAATGCGTTCCGGGTTGCTGAGGGCGATCCGCTTGGGAACGAGTTCACCGAAAATGAGGGAGAAGAACGTAACCAGACCCACCACCACTCCGAAGGCGATGGAATTGGCCCATGGCGCCACCTGGGGAAAGCGTCCCAGCCACACGGCCATCTGTCCGGCAACGGTTGATCCCCCCAAGGCTCCCGCCAGGATGCCACACAAGGTGACGCCGATCTGCACCGTGGAAAGGAACCGGGTGGGTTGGGACGCGAGTTCGAGGGCCGCCCGCGCGCCTTCGTCGCCCTCATCGGCCAGCTGTTTCAGCCGGGCTTTGCGCGCCGAGACGATCGCGATCTCCGCCATGGCGAAAAGCCCATTGACCACCAATAACAGGCCCAGAATGAACAGCTCGGTGGAGATTCCCGACATGGATAGGCAGGCAGGTTAAGACCAGCCATCAGCCTGAGCAACCCTTTTACCCGGCGGGGCGGCAGGGCCAGCACGGTGTTTTGTTTTGAGGAGCCGTCGCGCGATCCCACGGGCAAGACGCCTGTGCCACGTGGCATGGGCGTCTCGCCCATGTCAGACGAGACTCGTTCAAAAACAAAAGGCCGTGCGCAGGGCCACGCGCGACCGGCNNCGCGGGCGCTCGCGGCCACGGGGAATCGGCACCGCAGAGGGATGCCGGGCCCCTACGACTTCACCGAGTACAGTGCCACCAAAGCGGCCCCAATCGACTGCGACAGCTCTCCGAGCGAGGCGGGAAGAATCTTCATCGTTGCCCGCTGCGTCGGCCAGAGGCAGGGCAACGCCGCCTCGCGGAAGACCCGCAAATACCGCTCGCGGAATTCCGGGGTGGTCGCTTCCGGATCCATCAGTCCGCCTCCGATGACGATGAATCCCGGATCCAGGGCCAGCGCGAGCACCGCCGCATGGAGTCCCAGCGCCCGGGCCTGAAAGTCGAAGATCCCGACCGCCAGCGGGTCGCCTTTTTGCGCACGGCCGCGCAATGACAGGACCTGCTCCCGGATCGGGAGCGCGGACCGCGCCAGCTCGTGCTCCGGATGCTCCTGCAGGCGGTCGGCCAGCAGGTGCGGGAGCCCGGAGATTGTAGTGTAAGCTTCAATACAGCCCCACGTCCGGCCACAGCCGCAGGGATAGGGCCGGACGCCCAGCAGGTGCAGCGGCGCCGGCATGTGCGCGGCCTCCATCCCGGCCAGCGTGTCGCCGTCCAGCGGCAGGCCGTCCTGCCCGATGTAGGCGCAGCCCAGGCCCGAGCCCGGCGCCAGCATGAGCACGGACGCCCGCGTCTTGCCGCGCACGACCCGGGCCTCCGCGACTCCGCCGAGTCTGCCGTCGTTGCCGACAAAAAGGTCGACCGGCCGGCCGGCCGCCTCGGCGAGCGCCCGCGCGTAGTCCGCCCGGAAATCCCAGCCCTCGAAGGCCGGCGGCAGATTGGCCGATCGCGCCAGGACGCCGTAGCGCAGGTACGGGCCGGGGATCGCCAGCCCCACGCCCCGCACCTGGCCCCAGGTCAGCTGGTTTTCCGCGAGAAATCCCTTCACCCCCTGGATCCAGCCGAGGACCACCGCCCCGGTACCGGCCTGGGTGTTGGTGGAACTCTGCAGGAGCTTGGTGGAAACGGCGGTGCCATCCGCCCACACCCCGCCGGTTTTCGCAGTCGTGGCGCCACTATCGGTGCCGATAAATACGCCTGAATTCGGATTCATGATGTGGGCTCTGCTTGGCGGGTTTTCCCGGAAGAGGCAAAGGGGAATTGCGGGGGCGGCCGGCGTCGGCCTGATCGACCCATTCGCGGCTACGGCGGGATCGGGTGAGCCCGCCCGATAATATCAACAGCAGATCCGGCTGGTAGGGCGGGGTCTCCGCACCCCGCCTTCATGCATACACGGCCGCGAGCGAATTTACGGTCCCCCGCACGCGCGCCCGGAGTTCGGCCGGGGCGACCACCTCGGCCGCCGCGCCCCATCCCAGCACCCAGCGTTCGATTTCCGCCAGGGCTCCCAGCCGCAGGCGCAGTTCCAGACCGCCAGACGGAAGCACGCGCATCTCCTGGGACTCGTGCCATTCGCGCTCCCGCAGGCGGTCGGCCACCTCCTCGGTGAAGCGGATCACGACCAGGTAATTGCGGTCCCCTCCCAGAATGCCCAGCGCGCTCGCGAAGAACTTTTCCGGCAGGAAGTCCGCCGGTCGGACAAAACTGGTGCCCGTCAGCCGGACCGCGGTGATCCGCGGCAGGGCGAACGTCCGCAGCGCCGCCCGCTCGAGATCGAAGCCGATCAGGTACCAAAGATTCTCGCGATGGGCGAGGTGGTACGGCCGGACCTGGCGGTGGGTCGGCTTGGCCTCACCCGGTTTGCGGTAATCGAATTCCACCCCGGTTTGCCGGAGCACGGCAGAGCTGAGCCCGTTGAAGATCGTGAGATCGGCCCTGCCGAGGCCGATATTCTTGAACGAAACGGCGCGCAATTCGTCGGCGGGGGAGAACGAGATCCGGTCTTTCAAGCCTCCCACCAGTTTATCAAAGGCGACCTCCAGTTGCCGGTGAAACGGCGTACCGCGATATTGCTCCAGCGCCCGCCGCGCCACCAGCAGCGCCAACAGCTCCCCTTCGGTCACCTGGACGGTCGGGAACGCATTCACCGGCTGGGTGTAGCGGTACGCCTGGATCCGCGGATCGAATTCAATCGGCAGGTCCAGCCGGTCGCGCATGAACGCGATGTCCCGCACCACGGTCTTGCGGCAGACCTCGAGGGCTTTCACGAGCTTGGTGCAGTTGACCAAGGCGTCGCGGCGCAGCTCCTCGTGGATCCGGAGCATGCGTTCGAGCGGGGGTCGGGAAAGCGAAGCGCGCTGGTCCATGCAAAAAATCCTGACCGATTTTTTAGACTGGGACAAGCAATGTCTCACCCTGGGGGCTAGAATGGCGACCATGAAACTACTCGCCTGCTTCACGATTGCCTCCCCGCTCGAACTCTCCTGGTCGCATTTCGGCGCGCGCTGGCGCGCCACGCTCTGGCCCGAGGTGCGCTTCGAGCGGGAGACGGCCGAGGACGTCTGGGGGCCGGAGATGCCGTCCGAGGACGTGGTCGCGTCCGGCGCCGTCGCGTTGGACGACGCCGGCTGGCGCCGTTATTCTGAATTTCTGCCCCCGGAGGAGCGGGCCTTTCTCGGCAAATTCCACTTCGGCCGGCTGGGCGCCCTGCAGGTCATCGTGCGCTGCCCCACCCTGCTGCCGGAGCTGGTGGCGACGCCGGCGCTGGCGGCGTTTCTAGCTCAACACGCCAGCCTGCGCGGAACCGCGGGGTCGCGGTGGGAGGAAATCGCCGCGATCCACGAACGCAGCGGGATCTTCGGCGTGCTGGAGTGGCTCGGTCTGCCGGCCTCGCGCCAGACGCTGGGCATTCTGCAGCAGATCACCGACCCGGACCTGCCCCGGCGGCTGCTCGAACCCCTGCGCCTGAATCTGTGGGAGCCCGAAGGCATCTGGCTATTGCGGCATGCCGGACCGATGACCGACCGGCAACTCGCCCGCCGCTGCCACGCCCTCGCGGCCTGATTTCTCACAAGATGCCGCTTGGCGGCCATCCAATGGTGCTTTAACCTACATGAAGAAGGGCGCCCCGGCCCGGCTCACAATCATCGCGGGCGTTCCCTACCTTGAAATCCAGAAGCGGCTTGCGACCGAGATCGCCGTCCACATCAACAACAACCCGGCTTCCCAGGAACTCGCGGAGGTGATCATCCGGTGGAAAACTCCCAGCGACCGGGAGTATGTCTATGCTGTCAACTCGAGCTGAACTCTGACCGATCGCCCATCTTCATTGGTGCGGAGCAGAGGCACCACTTCGCCAATACCGGGTCTGCCGACCGAAAGTCCATTTTTTCGGAAAAACTGATTTCTTCTCGTTGATTGATCGGATGATACGGTACGGATGGGTTGTTCGGAAACGCGTTTCTAGGATGCCGGACGGTCGTTCGCCGGCGCGACGGCCGGTCGGCCCAATCCGTTCGACAAGACCCCGTCCGGCATTTCGGCCGGACGTCGGTGGTCGGCTGCGGACGGCGATTCCCTCGCCCGGCGACTGTCGCGGACTTGCGCCAGCAGACACGGCAACGTCGAAAAGATTATCTTGAGGTCCAGCCAGAATGAGAGTTCGCGGGCGTATTTGATGTCGAGACGGATCATCTGCTCAAACGTGGTCCGGTTCTTGCCGGAGACCTGCCAGAGCCCCGTCAGTCCGGGTCGCGCGTCGCAGCGCCGGCGTTGCCATGGCGCATAGTGCTCGAACTCAGCCGGGATGCACGGGCGCGGCCCCACGAGGCTCATTTCGCCACGAAGGACGTTGATGACCTGCGGCAATTCGTCCAACCCCGATGCCCGCAGCACCCACGCCATTGGGATCAGCCGCGCATCGCCGCGACTGTCGAGTTTGACCATCGGTGCATTAGAGTGGATCAAGTCCTTGCAGTAGTTTTGGTGGATCGAGCAATCGGCCCCCACTTTCATGGTGCGGAACTTGTAAATACTGAAGCGACGCCCCAGATGGCCGATTCGTTCCTGCCGGAACAGCACCGGTCCGGGAGCAAAACGTTTGGTCAGAAGCCACATGACCAAGGTGCATAGCCCGAGAATCGGCAGGGCCAAGAGGCAGGCGGCCAGGTCAATGGCCCGTTTCCAACGGGGGAACGGGATTTCGGCGCCGCCCAAGGTGTCATTTTCGGGAAGCGTTGCGTCGACCTGGCGGCGGCCGGCCTTCATCGGCGCGCTCCAGGCGCGCATTGCCGGGGTGATGGCAAAACAGGATTTCACCTCTGCCGGGATGATTCGGGGCTTGTCCTGCCCCAGCGCCGCTTTCGGCTGGGTGCTGAAGGAAGCGGCGCCCGTCGGTTGGCCGGGACTTGGAACGTGTTTAGGCGGCATAGACGCGATGGGAGGTGTACCTGTGCACCCTCCAAAGCGGAATTCTCCGCCCAAAACGATCGTCCCCGCGAAAAAAATCACCGGGCGGCGCTGCCGTCGCCCCGCAACCGCGTTATCTCGTTAAAAAGCCAGGCTCGGGCATAGCTCCAGTCGCGGCGCGCCGTTGGTTCGGAGATCCCCAGCACCAAGGCGGCCTCTTTGAGGGTGAGGCCGACAAAATAGCATTGTTTGACCAGCGCGGCCTTGCGGGCGTCATGCCGGGCGAGCGCGTCGAGCGCCTCGTGGACGTCGAGCAGTTCGGCGTCGTCCGAACCGGGTGACGCGATCTCGCTGGCCAGGGCGTCCGCGCTGGTGCGCAAGAGTCCGCCTCCGTGGCGCAGGGCCTGCCGGCGGCGCGCGCGGTCGATGAGGATGCGGCGCATCGCCTCGGCCGCGGAGGCAAAAAAGTGGGCGCGGTTTTGCCAGTCGGGTTGCTTACTCCCTCCGAGCCGCAGCCATGCCTCATGGACCAGCGCCGTAGGTTGGAGGGTCTGGCCCGCGGCCTCGTTTGCCATCTTGGCGGCCGCAAATTTCCGCAGCTCCCCGTAGACGAGCGGCAACAGCTGATCGGCGGCCTGGGTATCACCCCGCTCGATCTTATTCAGAATTAGGGTCAGGTCGCACACGGGACACGAGTAACAGAAACTGGCCTGGGATCAAAGCGAGAGAGTCCAGGCGACGAGCCCATCGGGCGGGGTTAACCCCGAAACAAAAGCGGACCAGGTAGAACACCATTTTCCCACGGATCAATGGGACGGCGGAGGGCGAGCCTTCCGGCGAGCCGTGGTAATTGTGGCTCGGCGGGAGCATCGCCCTCCATCTCATGCGTAAGTAAAAGTGACGGGATGGGCAGCTAGTCGTTCTCGTGCACGATGCCGGGATCAATAATGCCGATCTTTCCATCCGACCCACGCTGGATGACCACCGAAAACTCATGCCGCACGTTCCGCGTGTCGTCCTGGTAGCTGTCGGTGACCAGGAGCGTCCGTTCATCCACAGAGGTTTCACTCTGGGGAAAGTTCAGGTGCCCCAGTCTTTGCGGGGGACTGGAGATCCGATCTCCCTCGCGCACAAACGCGATTCCAACCGGGTAATATCGCTGCTTGTCCGCCCCGGACGAGGCGATCGTGAATCGAAGGGTCGCGCCTGGATGCTTGATGTAGATGTCATTGCCCTTGATCAGGGCACGTGGGTGTCTTTTCCCGAGTTTCATCGTGTATTCCGTACCGCCTCCGCCGCGCGCTGCACCGGCAGCGAGGACGTCATTGAATTTTGTGACCGCGATCGTCACCTCGACCGGGTTCAGTTTCCGTGCGGATGCGTTTTTGATGCTCGTTTTCATGGTTGGATTTGGTCATTGCCGTCTGCGGGGAGGCAATCGGAAGACTATGGTTGTGGGCTTCAGGGTTTGGCCGCGTCGAGACGATTCGCGTTGGGCCAGGGTTCAATCGGAATATAGCCCAACTGATTGAGTTGCGCGACAATAGACTGTGCCAACTCCATGCGGCCCAGCCGGGTCGCTGCCCGCGCGGCCGGATCGAGCAAGCGCCAATCTCGCGTGCCGGGCAACCGCGGGGCGAGCAACTCCGCGGCACGCTCCCAGCGTTGGCGGGCCGCAGCGGCGTCGCCGGTTTGGGCGGCAATATCACCAGCCACCACGGCGGCGAAAGCGCATTCTCCCACATCCGCGTTGGCGGCCTGGCCGTCGTGAACCAGTTTTTCACCCAGCTCGAGCGCGCGACCGGCGGCGGTTGGCGCGCCCGGCCGGCCGGCGGATACGTCCAGGTGCGCCTCCAGTCGGTTTGCCCATACCGTCCGTCGCGCGAGCACGCGGTCCGTTGGCTCGGCCGCGGCGAGTTTCTCGAGTTGGGGCCGGACCTCGTCAATGAGGCGCACCGCGTCGATCCAATCTCCCTGTTCACGGAGGAGGACTGTTTCCAGCAAACGGGAGTGCAGCGCCGTGACCTGCCAGTGGCGGTTGGAGGGATCATGCGCGACCAGTTCGTCAAGCAGCCCCCGCGCGGTTTTGAGCTGTTCGCGGGCCTCGGCGAACCGTCCTGTGATCAGAAGGCCCTCGACTCGATACATCTGGGAGTCGGCCAAGCGAAACCGCCAGCGCATCGTGCGGGGCTCGGCCAGAACGAGTCCCTCCAGTTGGGTCGCCTGGGCGGCATACTGCTTCAAGGCTACGGCGAACTCGCCTTGTTGCGAGGCCACTCCGCCCAGCCATGAGTGGGCGTCCGCGATTCGGAAGCGGAGGTCGAGGTCGCCCGGCTTTGACGCGGCCATCTTTTCCAGCGTCGTCAGTTCCGCCAGGAACCCGGCTTGCGCGGCGGGGAACTCGCCGCGTTCCTGGTCCAGGACCGCAAGGTTGTGGTTGCCATAGGCGAGTTCGCTCTGCCATTCGGGCCGCGCTGGGTCCAGGGTCACGAGGGACACGCAGGTGTCGTGATAGCGCTTCAGCCACTCGGCCGCCGACGCGAACTCGCCGCGTCTCCAATGGACAAATCCGTTCCAGTATTCCGCCTGGCCGCGCTCGAAGATCATGTCCCCGTTGTTGGGATGGCGCATCACCAGGCCTGACGCGCGATCGTAGGCTTCCGCAAAAGCGGCTTGGGCCTCGGGATAACGCGCCTGGTCCATCCGGATCTCCCCGATTTGGCTGAGGGCCTTCGCGTAGCGCGCAAGCGTTGGGTCATCCAGCCCGCTTGCTTGCTGCGAGGAAAAATAGGCCATGGCGCGGTTGCCGACGGACTCGAGCACCTCCAACCGCCCCACCTTGGCCAGTTGAACGCGGAGGTCGCCAAGCATGAACTCGAGCAGATCTTCCGCGCGCCCGCGCTCGGCGGCGGCAACCTGTTCGGCACGCCGGGCCCGCATCGCCTGCGCTGTGCTGATCACCGTGCCGGCCACCAGGGCCAGGGCCACCAGGCCGCCGGCGGCAAAAGCGAGCCGGTTGCGTCTGATGAGCCGGCTGATCCGGTAGCCGGCCGTGGGCGGTCGGGCGAACACCGGCTCGTTATGCAGATGCCGCTGAATGTCCAGGGCCAGTCCGCTGGCGGTTTCGTACCGGCGGTTGCGGTTCTTTTCCAGCGCCTTCATCACGATCCAGTCGAGATCACCGCGGAGCAGCAGCGAAAGTTGCGCCGGAGCGGTCCCGCGCTGCCGCGCGGTCGAGTCGCGGTCGGAATCGGCCAGCGTATTGAGCCGCGTGGAGGGTTTCAACGGCTCGACTTCGCGGATGATCCGGCGGATTTCATCCAGTCCGGCCTGGAGCAGTGACTTCGGGTCGAATGGCGGTCGGCCGGTCAGCAGTTCATAGAGCAGGACGCCCAGCGAGTAGATGTCGCTGCGGGTGTCGATGTCGATCCCGCTCATCTCCGCCTGTTCGGGGCTCATGTAGGCCGGCGTGCCGATGAACTGTTCGAAGGCGGTGAACAGGGTGTGATCGGTCAGCCGGCCCTGCGTAGCCTTCGCGATGCCGAAGTCGATGACCTTGGGAACGGGCTCGCCGTCCTGCAGCGTTACCAGGATATTGGACGGCTTGAGATCGCGGTGGATGACGCCCTTTTGGTGGGCGTGCTGGACGGCGTGGCACACCTGCGCAAAAAGTCCGAGGCGGGCGGCCGTGGGCAGGTTGTGCTGGTCGCAATATTTGGTGATGGGAACGCCCGGGATCAACTCCATGACAAAGAACGGCCGCCCGGCGTCCGTTGCGCCCGCGTCGAGGACGCGCGCGATGTTGAGGTGGTCCATCAACGCGAGCGCCTGGCGTTCCGCCTCAAAGCGGGCAATGACCGCCTTGGTGTCCATGCCGAGCTTGATGACCTTCAGGGCGACGCGACGGCGCACCGGCTCTTCCTGCTCAGCCATCCAGACCACCCCGCACCCGCCTTCACCGATTTGTTGCAGCAGCTTGTAGCGGCCAATCCGGCTCCCGGGATGATCGATGGGATCGGGGAGAGCGGAAGCCGGGTCGCGGTCAGCCGGACCGTCCGCCCGCGGCTCCGGCATGAATCTGCCGGCTGATTCATGCGCGACGATCAGGGCTTCGATCTGTCGACGGAGGCCGGCATCACCCCGGCAGACACGGTCGAGAAAGATCGCGCGCTCGCCGGGAGGAACGAGCAAGGCGTCGGCGAAGATCTGATCTTCCCGTTCAGTGGGGTCATTCATAAGGAGGCGGGTGGTGTTCTAGACCAGAGGGTGGAACCAGGAGATCGGTCAGGCCGGCGATATCGGCATCGGTTGAGCCAAATGCCGACTGACAGCGGGCTAATTCACAATGCGAGAAATCTATCGTGAAACGATCATCCGTTCCCCTCGTCCAAGACCATTCATATAGATGCACGAGGCCTGTCACTTAGGGAAGTGCAGATCGACGAATTCGACCGGGGACCGAGGCATTTGGCGCTCGCGGCAATCGAATTGCACTGCGATTCTCGGCATCCCCTACGTGATCGGCCTCCACGCCTCTGATGAACAATTTTGAACCCGTTTTGTCGCGCGTTATTCAGCTTGGGTTGAGCCTAGCGCTCGTTGCTGGTCTTCGCGCTAACAATGCCATCCAGATCAGCGTCAATCCCGGCGCCGGACAAATCGCGATCAGCCCCTACATCTATGGCACCAATCAGGACCTGCCCGGGGTAAGCGCTACCGTATCGAGGCGCTATGGGGGCAATCCGCTTACGGGCTACAATTGGGAAACCAACGCCTCGAACGCGGGCACCGATGACGGCGACCAAAATGCCAACTACCTCGTAATGGAGTTGCCCACCCTTCAGCAAAGCATACCAGCGATCGCGCTGACTACGTTCCACGATCAATCGTTAGCGATGGGGACTCCCTACACCGTGCTGACTTTGCAGATGGCTGGCTACGTAGCAGCCGATGAAAACGGCGCGGTCTTGCCCGCGCAGGTTGCCCCATCATCACGGTGGAATGCGGTGGTGAACAACACACCCGGTGGTATCTCACCTAACTCGCCCAATCTTACTGATGGCGTCGTCTACATGGACGAGTTGCTCAACCATCTCATCACCAAGTATGGCAACGCTTCCGGTTCGACCGGCGTCAAGGGCTACAATCTCGATAACGAACCGGACTTATGGTCCTCGACCCATCGCTACCTTCACCCGGCTCAGACGACATGCGCTGAGATCATTTCGAAGACGACGGTTCTCGCACAGACGGTGAAGCGAATGGACCAATACGCTGATGTCCTTGCGCCGGCGACCTCCGGCAGCGAAGGCTGCCTCACATTCCAGAACGCGCCCGATTGGCCCTCAATCCAGGCTGCGACTCCCGCCTACCGCTGGTTTCTTGACTACTATCTCGACCGGATCAGCAAGGCTTCGACGACGGCAGGAACGCGCCTCATCGATGTCCTCGATCTCCATCGCTACAGCGACGAGAACGTCAGTGGGCCATCGCCGGGCACGCCGCTCGCGAGTCAGACGGACTTCTCGGACAAGACGACTAATATGGAACGAGTTCAGGCTCCTCGCGTTCTCTGGGACCCCACCTATGTGGAGAACAGCTGGATGCAGTTGTACTATCCCCAGTTCTTGCCGTGGATTCGCAACATCCAGGCCTCGATCAACGCATGGTATCCGGGCACGAAGCTCGCCTTCTCGGAATATGACTATGGCGGGGAGAGCGACATCTCAGGGGGATCGCCCAGGCCGATGTGCTTGGCATCTACGGAAAATATGGAGTGTACCTGGGGTGCCTCTGGGTCCTGAACGGCACGCCTACTCCCGTGTATGTCTCCGCTGCGTTCAACCTATACCTCAATTATGATGGGAATGGCGGAAAGTTCGGCGCAGCTTCAGTTGCGGAAACGGATTCCGACACGGTCAACTCTTCAGCCTACGCTTCGGTTGATACCACGAATGCCCTCCATCTCGTGGTACTGAACAAGAGTTACACCGCGTCAGCCGATCTCACCTTCCAGATTGGGGGCTCCACGACCTACAGCAGCGCCCAAGTTTACGCGTTCGACGCCAACGGCTCAGCCATAACGCTTCGCGCACCGGCTGCGATCAGCAACAACCAGTTCACCTACACGCTCCCGCCACTCACGGCGGCCCATTTCTTTCTCCCGGCCGCTCTGTCCAGCCCGGCGATCTCGTCACAGCCCGTCAGCCAGACGTCGACTCTTGGGAACAACGTTGTTTATTCCGTGACCGCAAGCGGCAACCCGCTGCCAACCTACCAATGGCAACGACAAGCCTCGGGAAGCGCGACCTGGACAAATCTAGGCGACAATGCCACCTACAGCGGTTCCCCCACAGCCTCGCTGACCGTGAATTCGGTCGCCGCCACGATGAATGGCGATTCGTTCCGCTGCGTGATCACCAATTCCAGCGGCACGATCACGACTTCGCCCGCCAGCCTGATTGTCGAAACTCCCCTTACGGTCGTCACTCTGGCCGGGTTGGCGGGAATCAGCAACGCCACCGACGGGNNAAAGTCACTCCCGCCGGAGTGGTGACGACCTTCGCCGGCCAGGCCGGAGTCAGCGGCAGCAGTGACGGATCCAGCACTGCCGCCTTTAATCATCCCACGGGCGTCGCCATCGACAGCACCGGCAACGTCTACGTGGCTGATACCAACAACAACGAAATTCGGAAGGTGACTGCCGCCGGAGTGGTATCTACCCTTGCCGGTGTAGCCGGAGTCAGCGGCAGCACCGACGGCACCGGCACCGCGGCCAGTTTCAACGGTCCGTCCGGCATCGCAGTCGACACGACCGGAAATCTCTACGTGTCCGATACCCTGAACCACACCTTGCGGAAGGTCACCTCCGCCGGCGTGGTCACTACGATTGCGGGCGTGCCGGGTGGGAGCGGCTTGGTTGACGGCACCGGTTCCATCGCACAGTTCCACGGACCGCAGGGATTGGCCCTGGATGCCAGGGGAAATCTCTTCGTAGCCGACACCAACAACAATGCCATTCGCAAAGTTGTTATTGTGAGCGGTGTCGTCACCACCGTGGCAGGACAAACTGGAATTGCCGGCAGTTCCGACGGCGCCAACAGCCAAGCGCAGTTCCATTATCCCTCCGGCGTCGCCGTTGACCCTGCGGGCAATCTCTACGTCGCGGATACGGAAAATCATACGCTGCGCGAGATCGAATCCTCGGGATCGGTCAGTACTCTGGCCGGTCTGGCCGGAGTCAGCGGCAGCGCTGACGGAGCGGGCACTGCCGCTCGTTTCAACTTTCCAACCGGTGTCACGATTAATGGCACCAGTGTAGTCTACGTCGCGGATACGAATAACCACACGATCCGGTTCGTTGGCACCACAGTTGCTCCGACGATTGCGGTGCAACCGCAGAGTCAGACCGCCACAGCCGGAGCAAACGTCACGTTTTTTGTCACGGCCTCGGGGTCGCCCGCGCCGACCTACCAATGGAAATGCAATGGCACGATGATCACTGGCGCCATCAGCAGTTCCTACAGCCTGGCGAGCGCTCAATCCGGTAATGCGGGGAACTACAATGTCGTCATCTCTAATGCCATTGGCAGTGTTACCAGCAACGCGGCCACACTTACCGTCAATGCAGTGAGTCCGCCGCCTAACAGCGGGGCCAATAGTAGTGGGGGCGGCGGGGGCGGCGCACCGAGCGTCTGGTTCTATTGCTTGCTCAGCCTGCTCGCGCTCGCCCGCCGGGTGCCGCAAAGGAACTCGTCACACGTTGTCTCGCAAATCATCGCAAAGCTTGGTCTGCGGACATGGTTGGTCGAGCGGCACTGGTACGATCCTCACTTGGAACTCCAGACAGCCCGTTCCAGCAAGCTCGGCACAACATGCCGAAAACACAGCAGCCCGTCCTCCGCCTAGCTCGCGACAAACCAGTGGAAAGCCCTGCCTTGATTGGTGTTGAGAAAACCTCAACCGTTCGCCATCTTAGGATAGTTCTTTGGAAGCGGGCCCGTAGCTCAACGGTTAGAGCAGAGGACTCATCAACATGGTGCCAGCGGTTGGGAAACCGTCGCTGGGATACGGGGAAATTCGGTGAAACCTTCGCCTTAGGGCATGGCAACGCCGAGCCGAGCCGGCGGTACACCGCTGGAAGGTGTAGAGACTAGCGGAGGGGTGGAGCCCCCTTAATCACCGCAACAACCCCCGTCGCCCCCGAATAGAACCGTGGGTGAAGACATAGTCCAAGGAGCATCGAAAGATGCGCTAACTTGAATCCTTTGGTTCAGGGTTCGAATCCCTGCGGGCCCACCAATTAACTCACGAATGCCAGCACTGCTCCAGGACAAATAGACGGGCTGGACCTTTGCCACCTTCGGCTGGCTGACAGCGAGGATCTGGCAAGCCATTACAGCCAAGCGCCATATTCTCCAGAGTACCGATGGACTGAGAATCGTAACAAGGATGGCCATCAATCACCCAAAAAAATCCGCCAATCATTCCTCCATTTGCTGTCGCAATGGCTAATAGCCGACGGCTGTGAGGATTGGGGCGATTTTCATTACTGCAGGGAATGCGATTATTGGAACTCCGGCCATTGCTGTATCGAGGGTTGCCCGTCAGTAACGCGAAACCCCGTCCCGGGCTGAGACGAGCTGAGGCAGCTATGATTCCCGCGGCCTGTCTTCAGCTCGCGGGAGGCTCTGCAAGCACTGAATGGACCTTCTGGAGCAGTTCTTCGACGGAAAACGGTTTGGCGAGGAAGTGCCTCACCGATAGGCCGTCGAAGGCGCCCATCTGAGCGTTCGTGACAAGTCCGCTCACCACAATGACCTTCGTGGCCGGATTCAGCCGGAGAAGAGCCTGGATTTCCTCCTCGCCGTCCATAATGGGCATGACCGCATCGGTCAGTACGAGCGCGATTTCGCTCAGGTGCTCGGCGTACATGGCGACCGCTTCGGCGCCGTTGCGGGCCGTCAGGACACGGTATCCGGAGGCTTCGAGCGCCTGCTGCATTATCCTGAGGATTGCCGCTTCATCATCCACGACCAAGACCAGTTCATTGTTTCCGCAAATGAGTCCAAAGGGGATCACAGACTTTGAAACGGAAGCCTGGCTTTGGTCGGCGGCGGGCAGGAAGACCTTGAACGTCGTGCCGTGGCCGGGGTTGCTCTCAACCGAGATGAAGCCGCCGTGGTTCTTGACGAAGGCATGGACGTTTGCGAGGCCGATGCCTTTACCGGACGTCTTGGTCGTGAAGAACGGCTCGAAAATGCGCCCGCGGATCTCCTCCGAGATTCCCACTCCGGTATCGGACGTCTCCACGAGGACGTATCGGCCCGGACTCAACTTTCCCTCGCGTACAGCTGTACTGCTTTGGGAATCGATCGTGACGTTTGTGGCGGCCAACGTCAGGGTGCCCCCTTTGGGCATGGCATCGCGCGCGTTGACGACGAGATTGAGCACGATCTGATGCAGCTGCGCGACGTCTCCGTATATTTCCCAGAGATCGGGATCGACGGCCTTGATGATCCGGATCGACCGCGGAAATGTTTCCTCGATAATATCGGAGATGTCCGCAACCAGGCGATCGACTTTGACCAGGGTCCGCTGGCCCCCGCCATCGCGGGCGAAAGAAAGTATCTCACGCAGCAGGTTGGCGGCCCGCTTGAGGTTTGCTTCGATGGTATCGAGCAGCTTGAGGTCCTCCGCGCTGGTTTTGGCGTCCCTGAGCAAGCCAACGGCCAAAAGGACGGGCAGGAGCACGTTGTTGAGGTCGTGGGCGATGCCACCGGCGAGCATGCCAATGCTGTCCATCTGTTTGATATGCTGTTCCTGCGCGATGAGCCGCTTCCTTTCGGAAATGTCACGCGTCCCGCCGACCATGCGCGTCGGCTGGCCATGGCCGTCGCGGATGATGGAGCCGCTGTCGAGCACGTCGGCGTAGTCGCCATTTTCTCGGCGGATGCGGTATTCCTCATGCCAGAGCGACTTCTCTGAAACGAGAGCCCGGTCGAGGCTTGCGGCTACGCGATCGCTATCGTCGGGATGAATGCGACCGAGCCACATCTCCCTGGTAACCGGCAACGATCCCGATGCGTTGACCAGACGGGACTCGAACCCTTCAATAGATCGCCTCAGATTGGCGCGGAGATCCCAATGCCAAACAGTGTCGTTAGTTGCTCGGGCGATGAACTCGAAGTCTCCGCTGGTCGTCGAGAGCGCATTGGCGTCAATTGATTTGCGATTGGAATCTGCCGACAGCGGTTCGTCGTCCATGGGGTATGATGCAAGTGCCTCATATTCTATCACATTGACGAGATGATCACGCAAGAACGAAGCGACGGCGATCTTTCGGATGATTTTCTGAAAAACAGGGTGTCATCCTCAGATAGAATGGAGATTCATGACTCGGCTGGCTTACTCGGGCCAACCCTCCTAATGGTTGGATGTAAACCCAAGATTGGCTCCGAAGCCGCGGCCAATCAATCGGGAGCCTATGTCAGGCTTTCCTTGCCGGCACCAACCCCGGAATCCGTAAGGACACGCCTCACGAATCCTCCAGTTGGTGTTGTGCCTCACCCCCGGCCCAGCCTGCCGGCCGGCACATCCGGGCTAAGCCCGCATATCCCTTGACGATCGCCACCATTGGAACCGTTAGCAGACGAATGATCGTCGCGATGGCGAAGACGGTGAAATATGCGGGCTAGAACAATCCCCCGCCCTCGAAGTTTGCGGCAGCGGCGCCTTAGGAGAATTTAGCGGACGGTCATCGGGAATACCGCGGAGGCCAAATAATCGACTGGACTTACACCATTACGGACCTATATACGATCCTTTACAGCCTTTTACGAGCTATGTATAGAACCTAACATGCGATCCAACGTTTTAGATCTCTTGCCTCCTGTCGTGCGCCGATCTCTTTCAAAGTTCGGAGAAGATCTGGCGCGGGCCCGGCGAAGTCGCCGCCTCACCCTCGTGATGATGGCGGAACGCATGGGAATCGCCAAGAGCACGTACACACGCGTCGAAAAAGGTGACCCGAAAGTCGGCTTGGGAGCGTATGCGATGGCTCTCTATGTCCTTGGGTTCGGCGGAACGTTTGGCGAGCTGGCCGATATTCGGCGCGACGATGTCGGGCTCCAACTCGCCGAGGAACAGCTGCCAAAGCGAGTTCGTGTGAAGAAAACGCCTTCCTCGTCGTGAAACGAACCATCCACGTTTGCCTCGGCGAAGAGGCACGCCCGATCGGGCTGCTGCACTACGACCAAACTGGGGCCCGTGAACATGCTGCATTTACGTACAACGACCCGTGGCGAAGCGCTCCGGAGCGCTTCGCGATCGAACCGGGCTTACCGCTTGTCCATGGCCCACAGTTTCACCGACGGGTTCCCGATGGCTCGGTTTTCCACGGGGCGATTGCCGACACCGAACCAGACGGTTGGGGCCGGCGCGTTATTCTTCGCGATCATGCCAAACGCCGCCACGACTCCCGCCAAGCTGGCGCGCAAGCGGGAGCAACCCAACTCAACGCAATGGACTACCTTCTCGCCGTGGACGACGGCAGCCGGGTCGGTGCCCTGCGTTTTCGAGACGAGGAAGGCATTTTCCGCCGCGCCCCCGAGGCTGGATGCCGTACGGCTCCACCCCTGCTTGAACTGCGTCAGATCCAGGATGCGTCTCGCGCCGTCGAGGAAGGGACCGAAACCGCCGCCGATCTCACCTACCTCCGAGGCCGAGGCACGTCTCTCGGCGGCCTTCGGCCCAAATGCACGGTCCTCGATGAGGACGGCGCCCTCGCCATCGGCAAATTTCCCAGCGTGCAGGATGAACGCCCCATCACTAAGGGCGAGGTCCTAGCGATGCATCTGGCCAAGGCGGCCGGAATCAACGCAGCTGAAACGCACTTGGTTGACAGCGACGGCGTGCCGGTCGCCCTAGTCCGGCGCTTCGACCGGACACCGGATGGAAAAAGGCGGATGTACGTGTCAGCGGCCACGCTGCTCGGCGTTGAACGCAACGATTCTGAGGACCACTCCTACACAGAGATCGTGGACGCTCTCCGCGTGCACGGCGCCGCGGTCCAGGCCGACATCGAGGAACTGTGGCGGCGCATGGCGTTCTCCATCCTGATTACCAACGTCGACGATCATCTGCACAACCACGGATTTCTCCATGCAGAGGGAGATCTCTGGCGACTCGCCCCCGCATTCGATCTCAACCCATTTCCCGACCGTGTGCGCGAGTTGAAGACCTGGGTCTCAGTGGAAACCGGTCCGGCCGCCACAATTGAAGCCCTGATGTCAGTCATCGCTTACTTCCGGGTCGGGGCCCGCCGTGCGAAGGAGATCCTCCGTGCTGTCGAACGTGCGGTAAACAGCTGGCGCAAGACCGGCCGCGCCTTGGGATTGACCGACCGGGAACTCGACCAGTTTGCCGAGGCATTCGAACATCCCGAGCGCAAAGCGGCACAGATGGCGGTTCGCTGAGCCAACGGAGCCGTCGGAGTTGGCCTTTAGGCCGACCCAACGACGATTCTTGGCGCCGGCGGTGGACGCCTCGCTTTTCCGAATCGGTCGTTCCGGCTGCCGGGACCCCCCGTTTCCGCAAAGGACCTGCGCTTACTTCGCCCGCGCCACCACGGGCATGCTTCATTTGGAGGGAATGCCGACAAAGCGGTGTTTCGCTGGACCAAACTCACTGGTGACGGCGCGGACAAGTCACAATCGGTTTGCGCTCGCTGCCATAAATCCAAAACGAAGCGCCTTGGGGCACGACCATCGGCACGGACGGCACTTCCTCCTCTTCTCAATACCAGACGGCTACGAAGCGATGAGGAGGGCACTACTGGCAGATAACGCGGCCTTCGACGAACGGCAGGGCAGCAAAAAGTGAGTGGGTTCCGTGATGATGGCAGTCAGGGGTCCGGGAGACCGCCCGGCACGGAGTGGGCTGCGGACGCCCCGAAGCGGCGTTGATCGAAAAAGGAGGTCACGGCCAAAGGAAATACTGCACGGGCGGTGACGCGAGGTAAGCGTGGAGGTCGGTCACATTCCGGGCATTCACCGCCGGGTCCCTCGCCTTGACCAGTCGAATCCGCCAACGCAGCCGATGCAGGAATCGTAGAAAGGGATTGCGCGGAGGCTGTGGATAGCCGGAATCGGGAGCGGGACGCGGCCGGATATTCCCGCATCGCGCAACGTCAGAAAACCCAGAGTAGACGGCACGCCCCATCAGCGAAAACTCCCCGCCGACATGAATCGTCACCGACTCGCCTGCCGCGTTCTGGTCCTGCCTTTCTCATTGCTCGCACTCACCCTGCAGGCGGCCGATCCTGCCCCGAGCGCCGGAATGGGCGTGCCACGCGGCGAAGCGGACTGGCGTAACTCGCGAGTCGGGGGCGGCGGTTACATCACGGGGCTGATCCCCGACCCGAATACTCCCGGCCGCATCTGGGCACGCTGCGATGTCGCGGGGGTGTTTCTCAGCGAGGACGGCGGCCGCAGCTTCCGCGCGATGAACCGGGGAATGACCGCCTCGTCCCATCACTCGGTCGAGAGTTTTGCGCTAAGTCCGCACGACCCCAAGATCCTCTTCCGCTGCTCGGGCGAGGCGCGCGGCGGCAAGAGCTTCGGTTTCATCCACGGCTCCACGGACGGCGGCCAAACCTGGCGCCTGCTTACCGAACAGGCCGACTTCATCGGCAACGGCGAAACCCGGTACCTCGGCGAGATGATCGCCGTCGATCCCTTCGACCCGAAGACCGTCGTCGCCGCCAGTTTCTCGCGGGGCGTCTTCGCGAGCCACGACAGAGGAGAAACCTGGACTGGCACCGGCCTCGCGGGCGAGCCGCTCAAGTCCCTCGCCTTTCACCCGCGCATCCCCAACCGCCTCTACGTTGGCACGCTCCGGACGCTGGCGCATGCGGACTATCTCGTCCCCTCGGGCTACAAGCGTCCGCAGGTCGGCCGGCTCTATCTTTCCACGGACCAGGGACGCACCTGGAGTCTCCTCGCCGAGGGACCGGAGCTCGCCTTCGCGGAGCTGCAGTTTTCCCCCGAGGGCGACGAGATCCTCTACGCAGCCGCCGGCAAACAGGGCCTGTTCAAGAGTCTGGACGGCGGACGCAGTTTCAAACCGATCAACCAGGGACTGCCGCCGGTGGAGTTCCCCGGCATCGCGGTCGATCCCCGCCAGCCGCGCACCCTCTACACCGCCGCTTGCGTCGGAGCCGACGCCCCCGTGCCCGTCGTTCCGCTTTATGTTTCGCACGACGCCGGCGCCACGTGGTCGTTGCTCAAGGACTACCAGCCCTCCGACTTTACGGAGTACCCGTACCCGCCCGGAGACATCCGCCCGATCGGCTGGGCGATCGCCAAGCTGCGGATCGACCCATTTGATTCGAAGACGCTCTACATGAGCAACTGGTTTGGCGTCTCGGTGAGCCGCGACGGCGGGCAGCATTGGTCGGGTAACCACTACGAGGGCATCGAAAACATTTGCGTCGAGAACGTTGTTGCCCACCCGACGAGGCCGGACTGCTTCTATTTCTCCGCGGCCGATCAGGCGATCTGCCGTAGCACCGACGACGGCCGCCACTTCCAGCACTTCGCCGAATTGCATCTTCCTGCCAATTACTACTGCAGCACCTGCGCCGCGCCGTCGCATTTCACGAATGGACTGGTCGTCTATGGAGTAAACAACAACGGCTCCCAACACAGCGCATTCTGCCGCACCGAGGACGATGGCGCGACCGTGATTTGCAGCCTGGAACTGCCCGCCGGACTGATGATCCAGGGGATCCGAGAGGACTCCGTCCAACCGGGCGTTTTCCTCGCCAGCGTCGACGGGGAGCCGGCGAAAGGCGCGGGTTTGTATCGGAGCGTCGACTCGGGAAAGACCTGGACACGGCTCCCAGACGGCGGCCTGCCCAGCCGCATCCACCGGGTTCCACAGGATCGCGAATGGGTCGAGAACGAGCTGCTCCCGGTCGTCTGGTATCAGACCAAGAACGCCTGCGGCACCAACCAATTGCTCGCTGCGATCCCCGGCCAGGCCGACGCATTCTACTGGGGCGAATGGACCGAAGGACTCTTCCGCACCAAGGACGGAGGCAAGAGCTGGGCTGACCTCTCCGCGGGACTCCCCTTCAAGCGCAATCGTACCGCCACACTCGTCTGCGTGACGGCGGATCCAAACCGCCCGCAGCGGGTTTACGCAGGCTTCATCGGAGAGGGCCTCTGGCGCAGCGACGATCAGGGGGCACACTGGACAAAAGTTTTCCCCCTCGACAACCGCGCTTTCAATGCGAGCTCCATCGCGGTAGGTGGTCCGGGTGAAGACGACGTGTACGTATCTTGCGAACCCCTGGGACTCAGCCCATGCCTGGCAGCACTCCTCCACAGCCCCGACGGCGGCCATACCTGGACCGATCTCTACGATCCAGGACTGGGAGCCCTGCGAATGAAGACGATCGCCGTGAACCCCAAGACCGGCACCATCGAGGTTGGCACGTGCGGCAATGGAACCTTCCGCGTCGTTCCCAAAATGTGACCCATTCAATCTCCGCATCCACTAAACTTTACGGAATGAAGTGACACTGGTAGTGCGCGTTGTCCCCAACGCGCTCAGAGCGTCCTGTGGACAAGCCGCTCCCCCTTTGGTTGTCACTTCATTAGGCAAATCTCAGGAGGACCCAATGAACTGCCCTCGGCGCATCATATTCTTTGTCTCTCTTGCGGCCGCCTGCTCCCGCCTGCACGGCGATCCGCTTTACGATGCCTTCCGCGAGCCGGCCATGAACACCCGGCC
>PLOH01000082.1:0-1175 GCA_003142955.1 Opitutia bacterium | reverse complement strand
GAATTGATGGAGATGATGCCCGCCGCCAAACCCGGGGAAAAGCCCGAGCCAAGCCCGACCCCCACCAACCGCCAGTTGCTTTTCCTGCGCTTGCTGCCGGCCAGTGCGGCGCAGGGCACCTTCACGGCCGGCACGGACTTGATCGCCGGGTTCGGGCAGGACGGTCGGGTGGTGATCGAAGTGCCCGCCGGTGACTTCTCACTCTATATCGGGACCTGGCAGACGGGATTCACCTACGTCAAACTCGGGGCACCGGGCGCAGACGGTCCCGTCGTCAATCACTTCGATGCCGCGGCGGTTCGGAAATATCTGGACCACATGTCGTCAAATCTGTCCCCGGCCCTGCAGGGCAACCTGGGCAGTGCGCTGCGCGCCATGTTTGTCGACAGTCTCGAACTGGACCACGCGAACTGGACCGGCGATCTGCCAGCCGAGTTTAGCCGGCGCCGCGGCTACGATCTCCTGCCGTATCTGCCCTTCGTGCTCGATGCCGACAACGCCCCGGCGGAATCGGATTTCAACCGGACGGTCCGGCGGGTCCGTTACGACTTTGATAAGACATTGATCGAGCTTTTCGATGAGCGCTTTCTCTCGACCTATGTCGCATGGGCCGAGGCCAACCACGTCAAGGCGCGCATGCAAGCGTATGGCCGCGAGACCCACCCGCTGCATGGCAGCATGAAGGTGCACCTGCCCGAGGGCGAGACGTGGCTGTGGCTGGACCCATACCACCCTAAGCGCATCCGCGTGGAACCGACGGTGGTGGATAAATACGTCGCCTCAGCCGCCAACCTGACCGGACAAAGGCTTCGCTCGTTTGAAGCCATGACCAACGCGGTTCCGGTGTTCCGGGAAACCCTGCAGGATTTCAAGCGCGGCCTGGATGCCACGCTCCTGACAGGACTGAACCACCCGATCATGCACGGCTTCAATTACACTCCACTTGACGCCGGCTTTCCCGGATGGGTTCGCTTTGGCAATTACCTCAATGAACGCACTCCTTGGTGGCCCCACTTCAAACAGTTCTCCGACTACGCGGCCCGGCTGGGCACGGTGATGCGCCACAGCGATGCGCGCGCCCGCATCGCCGTATTGGCGCCCCGTCCGGACGAGTGGTCCAAATACGGGTTGCTGATCCAACCTTTTCCCGAAGTGGCCGACCCCTGGTATCAGTT
>PLOH01000066.1 GCA_003142955.1 Opitutia bacterium | reverse complement strand
TTTTGTCCAAAAAATGCCCGCTCGCCCCATCGCAGCCCTCACCTGACGAAAAACCGCCGCGCAGCCTGCTCCGTTCCTCCAATTTTTGGCACCAAATCTCCAGAATCAAATCGCCTGTGAAATATGCGGGCTAGGGGCGCGGAGGACGAAGTCCGACACGCTGCTAGAACGGCTCAGTCGGACTCCAACAGCCTCCAAAGACTGTGGGTCCTGATTTTCCTGGTTTCCCAATATTTGATGTAGGCAGTTTGGGAAGTGATGCCGACCGGGCTGGAATAGATTCCGCCGACTCCGCCGCGATCGTAGACCCGAACGGCAATGGTATTGGCTTCCTTCAGCAGGGAGGCTGGGAAAAAATAGTTGCGGTACTGCGCGTAGTGCGGGGCCCCGTCATCGTTGGCGGGATGATCGATGGCTCCCGTCGAGCCGACCAGGGTTCCGTTGAGATAGACCGCATCAAAATCGTCGATCTTGCCCAGCATCAGGACGAGCGTCTTGTCTGTCGGAACAGTCGAGACGGTGAAGGTCTTGCGGTACCAGGCATAGCCGTGCAGCTGCGGATAGCCGGCGTTCTGCCAGTAGCTCGGAACGGGAATCTCCGCGAAGGCGGACTCGTCGCAGTGTTCCTGTTTCCATTCGGCCTGGTCGCCCGGACTGAACTTCCATGTTCCGCTCAGGAGAACATCGGGCTGGGGAATGCTGGTGGTGAAAAAGCACAGGCGGCCTTCGACAATTCCGCCAACCCCGCCTCCGTCGTAGACGCGAACGGCGAGAACATTGTCCCGTCCCACCAGCAGGCTTCCAGAGGGCATCTCGAAGACCGTGGCTTTGTCGTAGGCGGAGGCGTAGTGTGGCGGGAATTCTCCGGAGGCTCCGATGAGCTTGCCGTTCAGATAAACCTGGCCGGCATCGTCGATCCGGCCCAGAGAGAGAAAGACCGTGTCTTTCTCGTGGCCGGCTGGGAACACGAACGTCTTCCGATACCATGCGTAACCGTTGTAGCCCTCGTAACCTTCGGACTGCCATTCCGCCGGGGCGTGGATCGTCGCCCAGTCCCGGTCGGTAAACTCCGGCGCAGCCCACTCAGGGCTGTCGCCGACGGAGAATTTCCAGTCGCCGTTCAGTCTGACGATGCGCTTCCAGGCGTCGTTGCCGAACGCCGAATCATCGGCGCAGAGATGGATGTTGGCGCCGCTGGAAAGCAGCACCGCACCGAGCATGGCGAGGGGGAGGATTGGGTGTGAATTCATGGGAAAGTAGTGAGTAGCGAGTAGCGGGTGGTGAGCAGGGCGGAAGTAGTAGCCAGTAGCGTGTAGCGAGTAGTGAGTAGAAGACGGCGGCTGAGGAGGCTATTGTTGCTGCGAGTTCGTCGTCGGGAACAGCGGGGTTGTGGGCAGAAGAGGGCAGGCGATCTGTGTCGGAGAAGTTCGTTCGGTCTACTCGCTACTCACTACTCGATGCTCGCTACTAGCGGATCATTCCGCCCGCAGGGCGTCGGTCGGGTTGACCTTCGTTGCTCTTCTCGCCGGCAGATAGCACGCGAGCAGCGCGGAGGCGGCGAGGATCGCGATGGAGGCGCTGAGGACGAGCGGATCGGCCACGCTGACTCCAAACAGCGCGGATGCCAGGATCTTGCCAACGAGGAGCGAGAGGCCGGTGCCCATTAATACGGCAAATGCCGTTTGGAGCGCTCCCTGCTTGATGATCAGGGCAAACACGTCTCCCGGCATCGCCCCGAGCGCCATGCGAATTCCGATCTCGCGCGTGCGCCGAGCCACCGCGTAGGCTTTGACGCCGTAGACGCCGACCACGGCCAGCAGGAGGGCGATGCAGCCGAATGCGCCGAACATCACGGCGCCCACCCGGACCATCCAGAGGTCAAGGTTGCCTTCAACCAGATGGGTAAAGGGAGTTAGTCGCAGCACCGGCAGATCCGGGTCGATCGCGCGGAGCGTCTGGCGCAATCCGACCGTGGCTGCCGCCACACTCCGCCGGTCCTCATTGGCGAAGCGAACCATCACAAAGACGTCGGGACTGTAGCCTTGTGCGAGAGGCACATAGAGGCGGGGATCAGCCTCGCCGACACGGGGATGCTGACGATGGCTTGAAACGACGCCGATGATCTCCATTTCCGAAGGTGATCCCGGCATTGCCGGGGAAACGTAGCGGATCCGCCGGCCGAGGGCGTTCCCATTCGGGAAGAGCAGCTTTGCCATCCGTTCATCGATGATCGCCACGGGTGGGGCGTTGCGATTATCCGTTTCGACGGTGGTAAATCTCCGACCTTGGAGCAGGCGGACGCCGATGATGTCGAAGAAATCGGGCGTGGTGGCGCAGAAAACGCCTTCGAAGCCGGGCTGTTTGCCGTCAGTCCCTGATGCCGAAACCGCTTCGACTGGCGCGATCCGGCGCCTGTGATCCACATTGGTGTAGGGAAGCAGCGTCGCGATTGAGGCGGCGCGCACGTTCGGGAGTTCCTCCAGCCGGGCGAGGATGGCGGAGAGCTTCTGGCGGACGGTGGCCTCGGGCGCGCGGGTCAGCGAAAAATCCAACTCGGCCACCGCGCTGCCGGTGGGTTGAAAACCCAGGGAGAGGCCGGAGGCGTTCACTGCGCTGTGAAAGAAGAGGCCGCCGCTAAAGAGCAGGACGAGGGAAAGGGAAATCTGGGCCATCACCAGGCAATGGCGCGAGGAGAAGAACCAATTCCACCGGCCGGTCGCGGCGGAATCGCCCGTCTGCACCTTGAGGTTGGTCACGAGGTCGGTACGGACCGACTTCAGCGCCGGCCCCAGGCTGAAGACAAGAGTGGCCCCGATGCAGAACAGGAAGGTCGCGCCCAGCACGCGGGCGTCGGGCTGCAATTCAAAGGCTAGGCCGAAGTTAAACTCCCGGAATTTCGCGTTCAGCGCCGCCGTCAGCAGATCGTCGCTCCACAGCGCGAGGAGCAAGCCGAGCAGGCCACCCGCGAAGGCGAGCAGCAGACCCTCGACCAGCAACAGCCGGACCACGCGCCAGCGCGGGGCGCCGATCGATAGGCGGATGGCGATCTCCTTGGAGCGGCCCGTGCCGCGCGCCAGGAACATGTTGGCCAGGTTGAGGCAGGCGATGAGCAGCACGACCCCGGCCATGCCGAGAAGCAACGCCGCGCCTGCGGCCACGTCGCCCTCGCCGCCCGACGGGGCGGTGCTGATGCTGAATCGTGAGGGCGGTTGGATCTGTAGTTCGCGGGCGCCGGCGGTCGCCGCCTCGGGCGGCTGCAGGGCGTCAAGACGTTTGGCCAGCACCGGGAGCAAGGGAAGCGCGGAGCGGATGTCGATGCCCGGATTCAGGCGGCCCATCAGGTTGAGCGAGTAGGTGTTCGGCCGGCCGAGATCATTGTTCGGACTGTCGCTCGCCAGGGGATACGAAAAGAGGGTGTAGACGCCCAGCGGCAGCCAGAGGTCCGGGGCCAGCACCGCGTTTACCCCGGTGAAATCGCGCGGGGTGACGCCGATGACGGTCAGCGCTTGGCCGTTAACCAGGATGGTGCTGCCGACGAAATCCGGCCGACTTCCCTGGCGCTGCCACAATGCGTAACTGGCGATGACGACGGGAGTGTTGGCGTTCGGCTGCGACTCGGCAGCATTGAAGAACCTGCCCGCGGCCGGCCGGACGCCGAGAAGCGAGAAGAAGTTCTCCGAAACAAAGAAGACGAAGCTGCGGTGCATGGCTTCGTCGCGTCCCATGCCCACGAGGGTGAAGCTCATGGCGGCGACGTCGCGGAAGACAGGGTTGCTTTCACGGAGCACGGTGAATTCGGCGTAGGAGAATGAACGGTAGTCGCGGTTGGCGGCCTTTCGGACGGTGAAAATGTTCACGACCTCCGCCGGTTTGTACGGCACCAGCGGGCGAAGTATCAGACCGTTCACCAGCGAGTAGATCGCGGTGTTGACGCCGATGGCGATGGCGAGCGTGGCAATCGCGATAGCGGTGAAACCGGGCGATTTGGCAAGTGAGCGAAAAGCGAAGCGGAGGTCGGACATGGAGGGGAAGTGAGGGTGAAGGTGAAAGTAAGGGCGAAAGGGAGGGTGAAGGCGGAGGCGAAAGTGAGAGTGAAAGTGAAAGGGAAAGGGAAGCGGAGGGAGCGAGTCAGACGGGACGCAACGTGGAGGGTGGGGTGGCTCGGTGGCCGGATTTCATATGCACTTTCACATCCACTCTCCCATTCACTCCGTCCGCAGCGCCTCCAGCGGGTTGATGCGCGTGGCGCGGCGCGCCGGCAGCCAGCAGGCGAACAGGGCGACGGCGAACAGGACGAGAGCCACCAGACTGATCGTGACCGGATCAAGGCCGCCCATGCGTGGCAGCGTTGCCCGCAGTGCGAGGTTGAGCGCGAACCCCAGGGCGCCGCCAATCAGCAGGCCGAGCAGTGTGAGCCAGACACCCCGTCGGAGCACGAGGCCGAGCACGTCGCCTGGCTTGGCGCCCAGCGCGATGCGGATGCCGAACTCGTTGGTGCGCTGGGCGACGAGGTTGGAGATGACGCCGTAGAGTCCAATGGCGGCGAGCAGGAGGCCCAGCAGGGCGAATCCCCCCAGCGTGTCATTGACGACGATGAAGCTGCGCAGGAACTGGTCGGCCGACTCCGGCACCGTGACCATCTGCTGTACGGCGATATCGGGATCGACGTCGGCGACGGCGCGGCGAAGTTCGTTCTTGAACGTCGCGGGAGCCGGCGTCCGCACGATCAGCCACAGGTATCCCCACGGTTCGTTCACCAACGGCTTGTAGACCTGGTACATCGTGCTCAGGTCGCTGGGGTTCAACGCGTCCTGGATGTCGCGCACGACGCCGATGATCTCGCGCCAGACGACCACGTCGCCCTGGCGGTCGCCGATGCGCCTGCCGATGGCACTCTCGTGCGGCCAGAAACGGCGCGCCATGGTCTCGTTGATGATGACCAACGGCGGGCTGTCCGCCTTCAGCTCCGACGGGAACAGACGGCCCTCCAGCAGCGGGATGCCGAGGGCGGCGAAAAAGTCCGTGGTGACCATGGTGTAGCCGCCGATGGGCTGCTTCGTCGGATCATCCGATGTCACGCCAGAAACCTCGAATGAGACGTTCTTCGAATAGGCGAAGAGCGGCGGACTCGAACAGATCGCGGTACGCTCGGCATGCGGGATCTGCGCCAGCCGGCGCGTGAGCTTGTCGATCGCCACGCGCCGTTTGTCCTCCGTATTGTAGGTGGACTGCTCGGCCATGTGGATGTTGGCGAGGAGCACGCGATCGGTGTCCCAACCCTTGTTGCGCTTCAGCAGGGCGCTGAATCCCCGGATCATCACGCCGGCGGTGGCCAGAAGCGCGAGGGCGAGCGCCACCTCGGCGACGACCAGGCCGTTCCGGAGGCGGTGGGCGCCACGGCCGGAGGTGGACCCGCGGCTCTGCTGCTTCAGCGTGGTGACCATGTCGCCCCGCGAGGCGATCCAGGCGGGGGCCAGGCCGAAGAGCAGGCCGCTGAGCAGCGTGACGACGAACGCCGCGGCGAGGACGGGGCCGTTCATCTCCAGGTGGAGCGTTTCCGTGGCGCCGATGGGGATGGACCGGCCGATCAGGTCGTTGGACCACAAGGCGACAAACCACCCTAGCACGCCGCCGCTCAAGGCGAGCACCATCGATTCGGTGAGCTGATGGAAAATCAACCGGCCGCGGGCCGCACCGAGCGCCGAGCGGATCGCGAGGTCGCGGGTATTGCCCGTTGCGCGGGCGAGCTGGAGATTGGCGAGGTTGAAGCACGCGATCAACAGCACCGCGGCGCCCACGCCGAACAGAAGCCAGGTAATGAACTGGAAGGGGCCGCCGTTCAGGATCGCCTTCTGCAGGAGCATGACCTTGACGCCGCGGCCGGCGCTAGTCTGCGGATAGTCGTGCGCCCAGCGGGCGAGCAGCGGCTGCAGCTGGGCGGCGGCCTGCGCGGCGGAGAAACCCGGACGGAGACGCCCGACCGCATTGAAGAAGTGGTTGTTCCGGTCCTCGACGATATGGCGCGGAATGGTCACCGGGCGCCAGAGGTCCTTTGGGCCCCAGAAGAGCGGATACCCGAACGAGGGCGGCATGACTCCGATGACGGTGACCTGCTCGGCGTTGAGCCGGAGCGTCCGGCCGATGATGGTGGGATCGCCCCCGAAACGGGATTGCCAGAGGGCGTGGCTGAGAATCGCGACCTGGGTGCGGCCCGGCACTTCTTCGTCGGCGGAGTACGGCCGCCCCAGCATCGGTTGCACACGGAAGGTGCGGAAGAAATCGATTGAGGCGTCGAGTGAGACCAGGCATTCTGCGGGCTGGCCGGGCTCGGCCAGGTCATTGTTCCAACCGGAAAACGCCGTGATGGATTCGAAGGCTGCAGACGGGCCGGAGGCGGCCAGCGCGCGCATCTCCTCGATCTCGGCAAAGGAGAACCCGTCGGGCTGACCCTGGGCGGTGAGGCCTTGGATGAATAGCATACGGTCGGGTTCCGGGAATGGGGCGCTCCGAAAGAGCAACACATCGACCAGCGTGTACATCGACGTGTTCACGCCGATGCCGAGCGCTAGCGTGACCAACGCGACGATCGTGAAGCCGGGTGTTTTGATCAACTGGCGGAAAGCGAAGCGAAGGGCGGACATGGAAGATTGTCGATTTAAGATTGCCGATTGACGATTTGAGAATTGCTGATTGAGAATCAGTGGCGGTGAAACACGGGAATGGGCGAGGCTGTAAGCACAGACTGTTCTGTTAGGTGGTTGATTTCGGTCTGGGTCATCGGGGAAATCGGAAATCGCCAATCGACAATCGCAAATTCGCTCACTCCGCGCGCAGCGCGACGACCGGGTCGGTGCGGGCGGCGCGGCGGGCGGGCAGCCAGCAGGCGGTGAAAGCGACGGCGGACAGGGCCACGAGGTTCACTCCGAGCAGCCACCAGCCAGGCAGCGCCATCTCGGGCATCGCGCGGTGCAAAACGAAATTTGCGGCGAAGTAGGCCGGCACGCCCACGACCAAACCAATCGCGAGCAGGGTTGCCCCTTCGTGCAGGATCAGCCCGATAATGTCGCCGTATTGGGCGCCCAGCGCCATGCGCACGCCGATGTCACGGGTGCGTTGCATCGTGAGTTGCGAGATCACGCCGTAAAGTCCAAGGGCCGAGATCAGAAGTCCCATGAAGGCGAACGTGGCGAGATTGGCGGCAACGAGATTGAGATTGGCCAGATTCACCTCGATCCAGGTGCGGAGCGATGCGGGCTGGGCGACCGGCATGTCCGCGTCGAGCGCGGCCACGATCTGGCGAACGGCCGGCGCCAGCGATTCCGGCGATAGGGACGTGCGCAGGACGATGGCGAGATAGTGTTTCGGTTCCTGCACGAGCGGGCGGTAGGCTTGCAGGTGCGTGTCAGGTTCGCTAAGATTGACGGCCATGCGGGCTTCGCCGACCACGCCAACGACTTCAAGCCACTGGTTGTTGTCCACGAACCGCAGGCGCTTGCCGATCGGATTTTCGCCCGGCCACATCCGGCGCGCGAGGGCAGCGTTGACGACGACCTCGGCCGGACCTTCGGGCTTGAGGCTGGCGGCAAAGAAACGGCCCTGTTCAAGCGGGATCTGCAGCGTGGCGAAGTAGTCTGGGGAAACCGCGGCCGTCTGCGCTAGCGGCTCCTGGCCGCGGGGCACTGGGGCCTGTCCGGCGGCGACCAGGTTGCGCCGTATATTATAAGCGTAGACCGGCAGGCTGTCGGCGAGCGCGGCGTGGTCGACTCCGGGCAGCGCGCTGAGACGGTCCAGCAGCGTGCGATGGAAATCGCGGCAACGGGCGTCATCGGTGTAACGGTTCCACGGCAGGGCGATGTTGCCGGTGAACAGACCCTCCGTATTCCAGCCGACGTCGCGGTGCAGGAACTTCTTTACGGCGACGCCGAACGAGGTGGCGACGCCGACCAGGACGAGTGCGGCCGCGATCTCTCCGATGATCAGGGCCGCCTTCAAACGTTGACTCGACGGTCCGGCCGTTGAGCCGCGCGAACCCTCCTTGAGCGACTCGCTGGCCGGCGTGCGGCTGGCGAGCCAGGCCGGGGCCAGACCGAACGCCAGGCCGCTGATCAGGGCGACGAGCAGCGCGAAGACCAGGACATGGCCGTCAATGGGAATGGCGAAGCCCGGTTCGCTGCCAATATTGACATTCCGTCCAATCAACTCGTTGCTCCAGGCCGCCAGCAGGATGCCGAGAGCGCCCCCGCCGAGCGCCAGCACCAGGCTCTCCACGAGCAGCGGTGCCATCAGGTTGCCGCGACCGGCGCCGAGCGCGGAGCGAAGCGCGTATTCACGGGAGCGGCCGAAGGCGCGGGCAAGCTGCAGGCTGGCGAGGTTTGCGCAAGCAATCAACAAGACCATGCCCGAGAGCGCCACCATCAACCACAGAATGATTCGGGTCGTGTCGTCCATGCTGGCGGAGGCCAGGTCGGTGATGCGCAGGCCGTCGGCGCCGATGTCCTGAGGGAAATCCTTCGCGAGGCGGCTGGCGATGGTGTTCAATTCGCCCTGGGCTTGGCCGGGCCCGACGCCCTCCTTGAGCCGGGCGACCGTGTTGAACCAGGCGTTGTTACGCAGCGTGAGGAAGTGCTTCTCGATGGTCAGGGGGCGCACGAATTCGACCTTGCCCCAGACCAGGGGCGCGTCGAAACTGGCCGGCAGCACGCCGACAATGGTATAGGTGTCGCCGTCGAGGCGAAGTTGCTGGTTGACCACGCTCGGATCGCCACCAAACCGGCGCATCCAGGTCCGGTGGGCGAGGATGATGACCTTACTCTTGCCCGGCTGCTCTTCTTTGGGGGTGAAACTCCGGCCGAGAAAGGGTTGGACGCCCAGCACGGAGAAGATGGCCGGGGAGGCGGTGAGACCGAAAACCTGTTGGGCCGGCTGGCCGGGTTCGGCGAGGCTGGCGGCATCCTGATAAAAGAACGCCAGGCTGGCGTATGAAGTTGACGCCGTCCGCACGTCGAGTGCATTCGCCGGCGCCATGGGCGCATTGCGTGTCTGCGGCGTGGTCCGGAAGAGGCGGACGATGCGATCGCTGTTTGGGTACGGGACCGTGCGCAGCAGGAAGATGTTCGCCAGGCTAAACGCCGAAGTGCTCAGCGCGATGCCGAGGCCCAGCGTGAGCATCGCGACAATGGCAAAACCGGGCGATTTTGACAGCGTGCGAAAAGCGAGGCGGAGGTTGGACATGGGGCAGGAAAGTGGAAAGTGACAAGTAGCAAGTAACAGGAATGTGGGAAAACGACGGAAGAGGGGAACGAAGGTGTTTTCTTAATACTTGTTCCTTGGAACTTGGAGTTTGGAGCTTTGGCCTTGGCGGAGTCACTCCGCCCTCAGCGCCTCCGTCGGATTGATCCGCATGGCCCGGCGGGCGGGCACGTAACAGGCCACCAACGCCGCGAGCAGCAGCAGCAGCGCGCTGCCGGCATAGGTGAGCGGATCGGTGCCCGTGACGCCGAACAGCTGGCTCTGCAGGAGCCGGTTGACAGCCCACGCGCCGGCGAGGCCGAAGGCGATGCCGGTGATCAGGGTGAGGCCGATGATGAACAGGAGCACGCCGCGGTCGAGGCCCGCCGTTCCCTCCATCAGCGCGCGCATTTCCCACGGCACTAGGCGGCTGACAATATCGTAGCCCCACGCACCGAGGAGCGCGCCGACGACGCCACCCGCGGCGGCGAGCAGCAGGCTCTCGGCGAGGAGTTGCCGGAAGAGATCGCGGCGCGACGCCCCGAGCGCCGTGCGGATCGCCATCTCCCGAGCCCGGCCAAAGGAGCGGGCGAGCAGCATGTTCGCGACATTGACGCAGGCGATCAGCAGGACCATGCCGACCGCGCCCAGCAGGAGCAGGAGATTGGTTCGCGCCTCACCGGCGAGGCGCTCGCGCAGCGGCTGCATGAAGATGCCCCGGCCGGCGTTGACCTTGGGATAGGCCTGTTCGAGTCGCCGGCCGATCGCGGTCATCTGCGCGCGGGCGGCCTCGAAGGTGACGCCGGGCTTGAGGCGGCCGATGACGTACGTGCCATTGCGGTTCCCGCGTTCCCGCATGAACAACTGGTCGAGGAACGGGCCGAGCGGCACGAAAAGGTCGGCGCTGCGGTGAAAGTGAAAGCTGGCGGGCAGAATGCCGGCCACGCCGGTCGGCGCGCCATCGAGCAGCACGGTCTGTCCGATGATCTTCGGATCGCCGGCAAAGTAGCGCTGCCAGGCCGCGTGCGTCAGCCACACGACCGGTGCGGCCCCGGCGCGGTCGTCGTCGGCGGTGAGATCGCGGCCTTGGGCGGCATGCACGCCGACCGCGGGGAAGAAGTCCGCGGAAACCTGCGCGATCGCGATCTGCTCTGCGCTGTCGGGCGTCTTGAGCTTGCGGCCATCGGTGCGATAAATCGCTAGGGCGCTGAACACGTCCTGTCCCGCGTACCAGTCCTCGAAATTCGGGTAGGCGACGTTCGAATCGCCCGTCTCGGACAGGTGGACGAGGCGGTCCGGCTCCGGGTAGGGCAGGGCGCGCAGGAAGGTTGCGTTGACGATGCTAAAGATGGCGGTGTGGGCGCCGATGCCGAGAGCGAGCGTCAGCACGACCACGGCCGTGAACCCGGGGGACTTGGCGAGCAGCCGGAAGGCGTAGCGAAGATCGTTCATGGCGAGGGGAAAGTGAGAAGTGAGGGTGAAAGTGAGAGTGAGAGTGGTAGGAAAGCAGGGGAGAACGAGTCAGACGGAACGCTAGAAGACGGGCGGGATGGCTTGGTAGCGGAATTCTATGTGCACTTTCACTTTCACTCTCACTTTCACCCTCACGTCTCAGGTTCACTCCGCACGCAGCGCGACGACCGGATCGGGTCCGGCGCGCCCTCCATGCCTGCCTACAGCGACATCTCCGCCTCCTTGGTGGTCGCGCTTTCCTCGACCACGCGACCGTCAAACAGATGCACGGAGCGCACCGCATGGCGGGCGAACCGGTGGTCGTGCGTGACCATCACGATCGTGGAGCCGGTCTTGTGGAGGTTCTCCAGCAATTCCATGACGGCATCACCGTTCTTGGAATCGAGGTTGCCCGTGGGCTCGTCGGCGAGGAGCACGGAGGGATAGCCGGCGAGGGCGCGGGCCACCGCGACGCGCTGCTGCTGGCCGCCGGATAGCTGCGAAGGAAGATGCTTGGCGCGGTGGGCCATGCCGACCTTTTCCAACGCCTCGTTGACGCGCTGCTTGCGCTCGGCGGCGGGCATGCCGCGGTAGGTCAGGGGCAGGTCGACGTTTTCGTAGACCGTGAGGTCGCCGATCAGATTGAACGACTGGAAAATGAAGCCGATCTCGCGGTTGCGGATGCGCGCCCGCTCGGCGAGCGAGAGCCCCTGCACGGGGCGGCTGTTGAGCACGTACTGTCCGTCCGTCGGCGTGTCGAGCAGGCCGAGGATTGAGAGGAGCGTGGACTTTCCGCAACCGGAAGGTCCGGCGATGGACACGTATTCGCCCTTGAGGATGTCAAGGTGGATGCCGGAGAGAGCGTGGGTTTCGACCTCGTCGGTCAGGAAAACCTTGGTCACGCCTTCGAGTTTGATGAGCGATTGGCCGTTTGTTTCAGTATTCATATGGGGGCAGGAGCGTTGAAGCGGTTGGTACAGCACACACGGTGGCGCTGCGAAGTGGTGGATTTTTTGGGGTTGACGGTGGAGGGAGCGAAAACCGGGCTAGTTCAGGCGGATGCGTTCGTTGGCATCCTGCGGGGTCATGTCGGAAAGGATGACGCGATCGCCGGGATGCAGGCCTTTGACGATCTCGATGGTGTTGACAGAACTCCGGCCCAGCTCAACCGGGGTGCGCAGTGCATAGACACCGTCGGCGTCGAGTTTGAAGATCTGGACCGTGCTGCGTTCCTGGCCAAAAGCCGGACGCCCCACGTAGACCACGTCGTCAAGACGTTCCAGTTCGATCGTGCCGTCGACGCTGAGATCGGGCCGGGCGCCCCGGGGGAGCTCGCCTTCGAGGGAGACGTCCACCGTGACCGTGCCGTTCTGCACGGAAGGATCGATGCGCGAGACGTGTCCGGCTACGATGCCGTTGCGGGTGTCGATGGAAGAGACCTGGCCGATCTGAATATCCTTGGCCTGGGTTTCGGCGATCCGTACCTCGGCTTTCAGGCGGCCAGGATCGGCGACGCGGGCCAGATTGGCGCCGGGTTGAACCTGGGCGCCCACTTCTACGGGCAGCACCTGGAGCACGCCGGGCACTCCGGCACGCACGGAAAGCGCGTCGGCCTCGTCCTGGCGGAGCTTGGCTTGGGCGCGGACCCGGTCGACCTCGGCTTCTTTGACGGCGAGTTGCGGCGCGATGCTCTCCTTGGTGAAGGCAAAGCGTTTCTGCTCGATCTCGTACAACGTGCTGGCGTCTTCAGCCGCAACCTTCGAACGCTGGAGTTCCAGCGTCGAAACAAGTCCGTCCTTGAACAGCTCCTCGTTGACTTGCGCCTGAAGCCGGGTGGTTTCGAAATTGGACTTGGCGTTGGCCAGACCGGCCTCGGCGTCCAGCACTCCTTTTTGCACGGTGACTTTGAGATTCCCGAGTTCAGCTTCGGCCGATTTGAGCTGTGACACGGCGCTGATGGCCGCTTCGACCACCGTGGGATTGTTCAGGACGAGAATGACGCTGTCTGGTTTGACGATCGCGCCCGGACGCAGCACGATCCGGTCGACCCGGCCCTCGGTCCGCGCAGCGATCCAGCGGATTTCTTCCGGCACGAGGGTGCCGAGGCCGCGGACCTGGCGGACCATCGGACCCCGCTTCACGGTATCGATCCAGACCAGATTGCGATCGACGGTGGGTGCGGCGGGTTTGAGTCGGGAAAGGGCGAAAGTGACGCCGATCAGCGCGACTGCTACGATACTCGCGATAATGATGCGTTTGCGGCGCTTTTCCTTGGCGGCATTGGGGCGGGGAATATCCATAAAAGGGTCGTATTGAGCAGGCTATTTGCATTGTCTGTGCCAATCTGCTGTCATTTTGTTAAATTATTGATTACCAACATAAAACGTTTTTTGCTGTCTGGACAGGAGAATGGCGGACGCCGCTGGTGGGATTGCTCCGTCCCAGGAATGGGACTCGGACGGGATCGGCGGTTTGGGTGTTGAGGTCCCGGTTTTTCCTGCTGGCGGGCGCTGGTCGTGCCGAACCGCGGCGGGCTTCGGCTGCTTGGAGTGTAGGAGCCTGCTTGCAGACGATTTGGAACGTACGAAAACGGACCATCGCTGAACCGCCTGCCAGCAGGCTCCTAAAAAAGGGAGAATGGCGGCCGGCCCCTCTGCAACCCGCATCCGTTGGGCGACGCTGCTCTGTCAGCGCCGCTTGTTCTACACCGGTAGTCTTAGCGTGGCCAAACAGCCGGGCACACCTTCGCGATTCTTGAGGCTGAGCGAGCCGCCGTGATTCTCGGCGATCTGGCGGCAAAGGAGGAGGCCGATGCCCGAACCGCTGGGTTTGGTAGTGAAGAAGGGCACGAACAGGTTGGCGGTGTTGGCCAGGCCGTGCCCGTCATCTTCGATGTGGACTTCAAGGGTGGCACCCTGCTGCTGCCAGCTCACGCGCACGCCTCCATGGTTGTCGAGCGCGGCGTCGACGGCGTTCTTGAAGAGATTGATCAACACCTGCTCAATCTGCGCCGCGTCGACCTGGGTGGTCAGGTCGGGGCCGCCGGCGACCGTGATTGCCAGGCGGGTTTCCAGTGCCGCTGCCCGGCGGATGAGCGGAGCGATTTCCACCGGCGCGAGCGTGGGTTGAGGCAGTTTTGCCAGGCGCGCATAGGCCTGCATGAAACGGCTCAGACCCTCGGCCCGGGATTCGATGATTTCGAGACCGGAGCGCATGTCATCCTCCCAGTCGGGGGCACGTTGGCCTCGCTTGAGCATGGCGCCGAGACTGCCGGCGATCGACTTGATCGGGGCGAGGGAATTGTTGAGCTCATGGCCGAGCACGCGTACGAGGCGTTGCCAGGCCTTCAGCTCCTCCTCCCGCAACGGCACGCTAAGATCGGCGACGACGACCAGGGTGTGGGACCGGCCTCCTTCGCGAAAAGACGTGCGGCGCATGCCCCAACGTCCCGTTCCTCCGGGAAATTTCACGTTTGGAAGCACCCGGGTATCCTCGCCCTCGAGCCATTCCTTGAGTCCGAGTTCCTCAGCGGAGTGACCCAGAATGTGCTCGGCGGGCGCAGCGAGCAATTCCTGGCCGCTACGGTTGACGAGGCGGAGCGTTTCCTGGCTGTCGAACGCGAACACTGCGACGTCGATCTCCTCCATTACCGTTCGCAACAGCGCGGTGGCTTCGAGGGCGCCGAAACGCTGGGCCTGCAGCACGTTGCCGAGAAAATTGATTTCCGCATGCACGTCGCCCAGCGGTTCGTCGCGCTGCGCCCGGCGGGCCCGGATGGAGAAGTCGCCTTCACGCAAGGCCGAAAGGAGGTTCGCGATCGTCTGGAGCGGCCGGATCACCCGCATTTGGACACTGGCCGCATAGCTGAGCCAGAAGCCGATGATCAGCAGCGTCAACGTCCACTGGGTCTTGGCATCGGGCGGGGCATCGCTGAACCAGAGCCAGTACATCGCGGCGATGACCGCTGGCGTTCCACCGAGCAACGCATAGAACAGGATCTGCTGATCGTGGCTAAGGCGGCGGGGGCGGCGCATGGTGGTTTGATAGCCGCAAAAAAGCGCAAAAAGCGCAAAACGAATCAGACTTCGGACAACGCGAATTTGCGAATCTGACGCAGAAAACAATGCAACGCGAAGCTAGTTTCGCGGATTTGATCACACAACGCGAAGACGGACGTCGGGGAGTTCATGGTCCCACTTTGTGCCTTTTGCGTCTTTTGGCGGCAAAAAAATCATAATCCGTATTTTTCCAGCCGCCGGTAAAAGGCGCTGCGGCTGAGGCCGAGTTCTTCGGCGGCGTGGCGGGCGTTGCCATCGCAACGTGCGAGGGTTTTCCGGATGAGATGGGCCTCCACTTCCTCCAGGCTCATGTCCTCGATCCGCGGGGCGGCCGAACCGGCGTTGAGGCCCAGATCGGCCGTCCGGACCACCTTGCCCGTCGCCATCAGCACACCCCGCTCGACCGCGTGATCGAGTTCGCGGACGTTACCGGGCCAGGCGTGGCCCTGCATCGCCTCGAGCGCGCCGGCATCGAAGCCGGTAATGGCTTTGCGATAGCGCTCGACGTGCTGTTTCAGAAAAAACTGGGCGAGCAAAGGAATGTCCTCGCGGCGCTCCCGCAGCGGAGGGAGATGGATGGCAATCGTGTTGAGGCGGAAAAGCAGGTCCTGGCGGAATTTGCCGTTGGTGACTTCAGCGGAGATGTCCGCGTTCGTCGCCGAAATCAAGCGGACATTGACGTGGAAGGTCTTCGAGGAACCGACGCGCTCATATTCGCCGGTCTCTAGCGTGCGGAGAATCTTCGACTGCTGGTTGAGCGGAATATTGCCGATCTCGTCCATGAACAGCGTGCCTCCATCGGCGAGTTCAAATCGACCCGCCCGGTCGCTCTTGGCGTCGGTAAATGCGCCCCGTACATGGCCGAACAGTTCGCTCTCAAACACGCCCTCGGGCAGTCCGCCCATATTGACTGAGATGAAGGGCAACGCTGCCCGCGCCGAGACCGCATGCAGAGCCTGCGCGATCAAACCCTTGCCGGTGCCATTCTCGCCGGTGATCAGGACATTGGCGTCGGACGGGCCGACGCGCGAAACCATCTCGAGCACGGGCCGCATGGCGGCCGATTGCGCGATCAGATTGGGCCCGCCTTTGCCGCGGAGAAGCTGATTCTCCTGCTCGAGGCGGCGATAGGCGCGCACAGCGCTGCCGAGGTCGATCTGGTTGCGGACGATGCAAATAAGCCGGGGATTGTCCCATGGTTTGGTGACGAAATCCCGCGCGCCGCGCCGCATGGCCTCAACCGCGACGTCGACGCTGGCCCAGGCGGTCATGACGACCACGGGCAATGACGAGTCGACAGTCTGGATCTTGCTCAGCAGATCGAGGCCCTCCTGGCCGGAGGTGGTGTCCCGCTCGTAATTCAAGTCCATCAACACGAGTGAAAAATCGCGTGCCTCGATGGCCTTGATAACGGCGGCCGGCGACTTGACGGTCTCGATTTGGTAGCCTTCGGCCTTGAGGAGCAGTCGCAGCGCTTCCAGGACGTCAGCCTGGTCGTCGGCAATGAGAATTCGGTGGATCGAGTTATCGGTGGCGGCCATCGTGGGGCGGGGCTTGGGGGGAGGATGACGAGTGGCAGTTGGTTTGGGCAAGCGGAGAGTGCTGGCCGGGGCAAGGTGTTAAGCTGTCAGCGATCTGCTTACAGCTTGTTCTCACGCCACGGGGCAATGTTGGCGGCGGAGGCCGTAAGAAATCCTGGGCCGGGCCGGACTAAACGGGGTGGCGCTGCAGGTGCTGACTGGCGCCCGGTGCACAATGACGGGTCGGCGGCCGCGGCCGTTATCGTTGAGGGCGATGAGCATCATGCCAGCGGTGAAGAAAGAGAACAGGGCCAATTCGCTGCCGATGAACACAGAGGCTGGAAGGATTCCGATGAGGCCCCCGAAGGCGGTAGCCGGCAATGCGATGGCGAGGACCAGTAGGGTGAATCTGAGGGTGGTTTTCATTGTGGTGCTTTCGTTGACGGATGGGTACAACGCACGTCCCATGCCAAGATCCCTAGAGTTTCTTAAGTAACTTATTATAAATAACTAAACGCAATAATGTGTTTTCGCATGGCCGCCGACCGCGCGGGATTCTATCGCTCGCGGGAAGGGCGTTTCCCAGTTCCGGGACGAAACCGAGTCAGTTTCCAGCTTCGCCGGAAACTGAGGGTAGTGGTCGACAAACCGACCCCGATGGGGACGTCGATCCAGACTGTCGTTGCCTCTCGGTCACCGGGAGGTTCGCCCTCCAAATAAGCGACTTGCCTGCGTGGAGGGCGGACCTCCGCGACCTCCGCCATCATCCGCGAGAATCGACGATCGTTGCACTCACGCAGCGATCGGGAAACAAGCCGGGCGATTTGGGTGCGGTCCCTTACGTCTTTTCGGCGGACGGCTTGCGCCCCTGCTCGGCCAGAACTTTCTGGAGGTCGCTCAACGCCTTGGATTGGGCGGAGCCTTCGATGGCCTTCTCGGCGATCTCCTGGACCTTCTGGTAAGCGGTCTCCAGTTGGCGCGCCAGTTTTCCGTTCTGCTCCGACTGTTCCTTGACGGTCTTTTCGAGCGACTCGACCTTTGTCGTGAGCACGTTCTTCTGGCCTTCGAAATCTTTGCGCAGGAGTTCCTCCCGGTTCTTGGCCTCGAGCTTGATTCGCTCCGTGGCGTCCAGCACAGCCTTGGTAACCGTTGTCTCGAGTTCCTTCGGGAAAGCCGCCACCCGCGCCTGCAAGGCCGCCGCTTCCGCCTCCTTGACCGCCAGCACCTTTTCGCGCTCCGTCAGATCCCTCAAGCCTGTTTCCCGTTGAGTCTGGAGCTCTTGTTCCAGCTTCTTCTTTTGATCTGCCAGCTGGTCGCGGAGGGACTGCTGCTCCCGCTTGAACGCGTAGGTAAACTCCTCCTTGTCGCGATCCCGGGTCTTCTTCTCGGTGGTGTCCCGCTCGCGATTCTCGGTCTCGTGTTGCTTCTTCTCCTGCTCCCACTCCGCCCGGGAGGATTCGATCTCCTTCGAGAGCGCTTCCCTGGTTCCCGCAATCTCGTCCTCGAACTGCTGCTGGCGTTGGTTTTGGGATTCGATGAGCGCCGCCAGCGTCGCCGCCGACTTTTCGATCCCGTAGAGTTCCTGCAATTCGCGTTCCTTGCTCGCGATGGCCGCCTGCAAGCTCCGAAACTTGGCGCTTTCGGACGCCAGCCGCTCGGACAGTTCCCCGAGCGCCTTACCGATCGTGGCCTTTAAACTGCCGATGCTGCGATCGACTTCCTCGGCGACGATTGACTCCGCCACCGCGACCGCTTCTTGAGACCGGCGCTCCTCGATCTGCCGTTCGGGATTCAGTTCCGCCGCGCGCGTGGCGGCGAGTTCCTCGGCTGCGGGCTGGAGAGTTTCGAGCAATTCCTGTTTGGTGCTCTTGTCCGAGCGTTTCCGGGTAGTTTTGACTGGCATGGGATGTCCTTTGTCGACGAAGTTTTGCTCAGTATGGCCGGCTCGATGGCGGGCTCAATCGATTTGTTTCTTGTCCATCAATGGAGGGCGCATCTCCGGATTGTCGGTAGCGTCTGGATGTCCGCCGTGGCACGGGCATCGTGCCCGTGGTTCGGAGAAACCTCCAGACATGGGCAAGATGCCCATGCCACCTCCGACGACCGCCAATTCGGAGATACGTCCGGAGAACTTGGAGGCCAACGGGCTGGCGCTACTCTCGCTTGAGCTGCCGGAGCTCAGCCATTTCTTCCTGGAGCCGCCGGCTCATGACTTCGGACGCTGCGCCTGACGCAGGCACATCAGCCCCCCCAACCACCGGCTTGAATTCAGGCGGTCGGGAGCGCCGTCGCGCCGTCAGGATATGGGCGAGCTGCAAAACCTCTTCGCGATCAAACGGCTTTTTCAAGATGAAGGTACGATCAGAGGTGCCAATCCGGGCGAACATCTCCTCCCAGGAATAATCGGAGTACGCCGTGCAGATCACGACGGGAAGATACGGGTCCGCCACCCAGAGTTTGGGCGTAACCTGGATTCCATCCCACCCCGGAGGCATTCTGACATCGACAAACGCCAGTTCGTAGGGCCGCCCCTCCTGGATGGCGTGGTACACGCGGGCCAGACCCGCTTCGCCCTGGAAGGAGGAATCGATTTCGAACTCGCTCTGGCCGCCCAACAAAGGCGCGGTGCCAAACAACTCCGCCTCCTGCGCCTCCAGCTTTGAACTGCTGGTGCGATCCCCACAGAGGATCTTGCGAAAATCCTCATGGATCGCGGGGTTGTCATCAATCACCAGAATCCGATGCTTGGTTGTGGGGGCTGGGCTGATCGTGCGCACGTTTTCGCCGCAATTCGGGCATTTCCGGAAAAAAACTCAACCGCTAACGCACCTGCAGGGTATGGCCTTCGAACGTGAGGCCGAGTGCGGGGACCACCACCGCTTTCCGCCCGCCCTGTTTGCCCACCCGGCCCGCCCGCCAGGCATCATAGCCGGCCGACCGGGCCGCCTCCACCGTGGCATCGGCGAGTTCCGGCGCGACGAACGCAGCGAACCCCACGCCCATGTTGAAGGTCGCGTAGGCTTCACGCAGCTCAATCGGACCCGCCTTCATTAAGAACCGGAACAGCGCCGGCGCGGTCCGCACCTCGGTGATCTCGTAGACGAACGGCTCATCGAGACGCATCAGCTTCCGCCAGCCGTGACCCGTGACATGCGCCACGTAATTGAGTTTCAGCCCGCGCCGCTGGCATTCCCGCACGAATGCCACGTAGATGACCGACGGCGCCAGCAGCGCCTCGCCGTAGGTGCGTCCGTCTCCGACCGGCGTCTGGTAGCCTTGCGGAAGCTGGTCCGCGATCTTCCGGCAAAGCGTGAGGCCGTTCGTCTGCACGCCCGAGGAAGCGAGAAAAATGATTGCGTCGCCGTCGTGCACGTCACCGGTGATTCGCAGGTTCTTGGGCGCAATCCGCCCGACCGCCGAACCGGCCAGGACGATGGCAGGCGCCTCCACGATCCCCCGCAGTGTCGGCGTCTCTCCGCCACCCCACACCGCTCCGGCCTGCCGGCAACCTTCGGCAAAACCCTCGACCAGGTGTTGGGCCCGTGCTTCGTCGGCGAACCAGCTGGAATCGCCCACAGCGGCGTGCATGGCGACCGAAACCGGCAGGGCCCCGCAGGTGATGAGGTCGTTCACGATCGTTGCCACGGTATCGATGCCGATTTCGCGATAGAAACAACGCCCGCCGGCCACCCGGACCGCATCAGCCGCGAGATTCTTGGTTCCCAGCCCCTCCTCAACATGGGCGAGATAATGATCCTCGGCTTCGAGCAGGTAGGCGCTTTCGCCACGCACGGCCGGCGGCTCCCGATAGCCGTGGCTCCCCAAAGCGCTCGCGGTGGCACCGGCCGCCCGCTGGCAGGCGCGCTTGAACGCGTCGAGTTGGTCGTAGCGGACACCGGAGGCTTCGTAGCTCAGGGCCATAAAAGATTGGGTCACCACGAAACAGACGAAAGACACGAAATGACAGCCAAGCTTTCGTGTGTTTGGTGTTTTTCGTGGTTCATTCAGTAACTTCTCCCTTCGTTTTTCTCGAAATAGTTCACGTAGGCCTGATTCGCCACCCGATAACCGCCGGGCGTCGGATATTTGCCCGTGAAATACCAGTCGCCAGTGTGATTGGGCACGGCCGTGTGCAGGTTTTCAATGGTCTGATAGATGATCTGGACCGGCCCCGTCCATTCGATATTCCGCGGAAGAACCAGATCCGCGATCTTGGCCGAGATCTCTGACGCCGTGAACGGCTCGTAGATGCAGCGCACATGATTCACCATGCTGGCGTCCGTCTGGGCGAGTTCGCGCCGGCAGAGCCCGTATACCTCCGCGAGCAGATCGCCCTGGCCCCGCTCCTTCAGCAAAGCCACCGCCGCCTCGAACGCGACGAACTTGCCCAGCTCCGACATGTCGATGCCGTAACAGTCGGGATAACGGATTTGCGGCGCAGTCGAGACGATGATGATTTTCTTCGGTTTGAGGCGCGAAAGGATGCGGATGATGGAGCGTCGGAGCGTGGTGCCCCGCACGATCGAGTCGTCAACGACCACCAGATTGTCCGTCGGCCGCACGGAACCATAGAAAATGTCGTAAACGTGCGACGACAGTTCGTTGCGCCATTTCTCCTGTCCGATGAACGTGCGGATCTTGATGTCCTTGCTGACCACTTTCTCGGCCCGCGGCCAGTTGCGCAGGATCAGATCGTCGATCAACGCCTCGTCGAGCGTCCCCTTCTTCGCCGCGTCGAGAATGTCCCTCTTCACTTCATCGCGCCGTCGCAGACGCAGCGCCTCCATCAGGCCGTAGTACGCGACCTCCGCCGTGTTCGGAATGAATCCAATGACGGTATTTTGCAGATCGTGGTCGATGGCCGCCATCACCTGGTCCGCCAGCCGGGCGCCCAACGCCTTGCGTTCGCGGTAGATGTCCAGGTCGTTGCCGCGGGAGAAATAGATGCGTTCAAACGAGCAGGCGGCGCGCGGCAGCGGCGCGGTGAAAGCCGTGGACGTCAACCGGCCGTTCTTCTTGACGACCACCACATGCCCGGGCGGAACCTCCTGGACCGACGCAACATCAAGGTCAAACACGGTCATGAGCGGAGCGCGTTCAGAGGCGAAAGCCACGACCTCGTCGTTTTGGAAGTAATGGCACGGCCGGATGCCCGAGGGATCGCGCACCATGAAGGCGTCGCCGTTGCCAATCATGCCGGCCATCGCATAGCCACCATCCCAATTCTGGGAGGCGCGGGTAAGAATGCGAACGAGGTCGAGTTCTTCCGAAATCCGGCGGGAAATCTCGGCGCCAGGCAAGCCGCGCGCCCGCAGCGCCTGATAAAGGCTCTCGTGTTCTTCGTCGAGGAAGAAGCCGATCTTCTCAAGCAGTGCCTGCGTGTCCGAGGCAAAAATCGGATGCTGGCCGATCGCGATGAGGCTGTTGTTCAGCTCCATCGTGTTGGTCATGTTGAAATTCCCCGCCAGCATCAGGTTGCGCGTCGGCCAGGGGCTGCGACGGAAGAACGGGTGGGACGCGCTCAAGCTGTACCCACCGGAGGTGCCGTAACGCAGATGTCCGAGGTAGAGTTCCGCCCCAAAATCGAAATTCTTTTTAACCGTTTCGGTGAACTCCGGATGGATCGTGCCGCTGGCGACCATCTCACTGTATTGCTGGAGGAGCTCCTTGAAAATCCGATCCAGCGGATTGGCCTTGATGTTGCGCTCGCGAAACATGAACGGCTCGCCGGCCGGCACGTCGAGCTTCACGCACGCCACTCCCGCGCCGTCCTGGCCGCGGTTGTGTTGTTTCTCCATCAACAGGAATAACTTGAAGAAACCCCAGAGCGGCGTGCCGTACTTCTCCTGGTAATAGGAGAGCGGCTTTCGCAGTCGCACCATCGCCACACCGCATTCGTGTTGGATCCGTTCGCTCATGCGTAAGAAAAGGTAACCAACGAAATGGAATTAGGCGAGTTGTGCCTGGGCGTTAAGTAGGTGTTCATCCTTTCGGGCGAGAAAGGACACTTATTCCGAAGAGACCGCAGGGAATGGTCAACGGCTTTCTCCAGCCGACTTCGGAAAGAGCCACGGCCTTTTATTCTCGAACGAGTCTCGTCTGACATGGGNNGTGGGATCGCGCGACGGCTCCTCGAAACAAAACACCATGCGGAAAGAGCAGGAAGGGCACCACGACCGACACGAAGACCAATCCTTCATTTGTTCCGGCATTTCACGGTTTCAACCGTTGCGGCAATCATTCGCAGACCACTGCCACAGCGTCGGCAGCACACCGGCGGGTTCTGCAAAAAGCCGGCCTTACTGCGTCGCACCGACCAGTTGCACCGCGTCGATTTCCTTCCAGCCCGGTCCGGACGCGAGGTTGAGCGTGATCTTCACATTCGCGACGAGGTAGGGCGTCCTTGGCACGCGCACCGCAAACCACGCGATCTCCCGGACCGCAGGTGCGACGTAGGGATCAACGCCTTCCCACCACACGTGAGCCGTGCCGTCGGACTCGATGGCCTCGATCTTCGTGATCGCACCCGCGGCGTCGTTCTGCCGCACGCGCACTTCGGTGGCGTGCACCGGTTTCGCAAAGGTCAATTCCAGCCAGTCGGTGCCGACATTCTTTTTTTCCGGACACCAGGCGTCCGGGCTGTTGCCCGCCGTGGAGATGTTCGGCGCCCCCGTCGCCTGCGCCGGCGAATACTGCGTCTTGCCGTACTTCGTCCCGGCCGTGGCGCTCTCGGCCCATTGCTCGGCTGGGTCAGAAGTGATTTTCGCGTCAATCAATTCACCGGCGGGCACCACGACACCCGTCGTTGGGATCACTTTTGGCGCATCAGTCGATTTCGCGATGCCTTCTGCATGGACCGCAGTGAGCAACGTCCCTGCCGGTTTCGAATCAACCGAAACCACCGGAGTATCGTTCGTTCGCTGACTGCTTTTCGAGACAATCGGCCGAACCGGGTAAAATACACTTCGAGGAGGCAATGCCCAGGCTGGCACTTCTGCCGCGGGTGATACCTCGTTGGCGGCTTCATCGATGCGCCTGGCGAGTTCGTGCAATTCCACCGAGGGTTCGCCGCCCAACCGTGTCTCCAGCGTGCGTGCGCGGGTAATGCAGGCGTGAGCCGACGCAACATCACCGCCCAGCAGGCAAATTGCCGCGCGCAATTTGAGCACGGGCATATTGTCAGGATCAACTGCGAGAACTTCGTCCAGAATGCCTGCAGCCTTCGCCGGAGCGTGGTCAAGGACGGCAGCATGCGCACGGGACAGGACGCGTTGGGTCACACGCTCGGGATCGTTCGAGGTTGCCACCACGCGGAGTTGCGCCGACTCCGACACACACTCGCCTTTCCAGCCGGTACCGTCGTGGATCGATAATTTGGCTCTCACGAGATAGTCGCCCGGCCGAAGCAAGGTCATTACCTTCGCAGGGAACCACCATACACCATTGGCCCCGTTCTCCTGATCCAGCACGGTAGTCGACTCCGTTTGTCGCACGACGGGTTGCGCGGTCCCCACCACGCGGTCGCCGTCGGAGACCAAAATTTCCACGGCCGTCGCGTCAATCCACGACCCATTGGCCGGCGCCAGCGTAATCGTGGCAGCACTCTCCTCCGGCAGAGCCACTCCCACGGCCACGCGCAGCGGTTCACCCACCTCAACAGTCCGGTCAAAAACTCCCCGCAAAGACACACTGATCTCCGGCGTGACCGCAGGAACCTCAGCGCCCATGACACCGACGAGGCCGGACCACAGCATCAGAAACACCCCGATGGCAGGACGAGACAAGGTGAAGACGTGTTTCATAGCCGGCGCGGGGGAATGTCGTCGTTCGGGCAAATTTGCCTGAAGCAGTTGCCCCGCCCGGGGGCTGAATCGCCGAAACGCGGCTGGGGTGAATGCGACGACGCGTTGTGAATCGTTCCCTCCGGACTCTTGCAGAGTTCCCGTCCCGCCCGATTCGCGTCAGCCCCTGGCCGGACCAGGTAGTAAGTTTTTTCGCGCCCCGAGACCGGATAGGCATTGGCAAAATAGTAACGCATCAGGCAGAGCTCGTTACCCGAGTCGGCTTTACCCAACTCGCCGATCGTGACCGCAATATTGAACCTTGGGTTTCGCTTCACGACGCTGTCAAAAAGATCGGTCTCCCTCCAGTAATTGGCGTCCTTTCCATAATAGGGCATGCGAGTCGCTCTGCCGCCTGGATCGTCGGCCGGGGGATTCGCCGCGCGATTGGACCGTTCAGCGGCAAGCTCGCGCTCAAAATCGGCCGCGATGGATTCAGCCACATCCTGCTTGGTGTCCTCCCAGATCAACGTGACCGTGCTGTCGCGCTTCAGATCATCTGCCGTCCTTGGCCGGTCAAAGGGCGCCTGCCGAAGTAACTCCTCATACGTCCCGGCCGCCATCGGGGTAAAGCGCACATGGTGGGTGGGATTGTTCGGGTCACTTGCGGACTGGAAATTGAAGGTATGGAAATCTTCGCCCTCGCCGTGGTGATCGACGCCCACCACGTGTAGAAGTTCGTGGGCAACGCCGCGATCATAGGCAAACGCAGCATCCCGCTCGCTCAGATTATAGGCTGAAACGCTTTGGGAAACAGTCAGGATCGCATTGGGATCGTCGCGTGGTTCGAGCTGAACAACACGCACCGATTTTGGTCGGAAAGCGCGGAGAAAATGCTCCTGCGAAGCAAAACCAATTGTCGCGCCCCCTTGGTGGCGGCCAACCATCATACGCACCGCGTGCTGCTTCACCCGTTGGGGGGCGTCGCGGCGGTTCAAATTCATGATCCGCTCCCCCTTCGCCGCGGCCACGCTTTGCGTTTCGTCAACCGGGAGCTCGATAATCTCCGAGGGCAGTAACCGGGAGTGCACCCGCAGCTTCGAGACGCGCTCGAACAATTTGATGCCCCCCTTCGCATCCTGGCCGATTTCATTGCGCACGAATAAATCCTTCTTCAACGGATCTCCTTCGATGTGCTTCCCATTCTCCACCCAACCACGGTATTCCTCGTAGAGCGTGAAGCCGTCGCCGTTGTCCTTTTGCCCCTCGATCTTTTCGTTGTCATCGTCGTCGGCAAGTTTCTCCACATCGTGCACCTTTTTCCAACAATCGGCGATCCAGCCCGGGTTCTTCATCTTCGGTAGCCGCGGTATCTCACCCACGTCTTTCATCACGCCCTCGATTTCGCGCCCGTCCGTCAGCAGGCAAACGGCGCGGAGCGAAGCTCGGCCACCGAAGTCGTAGCTGTCAATCTGCGCCTCGGCGTAGGGCTGCCCTTGGTCGTTCCGTCGTGGATCAATGACTTCGAGCTTTTGATCCGACTTGCTGAGGGTGCCACCGCTCACCGTAGCCAGTCGCAGATCGTAATCCTTGTCCTTGGCGTTGAGCGGCCAGTTCATGCATACACCCGGTTCGCGCGAGGTATCGAGCAGTTGAAAACGGATGTTCTTCACCCTGGGAACAAACGTCCCCTGTCCTGCCTTCGGAACGACGGTGGCGCGAGCCACTAGCTTGTTTCCGGGCTTGGTCACCTCCTTGATATTCCCCTCCGGCCGCCACTCATCGTAGCCAGGAATGGTGATAACCAATTCAACGGGAGGAAGCGTCACGTCGATCTGCCAGGAGACTTCGAGAGCGATGTCCCACGCGCCATCCCAACCCGCCGGCTTCGGGACCGGGATCCGGGTGGTGCCGATCAGTTCGCCAGCGTCACCGGCGAGGGGCAGACCTTTCACGTCGGCCACCATCTGATAGTTGCTGTAGCCAAGAGCCATCTGGCCCGGCCCCGTATCCAGAGGCACGTTGGCCTCGGACTCCGCATGGGTGTCGTGTCCCTCTTCCTTGTGATCACTCACGAGGGTCTGGTGCCCGGCCTCCATCGTCGTCGCCATGTTGAGCATCAGCGTAAACCGCAGATCGTAGCGCTTCTCCTCCGGGTGAATTTTGACGAAAGCGTTGACGATATCTCCCTCGCAGACTTTCTGGGTCTTGTAGGATTCAGTGCCGTGACCGCTGCTCTCACGGCTTTCCCCTTGCGCGGTCTCGGAGGTGTTCGACGTCTTTGTTTCGGAAATCCTGCCGGTGACATCAACCCGATCGCCCTGCGGAAACCACGTGACCAGCAATGGAGGCGTGGCTTTGGTCAGTTTATCGGCATCGCCCGCAAGCACCGCCGCTTGCATGGTCTCCATGCGCTTAAGCTGGGCTGCTTCTGATCGGTCGGTTGGCAGGTCGTACGCCTCGGTCGGCCGGACTTCGATCCTCCCGCTGAAGAGGTTTTTCACCTCCACGCTCGTCTCGCTTTGACCAGAGGCATCCTGCGATGACTTGGAGGCGGTGCCGCGATAACCGATCTGGAAAGTGAGGTAGTGCTTGGAGGCCGTATCCTGCCCGAAAGCGACCGTCGCCGAGAGCGCGAGGACTGCGAAAATCCGGAAGGCCGGGAAAGAAAGCCGAGAGACACTTCGCACGGTGGAGGCAAGGAACACCGTCTTTGAACAACCTTGTTCAGGCCGGCTCGTCGATTGTATTCGCAGTAGCTCTTGTACCAGGCGTTTGCATTTGCCCAGTGAGTCTTTTTGCGTTCTTGCCTGCCTGTCGAGACCTTGACGACGTCGGGTGCCTCTTGTGCCCAACCCTCCGGCTTGAGTCAGGCTCACTTCTATGATCCGTGGCCTAAGTCGCCGGCATTTCCTTGCTACGCCTCCTTGACCGCGCCGCCCAGGTTGATGAGCATCGGGTCCGACCATGCTGATTCTCCGCGGCTCTCCTGCCCTCTCCCAATTTCAGCTGAAAAAGCTCCTCCATGACCTCGCGGCCGCCGGACTGCCGGTCCGCGCCATCAGCGCTGAGTTTGTTCACCTCGTTGACTTGGTCTGCTCGGAGCCCGCTGGCAGCGAAAGTGTCGAATCCGCCGGCTTGACGACCGTCGAGCGCACCATTCTCGATAAACTGCTCTCCTACGGACCCAGCCGCGCCGCCGCCGAAGTGAAGGGGATCCTCCAGGTGGTCGCTCCGCGTCCTGGCACCATTTCCCCTTGGTCCTCCAAGGCCACCGACATCGCCCACATCTGCGCCTTGGGGAAGGTCAAGCGCATCGAGCGGGTTATCGCCTACCGGGTGGATTTCGGGTCTGATCTTCCGCTCCTCGATTCTCACTCCTCGCTTCTCCGGCAGAAGCTGCACGACCGCATGACCCAGGTCGTGTTCGAAAATCTCGCCGCTTGCGAAGCCCTGTTTCATCAGGAGTCTCCGCGCCCGATGACCAGCGTACCCGTGCTCAGCGAGGGTCGCACCGCACTCGCCGCGGCCAACCGCACGCTCGGCCTTGCCCTGGCCGATGACGAGATCGACTACCTGGTCAAGAACTTCATCGCCCTCGGCCGCGATCCGAACGACATCGAGCTGATGATGTTCGCCCAGGCCAATTCCGAACACTGCCGCCACAAGATCTTCAACGCCACCTGGGAAATCGACGGCGCTCCGCGCGACTGCTCGCTGTTCCAGATGATCAAGAACACTTACCAGCTCCACCACGACGGCATCCTCTCCGCCTACAAGGACAACGCCGCTGTCCTTGTCGGAACCCGGGGCGGCCGCTTCTTCGTCGACCCAAGGACGAACGAATACGTCACCCGGGAGGAAGACATTCACCTGCTGTGCAAGGTCGAGACCCACAATCATCCCACGGCCATCTCCCCTTATCCCGGCGCCGCCACTGGCTCGGGCGGTGAAATCCGTGACGAAGGCGCCACCGGTCGCGGGGCCAAGCCCAAGGCGGGTCTCACCGGCTTCTCCGTTTCCAATCTCCGGCTCCCCGGCGCGGTCCAACCATGGGAAAAGGACCACGGCAAGCCCGGCCGCATCGTCTCCGCCCTTGACATCATGATTGAGGGTCCGCTCGGCGGGGCCGCCTTCAACAACGAGTTCGGCCGCCCCGCCATCAACGGCTACTTCCGCACGTTTGAAGCGGAAGTGCCCTCCGCGGTGGCCCCGACCGCGGGAGATATCCCTAATTCCAAATCCCAAACGCCAAACCCGACAGCCGCCGGCGGCTCGTCTGCCAGCGCCTCTTCCTTCTTCCCTCTTTCCTCTTCCACCGCCGCAACGGAGTTGAGGGGCTACCACAAACCCATCATGCTCGCCGGCGGCCTCGGAAATATCCGCGCCGAGCACATTCAGAAAGGCGCGATTCATCCCGGCGACAAACTCGTCATCCTCGGCGGACCCGCCATGCTCATCGGACTCGGCGGCGGCGCCGCGAGCTCCATGGCCAGCGGGCACGGCAACGAGGATCTCGATTTCGCCAGCGTCCAGCGCGACAACGCCGAGATGCAGCGCCGCTGCCAGGAGGTCATCGACCGTTGCTGGGCGCTCGGCGCCGAGAACCCGATCGCGTTCATCCACGACGTCGGCGCCGGCGGAATCTCCAACGCCCTGCCGGAACTCGTCAACGACGGCGGGCGCGGCGGACGCTTCAATCTGCGCAGAATCCCGAACGCCGAGCCCGGCCTGAGCCCGCTGGAGATTTGGTGCAATGAGTCGCAGGAGCGCTACGTTCTCGCCGTCCCCGCCGACCGCATTGCCGCCTTCCAGCAGCTTTGCGATCGCGAGCGCTGCCCGTTCGCGATCGTCGGCGAGGCCACCGAGGAAAAGCGTCTCGTGCTCGAAGACCCGCATTTCCGGAATACGCCGATCGACCTGCCGCTCGAGGTCCTGCTCGGCAAACCGCCCCGCATGCACCGCTCGGAGCAGACCCTCCGGCGCCCACTCCTTCCTCTTTCACTCTCGTTTTCACTCGGCGAAGCCGTCCGTCGCGTGCTCGCGCACCCGACGGTGGCGGACAAAACGTTCCTGATCTCCATCGGCGACCGCACGCTCGGCGGTCTCATCTGCCGCGACCAGATGGTCGGGCCATGGCAAGTGCCCGTGGCGGACTGCGCCGTCACCGCCGCGACTTTCGACGTTTACACCGGCGAAGCCATGGCGATGGGCGAGCGCACCCCCGTCGCCGTCAACGATGCCGCCGCTGCCGCCCGCCTGGCCGTCGGCGAAGCGCTCACCAATCTCGCGGCCGCCCAGATCGGCGACCTCGGCAAGGTCAACCTCTCCGCCAATTGGATGGCCGCGCCCGCTGTCCCCGGCGATGCCGCAGACCTTTATGCTGCGGTTCAGGCCGTGGGCATGGAACTGTGCCCCGCCCTCGGCATCACTATCCCGGTCGGCAAGGATTCTATGAGCATGAGCACCGTCTGGCAGGACGGCGGCCAGCAGAAGCGCCTCACCGCGCCGATCTCGCTCATTGTCTCCGCCTTCGCCCCCTGCGCCGACGTGCGGCGGACCCTCACCCCGCAGCTGCGAAGTGGCACGGGCGTCCCGCCCGTGGGTTTGGACAACACCGTTCACGGGCGGGACGCCCGTGCCACAATCGGCGACTCCGTTCTCCTCCTGATCGACCTCGGCCGCGGGCAAAACCGCCTCGGCGGCTCCATCCTCGCCCAGGTGGCTTCGCAGATGGGCGAGGCGGTGCCCGACGTCGACCGCGCCGCCGACCTGAAGAATTTCTGGAACGCCATCCAACAGCTCGGCCGCGAGCGAAAACTCCTCGCCTACCATGACCGCTCCGACGGCGGCCTGCTCGCCACCGTGGTGGAGATGGCCTTTGCCGGGCATGTGGGCGTGGATCTGGAGCTGCCAACCGCAGGAGCGGAAACTCCAAGTTCCAAGTTCCAAACTCCAAATTCGGAGCCCCAAGCCAAAGGTTCCGCATCCGTGTCATCCGTGGAATCTGCGGTCGTTGATTCCGGGGCACCGTCCTCTGCTTCCTCCGCTCCCTCCTGCGAAAATGATCTGGCCTTTGCAGCGTTGTTTTCCGAGGAACTCGGCGCCGTCATCCAGGTGCGGGTCGCCGACCTCGACGCCGTGCTGGCCGTGCTCCGCGCACACGGTCTCGACACCTGCACTGCGCGCATCGGCGCGCTCAACCGTGATCACGCCTTTCGCATCCGCCAGGGCGGCACGGTGCTCCTCGACGAGAATCTCTTCGCGTTGCGCGCCATCTGGTCCGACGTGACCCGGCGCATTGCCCTGCTGCGCGACAATCCCGCATGCGCCGAGCAGGAATACCGATGGAAGCTCGATCCCGCTGACCCCGGGATCACGCCGGTGATCACGTTCGAACTCACCACGAAAAACACGAAGGACACGAAAAAGGAACCCAGCCCGCCTGCCGCCTCCCCGTTTGGGATTTGGCCTTTGGGATTTGACGTTTCGCAAAATCGCCCTCCGGTGGCGATTTTGCGCGAGCAGGGCGTCAACGGCGAGGTTGAGATGGCCGCGGCCTTCACGCGCGCTGGCTTCAAGGCGGTGGACGTCCACATGACCGACATCCTTAACGGCCGCGTTGCGCTAAAGGATTTCCGCGGCCTCGCCGCCTGCGGCGGATTCAGCTACGGCGATGTCCTTGGGGCCGGCGAAGGCTGGGCCAAGAGCATTCTCTTCAATGATCGCGCCCGCGCCGAGTTCGCCGACTTCTTCGGCCGGGAGGACACCTTCGCTCTCGGCGTATGCAACGGCTGCCAGATGCTGAGCAATCTGCATTCGATCATTCCCGGGGCCGGACACTGGCCGCGGTTCGTCCAGAATCAATCCGGGCGTTACGAAGCCCGCTTCGTCTCCCTGAAGATCGAGCGAAGCCCGAGCGTGCTCTTCGCCGGAATGGAAGGCTCGGTTATTCCCATCCCGACGGCCCACGGCGAGGGTTACGCCGAGTTCAACGACGCCGCCGCCGCGCAGGCCTGCAGCACGTCCGGGCTCGTTTGCGCGAGGTTTGTCGACAACCGGCACATCCCGACCGAACAATATCCTCTCAACGCCAACGGCTCGCCGCTCGGCATGACGGCCTTCACGACCACCGACGGTCGCGTGACGATCCTGATGCCCCACCCCGAGCGCGTCTTCCGCACCGCGGCGATGAGCTGGCATCCCGCCGACTGGGGCGAGGATTCGCCGTGGATGAAACTCTTTTACAACGCCCGCGCCTGGATTGGGTGAACCGGTGACGAGTCATGGCGTAACTCCCGCCGGCTCTCCCCTCCTTCTGTCTGGCCAATTTTCTGAAAACGGCTCCGAATCAATGTCCTCAGCGACCGACTTTCCGATCGCGATGCCCCCTTCTCCATCGTCATGAAAACTCACCGTTTCCTTCTTCTGGCAGCGGCCCTCCTGGCCTCAACGGTTCTGCTGGCCCAGGAGCCGGCGGGCGAATTCGTCGGACTTGCCAAGATCCGCCCGGGCATCAAATCCAAACGCGTCAGCAGCTACGACCGCACCGGCGGAAATGCCGACAACATCAGCAATGTCGCGGACGGCGCCAGGCTGAACATCCTGGACGTGAAAGGCGCCGGCATCATCACCCACATCTGGCTCACCCTGGCGCCCGGAGCGGACACGTTGAACCGCAACGACGTCATCATCCGGATGTACTGGGACGGAAAGTCCTTCCCCTCGGTCGAGGCGCCGATCGGGGCGTTTTTCGGCAACGGCTGGGGCGAGGCCTATAATTTCGTGAGCGCTCCCCTGGCCGTCACTCCGGGCTGGGGCAAATCCTACGTGAGTTACTTTGCCATGCCCTTTGCCGAAGGCGCGAGGATCGAGATCGAAAACCAGAGCGGGCGCGCGATCGACGCGCTCTACTTCAACATCGATTACGAGGAGGTGGCGCAGCTACCCCCGGATCTCGGCCGGTTCCATGCCTGGTTCAACCATCAGATCACCGAGGCCCTCCCCGGCGGGGAAAACGAGTGGGGCCTGCTCGGCCCGTCCGGCAAGAATCTCGACGGCAAACGCAATTATGTTTTCGCCGACATCAAGGGGCGCGGCCACCTCGTCGGCGTCAACTACTACGTCAATTGCCCGAGCACCATGTGGTACGGCGAGGGCGACGAAATGATCTTCATCGATGGCGACACCAGGCCCACGTTGAACGGCACCGGCACGGAGGACTATTTCAACACCTCGTGGTCGCCCAAGGAACTATTCCAGCATCCGTACTTCGGATACGCCAGGGTGAACAATGAGACGGGCTGGCTGGGGCGCACCCACCTGTACCGCTTTCACATCGCCGACCCGATTTACTTCGAAAAATCCTGCCGCTATACCATCGAGCACGGTGACAACGACAACCTGACGCTCGATCTCGCCTCCGTCGCCTACTGGTATCAGGACACCGCCAGCCCCCTGCCTCGATCCTTCACGAAGCAGGAGCGCCAGCCGATGCCGGCCATCACCCCGTCCGACATCCATCTCTGGCGGGACGCCTGGCGCAAGGCGCACGGCAGCAGCCCAAAGCTCTGGGGCAACGAACGCCAGCCGTAGCAGCCAGCGAGGCGCCGTCTCGGGCCATCTGGCGCCCTGAGACGATCAGAAACACGATGTTGACGATTTTTGAGCGTGGTTAACGCCTCGCTGGAGCGTCCGCTGCGCGGACGCACCGATCCGTAAACCGAAATCATTCATCCTATCTCGTCCCTTCCCCTGCGGCGGCCAGAATGCTGTCCAGGCAGACCAGGAGATCGTCGATATCGCGCTTCTCCATGGTCAGACACGGGTCGAAACGAAGGAAATTGCGCGTCGGACTACTGGCCACGAAAAAGCCATTCTTCAAGAGCGCTTGAAAAACCGCGGCGGTCGAGAAACCCCCTTGCGGGCGGAATTCCAACGCCAGCAACATGCCCCGGCCGCGGGCTTCCTTCACCACCGCGTGTTTCCCGGCCAACCGCTGCAAGCCCTCGAGAAAGTACGCCCCGGTGGCCCGGCCTTTTTCCACCCAGTTCTCTTCCCGGAAGACGGCGATGACCTCTTTCGCCACCGCGCAACCCAACGGGTCATTCTGGTGCGATTGGGCGTAGTGAAATCCGCTGCCCTCCAGTTTCTCCGCGACCGGCCGGTCCATGGCCACCGCGCTGACCGGATAGCCATTGCCCAGGCCTTTCCCTATCGCGACGATATCGGGCTGGAGGTCGTAATGCTGGAAGCCGAACCACTTCCCGGTCCGCCCCATGCCGGTCGTAATCTCATTGGCCATCAGCAGGCCGCCCTGTTGCCTGACTTGCGCCACAATGTCCTGGATCAGCCGCCGTGAGGGGAATCTCACCGACTCCGAACCGCTTCCGCCTGGTTCAAAGACAAACCCTCCGATGTCCTGCCAGGGAATTCCATCCAGGCAGTCACAGGATCCAACATGGGTGCAGAGATTCCAATCAAACAAGTGCCATTCCTCCTTGCTCTTTCGTCCCGCCGAACCAAACGCGGCGAGATATGAACTCGCAAAGGTCAAAAGCAGAGGTTTATCCGTGACGCGCCGGATAATCTGTGCACCCAGCTCCACCGCCTCGCTGCCGGAACTGAGAAAGACGCATTTGCCGTCTTCAATTCCAACCATCCCCAGGACATCGATTGCCGCGTCTTCGGAAAGAGAATTCGGATAGCGGGTTCCAAGATGGATGACCCTTTCGATCTGTTCCTTCATGATCCGGTTGTCCGGGAGAATCAGACGTCGGCCGAGCACAGCAGGCGACAAAACCCCACGGCACATCGTCGTCGGCGGCGGTGCAGCTCGGAAGTTCAAAATGCATCAGTCGGGCGTAGTTGGGCGGCACAGGAGAAGTTCGGCGCCCGGTGCGCCGGGGGAAAAGATCAACCCGTCGCTGGCGGCCGCGATAAAACAGCTGTCGCCGAAATTCAACGCGACCTGTTCGTCGCCGACGGCAACGACGCCTGAACCCCGCGTCACAATCGCGAGCGCACATCGCCCGTCGTTGGCGCACCCACCCCGGCGATCAGCCTGGATTCGGCAGATCTCGAAACAACTCGTGCGCTCGCTGCCCACCAGTCGGTCCACGACCCAGCCCGGCTCGCACAACAAGCGCGTGGGGATGAGGCACGACCGTCGGCGGATTTCGGCCGGCGGGTATTCCCCGTAGTCGAAAATGCCGAGGCAAAAATCCAATCCGCGACCCATGAACCGACCGGCCGGCGGAACCACCACTCCCTCCCGCGCGAACTCGCAACGCACGACCAGGTCGCTCGGCTCCATTACCTCCACCATGAGGACGCCCTCGCCGATCGCGTGGGGCATGCCACCCGGGACAATCCATAGTTCGCCGCATTTCACCGGGATGCGATCGAAGCAGGCGTCCATCGCGGCGATTTCCTGCTCCTCGATGATTTGCTTCCACCGGTCACGGCCGGGAGAATGTTGGAAGCCCAGCCGGATGTGGCCTTCGACGCCCTGGCGAACCGCCAGCACGTAGTAGACCTCGAGCTTGCCGAAAGGCGCGCCCAAATACTCCCGGGCAAAGGCGGAGGTCGGATGGACCTGCACGGGCAGGCGCATCGCCGAGTCGAGCAGTTTTGCCAGGAAACCCAGCTGCGTTCCCAGGGTTTCGACATGCCGGGCGCCAAGGTAAAAGGCTGGCGCGCCGGCGATGAGCGCAGCCAAGATCGTTTCGGTGTCGTCACCCAGTTTGATGCGCGTGAGCCCCTCCGCGGCCTTCGGCGGCAGACCGGGGTTGGCAGCCTCGACGGTGGACGCGATCCAGCTTTCCGGTCGATCGGAGTCGACCGGCACCGCGCTTCCTTCCAGTCGATCGAGCAGCTTTCCGCCGCGGTAATTGCGGCGAACCCGGGTCGGTAGCACGGTGAGGAGCCTGGGGGGCGCCGAATCGCGATAGGAGAGATTGGCCATGGCAGAACGCGAACGAACGATCACGTGGTGTTTGTTTTGTCGGACTCTGGCAAGCTTGCCTTGTTTGGCGTTTGTTCCTTCTCGTGGACCATGGCTTCCTGCCAATCCCCTGGCGCCTTACAGCTTGTCCGTGTCTTGGTCTTTTGTCTGGCAACACTTCTTCCGTCCATGTCCGACCAAATGAGTGCGGCGCAAACTCCGCCGGCGCTGGTGAACCTGGCCTTCCAGCGCGTGGCGTACCAATCCGGCGCCATCGACGACAATCAGACCGCCCATCTCGCGACCGACGGGAGCGAGCGCACGTATTGGGAGAGTCGTCCGGAGGTGGGCCAGTGGATCGCCATCGATCTCGGGCGACCGACTGCGCTGCAGCGGGTGCGCCTGCAATGGGGCGAGGGTTATCCGACGGATTATCGCCTGGAAGTGTCGGATGACACGGTTCCGGCCTCGAAATGGCGGACAATCCACCAAACTGAACAGGGCACAGGTGGCACCGAGGAGATCGTGCTCGAAGGGGTGACGGCACGGCAGGTTCGGCTCGTCGCAACCCGGTACGCCAACGCTCGCGGCTGCGTGCTGCGGGAATTCGAGGTGCTGGGCTCGCCGGGTCCGCCGTCTCCTCCGCCCTCCCCGTTTGCCATTCGCGACGACGGGGCGCTGGTCATGTCGGGCGGCTCCTGGAAACTCCAGAACGCCATGTTTGTGGATGACGCGCCCGGAGTCATCTCCCGTCCCGGCTTCGACGACGCCACCTGGCTGCCGGCCGTCGTGCCAGGCACGGTCCTGACGAGCTACCTCCGCCACGGGGCGATTCCCGATCCACGCATCGGCGACCAGCAGGCCCAGGTGTCGGAGTCATTCTTCACGAACAATGATTTCTGGTATCGCACCACGTTCATTGTGCCGGAGGCGAACCGCGGCCGGAGGCTCTGGCTCGCCTTCGACGGCGTCAACTGGCAGGCCGAGATCTACTGCAATGGTGTCTCCATCGGCCGGATCGACCGCGCGTTCCTTCGGGGCCGTTTCGACGTCAGCGCGGTGGTCCATCCCGGGGAAATGAACAGTCTCGCGGTGCTCGTACGGCGCGTCGCGCACCCGGGCGTGCCAACCCACAAACTCCTGGACCACCGCTACCAGAACGGCGGCATCCTTGGCGTCGACAGCCCCACGTTCGTTTCCAGCATCGGATGGAACTGGCTGCCGACCATCCGCGGTCGCAATGTCGGAATCTGGGACGAAGTGCGCCTGGAAGCCACGGGCGATGTGTCGCTCGTCGATCCTTGGGTGACGTCCGCTCTGCCGCTGCCGGATACCACCCGCGCCGATCTTACGGTGCGCACCGCGGTGGCCAACCACACCGACCGGCCGCAACTGGTCGAACTGGTCGGGCAGATTGGCGAGATTCATTTCCGGCATTCCATCAGCCTGGCGCCGGCGGAGACCAGGGAGGTCGCGCTCGATCCAAAAAGCGTACCGGAACTCGCGTTGTCTCATCCGCGGCTTTGGTGGCCCACCGGCTACGGCGCGCAGACGCTTTACCATCTCCAACTGGCCGTCGAACAAGCGGGCATCGTGAGCGACAAGCGCGAAGTCACGTTCGGGATCCGCCAGGTGGACCACGAGGTCGTCGACGGCGTCCTGATCCTCAAGGTCAACGGCTGCCGCATCCTTTGCCGCGGCGGCAACTGGGGCATGGAGGAGGGCCTGCTTGACTGCGACGCCGCCGGCTACGATCTGCGCGTCCGCCTGCACCGGGACATGCACCTCGTCATGATCCGCAACTGGGTGGGCATGGTCGGACGTCAGGCCTTCTACGACGCGTGCGATCGCTATGGCCTCCTGGTCTGGGACGATTTCTGGCTGGCCAATCCGTTGGATGGACCGCCGCCGTCCGATTCCGCCCTGTTTCTGACGTGCGTGCGCGACAAGATCCGACGCGTCCGCAGCCACGCGTCTCTCACGCTCTATTGCGGCCGCAACGAGGGTCTGCCGCCGCCCGAACTCGACGCCGGCATGAGCGCCGCGATCGCGGAGCTCGACGGCACGCGCCTCTATCTCCCGCAGTCCGCCGACGGACCCGTGACCGGCCACGGCCCCTACGAGGTGTGCGATCCCGAACGGTATTTCGCCAACTGCGGCCGGACATTCCACAGCGAGCTGGGCATCGTGTGCGTGCCGCCGGTGGAGAGCATGCGCGCGATGCTGCCAGCAGACCGCCTCTGGCCGATCAACGACCTCTGGGCGGTGCATGATTATCAAAGCCCGCGGATGCCGCTTTATACGCGCCGGATCGAGGAGCGCTACGGGCCGGCCACCGGCATCGAAGATTATTGCCGCAAGGCCCAGATGGTAAACTATGAGTCAGCCAAGGCCATGTACGAGTCACTGCAATCCCACCAGGGCGGTGGCCTGCTGGTGTGGATGACGCAGCCCGCCTGGCCGTCGCTGATCTGCCAGCTCTACGATTACTATTTCGAACCGACGGCGGCCTATTTCGGGACAAAAATCGCATGCCGCCCGGTGCACATTTTTTGGGACAGCAACGCCGGCCAGGTGAAAGTCGCCAACGACACGCCGGCGCCGATCATGGGCCTCACGGCCTCGCTCTGGGTTTATGATCTCACGGGACATTTACTCCGCCACGAAGAAAAAACCGGCATGGCAGCTGCCGCCACTTCGGTCGAGGAAGCGATCGAGCTGCCGCCGCGGCCCGCCGGCGCCGGAACGGTCTTTATCAAGCTGCAGTTGAGACGCGGCGATCGCATCGTCGACGACAACTTCTACTGGAGCAACGGTCCCGGAGCCTCGTGTCGTGATCTGGCGACGTTGCCCATGGTCACATTGGCAGCGGACGCCAAGCGGGTGACCGAGGGTGTCACCACCAGAATCGACGTGACCCTGGCCAACCCCACTGTTGCCGTGGCGCTTATGACACGCCTCAAGGTGACGCGCAGGGTCTCGGGAGCGCGGGTGCTGCCGGTGTTCTACGCGGACAATTATGTCAGCCTCCTTCCGGGCGAAAAGCGTTCGGTCAGCCTCACCTTCGCCACCATTGATCTCGCGGGCGAAGCCCCGCTCCTAGCCGTGGAAGGCTGGAACATCGCGCCCGCGGAGGTGGGCCTGCGTTCGGACTGATCGCCCCAAGGCCGGCGCGCTGAGCTGAGTTCATGCAGCCCCATCCGCACGATGGGTATTGCGTGGGCCGGAGAGGAGCTTTGTCGGGAAGTTGCAGCGAGCGTCAGCGAGCCGACGTCACCAGCCTCGCGACCTTTGTCATTTAATAGATGACATCACTGCTGTCCAAGACAGGCC
>PLOH01000007.1 GCA_003142955.1 Opitutia bacterium | reverse complement strand
AGACGACCATGCTTTGCCCCAACTCGACTGCTTGCGCAAAACGGTCCCTCTGGTCGTTCGGATTCGGAAAAGGCTGGGTTGGCTGGTCATAGATCGAACGGCGCTGCCCGATCTGGCCGAGTCGGCGCTCGGCTATCTTAATATGTTCTTTCTTTTTGATATCTTGGTCTATCTACGCTCGCTCGCGGCCATGCGCGAACACCAGGCAGCGCTGGTCGACATCCTAGGAGCGGTCGGTTCGTTGGACAGTTCGATTGCTGTCGCTTCGTACGTGCAGAGCCTCCCATACGTCACTCGACCCACGCTGGTCGGAGATTGTCAGCTAGAAGTTGCCGATCTCTACAATCCCCTACTCGCTGCGCCGGTCAGCAATTCGCTCGTTCTGATCCGCCGATCTGCACTCATCACAGGTCCCAATATGGCAGGGAAAACGGTCTTCATCCGTACGGTTGGCATCAATGTGATTCTAGCCCAGACATTGAATTTCTGCCTGGCGAAGCGGGCTCTGATTCCGCGGGCCATCGTGCGTTCCGCGATCAGACGGGAAGACGATCTCGCCGCCGGGCAGAGTTACTTTTTTGCTGAGATCCGACAAATCCTCGACTTCACCAGGGCGGAGCAAGACGGCCAGTGCTCCCTCTTCTTCATCGACGAGATATTTCGCGGGACCAACACCATCGAGCGGATCGCGGCCTCGACAGCAGTGCTGCGTCACCTCGGTCGGCGCCAGATTGTGATAGCCACCACTCACGACGTGGAATTACAGGGACTCTTGGCCGACACTTTCGACATGTACCATTTCAATGATCAAGTGGTGGATGGTCATTACGGTTTCGACTACCGCATCCAACGCGGCCCAGCTCAGTCGCGAAATGCGATCAAGCTGCTCTCCATTAGCGGCTATCCCAGGGGGATCATTGACGAGGCTGAGGCTTTAGTCGCGCACAGTTTTCCCCAGTAACCTCGGCATCACCGTTACGGATGTGTCGCGCAAGATGCATCGACTGGATGGAGTTCGGCCTTGATCAGATGCGAAGCGTAGATTGTGTTAACCAAACGTTCAGGCAACCCATCCTGCCGAATCGGCGGCACCGTTTCTAGCCGACATGCCAAAACAAAGATCGCATCGTCACCGGGATTCGAACCGTGTATGTTGTTTTTGGAGCAATGCTAATAAACTGTTGGTAGCCACTCGCAGCAATTAACTTACGAGATTTCTGATCAAAAAGACCAGGGCCGAGCAAATGCAGCGAAATCGACCCGTTTGGGCAAAAAACGGGCAATATTGGTTTCAGCGCAGTACAGTCCAGTCAGTCAACGCCAAAGGCCTGGCGCGCCGGATGCGCCAACGGTCAGCGTGATACGGGTCGGCGGCTGTAGCGGGTGTTGGTTCGCCCATCTTCTTCATACGTTCTTTCGTGGTGGGCAAATGTCTCTGAGCGATGGCAACTGGGGGACAGCTGCTGAAAATGCCGCCTCGGAAATCTGCGGCGATCCTTTGAGATCGAGGAACTTCATCGACCGTAACTGAGCGATTTCGCAGAGACAACTCTCAGTGATCGCTCGTGAGTAGAGGCAGAGCAACTCCGGTGCGCGCAAATGCTTCGAGCAGGCCGCACCAGCATCAGAAATCTGATCGGAGAGAATCTTGGCGATGCGCAACTCGGGGATGAACCGTAGTCGCTCAAGATCCGAGTCGGTGCAGCCATCGCGAACTTCGGTGGACAACCAATAGGTGGTTAATACTCCAAGTGGAGCCTTACTCCGAAGATCGAAACGGGGCCGCGGTCGCGATTGTACGCCGGATTTGCGACGAACTGGTAGTCCAACGCCGCGTTCACATGGGGAGCCACGCGAACATCGTAATAGGTCTCCACAATCTGCTCAGGACCGTAAGAGAGCGCACCGTCCCCGGCAAGGATGCCGGTCCCACCAGCGGCGAGGAACTCCCGATGGGGGCTTGAGATGGCGTTGATTGCGCCGCCGAAGCCCAGCGTGTCCCCCTGCCGGCCCCAAGCCTCGCCTTTGAAGCTCAGGCCGAGCGTCGCGGTGCGGTCGACGTCGGCAAACACCCAGGCTTCATTCTGACCGTCACTCCAGCCTAGACGCGCGAAAGCGCCAACATTCTTGGCGAGTTCTTGCTCCGCGTTGACCCCATAGCCGGTCTTGTAGCGGTAGGCGCGCGTCTGTGTGATATCCATGTCCACGTCTGGATCAGCGAGTGTGACCGCGTAGCTGCCCATGTGCGCGCGATTGCGGTACACCAGAAACCGGATGGCCCCCGAATGCTCGCTGAACGTGAAGCGGCGCTCCAATTCTGCCACGGCGCCCCAGGCTTTGAGGTAGTGCGCGTCCTGGGCCATGCCGTTGGAAACCTGGGGCATTTGGAAGACACCGCTACGAAGCGTCCAGCCCGGCTCGTTCAATTCAGCGGCAAAACCGGTCTCAAATCCGAGGCTGTCCGCCGGATAATCCCAGGCTTCGTTTGCCATGAGCGCCCAGTTCATGAATTGTGTGCGCGGATCGTTGGCGTACGAATTATTGTCGAAGATATCCTTCACGCTGATCTTCCCCAGTGTGAGGGTGAGTCGTGAAACATCCTGCTTGCCAGCGAGGCTCAGCTCATCGTCCCCCACCTTTTCCAACTCGCCGCCAAGATTGATCGTCTGACGCAGAAAGAGGCGGGCGATGATCGCGTCCGGCATTCTCGTGCCAAGACGGAAGGCTTCGCCGTTGGGAAAGCCTTCAACGCCGCGGGTGTCGCTGAGGCCGAATCCCTGCCACATCAGCCCGTCGACATGCGCCTCGGCGCCTTGCCACAGCCGGACGCCGGCATACAGATCGAAGGACACGGTCTCCTTTACTTCCCCTCGGTCGTCGAGGCTGTTCGGGCCGGAGTATTGGGCTCGAAAGCTAGGATCGCCCTGCATAATATCCGTGTTCTGGGCGTGAAAGTTCCACTGCTGAATCTGGTCGGCCTCCAAGTTCCCCGTGATCGCCGGCAAAGGAGCATTGGGATTCGACGTCGGCTCCTCTGCCCGCAATCCTCTCTGTGGTTGCAGGCAAAGCCACGCCACCAGAGTGCCTCTCGTAATCCGTGCCACGAACGCGCGGCGCAGTTTTCTTGTTCTGGCCATGCCGCCTTCTCGGGTTTGGGATTCGTGGACCTCTTACTTCGCCTTAAGGAGCAGGACCGGCACACTGACACTGTGGCGCACTTGCCGGGAGGTTGAACCAAGGAAGAGGTCCGCCAGAAATCGGTGCCCATGCGTGCTCATCGCCACCAAGTCGCAGCCTTTATCTTGAATCCATTTGACGATTTGCCGGTCTGGTTCGCCGAAAGCTAATTCCGCCTCAACCGGAATGCCCGCGGACTGAAACTCGACTTCCAGTTTGCGCAGATAGGCCGTGTCTTCGGTGATTTCAGGGCTGATCGCGTCGGCCCCATAGGTCCGGGCCGCCCAGCCGTCGGCGACATGCAATAACATGACGCGGCTGTGCATGGCCTGGGCCAGCGCTTTGACATGCTCAATGATCGCCCGGTCGGCAGGCGTTGCGTCCAGCGTCACGAGGATCTTGTTATACATGGCTTGTTCTCCGTCGAAGATACAAGGAGGTCGGTTGTTAGTGGCCAACCATGACGGCCCAAGCCTGCTTTAGTGCATCTGGCAAACTGTAGATATCCATGGCGGTGATCAGAATGGCGCTTCCCCAGCCGGTCACCAAAAGGAACCAGCCGTTTCGCCATTTGCCCATGCGCTTGCGCGAACTGGTGAACTGCAAAAGCGGTAACATCGCGAAAGGCAGCTCCAAGCAAAGGACGACCTGGCTTAGGTTGACCAGATCGGTCACGCTGCCATTTCCGCGGACACTGATGATCCAGATCGCCGGCACGATGGCGAGTGTCCGCGTGATCAGCCGCCGAACCCACGGGCGGACGCGCCAATGCATGAATCCTTCCATCACCACTTGGCCGGCAATTGTGCCCGTGATCGTGCTGCTTTGGCCGCTGGCCAGAAGGGCCACTGCGAACAAGGTGCTAGCTAGGGTCGTCCCCAACAACGGTGCCAGGGTCAGATGCGCGACTCGGATCCAGTCGCTGTCTGGACTAAACATGACCATTTGCCCGCCCGCCACAGTGACGCTGGTCTTTCCATAAAACACGATCGCCGCTAGCACCAAAATGGCTGCATTGACGAAAAACGCGATGGCAAGCGCCACGGTCGTGTCAATCGTGTTGAAGCGAATCGCGCGTCTGATGGACGATTCATCGTGTTGCAATTGACGGGTCTGCACCAATGCCGTGTGAAGGAATAGGTTGTGGGGCATGACGGTTGCCCCGATCATGCCAATCGCCACGACAAGCATGCCTGCTTGCGAGAAGTCGGGGTGTACCATGGCGCTCCCCATTTCCAGAAAATCGGGTCGCGTCTGCGCAAAACCGAAGATCTCGATGCCGTAACAACCTGCAATAGTCAGGACGAAGACCGCGACCACCGCCTCAATCAGTCGCATTCCAAATCCCTGGAGAGCCAGGAGGAGTAAAACGTCGAATGCCGTTATGATGATCGCCCACTGCATCGGGATGTGGAACAGTAGGTTAAGGGCCACGGCGCTCCCGAGGGATTCAGCGAGATCGGTCATGCCGATCGCGATTTCCATCGCGATCCAGTTTGGCCAGCGTGTCCAGCGGGGATACCAGTCGCGGCAACACTGGGCGAGGTCCTTGCCCGTAGCCACGCCCAGCCGGGCCGAAATGACTTGCAGGAAAATCGCCATCAAACTTGCGAGACCGACCACCCAGAGCAGCCCGTATTTGAATTGCGCGCCGCCCTGCAAGTCCGTGCCCCAGTTGCCCGGGTCCATGTAGCCGACGCTGATGAGTATGGCCGGTCCCACGAATGCCCGCCATTGCGGCCAGAACCCGGCTTTCTGTGACGGCACTCTCACCGTGCCGTGCAGTCCCTCCAGCGAGACGTACGACGCTGGAGGCTGTTCGGCCGATCCTTTTTGCTCTGGCTCCATTTTGTAGCAGCAGCTACATGTGATTTGCGCAGGTTGTCAATAAGCTTCCTTTTCTTTCTTAAACGAGGCATTCATCACGCTGTGGCCAGGTCAGCCAATATCACTCCCACCCCGCATCAGATCAGTCTCCAGCGCACGCGCGCCGAAAATGCCCAGGAAACGGCACAGGATTATGTGGAGATGATCGCGGAGCTCATTGCCACCACCGGGGAGGCTCGGGTGACCGACCTGGCCGGCCGTCTTGGGGTCACACATGTCACGGTCAACCGGACGATTCAGCGTCTTCGCCGACTGGGGCTGGTCACCGCTCTGCCGTATCGTGCCATTTTCCTCACCGACGCTGGCCGGAAGCTCTCGGAGGAATCGCGGCACCGGCATGAGCTGGTTGCTAACTTCCTCTGCTCGCTCGGAGTTCCTTCCGTGATCGCCCATGCGGATGCCGAAGGCATGGAACACCACGTCAGCAAGGAGACCCTCGCCGCGTTCGCAAAGCACCTGAAGAACCGCGGTTGACACCAGCGGCCATTGCAGTTGCTGGTGCCAGAGTGAAGTCTCCGTTGGGTTAAGCGGGCCAATATTGCCGCACGACACGACGATGACTTATACAATCGTTCCAAGCGCTGCGCGCATTTGTCCGAGGAATTCAGCCCCATCGTCCAAAGGAGGAATCAGGTGGTCCTCGGCTTCGGGCTGGTCTATCATTTCTAGCTTCCCGAACGGGGATTCGAGTGCGTCAGTTAAAACCAACATGAAGAAACGAATGAAAGAGTCGTATGGATATGGCTAACACCGGTCATTCCAGCCCCGAGTCATGCAGAGGCGACCGTAAGGGCGCTTTTGAAGCGTTGACAGGGGAAGATGTGGGCGAGCCATTGAGCCGCGAAATCGGTAAATCCGGTCTGCCGACGTTGTTCGAATAACGGAAGGCAA
>PLOH01000048.1 GCA_003142955.1 Opitutia bacterium | reverse complement strand
ATCGAAGCCCTCAAACAGCGCCGCCCCAGGCACGGCCAGCTCCTCGAAATGCTCAAGCTGGGCCTGGAGGATACGATGTCGGCCATCCTCACGCTCAATACCATCACCAATACTCTCGGTTCGATGACCATTGGCGGCCTGGTCACGCACCTTTACGGTCAAACCTGGCTGGGGGCGGCTTCCGCCGTTATGGCGTTTACGATTCTGGTATTCTCGGAGGTCTTGCCGAAGAACATCGGTGTCGCCTACCGGGTCGCGCTGCAACCCAAGGTCGTCTATCCGCTTTGGTGGGCGCGTCGAATGCTGACACCGGTGCTCTACGTTTGTAGCATCGTGGTGCGCCTTTTCATCAAGACGCGCCCGTCAACCCAGACTTCCGAAAAGGAAATCATCCTGCTCGCCGAGCGGGGCGCGAAGGAGGGAACGCTCTCGAGAAGCGAGTCGAACATCATCGCCAACGCGCTTTCGCTCGATGACGTGCGCGTGAGCGAAATCATGACCCCTCGGACCGTCATCACCACGCTCCGGAAGAACGCGACGGTGGGCGAAGTCTTCCGCGAGTTTCCGAACATCCCGTTTGCCCGGATCCCGGTCTGCCAAAAGAATCTTGATGACATCGTCGGTCTGGCGCGGCGGCGCGACTTGCTGAAGGCCAAGGCCAATGACCTGGACCTCGAAACGGTGGGCAATCTCATGCAGGAAATCAGCTTGATTCCGGAAACGGCGACCGTGGGCAATGCGTTGCAGCTTTTCCTGAAAACCCACCAGCACCTGCTCGTCGTCGTGGACGAGTTCGGCTCGACTGCCGGAGTGGTTACGATGGAGGATGTCATGGAGCACATCCTGGGGCGCGAGATTTTCGAGAAGGACGACATCGCGGTCGATATGCGTGAACTCGCTCGTGCCAAGCTGCAGAAGCAACGGCGCGGCCGGCGCCCCGATGACGGCGGCTCCGGGCTCTGGAGTTTCCCCAAGGGCGGCTCATGACGGCGGACCGCTCTCCCCTGCCCGATCGCCACGCCAAGATCTGAAATCAAAAACCGAAATCGATGATGCCGCTTCCCCTCGCCTACTGGGTCGATAATCTAAGCCCCTTTGCCATCCGTTTCTGGGGCAATATCGGCATCCGGTGGTATGGACTGGCCTACGTCTGCGGCTTTCTGGTTGGGGGCTGGTTGATGGTCCGCTACCACCGCGCCGGCCGTTCCGCCCTGCCCGCCAATCAGGTGGCGGATTTCATCCTGGCCCTGGTCATCGGCGTGCTCGTCGGGGGAAGGGTCGGTTATTTTCTTCTCTATGACTTTGATCTGTTCCTGCATCAGCCGCTCGTTCTGTTCCGCGTGTGGGAGGGCGGCATGGCCAGCCACGGCGGTTTTTTCGGCGTCCTCATTGCGGTCTGGTGGTTCGCCCGGCGAAGCGGTCTTCCGATGCTGCACCTCGCTGACATCCAGGCCTCGACGGTTTCCGCCGGTCTGCTGTTCGGCCGGCTGGCCAATTTCGTCAACGGCGAGCTCTGGGGGAAATTCTCCACGGTGTCGTGGGCGGTCATTTTTCCCAAGAGCGCTCCGGACGGAACGCCGCTGGCGCATATTGCCCCCCGGCATCCTTCCCAGCTGTACGAGGCGGCGCTCGAAGGAGTCCTGCTGCTCGCCTTCATGCAATGGCGCGTCTGGAAGTCCAGCGTTCTGCGCACGCAACCCGGCCGCCTGTGCGGCGAGTACATGGTCGGCTACGCCGCGGTGCGCATTTTCTGCGAGGTTTTCCGCGAGCCCGACGCGGGGGTCTCGCTCATCCTCGGGCTTAGCCGCGGCACGTTTTATTCGCTTTTCCTCGCCGCCACCGGTGCCGCCCTGATCATTTACGGCTACCGGCATCGGACTCTGGACGTTTCTGCTGCTAAACCGAATGGTCGGAGGTAGGGCTCGACCTACAGCAGTTTCAGAAAAGGTGTAGCCGCGNNTCGCTGGCGCTCGCAGCTACGTTCGTGTCGCCTGCGCGAACCCGGCCGGCCGCCGTCAATCATTCCGGAGGAGGAATTGAAATTCCGGATTGCGATGGATGAACTTCGCCACGTAGGAGCACTGCGCGATCACGCGCCGGCTCTGATCTCGGGTTTCCTCCAGGGCCGTTTTCACCAAGGCCTCGGCGACGCCGCGGCCGCGCAGCTCCGGCGGCACCAATGTATGGGTGAAAATAACGCAGTCGCCCTCCAACCGGTATTCGGTCACGGCGAGATGTCCCTCCACCTCGGTCTCATAACGAAGGGCGGCAGAATTGTGGCGGACCACGATGGTCGGGGACATGGGATGAAACGTTCAGGGGTGATTTCGCCGACCAGGAGCGGAATCGCTCCGCCCGGCGTTACCGGGACGCCGTTCGGTTTTTGCCGCCGAATCTTGCCGCCACCAATGCCGCCAGTTCCTCGCGCCCTTCAATCTTCAACCACCACAGGAGTCCGGCATAGGTCGCACCGGCGAGAGGAATCAGCCCGGTCACGGCCAGGACGTCGGCCGTGCGCCCGCCGACCACCCGGCCCAGTGCGAACCAGCCGGCGCCGACCACCACGCTCATAAGCGCGGTCGCGAGCAGGATTTTGGCGAGACTCGGCAACAGCGGGGCAAATCGCATTTCAGGGATCCGCCGCGTGAGCGCCCGTTTCAGCAACAGCGTCTGAACGACGATCGCGGTCGTGCTCGCCAGCACCAGCCCCGCCGCGCCCAACCACCGCATGAGCACCAGGCTCAAGCCGAGATTCACCAGGAGGTCGAGAGCGCCGATCTTCATCGGCGTGGCGGTGTCCTTGACCGAGTAAAATGCGCGCACGGTCAGGTTCACGACCGAGAAGAACGGCATGCCGATAGCGAACAACGCGAGCAGGAGCGCCATGACACGGGTGTCAGCTCCCGTGAATGCGCCGCGCTGGTACAGCAACCGCACAATGGGCACACTCAGCAGCGCCAGACCCGCTGCCGCGGGCACATTGATCAGGAGAATCAGCCGCATTCCCTTCCGAAAATCCGCGGCCATGTCGTCGAACCGCGCCGCGACTGCATGGCGTGCCAGCAGCGGATAGACCACCGTCGAGACGGCGATCGCGAACACACCGATCGGGAACTCCATGAGCCGGTTCGCATAGAAGAGCAGCGTCGCCGCCGAATCGTTAAGCGAAAAGGCGAGCAGTCGGGAAACGTAGACATTGATCTGATAGACGGCCGTGCCGAAAAGCCCGGGGGCCATTAGCTGCGCGATCTCGTTCACCCGGGGCGAAAGCACGAAATCAAATCGCGGCCGCCAGCCTTCATTGATCAACACGGCTGCCGGCACCGCCATCTGCAGGAATCCTCCGATCAGCACGCCGACACAGAGCCAATGGATCTCCCCCAACGGCGTCCGCGCCCAATGTAGGCCCGCCCCGCCGAGCGTCAATATCATCGAGAGGTTGAGCCAGATCGGCGACAGCGCCGGTTCGGTGAAATGTTCGAAGACGTTCAGCGTGGCATTGAACGCCGCCGCTACGCAGACGAATAGCAGGTAGGGAAACAGGATCACCGTCAAATCCGCGGCGAGATACCATTTATCCTCCTGTCCGCCGACAAGGCGCGAGTGGCCGAACAGCACCATGGCCACCACCACAAGACCGCCGGTCACAGCCGCAAGCCAGCTGACGACTTTGTTCAGCAGGGCAAAGGCGCCAGGGCGGCCGTGCTTGTGCAATTCCTCCTGCAGAGTGGGCAAGAAAGCCGCCGTCAGGGAGCCTTCGCCCAGAAGCCGTCGGAACAGATTCGGCAGGTTGAAGGCCGTGATGAACGCCGAATTCAGGAGGCTCGCACCGAAGATCGCTGCGCTCAACTGGTCGCGCAGCAGGCCGAGGACGCGGGAAACCACCGTCAGAAGCGAAACGACGCCGATGTTCTTGAGGTTCTTGGACACGGGCGGGTGTTTCTCTGCGGACCCCTGAAGGTTAGCAAGTTCTTACTAGATCCGGTCCGAGGCCAGTCAGCCTTTGGAGGGCGGCGCGCTGTCACCGCCCTATTCCCGAGCGGCGCTGACGGCGCAGCGCCCTCCATCACAAAGCGCAATGGATATCCTAGATAGCCTCCAGGATCCGAGAAATCGGGGTGATTCCGTTTGCGACATTGACGGTCCCGCCGCCAGCGGCATGTTGGATGCGAATGCCTTTGCTGCCCAAACTCGTCGAACGGCTGCAGCGCCATCCCAAACGCGTGGTGTTTCCGGAAGGCGCCGATCCGCGCGTCCTCCAGGCCGCGCGCCAGTGGGTGACGCGCCGCATGGGCGCGCCCATCCTGCTCGGCGAACGCGCGCGCATCAAGGAGGCGGCGGCCCAATTGGATGTGAATCTCACCGGCATGCGCCTCATCGACCCCGCGCGCAGCGAGGATTTGGACGGCTTCGTCAGCCAGTTCGAAACGCTCCGCCGCGACAAAGGGCTCAAACCCGGCGAGGCGCGGGCCGCGATGCTCGACAGCAATTATTTCGCGACCATGATGCTGGCCACCGGGCGGGTCGACGCCCTGGTCGGCGGGGCCACTGTTTCAGCCTCGAGCGCCCTCCGCCCGCTCTTCCAGATCATCCCGCGGCTGGAGCACGTCGCCACGGCCTCATCGCTGCTGATCCTCGACTGGGATGAGCAGAAGGTCGGCATCGACGGTTCGCTGTTTCTGGCCGATTGCGCCGTGATTCCCGAGCCGACGGCGGAGCAACTCGCCGACATCGCGATCGCCACCGCAATGATCGCCCGCCACCTGACCAACGAACTTCCGCGCGTCGCCATGCTCAGCTATTCGAGCAAGAGCGGATCCGACCACCCGGCGGTCGCCAAGATGCGCCGGGCGACGGAACTCGCGCGCGCCAAGGCGGCGAGCGCGCAATTGCCGATGGAGGTTGATGGCGAGATGCAGGTCGATGCCGCGCTGGATCCGCACGTGGCGGAAAACAAGCAGGTGGCCGGCGCCGTGGGCGGCCGGGCCAATGTTCTCATCTTCCCCGACCTCGCCAGCGCCAACATCGGGTTTAAACTCGTGCAGGTGCTGGCCGGCGCGAATACGTTTGGCCAGATCATCACCGGTTTGAGCCGCCCCGCCGCCGAAATCAGCCGCGGCGCCAGTGCGCACGACGTCTTTGGCGCAGCCGCCGTGGTCGGCTGCCAGGCGATTGACCACCGTCTGCTCTACGGCACGCCATAGGAATTCGCCACGCTCCGCCTGGCTCATGACCAATCCAAATCCATTTGAACTGCCGCCGCTGCCGCTCCTCGCGAATCCGACGAATGTCATCACGAAGCGCATTTTCGTCGCCGCCACGCGCATGAACGACGGCAAGACCACCGCCTGCCTCGGCTTGTTCGCCGCGCTGCAACAACTCTATCCGCGCGTCGGTTTCATTAAGCCGGTCGGCCAGCGCTACGTCGAAGTCGAGGGGCACAAGGTCGACGAGGACTCCTATCTCCTCGACATGATCTACAACGTGCGCGTGCCGATCGAGAGCATGAGCCCAATCACGATCGATCCGACCTTCACCCGCCGCTTCCTCACGAATCCCCGGGAGACGTACACCGAATTGGTGGACCGGATCTGCCGGGCGTTCGACCGGGTTTCATGGGAGAAGGATTTCACCCTGATCGAAGGCACCGGCCATGCCGGCGTCGGCTCGGTGTTTGACCTCTCCAATGCCCGGGTGGCGAAGATTCTGGATGCGAAAGTTATCATCGTCGCCCAGGGCGGCATTGGCCGGCCCATCGACGAGATCGCCCTCAACAAGGCGCTGTTCGATCGCGAGGGCGTCGAGATCATCGGCGCCATTCTCAACAAGGTCGAAACGGAGAAGATTCCGCAGGTCGCGCATTATGCCGGCCTTGGTCTCGAGCGACTCGGGGTGCCGCTGCTGGGGGTGCTGCCGGTACAGAAAATGCTTTCCGCGCCCAATCTCCTGCAGGTCGCCGAAGAGATCAGCGGGCGGTGGCTGAACGCGCATGCCTCGGGCGCAAACGAACGGATCCTGCGCGTGGTCGTCGGCGCCATGACCGCCAAGGGCATCATCGACCATCTCCAGCCCGGCAATCTGCTCATCACGCCCGGCGATCGGGACGACGTGATCCTGGCGGCCATTTCCGCCACCAGCATCTCCGGCACCAAGGCCATTGCCGGCATCATCCTGACGAACGACATCCTGCCCCACCCCAAGCTGCTGGAGTTGCTGGCGCAGACCGACCTTCCGGTCATCGCGGCAGCCGAGGACGCCTATACGATCACCTCGAAGATCCACAACATGACCGTGAAAACGCAGCCGCAGGACAGCGACAAGATCCCGGTGATCAAGAAGCTCGTCACCGATCATGTCGACCTGGCGAAACTCCTGGCTGCATTCTAGCGATAAAACAGGATTGATTTGCCGGCGGCGGCCCGCCACTTTCGCCGCTCTCTAGAGGACGCTTAGCTCAGTTGGTTAGAGCACTAGTATCACACACTAGGGGTCGCTGGTTCGAGCCCAGTAGCGTCCACCATTTTAACAGTCAACTACTTAGGATAGTATTTTAGGCCGGTGACAACACTAGGTGACAACAAGCGCCACGATTCGCCAGCTTGTCCCTAGTTGTGCTGAAGCTGGCAAGCGGCGGATTTTTTCGCCGAAATGACGGCGCCGCCCGCAACTCCCTAGGACGATTCCACCCGGCCCATCTGCCTCGCCGACCGGAGATCGGCCAGCACGTAACTAACCCCTATGCCTGCTGGGGTTTCGCGGCCGCCGGCGGTGCAGCGTCGGGTGTCCCTATCTCCGCTATGGCAATCCATTGAATGACGGTCGTGTAGGGAAACTTCGGCACAAGGTTATTGCCCGCCCACCTAAATCTATCGTCGTGTTTCTCATCGACCTTGACGATGACCCACGATCCACCTCGGGCTTCGCCGACATACACCTTAGGAATAGTTGCGAACCTGCGAGGGAAAATTACCTCCATTGTTAGGTAACTGGCATTGAAAGTCGCCTCGCTCTCTCCCATTTGAATATCGAACCGTGGGACACCTGAGGCGCCCTTGACAGTCTCTTGAAGCATCAGCACCAAGTCTGATACGCGCCGACCTGAATGAGCCGAGCGGCCGCGGCTAAACCGGCACCAACGAAAACCCCGCCAATGCTGGCGGGGTCGAAGAAATCCAAAGCAAGCGAATCAAGGGCATCTATCCGGCCCGTTCCTTCATTCGGTAAGGCGCCGCGAGCCGGCCACCCTTCGTCACGATTCCAGCATTGACCATCACAACGCGCATCTGTTCTTGCGTGCTGTTCTTTAGCTTCGCAGCAACCTGATCCTTTAGGGCAGATTGCCTTGCCAAAAGGGCTACATGGGTCGCTTTTGCAAAATCTGTCATGGGCATGATTACCTCAAAAGGACGGAAGGCCGTCAACGAGTTTTCTGGGCATGAAATAACCTAGCACACATTCGGGATTTCGCACTGCAATTTGGATGTGCGATTGTTTGCGGATCTCTGCCCCCGGATAGACAGGGGGACCCTCCCAAAAAGCGCCGCGAACCGTATCGAATTTCATATCCATCAATCCCATAGCAAATTCAATCACCGCGCGGTCTCGTCTGTGCAGAAGCTTGGTTCCATCGCTCCTGCGTTTCTCATTCTTGGGTATTGGCAGTTTTTGCTGCCTAAGGGAACGCACAAAGGGCTGATAGACTTCCTCGAGTATGGACGTGTACCTCGTGTCCAGTAGGTCGAAGCAATTCCCCAAGAAGATGTAAGCACCGATTGCGGTTGGCTTGCTGATCTTGCGCGAATCGCGCCTGGATTCACTGACGGCAAATTCAAGTGCCCTAACCGGGCCATGTTCCCAGAAATAGACGCCAGACCCAAGCCAATCATAGTTGTTCCAACTGGCTGCAAGGGCGTCGTCCCCAAGCAGCACCGCCTTGGCGACGCTCAAATCGCAGCCGTGGTAGCCAACAACAAATCTGCTGTAGTCGGTAGCTTGCGCCACCGGAGTAGACAGCACGATAAACAATCAATCCGCAAGTTCTGAAATTCGTGTCTTTAGCCAAGTAGGTGCCTCCTGCCTTTTGAAAGCGGCAGACCGGCGCCAGCTGAAAAAACTAAAAGACTGGCGCCGGCTGTTTATGCCTCCCAGACCGCGGCACCGGTCAGGAAATTGCCCGGCGCAGGGAAAGAAGGAGTTGAGAACCCCAACGCCGGGTTGATTGGCGGGATGCCAAAGGGTTTACCAACTGGACAGATCTAGAAAATCCTCGAACATTGACTTCACGACCGGGCTGCAAAGCGCCGTCGGCTTGAGACGTGCAAATCGGTTCAGGTCGATCGTTCGGCGGTGGAATTGAATCCGCACGGCTTGAACAAGCCGCGTGTCCGCACCCCATTCCGCTTGAATGCCGAGCTTCTTGCATTCGGTGGTGTCTCGGTCCTCCAGCCGTTTCGCGAGCTTGGCCAGGGCCTTGTCGATTTCCGAGCGCAGGGCGAGCGCGTGCGGTATCATCGAATGACAAACCTTTTTGCTGGCCTCGGAGATCGCAGCGCGTTCACTCTCGAATCGGGTCCCAATATCAGCCTCGCTTTCGAGCCCGTCCAGCGCGGTAACGTCGCCGGGGTCTTTGCTGAGGTAGACGGGGAACGGAGCATCGCCGAGGCGTGCGGCGACGAGCGCCGGCATGGCGTTTTGAAACGCTGGGAAATTTGTGAGCCCGCCAAGGGCATGGCCGGGAATCAGTCCACAAATTTTTCCACTGAACGGATCAGCCAGAAACGCGGGAGAGAACGAGGTGTAGCAGGCTGACGCTGTTTCCTTGATTAGGGCATTGCCGGACCAATTCGGCGATCACCCCATTCGCTATAGTCGCCAAGGATCGGGACGATAATGATATTGTCGCCCGACGTTGTGGCATGACTCATCTTGACCCCGTCCTCATTTCTTCGTTTCCGGCTCGTAGTCCAGCACTTTCGGTTCGCCGAGAGTGATGCGAGGGGTAGGCAGGCGCTCGTGGATCAATCCATGGCTGTCCTGTCCAAAATAACGTGAAGCATCTTGCGCCATCGCCGCCAATTGCTTGTCAAAATCATTGTGGCGTTGCCGGATGCTGAAGCGCGTCTCCCAAAGCAGCTTATGTTTCTTCTGCTGCCATAGCAGTGGGAAGTCATAGGCCATCAGCACCACAAAATAGCGGGGATCCTCGACCTCATCGACCATGTCCTGATTGCGATGATCGCGGATGGGGTTAATGGGAGCCCCGACGACCGGATCCACGCAAGTCTCCTCCCACCATGAGTTATAACCCAGCAGGTTGGCAGTCTGGAAATCGGCTCGACTACGCAAACGGCTTAACATTTGGACCATGGCTGCACCGCGTACAGAGCCTCCCCAACTCCTCATGCCGAAGAACTCAGATCTCGTGGTGGAGCCCCAGTACGCCATGATCAATAGTTTGGTCGTTTTCGGATCTTTAGCCGGAAGGTAGTTTTTGTGCGACAGCGGTCCAGCGATGATCCGGGCCACATCCATGAAACTCATGTCATCGATCGATTCGTCGCGCAGCGCCCCGCTCCAAAAACCGCCTCTCCCGAACACATAGGTTTCCGGGTGGAACGCACCATCAGCGAGCCTCATTCGGACATAGTCGGAACTTGCTCTCGAAGCGACTGCGGCAATTACAGCATCATCAGCGCCGCGGACGGCGAACGGGGTAAACAGTGGGACCCCGCAGCCAACCAGCACACAAGCGGTCATTCGAAGCAGACGTTGTACACTCATCCCAGAAAAAACTCTTCAATCATGGTTATGTTGTAGAATATCCACAAACGACTCAAGATCAATGCTCCCAACGGAATTATGGATGCTTCGCCGCCCTTTACCGAGAAAATGGCGAAACCCTGTCTGCTTTGCGTGCCCTGTTGCGCCCGCAGGTGACTCGCGGGGGCGATGCTGGCACTGAAGGCTGCTCCGTTGGCCGTGGGAGAGGCCCACCTGCCCCGCGGAACCTTCCGGGAAGAGCCTCCCTCTCCGGGTGCAAAACCTTGTTTTCTGGTTCCCAAGGAAAAGTGGAGCGACGGAGAGTGGCTGGTCCGACTGGCTGATCTCACGGCAGACGAAATCCACCGATCTTAACCCGCAGCTCAACGCACGCCGCCGCGCCGATAGCGGTGGAGGTGCCCAGCAATCGGGTAAGAAAAAGGCCGACCCTACGCGAGGGTCGGCCCGGAGATGGGAATGGTCGTAGTCGCTGCGCTGCTACTTGACCAAATTCTTGCTGACCAGAGCGGTCATCTCGAACATCGAGACGGCCTTCTTGCCTTTGAAGATGATACCGAGCTTTTCGTCGGCGTTGATCTGCGTTTTCACCTTTTTGTCCTGTAGGCCGTTCTTCTTGATGTAGGCCCAGATCTTCTTGGTGAGTTCGGTGCGCGGAAGGGGCTTGGCCCCGACGATTGCGGCCAGTGCCTCGTTGGGCTGGACCGGCTTCATGAATGCGGCGTTAGGTTTACGGGCGGGCTTTTTTGCCATGAATAATTTTTGGTTGAGTTTTTCATCCCCGATTGGGGATCCCGCCATTCAGACGGACAATTCGGAGGCATACAAGCAGAGACAGCGGCAAAACCGGCGCGGCATCAGCCAATCCGTCCGCGTTGTTGAACCTGCTCTTCTCGCGCTCCCCAATGATCGCCGAGATTATTCCTTATCCTTCCGGACCAGCACGACGACAATTAGGATCACCACGAGGATAATCAGCACCCCAAGCAAAGAAGCGCCATGCGGATGGTGGTGATAAAAACCGCGAAATCGTTCGATGAACATGGTTGGAAGACAGACGGCGGGGTTAAAGGCCCTGCGACACGTGCTTCTGATTGCCGCTGGGTCGGCGGTTCTTCTGGTTTTGTATCTTCGTGGGCGATGGCTTGGGGGCTGTCGCCTGCGGGACGACCACGGGTTTCAGGGTCGCTCGTCGTTCAGAAACCAACCGCCGCTCGGCTTCGAACCAGATCGCCTGATCGCGGCCCTCGGGTTGGCCAGATTCAGTCCACAATTCGCGGGCGCATTGCGCGATCTCGTCGTGGCTCAGGTTGGAGTCTGTTGCGGTTGCTGCAGTGACTGGAAATGAACTCTCGTGTATCATATTTTTAGTTCCTTAATCTTCTCGGACAGGGACATTTTATAAAAGAGTTCTCTCGAACGCGACGTATATCGCGCCCAGCGGCGACCAAGCCGGTCAATCTGCTCGCGGGCTAATCGGTTGAACCGATTATTGTTGAGCACGGCGTAAGTCAGAGCAGCAGGTTGTGCGGCTGGTGCGGATCCGGCGACCTGGCCATGTGCGCGGCAAGGTTTTGATCCCCGTTGCAGAGACATGCGGGATGATCAAATGCCCTGGCATGCTGCGCCCGCCCTCGCCTACTCCACGACCTTGAACCACTCATCGATCGGCAGCCGGGAGGGCTGGAAGGCATTGACGTGGCTGCCCGGCTTGGGCCTTCCGAAGGGGAGTCCGGCAATGAACAGCGCCCCCTCGCTTCCCGTGATGTGCTTCTTGAGGAGATCGGGATAGGCCATTGCGCTGAACTGCGGGCACGAACCCAACCCCAGGGAGGCGAGTCCGAGCATCAGATTATCCAGGACAAATCCACAGTCGAGGAAGGTGCCGTACGAGAAGGCCGATTCCTGAGTGGCGAGGAAGAAGACCTGCCGGGCGCCGAAAAAACGAAAGTTCTCGCGGTCGTGCGCGCGCCGTTTTTCGGCATCGTCGCGACCGATGCCCTTGTGCTGGAAGATTCCGATGCCAACGGCGCGAGCCCGGGCCATCCAGGGCTCGGGCAGCGTTTCGGGCGAATAGCGATAGGGCGGCTGCCTCGGCCGGCCCGAGTCGAACGCCGCGAGATAATCAGCCCGGAGATCGTCGAGCGGCGGCCCGCGCAGCAGGAACAGCCGCCAGGGCTGGGTGTTCTTCGAGCTGGGAGCCCGCCCGGCGGCCTCCACGATCTGGCGAACGGTTTCCAGGGAGACGAGTTCAGGATCAAACTCGCGGATGGAGCGACGCTGGTGCATGGCTTCGAGGGCGGTGAGCATGGGCCAGAAAGTGAGAGACGCGGCGCGGACCGTCAATCCGGCTGTGTACGCGTGAGGGTGCCCTCTTCACTCGTACGGAGACGAACTTGGTGCAGCCAAAAACAAACGGAAAGGACCATATAACCGCAGCAGAAATGCCATGGCTGAACCGACGCGGGCAGGCACGCGGCCCTGCCTTTATCCGGGCACCGTCGCCGTCCAGTCCCTACACGTGCGCCGGGCCTTAGTCCGGGTTCTTGACCGTAACGCCAAGTCCAAGGCCAACTGCCCGACGCGACGATGATCGTGGTCGCGTGACGATGGCGTCGTGGCCTATTCCTGTACCGTAGCGAGGCAATCGGGTGCTGGTGGCAGACGAGATAGGCCAAACGAACCCGGACGGTTTGCGTGCGTGGGTGGCCAGTTCGATGATGATCTTCCACACGGACCGAACCCGCCGCGGTCAGTGGCGTCTTGGCCTGGTCACGTCAGCGTTTGATGATGGGCTTGGCGACTTGACCGCCTGTGTGCCGGCTTGGTGTTCACCTCGTCGCTTGCGACGTCAACGCGACCGGCGGCACGTGGACGGTGATCGCGTCGGCCGGAATATCATCGGCCTTTGCGATGCCAGGAAAGAAACACCCTACGGCATCGGATTCAATTTAACCGGGATTTTGATCTCCTTGCCGTCGCGCAGAATGGTAAGTACGCACTCCTTTCCGGCGAAGGCATACTGTTGGACATTGCCGTCGTGAGTCGAATTAATCGCGATGTCGTCGACCATTATTATGATGTCTCCAGGGACGATGTTCGCTCGGAATGCTGGGCTGTCATTGACCACATTAGTGACGAGGATACCCGTATTGCGCTTGAGTGCACTCCGCATTTCGTCGGGGAGGTTCACAGCATCAATTCCAAACACCGGTGGTTTACCCTGCCTCCAAAATACTGCGTCGTAATCGAAACGGCGGACAGCGACTGGAACTTCGGTGGTGGAGAACGTCCCGGGGCTCGTTGTCGTTGAATAGCCATTATACTGACCAGAGCCATAAGCTGTGTTCACTGTGCCCGACGAATAGGTCGTGGAGGTCTGGCCGGGATGGTATTGCATCACGGGAACGTAGGCTTGGTCCGTGCGATCGAATCTGGATGAGTAAAGAACGATGTCGGCGCCGACGAGTCTTGCCTGCTCCATCAATTGCCCTTTGGTAACGTCTCCGCCGCCTTCAAAGGCTGATTCACCGATTAGCACGTAACCGCGCCGGAATAGATCTGCCCCATCACGTACGAGATCGTTTGATGAAAATACCTGCGTATTACCTGAGTAGGGCTGCAGCCGGGCATTGACCACGGCGGGAGGGAAGTTGGCAGTTCGGTCCTGATAGAATTTAGTGAAGCCGTTGACGCATCCGCTCCATAAAATCGCGATGGCAAGAAAGACTAGGGGTTTTGTCATAACTGGAAGATTGAAGATTGATGATAGTGGGCGGGAATCGGCCAAGCAAGAGAGTCCTTTGGGCACCGTGATGGTCACCACCGGGTCGCCGCGGCCGTCCTGGGCTCATGGCGGGGCGATCGATCGGCGGTGCGATCTGGGTGGGTCAACTCAGCCTAGGCGATTTGCGGGCGGGTTTTGACGTTGTGGCCTATGCGCCATGGCGCCACGATTCCCCATCCAATAGCTCATGAACGTGAACACCGCCAAAGCAATAGCAGCCACATGCACCGGCGTTGGCATCCTCTTCAGCTTTTTGGACAAGGTCTTTGCGCCACACGTGCTCGTTGATTCAAGTTCTCCAGACTACCCTGAGTGGCTCAGTTGGTTTGGATGGTTTGTTATTTCCGCCGGTGCGATTGCCTACATCGTGGCGGACGTCATGGAGCAAAGAAGAAGAAAGTCGTCCCAGTCGACGCCACCGTCTGTCACACCTCCTGCAGAGAATATGTAGGCAGGTTTCGTCCTCAGCGCTTCGTCTCGCGCATGACCAGGATCCACTCCGCCGTGCGTTGGCGGGCCTTGGCGTTCGACACGGTCAAATTGTAGAAGTCGACGAACTCCGCGGTGGGGTCACTTCGCCCGATTGCGCGGGTGGAAGCGCGCGTGCTCGGCCAGCCGGCGGTCCGGCGTGACCGCCGTATAGATTTGCGTCGTGGCAATGCTGGCATGTCCCAGCATCTCCTGGATCGCGCGGAGATCGGCCCCACCGCTGAGCAGGTGCGTGGCGAAGGAGTGGCGCAGCAGGTGCGGCTTCACCGACTGCCTGATGCCCGCGCGCTGGGCGTATTTTTTGATCAGCACCCACAGCATTTGCCGCGAAAGCGACGTGCCGCGGGCGCTGAGGAAAAACTGGCTGCCGGTGCGGGCTTTGACGAAATGCCGGCGCGCCGCGGTGACGTAACTGACCAGCGCCGCGCCCGCCTTGGTGCCCACCGGCACGACGCGCTCCTTGTTCCCTTTGCCGAAAATGCGGACAAAACCGTGATCGAGATCAAGCTGCTGCAGGGTCAGTCCCGCGAGTTCCGAGACCCGCAGTCCACTCGAATAAAACAGTTCCAGAATCGCCCGGTCCCGCACCGCCAGCGCGTCGCCGCCCGCGGGCGCGGCGAGCAGCCGTTCGACTTCGCCCACGGTGAGCGTACCGGGGATCTTTCGCACCAGCTTCGGCCCGATCAGGAGCTCCGTGAAATCGCGGGCGCACACGTGTTCCCGGACGAGATAACGGGCAAACGTGCGCAGGGCGGTGAGCTTGCGCGCCAGGCTGCTGGCCGCGAATTTCGCCTCGCTCAACGCGTAGATCCAATCGGAAATCTGCGCCGGCGTTACTTCCGCCCAACGGCGCGCGCCGTGGCGGGCGATGAACCGCGCGCATTGCCGGAGATCGCCCTCGTAGCTGGAAACCGTATGACGCGAGAGCCCCCGTTCCAGTTCGAGAAATCCGACGAAGCCGTCGAGATCGTCCGCGAATCCGGCGGGCAACTCAACCGCGGGACTCGCGGATTTCGTTCCGGTGCCGGCTGCCGGCGTCAGGTGGCTCGGCGCAGCCCCGTCCCGATTCTCATCTTGGGCGGGACGGCATTTCATAGTCGGCCAAACAGTTCAGAAGCGCCGGCGGCGCGGTCCCGGAGGCGGCGGCGTGGATTCGCGCACCCGGTACGTGATCCGCGCCTTTTCAAGATCGTAAGGGCTCATCTCCATTTTCACGCGGTCGCCCGCGGCGATCTTGATGAAATGCTTCCTTAACTTGCCGGAGATATGTGCCAAGACCATGTGGCCATTGGACAACTCCACCCTGAACATTGTGCCGGGAAGGACGGTGACGACCTTGCCTTCGACTTCGATCGACTTTCCGTCAGACATACAGGACGCGGCAAATGCCGGAATAGAATTTAAACATAGGATGCTTCAGCAGCAAAAGACAGTTGTAAGTGAGTAAGGCTGAACGTAAGTCAAGGCTTTATGTCGGAAGCCAAACTCGATTGCCCGTTCCCGAAGCTCTTTCCGTCGCAGTTGATCCGGGATGACCTTTTCTTCATGGCGCTCGCCTACAATCAGGCGATCGACGCGTGGCGCGAGGACGAAGTTCCGGTGGGCGCAATCATCGAACTCGGGGGCGAGGTGATTGCGGCGGCGCACAATCAGGTGGACGGCACGTGCGACCCAACGGCGCACGCCGAGATCCTGGCGATGACGCAGGCGGCGCGGGCAATCGGGGACTGGCGGCTGACCGGGGCGACCCTGTACGTCACCAAGGAACCCTGCCCCATGTGTTCGGGCGCGACGATCATGGGACGGCTCAAGCGCGTAGTTTTTGCAATCGCCGATCCCAAGATGGGTTGCCTGGGCGGCGCCACCGACATCAATGCGCTGCCGCGGGCAAACCACCGATTGGAGGTCGCCCGCGGCGTAATGGAGGCCGAATGCCGCGACCTCCTGCAGGCCTATTTCCGGCTGAAGCGGGCGGAGTTTTCACGTGGTACGGTTGACTGAGCGATGGTCCGGTGCACTATTAGATGTTGAAATCGATACGAACCTCAATCCTTACCACATATGGCTTACGAACTTCCGAAACTAGGCTACGCTTACAATGCGCTGGAGCCGCATATTGATGCGCGCACGATGGAAATCCATCTGACCAAGCACCACCAGGCCTACATCACCAACGCCAACAATGCGCTCAAGGACCACCCGACTCTGGCGGCGCTTGACGTCGATCATCTCATTGCCGACCTCGGCAAAGTGCCGGAGGCGATCCGCGGGGTGTTGCGCAACAACGGCGGAGGCCACAGCAACCACAGCTTTTTCTGGAAGATCCTCGGCCCTGCGAGCGGTGGCCCGCCGAAAGGTCAATTGGCTGGTGCGATCGGCAGCACGTTCGGCAGCTTCGACAAATTCAAGGAGGATTTCGGCAAGGCTGCAATCGGACGATTTGGCAGCGGCTGGGCCTGGCTCATCGTGACGCCCGACAAGAAGCTGGCCGTCGGCTCGACGGCCAACCAGGACAGTCCGCTCATGGGCAAAGCGGTCGCCGGTTTGGAGGGCAAGCCGGTCATCGGCCTCGATGTGTGGGAACACGCCTATTATCTCAACTACCAGAACCGCCGCCCAGATTACGTCGCCGCATTCTGGAGCGTGGTCAATTGGGACGTTGCCGAAGCGAATTTCGAGACGGCGCTGAGATAGCAGCCGCCGCGCGCAAAATGGCGACGGCCGGCTAAGGCGGGATCATTCAGTAGGAAGGTCGCTTGCGACCGATGATCGCCCGCAAGCGGGCTTCCTACGCCCGCACACCAATCGGTTCGCGAGCGTACTTGCATGATTCCGGCTGCGAGGGCGTCACTGAATCCAATAGCTCGCCTGGGAGCATTTCCCCAGGGCCGAGGGGCTGACGGGGGTGGCGCGTTTCGTCTCGGTGTCGAAAAGAATGAGGCGGCGTTGGTTCGCCTCACGCGCGGTGTAGATGAGATGGCGGCCGTCAGCCAGCCAGCAGGGTTCGATCGCATCCAACGGCGCCTGCGACACGGTCTCCGCCCGCCCGGTTGAGAAATCGTAGACGGCAATCTGGTAGCCGCGGCCCTGCGCCACGGTGAAAGCGATCTTGCTCGGGTCCCAGCGGCACCAGTCCGGTTCGGCGCAATAACGGCTGATGCTGGAAGTAAGGCGTTGAGGAAACGCCCCGGCGGCCGCCGGCATGATGTACAACTGCGGCCCCGGCTCGGACGTAAAAACCAGTCGGGTGCCGTCGGGTGACCAGCACGGGCTGGCTTTGACCGCGGGATTGCGGGTCAGCCGCGAGATCATCCGCCCCTCGGTATTGCTCACGTAGATCTCGGAATTCCCTTCGCCGCTCAGCACCATGGCGATCCGGCCGCCATCGGGACTGAAGCGCCCGCCGGTGTTGGTGCCCTGCACACTGACCAGGAGCCGGAGCTGGCGCGTGGCGAGATCGAGCACAAAGATATCGGGAAACCCGTTGCGAAAGCTGGTAAAGATCAGCTTCCTGCCGTCAGGCGACCAGCGTGGGGAGAGGATCTGCCGGCTTACTCCAGGCTGGTCCACGACTTCTCCGCCAAACAGGTCGGAGGTCATGATCTCCATGCCGGCGCCGCGGTCGCTGATAAATGCGAGCTTGCCCGCGAAAAAACCCCGCCGCTCCTTGCTCGTGTGGGTCACGGCCACATCGGCGGCCCGCAATAGCGCGTTGCGCGAGCTGGTGCCTCCGACGGTCTCGCTGAACACCGGCAGTCCGGCTGAACCGCGCGTGATGTCGACCCGCACTTGCGCCGGCCCCACCAACGTGAAATTGAGGTTGTACGCCGCGTCGGCGGCTGCCAGCCGGTAGGCGCCGTGGGCGCCGAACGCCCGCTGGGCCAGGCTGCCCAGCTCATTCGGGGAACCTGTGACCTTGACCGACGTCAGATTCCGGTCGGCGTCGATGCTGACTACCCCCGTATGGGAATTGTCAGCGAGCGCCGGAACGGCGCCCGCAAGCGGGAGCAAGAGGAGGAAAAGATGGCGGATTCGCATGGGATGATCTGGTGGAAAGACCGCATCAGGAGCGGCGAGTTTCTTATTTACAGACCCGGCCGCCTGCACAACGTAATTCCGACTTTCGCGGTCTCCGCCAGACAGCTGGGTTGGTCCGCGGTTTGCGCATATCTCACCACCTACCGTGACATCTGAATCGATCAAGGAGGCGCTCAAGCAGGTGAAATATCCCGGCTTCAGCCGTGACATTGTGTCCTTCGGCCTGGTGCGCTCGGCGTCCTTGGTGGAGGGCACGGCAAGAGTGTCCCTCGCACTCACGACATCCGATCCGCACGTGCCAGCCGCCCTCAAGGCTGAGGTGGAGCGGGTGCTGCTTTCCCTGCCGGAAGTCAAGGCGGCCGTGGTCGACATCGCGGTCGCGGCGGTCCGCGCGCCGGCGGTCGCGAGCGGCGGAGGAACAGCCGGCGGCAGCCCTGCGGTCAAGCACATCAAATATTCGATCGCCATCGCCAGTGGGAAAGGGGGCGTCGGCAAGTCCACCTTCGCGGTCAATCTGGCCTGCGCCCTGGCGCAGTTGCTCGCGGCGCAGGGCCGGCCCGGCCTTCGCGTCGGGCTGCTGGATTGTGACGTCTATGGGCCGTCCGTGCCGCTGATGATCGGACTTGAGGGGCGGCCGGAAATCGTCGGCGAGGGGGCGGACGCCCTGCTCGTGCCGCTGGAAAAACACGGGGTGAAAGTCATGTCGATGGGCTTTCTGGTCGACGCCGACACTCCCGTCATTTGGCGCGGTCCGATGGTCATGAAAACCGTGCAGCAATTCGTCGGGAGCGTGCGCTGGGGGGACCTCGACGTGCTGCTCGTTGACCTGCCGCCCGGCACGGGCGATGCTCAGCTCTCACTCGTGCAAACTTTGCCGCTGGACGGCGCCGTCCTGGTAACCACGCCGCAGCTCGCGGCCACGAATGTCGCACGCCGGGGGGGATTGATGTTCAAGAAAGTCAATGTTCCGCTGTTGGGCGTGGCGGAGAACATGAGTTACTTCGTCGATTCGGTCGGGCAACGCCACGATTTGTTTGGCACGGGCGGCGGGAGTCAGCTGGCTGCGGGGCTCGATACCCTCTTACTGGGGCAGGTCCCGTTGCATCCCGACATCCGGGTGGGCGGCGATACCGGCGTGCCCGTAGTAGTGAGCCAGCCCGCCGGCGCCGTCGCACAGGTCTTTCGCGGGGTGGCGCAGAGTTTGCTTGACCGTTTTGCCTTGGCGGGTCGTTGAATTGACAGCCTTGGCGTTCGAAATCAATTTCCCATCATGGTGCTGACCATGTCTTCATCTTCGCCCAAAGAGCCGGTGACCTCGCGCGAATTCGTAAAGCAATCCTCGCTTTACCAGGAGTTTCTTGCCGAGCGGGAAGAGATCCTGCGCCATAAATGGCTGGAATCCGAGCGGCTCGGCTACGACATCGGTTTCGAACGCGCGCTGCTTGATTGGATCCGCAAACATCGCGACAGCTGGCGGGCGCACCGCCGGGCGATGTTGCAGCAGCAAAGCCTGCCCACCCGCTTGGACCCGGCCAAATCGCCCCCGGTGGGCTGACGTCCGCCTGCAGAAAACGAAAAACTGACTGCCGGGGACCGGAAGCCAGTCTTGAACCACCTCCCATTGCGCCGGACCGGCAACCGGTCGGCGGGGTCGCCTACTTGATCTCTTTGTGCAGGGTGTGCCGGCGCAAGAAGGGATTGTACTTCTTCTTCTCGATGCGCTCGGTCACGGTCTTCTTGTTGCGCTTGGTCATGTAGCGGGACGGCGGCTTGCCCTCTTTGCGGGCTTCCGTGCACTCGAGGATGACAATTTCTTGCATGGTAGGAAAGGGTTGGAAGGGTCAGAGCAAAGGGTCCGGCTGGCCGGGAGCAATCCCAAAGTGCGGCGTCGTGCTCAGCTCCCCACGGTCTTTTGTTTTGGAACGAGTCTCCTCTGACATGGGCGGGACGCCCATNNCATGCCACGTGGCACGGGCGTCTCGCCCGTGGGCTCGCGCGACCGTTCCTCAAAACAAAAGACCATGCTCAGCTCCCGCTCCGCTTCCGCTCGGTCAGCGGCAGCATCACCCCGCGGCGGAAGAGAGCGACCTGGCCCGTACTCGATGAGATCACGATCGAAATGCACTGCGTGGCCACCGAGATCGCCGCGGCCGCCGCATGGCGTGAGCCGAGGCCGCTCGGCAGGGCATGATCGTAGTCGGCGGCCTGGATGAGGCTGCCCGCCGACTCCACCACCCCGTCGCCCCGGATGATGAACGCCCCGTCGATGGAGGAGAATTCCTTGATGGTTTCATCCATGAACGGGCTGAGGATGTTTCGGTCCTCCTCTTTGTAGCCGTAGAATGGGTTGAGCACGAGCGGCTTGATCAGCTTTTCCACCTTTTCGGTGTCGCCCACGACAAACAAGCCACCCACCGGACGGCCTTCCCGGCCCTCGACTGCCAAGTCCATGGCCACCGCCAGCACGCGTTCGAGCACCTCGGGTTTCACGTCGGCCGGCAGCAGGTCCGCGCGCCCGGTGAGCAGGGTCTGGAACTCGCGCTCCACGTCCACCACGACCACCGTATCAAACTGGTTGCTGCCCGCGATGCCGCCCACGCAGCAGAGCCGGTCGTTGAAGCTGATCAGTCCGCGGGTCAGCGCGACGAGCACGGCGCTCCGGAGTTGCGCCAGACGCTGGCTGGAAAACGAACGCACCTGAATGATTTCCGCAAAGCCTTTTCGTTCCTCGCTGGCGTCGCCGGGGTTGCGCGTCACAAGGATCGTTTTCGTGGATCCGAACCACCTTCCGGCTTCAATCCCACCGACAAACGTGTCGCCGAACACCATGATCGCCGAACACCCGCAGCCCTTGGCCACATGCTCCGCCTCGCGGAACATGATGCGGTTGACTCGATTCTGCTGCAGCTGCGCCGGCCGGGCGGCAATGCCGCCGAGCCCGGTCAGGAGGCGGTCATAGAGCAGATCGAGGTCCGGGGCCTGAATCAGCCCGTTGACAAATTCTGGCTCCTTCACCAACCGGGCCAGCGAAGCGAGCACCTGCAGGTAATCCCGCGCGACCTCGTCCGCGAGCAGCACGATGATGAGGTGGATCCGCTCGTTGTCCTTAAGGCCGTCGTAGCGGATGCCCGCCGGACTCCGGCCAATGGCCAGCACATAGCGGCGATTCATCTTTACCCGCAAATGCGGCAGGGCCACCCCGAGACCGAGGTAGGTGGTCATCGTGTTCTCGCGCTGCAACAACCCGCGCAACAGCACGTCGCGATTCAGGTCGGGGAAACGGCTGGCCGAGACCTCCAGCAACTCCGCCAGCGCCCCCTTCAGGTCGCTGCTGACGAGGTCGATGATGCGATGCCGCGTGATGAATTTCTCGATCCGCATACAGGGAATCCAGCCGGGGCGTGAACCTATTTCTCCCAGTCCAGCGCGCCCTTTTTCATTTCATAGCCGAGGCCGAGCGCGAGCAGGCCCAGGAAAACCAGAATCGGAGGCAGGATCGGAACACCGTGCGCCAGGAATTCCCGGTAGACGAAGGTCCACGGGACGAGGAAGATCACCTCGATATCGAAGAGAACAAACAGCAGCGCGATGACATAGAATTTCACTGAGAACCGGGCGTGGGCCAGGCCGCCACCGTCGATGCCGCATTCATACGCCGTATCCTGGATCCGGTTCTTCCGGGCGCGCTGGCCAAAGAAATGGCTCGCCCCGATGATCGCGGCCGCGATGCCGGCTGCCAGCAGGATTTGATAGACAAACGGCAGATAGGCGGCGGATGACATCGTGACCAAGTTGCCCGCAAGCAGGCGGATGATTCAAGTGGAAACTTGGAAAAACTTTGGCGCGCGCTCCCGGGGTGGCCACTGGCGGACGGCGCCGGCGCCGCGGCCGCGCCGGCAAATCCACCGGGTCAGGGTTCCGTCGGGCCGGCCGGCGCCACCCTAATCCACTTCACCCCCTCCGTCTTTTGGGACCCGACGCCGAGCTGCTCGGCGAACTCGAGCATGCGCAATCCATCGGCATCGATTTCCTTGAATCCGGCCTGGAGGCGACCGGTGTTGATGCGCTGCAGCATCAGCGCGTCGAGCATCACCGGGTCGGAGCTCAGCCACAGTTTCGGCTCGGTCAACGTGTACAGGGAATTGAAATAGGGTCCGCCGATGAACTGGTAGCGCTCCAGGCTCACGATCGAAAACATCCAGGTGGAGCGCAACTCGGGGATGGCCGACATCTCGGCCACGGCCGCCGGGGCGTTGGCCGGGCTGCGGAAAAACCGCAGGGTATTGGAGGCGTTCCACAGCGTGGCGTTGACCAGGGCGCCATTGATGCCGAGCACCGGGTGATCGGTGTAGACCGGCAGGTTGATCCAGAAGTCGGAGTCGAGGAACAATGGCGTATCCAGGAAGCTCTTACGATCCTCGTCGACGGTCGTCTGCACCTTGCCCCCCGCGGCCTCTTCCGCCGCCCGCTCGTTGAGGATGGGATCAAACCGCGTCGGGAGGGGGCTATCGTAGAACCACGTGGAATCGTAGAACTTGCCCGACTCCAGCACGTAAATCGGGTGGTCCTTGAACGGGGTCTCCCCGGTCGCCAGCGAGGGGAGATAGCTCGTGAACCGCATCCGGAGCTGGCTCAACCCGACGATGAAGATGTTGCGGCTCTTGAAGCCCCGCCGCTCGAGCGCGGTGATCACCGCCTTGACCAGGGGAATCGGCGTCGCCAGGCCGGGCCCGGAATCGCTGTAAATCTTCAACCCGACCTTGCCCTTGGGTCCCGGCACCAGCCGCCGGCTGGTCAACTGCTCAAAGCGCGTGAACAACGCCTCCACGGCCGCGGTGTATTCCCGGTCGCTGAAACCGCCCAGCGGGCTCTCCAACACCGGAGCGGCCACGGCCTTCACCGGAATCGGGTCGGCCGCGCGAACCGCGTTCAGTCCGGCCCCGCCCAGGGCAATGAGCGCCAGGGCCAGACGACCGGCGTGCTGTTTGATCCAACTGCTCCGTAGATGCATGCTGTTTTTGTCGATGAAATCCTCGCAGGGTTCCACCTGAAAGACGGTGAACGTGGCACCCCTGGTTACGAGTTGAAAGTGCATTCTTCGCTTTCCTTTGGCCTCCAGCCGCGATCTGATCCCGCCCCCGGGCAACGTGGCACCGTCTCCGCCCGCCCGGGTTCGCCCCGGAATCCGGCAACGGATCCCCAACGGCGCGAAATCTGATTTGCTCCCGTTGCCCGCCGGGTGTTTCTGTCCGTGCGTCCCCGCCATGTCCGCCCTCAAGCCCTCCTGCCTGCGTGACCTCAAGACCCGGGTAAACCTCCTCGAGGTGGTCTCCCGGGTGATGACTGTGCGCAAGGTGGGCGCGCGGTTTCGCGGGTTGTGCCCCTTTCACCAGGAGAAGACCCCCTCCTTTTATGTGAACCCGGACAACGGCTTCTACAAATGCTTCGGCTGCGGCAAGGCGGGCGACGCCATCACCTTTGTCCGCGAGACCGAGGGCCTGACGTTCATCGAGGCGGTGGAAACGCTGGCGAAGCGTTTCGGTGTGACGCTCGAATATGAGGCCGGGGCGGGACCCAGCCGGGAGGAGCGGTCGCTTCGCCAGGAACTGTTTGATCTGCACGAGCTCGCCGCCGAGCATTTCCACGAGGTGTTCCAGGGTCCGGGCGCAACGGGCGAATTCATGCGCGCCTACTGGACCGACAAACGGCGGTTCCCCTTGGATCTGGCGGATGAGTTTAAGATCGGCGCCAGCGACGAGCGCGGCAGCGAACTTGCCGCCCTGCTGCTGAAACGGAAGTTCTCCGAGGATGCCTTGCGGCAGTGCGGGCTCTTCTTCGCACCGCGGGAGGACGGTCCGCTCATGCTCGGCTCACTCCGGCATCGTTTTCGCGGCCGGCTGATGATCCCGATTCGCGATCACCAGGGGCGCGTGGTGGCCTTCACCGCGCGCCAGACGGATCTCACGCCCGCCGACGATCCCGCCCGGGAAGCCAAATACGTCAACTCGCCCGAGACGCCGATCTTCACCAAGGGAAACCTGCTGTTCAACCTCGACCGGGCCCGGACGCAGGTGGCCGAGGGGCGCCCGTTCATCATGGTGGAAGGCCAGCTCGACGCCCTGCGCTGCTGGCACGTCGGCCTCAAGACCACGATCGCGCCCCAAGGCACGGCGATCACCGACACCCAACTCGGTCTGCTCCGCCGTTACCATCCCCAGATCGAATGTTTCCTCGACGGGGATAGCGCGGGGCAGAAGGCCGCGATGCGCCTGTTGCCGCTGGCGCTGCGGGCCGGACTCGAGGTAAAGTTCCTCGTCCTCCAGCCCGGCGAAGACCCCGATTCGCTGTTTCGCGACCGAGGCCTGCCCGCCTATGAAGAGATTCGCGGGCATGCGCTGTCGGCAATGGCGTATGCCTGCCGGACCCTGCTGCCGGAACCAGGCGCCTCCTCGCCGGAGCAGAAGTCCCGGGCCGCGCAGTCCGTCTTTGAGATGGTCAATCAAAGCGCATTCGAGGTGGTGCGCACTGGATTCATGGCGGAATGTGCCGGCCACATGCGCCTGCCGGTCGCCTCGCTTCAGCGTGACTTCGCAGCCTTTGCCCAGCGTCAGGCCCGCGTTGGCGCGCCCGCTGCACTGCTCAACCCCGCCGCCGCCTCCCCCGCCCGGGCCAACCGTCCGCCCGAGGATGATCTGTTGCTGCTTTGCCTCCATTTCGAGTCGCTGGGCAAGCCGCTGGCGCATGCCTTGCTGTCGGGCGGCTGGATCGACGCGGCGCTGCCATCGGGACGCATTTTGTGGCGTTTCCTCACCGAGTTCGAGCACGACGACTGGCCCGGTCGCGATCACCTTGACGAATTGCTGGAAACTCCGGAAGAAAAGGCCCTGGTGGCGTCATTGCTGTTCGAGGCCCCGGACATCGACAATCCCCGCAAGGCCGCCAATGAGGGATTGCGGCGGCTGCAGGCGCGCACCTTGGAACCCAAGCTGCGCCAGATAGAACTTGAAATAGCCACCAAACAGACGGATGTTGACCCTCCGACACTCTCGATGCTCTGGAAGGAGCGCACTGAGTACCAACGCCTGCTCCGTCAGCCTCCGGTCTTGCCGGCTGAGGGGTAGGTATTTCCATTTTCCTCATCCATGCCTCGTAAAGCCAAGCCTGCCAATCACGTTCCAAAAGCAGAAGCACCTGTCGTGCCAGTCACCGACGAGGTGCCCACCCCACCCGTGCCGACCGGAGTCGCTGCGGCTGCCGTCATCGAGATTCCCGCCGGCAGTTCCAACATCAATGAGAAGATCCGCTATCTCATCCGCCTCTCGAAGGAGCAAGGTTACCTAACGTTTGATGACATCAATGACGCCCTGCCGGAGAGCGTTGATAATCCCGAGGACATCGAGAACGTCATTTCCATCCTCCAGAACCTCGAGATCGACATTCTCGACCCGGACGAGGTTGACAGCTACAAACAGCGCCAGGAGGAGGCGGAGGAAGAGGAGTCGCGCTCGTCGCAGCACGACATTCTCGATGATCCCGTCCGCATGTATCTCAAGCAGATGGGCCAGGTGCCGCTGCTGACGCGCGAGCAGGAAGTGGAGATCTCCAAGCGGATCGAAAACGCCGAGTTGCACGCGCAGGAAGCGTTGTTTCGCGCGGGCATCGTGGGCCGGTATATCCGCGCGCTGGGGCAGAAGCTGCTCAACCGCGAGGAGCGCTTTGACCGGATCGTCATCGACAAGAAGATCGACAGCCGGGAGGCTTACTTCAAATCGCTCCCCAAATTGGTTGAGACCACCCAGCGGAACGAGCTGGGCGTGGAGGAGGCATGGCAGGAGGCGCAAAAGGCCCGGTCGGAACCGGAACGCAAGAAGGCATTGGCGAAGTTCAGAAAACGGGAGAACGCCTTGCGGTCGAATTTCCCGAAGTTCTATTTCAAGCTGAAGGTCTATGAGGACTATCTGGAAAGCCTGACCCATTTGCTCGATGACCTGCAGAAGATCAACGAATCCTTCGAGCGGGCGAAGCATCCGAAGACCAAGAAGGATGCCGCGATCGACACCCGCGTCCTCCATCAGCGCCTCAAACAGATCGAGCTGGAGATGCGGGTCGCGCCCGTCGAGCTGCTGGCCTTGATCGCGAAGACCCGCAGCCACGTCCGCGAGGCGCACCGGGCCAAGACTGAGATGGTCGAGGCCAATCTCCGCCTCGTGATCTCCATTGCCAAGAAGTACACCAACCGGGGCCTTTCCTTTCTCGACCTCATCCAGGAAGGCAACATGGGCTTGATGAAGGCCGTGGAGAAATTCGAATACCGCCGCGGCTACAAGTTTTCCACCTACGCCACGTGGTGGATCCGCCAGGCCATCACCCGGTCCATCGCCGACCAGGCGCGCACCATCCGTATTCCGGTGCACATGATCGAGACCCTCAACAAGGTCATGCAGGTCCAGAAGCAGCTCCTGCAGGAGTATGGACACGAGCCCACGCCCGAGGAAGTCGCCGAGGAGATGCAGATGCCGGTCGAACGCGTGCAGCAGATCATGAAGATGGCCCAGCAGCCCATCTCCCTCCAGTCACCCGTCGGCGACGGCGATGACACCAGCTTTGGCGACTTTATCGAAGACAAGAGCGCGGAAAACCCCTATGACATGACCGCGTTCTCGCTCCTGCGGGAGAAAATCGTCGACGTCCTCGATTCCCTCACGGAACGCGAGCGCCGGGTGCTGTCCCTGCGCTTCGGCTTGATCGACGGCTACAGCCGGACGCTGGAAGAGGTGGGCAAGCAGTTCAAGGTTACCCGCGAGCGCATCCGCCAGATCGAAGCCAAGGCCCTGCGGAAGATGCGCCATCCGACGCGCATCCGGCAGCTCACGGGTTTCTTCGATGCGGAGCAACCCGACAGCGCCCAAAATCTCCTCAAGAAGGCCGTACGCCCGCCCGGGTCCGAGCCGCTCTGACGCCGGCTTTCCCGCTTTACACTCCCGGTCCGGAAGATACCCTTAACCAACATGTGTGCTCCTGCGCTTCCGCTGGCAATATTCGGTTTTAGTGGCAGTGAACTGCTGATCGTCTTCCTGATCGTCTTGCTCCTGTTCGGGGGCAGCAAACTTCCGTCGCTCGCTCGCGGGCTCGGCCAGTCGATCAAGGAATTCAAGAAAGCGTCCCGCGAAGACGACGAGACCAAGCCGGCGGACGCCGACGCCACCAAGGCGGCGGAGGCCAAGAAGCCGGACCCCAGCACGCCCACTCACGGGACGAATTAAGGGCGCCCCCCGGTGTCCACCGGCGGCAAAAAAGCCCCGCCATCACGGACGGGGCTTGAAAGGGGGGAAGTCAGCGGCCGGTTCAGTTTTTCGGTGCAGCGGGCGCGGCTGGCGCTGGCGGCGTGGGTTTTGCCTCGAGCAGTTCGATGTCAAAGATCAGCGTCGAGGCGGGAGGAATGCCCTGCTGACCGCTGTCACCGTAGGCAAGACTGGGCGGAATGTAGAGGCGGATCTTGCCGCCGACATTGATCTTCTGGAGACCTTCGGTCCAGCCGGGGATCACGTGGTCGAGCTGAATATCGGCCGGCTTGCCACTCTGCGCGGAACTGTCGAAAATCGTACCATTGATGAGTTTGCCGGTGTAATTGACCTTCACGGTATCGGTCGGGCTCGGGTAAGCCCCCTTGCCCGCCTGCACAATCTCATACCGCAGCCCGTCCGGCAGTTCGACGACATTCTTGTTTTCCTTGAGTTTCTCAAAGAACACCTTCGCCTCGCCCAGATTCTGGCTGCGGAGCTTGGCGAGAAAAACCTCCTGCTTTTTCTGCATGAACGCATCCATTTGCGGCCCGATTTTGTCCAGATCATAGGGCGGTTCCTTCCCGGCCGCAGATGTCAGCAGGCCCTGCACCACGGCGTCAACCTGCTCCTTGGTGAAGTTGAGATCGGCCAGGCCGAGACGTTTGCCGACAAACCAGCCAAATGACTCGAGAATCTGCTGCTCAGAAAACGTTGGCACAGCAGGAGCCGGAGCCGCCGCGGCGGTGCCGGGGGCCGTTGCCGCCGGCGCGGCAGCCTGCCCGGGAATCTTCACCTGGACATCTTGAGCGGAGATCGTGGCGACCAAGCCGAGGCAGAACAGGCCGGCCGAGATCAAGTGGGAGCGATTCATGGATACGATGTTTTTGGTTTTTGAGATAGGAGACAACTGCGGGCGAACAGCGCCCTCAAAAGGGCATGGAGATGACATCCCGCCTGAGGAAAAGCAACCCCTTAGCCTGCATATTTCACTGGCTTGGCCGTTGCCCCGGTCACCCTCCTCCCCTCCCCCACAGTGTCGTCGAGAATCGTCCGCTATGCAGGCGACGAGCAAAACCGCCCCTCCAGGGAGAGGCCATGCGGCTGCTTCCGGCCGAGAAAGGAGGCCTGGCCCAAGAATCTCAAGGACCTTGCCCGGACTCCCTGCAGAGCTTTCTGAGGCGGTTTTGCCAATAGCCCGGATGTGCCCGCCAAAACGACAGGGGCAGTCGATGGTTTAGAGTGTGCCGGCAGGCGTGCGAGTGGGTTTTGAAACATCCGGGCTGGCGTGAAGCAAATCCGGCCTTTTGTTTGCCGTTATTCTCGTGCAATCTGTGCCTTTTCGTCCGCCGGACTTTCCGCATTATATGCAACCCGAACATTTTTGGTGCAGCAACGACGGCCAGATTCTCACAATCAAGGCCAAGGACAGCACGACGCTTTCGCTCAGCCTCGCCTTCTGGCCCCGCCACCCGACGGAACTGGAGTTCATCCTGGCCCACCAGGAGGAAATCCACTTTAGCGAGCGCAGCACCCTCGCCCGGATCGGGATCGAGATGATCACCTCCGGCGTGCCCCGGATCGACCATAACCGCCTCATCCTCGACACCGACGCCTTTCTCTTCGACCCCAGTTTCCCCAACGCTCCTTACTGGAAGAAGCTGTTGCGGCCCGGGACGCCGGTCGGTCGTCTGTTCTACGCGCCCGAGTCAGCCAAACTGACCACCAACGAGATTTGGGAGGCGGTCAAAGAGAACCGCCTCAAATTGCCCAATACCATCTCCATCGACCGTCTGGGACGCGTCTTTCTCACGCCGCACAAGGTCCAATACACGCTGAGTCCGCGGCTGGAACGGCCGGAATTCGAACGTCTCGTCAACGGCGACGCCGGCCGCGGGTACCTCGACAAGGTGCAGGTCCGCCATGACGTCACCACGCTCTCGGTCCCCCCGCGCTCAGGTGTGCTGACCAGCTGTTCCATGTATCTCAAGGAACACTTTGTCGTTCTGAACCGCGGCGAGGGCAATTTTGGGATTCATTGCGGCGCCATCCTCCTCGATCCCATCCAGACCTTCGGCACGAACGTGATGCTTGAGATCTACAACAGCAGCGATCAACCCGTGGTGAACCCCGTGGTGTCCGTCGAGGTGTTCCGCGCGCCCACGCTGGCCGATCCTGAGGTGAAGACATTGGAGAAGAAGCGGCTGCGCCTGTTCGCCGCCGCCCATGATCTCCATGAGACGATGGATAAGAATCCGCCCCGCGATAACGCCGGCGAGCCGCGCCCGAAAACCCGGATCACCGTCAAGGGCCAGAATGCGCTGATGGACAATCACTCGGCGTTCCTGAATTCGGGCGATCTCGCGAGCCTGCGCGCGCCGCTGGCGGAAAAGAAGTTCCCCCGGGGCTTTCGCACGCTGATCCAGGCGCTCGACCATGCGCCCGACGCCGCCGACACGCTGGTGGTCGATTACTTTCCAAACCTGATGGAGCACGTCGAACTTCTCACCCGCATCCCGGAGCTGAAGCTCAAGCGCCTCATCTTTCGGCAGCCGTCGCGCACTCATGGTTTCTTCCTGTCCGGCAACGCCCACGCGCGGCTCGATACGTATTTTAACATCAATCTCGATGTCTACTGGTACAACGAGATCATGAAGGACCTCTATTTCCACACCTACAAGAAGGACCATGGGTTCTTCATTCGCGAGGAACTGGGCAAGCTGTTCCAGGAACTGACCATCCTCGCGATTTACGGCTCGGCGGTTGAGCTGGGCTCCGACCAGACCGCCAAAATCGCCGCACTCATCGGCAAACTCACGGAATTCATCGGCCCGAAAGTGGGGATTCTGACCGGTGGCGGTGGCGGAGTCATGCGCCTCGCCACGGACCAGGCGCGCCGGAACCGGGCGCTAACCGGGGCGTGCTTCCTGGAACTCGAAGCGCAGACGCCTGAGCTTGGCGTCGACTTCTTCAACACCTTTCAGGACACCTCCCGCCACAATCGGCAAAAGTGGTTTGAAGTTGCCGATTTCTGCATTTTCAACGTTGGCGGTGTCGGCACCCTTGAGGAAATCGGCATCGAGATGTGCAATCTCAAGCTCGGCATCCGTCCGCGCGTGCCGTACATCTTCTACGGCGCGGGTTTTTGGAGCGATTTGCGGAAACAGATTCGCGAAATGATCCGCACCGGCCGCACGCCCGCGTGGATGGCGGACTATGTGCTTTTCTCCGATGATCTGGACGAAGTCGTCGCCTTCTATCGCAAGACCCTGCAGGTGTTGTGACTGCCGGAGACCGGACGCGACTCGCGGCTAGAGCGGTTTAAATTGAACTGTGGCCGAGAACACGAACGCAGCTGCGAGCGCCAGCGAGCGGATGGTCCGTCCACTCGCTGGCGCTCGCGGCTACACCTTTTCTGAAACCGCTCTAATCCTCCAGAATGGTCGGCGCCGGAAGTTCGACCTGGGCGCCCGTGGTATTGTCCTGCACGACCAGACGCCCGGAGGAAACCGCCGTGCGAGGCTGCAATTCGACGACCGTCCCCTCGATCTTCCTCATCTGGCCGGCCGTCGTCGTGACAACCGAGATGTTGTCGCCTTTGCACGGCCATCCCGTGCCGTCGCTGAGGAAGACTTCAGTTCCCCGAGCGGCGGCAGTTCGGACCTTGGCCACGATATCAATCATCCTGGCCTGGTCAGCATAACCTATGGCGGGTATATTCACGGTTGGCTGATTTCAGCATTCGGACCGTCGCCACAAACCCTGAGAAGATATCCGCAAGGTCGATTCTTCATCTTTTCGGTGGAAAAACACCCTAGGAATGGGCGGAAAAGCCCGATCCGCTGCCAGAGACCAATTCCCGCACTATTTCACCACCAAGGTCTTATGCAGAAAGTCCACTACCCGGGTTAGTGAATCATTTGCCGCATTCCCGTCCCAAGCCATATAGCCTTTTCGATCGATCGCAGCGGGGTCCCAGTAGCTCAAGGCGGGTTCACTTCGATTAAACCCGTGATGAGCGCCCGCATATTCGACCGTCGTTACGTCAAAGCCGTATTTTTCCAACAGCAACCGTTTGAACTCCGGAATGTACTTGCCATCGCCGTAGGCGTCTTCCGTCCCGTAGAATATGATCATCGGAGCTCCGGTCATTTTGCAATCGGCCTGCCTCAAAAACGGTTTGCACACTGGATAAAATGCCGCGTGGACCGCAAATCCCTTCTCCTCGCCCATCCATAATTTGCGGTTGGCTTCAAACGCCGTCGTCACGGTCAGGTGTCCCCCCATGGAGAACCCCATGATTCCGATTCGGCCAGGATCAATCGCCGGCAATTTACGCAATTCCCTTAACGCCGCAAAACCCATGGGCACGAGCGCCTCGGGCGACGGACGGGTTAATGGACCCTTATAAATCCCGGTCTTAAAATCTACCTCGAGAATCGCCATCCCCGCCTTTAGGATCGACTCCCGATAAAACGCCCCGCGGGAGTCGATTCCCATGGTCCCATGAACGATGACAACGGCCGGGCATGGGCTCGCATTGTTTTCTGGCAGGTAAAGCGTCCCGGACAGTTTGTACGGATGTTTTTTATCGAGCGAAGCAAAGTTGATCGTCGTTCCAGCGGCGAATGCTCCCACCGACGCGACCAGAAAAACCAAGCTGCGTAGTCGAATGCATTTAATACACTTCATGATAAAACTCCGATCAATGGCAGGGGATTCCCCCGGGACCAGACCTTCGGCATTCATAGAAATCGGGAGCGAATTGGCCCTGCCTTAGTCTAGAATATATCGTAATCCGTCGAGGCCAAGTAAAGCCCCAATCACGTTGCAGCACGAGGCCCCCGCATTAGGATCCCACCCGACTTGCGCTTGACTCGGCGCGGCAGGAGGGCTGGGCTTTCCGCTCTTGGGTAGCCCCGAAGTAGAAATTCCGGTTGATAAAATCCCGGGCCCAAGGAACGAAAGCAAACTGCCTCCATGAACATCTTTCCGCGCCTCGCGGCTATTTCCGGGGTGTTCGCCTGCCTCACGGCAGCTTCGGTCGCGCACGCGCAGCAGGAATTCCCGCCACCGCAGGGCAAAGGGCGCGTGGTTGTCCTGGCCTCCGGTGCTTCTGGCCCGGCCAACTACACCACGGTCGCCCGGGAGATCGCCGAACTCGGCTACGACGTGGTGTTATGCGACGGCAATCAGATGGCGGGAACCCGCGGCGATGGAGTCAAGGCGTCCATTCTCGAGGCGCAACAAATGCCGCACGCGCTCCCGGGCAAGGTCGCTCTGGTCGGCTTTTCTCTCGGCGGAGGCATGTATCTTTATTACGCCACGCAATGGTCGGATCTGGTGTCGGGCGCCGTGCTCTGGAGCCCGGTCAACAGCTTCATTCACGATGTGCCCGGTTTCGTGAACCGATTGAAGGTGCCGGTGCTCGTGTTCGTCGGTGCCAAGGACCGCTACCGCAATGGTTCCTCCCTGGCCGAGATGGATCGCACGCTCGCGGCGGCGTCCACCGCCGCCGGCAAGCCGTTCGAGCTCATCGTCTATCCGGATGCCGATCTGGATTTCGTCAAGGGCGGGGATCACTACAATCCCGACGACTATTCGGATGCCTTTAAGCGAATGGCCGACCAGCTCGAGAGGTACCTGGGCGACTAGCCGGAGGCTTTCCGCTGTCGCAGTCCAAGACGAGATTCCGGGATCAGCAACCGAACCGCCCCTAAGCAGTTTCCCCCGGAGAACGAGCATGTCGCACATTTTCATCAGCCACTCGAGCCGGGATGGAGAGCAAGCGGCGCGTCTGCTCACGTGCCTGCACGCGCATGGTTTTGTCGAAACTTTTCTCGACTTTGACAAGCATGCCGGCCTCGCGCCCGGAGCCGACTGGGAGCGCACCCTTTATCGAGAAATGGTGGCGGCCGAAGCGGTCATCCTGATTCTGACCAAGAACTGGTTCGACAGCAAATGGTGCTTCGCCGAATTCACCCAGGCGCGCGCGCTGGGCAAAGCGATCTTTCCGCTAATCGAGGCGCCAACCGGGGAAACCTTCGTTTCCAGCGACATCCAGCATCTCGATCTGGTCAAAGACCGTGAAGGCGGCCTGGCGCGCCTGGCGGCGGAATTGAACACGGTGGTGGTCAATGCGCGCGGCGGGTTCGGTTGGGACCCGACGCGGCCGCCTTATCCCGGACTGCTGGCCTTTAATGAAGCCGATGCGGCGATCTATTTCGGCCGCGACGATGATATCCGCCGTTTGATCGAACGGCTCAACGCCAGGCGGGCGCAAGGCGGAGCCAAGCTGGTGGCCGTGCTGGGCGCCTCCGGTTCGGGAAAATCCTCGCTGCTCCGGGCCGGGGTGTTGCCTCGGCTCAAACGCGACAAACGCAATTGGATCGTGCTGCCGCCCTTCCGTCCGCAGTTGCATCCGCTGGAAGAGCTGGCCCAGGCCGTGGCCATTGCGCTGGGGCCCGGCGCCGATTGGCGGCACTGGCGCGATGCCTTGGCGTCGGAGGAGCTCACGCGCACGCTTTCGGACCTGGCCCGCGACCTTCGCGCCACGCACGGCGCGAACGAGGCGCAAATCCTGATCACGGTCGATCAAGCCGAGGAATTGTTCGGCGCCGCTGAGAAAACCGGGGCGGAGCCGTTTCTGCGGGTGCTCAACGGTCTGCAGGATGAACGCCTGCCGTTCCTCGTGGCCATGACCTTGCGCGCCGATTATCTGGGAGCGCTGCAACAATCGCCCGTTCTGACGGCTCCGTTCGAAGAATTCTCGCTCAAGCCCATGCCTCTGGTACGGGTGCGCGACGTCATTGAAGGCCCGGCCCGCGTGGCCGGTCTCACGGTGGACGACGCGCTTGTCGCGGCCGCGATCAACGATGCGGCGACCGACGATGCCTTGCCGTTGCTGGCCTTTGCGTTGCGCGAACTCTATGACCGCTTCGGTCAACAAAAACACCTCACGCTCGAAGCCTACCGCGCGCTCGGCGACGCCGCCGGGCAACTTTCGCCGCTGGAAAACGCCGTGCGCCGCAAAGCCGACGAAGTCATGGCCGCCGCCCGGCCCTCCCCGGAAGATTTGCAGGCGTTGCGGGAAGCGTTCGTGCCCGCGATGGTGCGGGTCAACGCGGCGGGCGAATACGTGCGCCGGACGGCCCGCTTCGACGGATTGCCCGCCAACGCCCGGCCGCTGATCGAGCGACTGGCCCGGGCGCGCCTGCTCATCATTCAGAAGGAGCTTGAGGTGACAATTGTCGAGGTGGCGCACGAAGCGCTGCTGCGCAAGTGGCCGCTCCTGCGGGGCTGGCTCGACGAGGAACGCGAATTCCTGATCGGCAAGGATCAACTCGAACAGGATTTGCTCGACTGGGAAAAAACGTCGGCCCAGGAGAAGACCGAAGCTTTGCTCACCGGCCTGAAGCTGACGCGGGCACGAACCTGGTTGGTTGAAAAACCGCTGCAACTCAACGAAGCCGAGCGCAAATTCATTCAGGCCAGCATCGCCCACCACGAAGCCGAGGCGGCCCGGCGGGAGCGGGCCCGGCGGCGCGTGCAGCAAGCAAGCGTGACGGCCGCCTTGATTCTCGCCGTCTGCCTGGCCGGAGCGATTGGGGAATGGCGGATCGCCAAGGCACGGGAGGCAACGGCGGAATCGCGCGAGCTCGCGGCGATCGCCGAACAGACCGTCGGGACGGGGGGCGATCTTGGACGGGCCCTCCGAACCGCAGTGGAGGCCGCGGAGCGGTCGCCGACGGACCAAGCTGAGCACGCACTGAGGACGGTCCTTGAGGGACCGCTTGAGCACCTCATTCTGCATCACAGCGGCCCGGTCTATATGGGGGTGTTCTCGCCCGACGGAAAGCTCATCGTCACCGCCAGTGTCGACCATACGGCGCGAGTGTGGGACGCCGCCACCGGGCAGCTGCGGACAACGTTAACCGGACATACCGGGCCGGTCAACGATGCGGGATTCTCGCCCGAGGGGAAACGCATCGTCACCGCCAGCGATGACGGCACGGCGCGAGTATGGGACGCTGTGACCGGGCAACTGCGGGCCACGCTAACCGGGCCTGCCGTTGAGGTGCGGAAGGCCGCGTTCTCGCCGGAGGGAAAGCGCGTCCTTACCACCAGTGCAGACAACTCGGCGCGGGTGTGGGATGCCGAAACGGGATTGTTGCGGGCCACGCTAAGCGGGCACACCCGCGTGGTCTACGATGCGGTGTTCTCGCCGGACGGAAAGCGTATCGTCACCGCCAGCGATGACGGCACGGCGCGCGTGTGGGACGCCGCGACCGGCGCACTCCTGTCCACGCTCGCCGGGCATGCCAAGGTGGTCGACAAGGCCGCGTTCTCACCCGATGGAAGGCGCATTGTCACCGCCAGCTGGGACCAAACCGCCCGAGTGTGGAATGCTGAAACCGGCCAGCTGTTGGCGACTCTAGCCGGGCACAGCGGCGCCCTCTACGACGCGGCGTTTTCGCCCGATGGGAAGCGTATCGTCACCGCCAGCGCTGACCATACGGCGCAAGTGTGGGAGGCCGAAACCGGCCAATTGCTTCCAACTCTGATCGGGCATACCGGCCCGGTTAACGAGGCCGCCTTCTCCCCCAATGGGAAATTCATCGTCACCGCCAGTGAGGATGCGACCGCACGAGTGTGGGAGGCCGATTCCGGTCTTTTGTTGGCGACGCTAAGCGGGGGTGTCGGAGTCGTTTTCGATGCAACGTTCTCTCCCCAGGGAGACCGAATCGTCACCACGGGCAATGACGGCATGGCGCGAGTGTGGGATGCCGACATCGGGCATCCGTTGGCCATTCTATCCGGGCAGGCCGGTCGAGTGTTCGATGCCGCGTTCTCGCCCGACGGCCGGTACATCGTCACCGCCGGGGAGGACGATCTCGCACGGGTGTGGGAGGCCGACACTGGCCATCTGCAGGCCACGCTGGCCGGGCACACTCTCATGGTGTATGCGGCCGCGTTCTCGCCGGATGGCCAGCGCATCGTCACCGCCAGCGCGGACAAAACGGCGTGCGTGTGGGATGCCAGAACCAGCCATCTGGTGGTTGCTCTCACCGGGCATGCCGGCCGCATTAACGATGCGGCCTTCTCGCCCGATGGAAGGCATATCGTCACCGCCAGTGAGGACGCGACCGCCCGAGTGTGGGAGGCCGAATCCGGCCATCTGCTGGCGACCCTCACCGGGCATGTCGGCCCCGTAAACGACGCCGCGTTCTCGCCGGATGGAAAGCGGATCGTGACAGCCAGTGCGGATTCTACCGCGCGCGTGTGGGAGGCCGAATCCGGCCGGCTCCTGGCAACGCTAACCCATGCCGCCGCGGTCAATGATGCCACGTTCTCCCCGGATGGAAAACATGTTGCCACAGCCAGCTATGACCACACGGCGCGAGTTTGGGATAGCGAAACCGGCACTCTGCTGGCCACGCTGGCGGGGCACACCCGCTGGGTCTATGCGGTGGCGTTCTCGCCCAATGGAAAGCGGATCGTCACCGCCGGTGCCGACCATACCGCGCGCGTCTGGGATGCCGAAACCGGCCGTCTGCTTTCAACTCTAGCCGGACATACCGCCCGCGTAAACAATGCCGCGTTCTCCCCCGATGGAAAACGCATCGTCACCGCCAGTTGGGATCATACTGCGCGCGTCTGGGACGCCGAATCGGGCCTGTTGTTGGGCACGCTGGCCGGACACTCCGACCAGGTCTACCGGGCTAGGTTCTCGCCCGATGGGAAACGCGTCGTCACCGCCAGTTCCGACAGTACGGCCCGGCTCTACGTTGCCGACCTCCACGACCTGTTGGATTGGGCCAAGCAGCACCTCCTGATCGAGTCCGGCGCGCAATGAATCCATGAAGCGCATTCTCTCGTTGGATGGTGGAGGAATCCGGGGCGTCTTCAGCCTCGAGATCCTGCTGCGGATCGAAGCGCTGCTGCGCGAACACTACCAGGCCCCCAACCTGATCCTGGCCGACCATTTTGATTTTGTCGCGGGCACCAGCACCGGTGCCATCATTGCCACGGGCCTCAGCTGGGGGATGACGGTTGGGGAGATCCTCGAATTCTACGTGCGGCATGCGGCGACCATGTTCCAGCACGTGCCCTGGTACCGCCCGGTTCGACGTTTCCTGGTGTCGCGCTACGAGGCGAAACCCCTGTCGGATCTGCTCCGGTGCACGCTGTCGGAGGATGGCAAAGGTGAAGTGCCCGCCCTGCTGGATTCCAAGCGCCTAAAAACGCTCCTGCTGGTAGTAATGAGAAACCACACCACTGGCTCCGCCTGGCCGGTCACCAACAATCCGTTGGCCAGGTACAACGACCCCACCCTGCCGGACTGCAATCTCAAGATCCCGCTCTGGAAACTGGTCAGAGCCAGTGCGGCGGCGCCGGTATATTTTGATCCCGAAGAGATCACGCTGGGAGGCCAGCGTCACGTTTTTGTCGACGGGGCGATTACGCCTTACAACAATCCGGCTCTGATTGCCGCGTTGACGGCGATCTTGCCTTGTTACCGGTTGGCGTGGGAAACCGGGCCGGACAAGATCCGACTGATTTCCGTGGGCACGGTTCGCGTTTCCCTGGCGGCGGCGAAGAAGAAGGCACGCAACATGTGGGTTGGCTACAACGCCGCCCGAATCCCGGCTGCGTTGATTCAAGGGATCGCCCTGGAGCAGGACTACCTGTGCCGGTGCCTTGGCCATTGCCTCTATGGAGAAGAACTGGATTCGGAGATCGGCGATCTGGAAGGAGCCGCGCTGCCGGGGCGGAATTGGTTCAGCTACGTCCGCTACGACCGGTCCTACCTGGGAAAGGAGGCGGAGGAGTTGTTCCGGAAGACTCCGCAACTCGCCATGCTCGACGCGGTTCACGCCGTACCCTTGTTGCGGGAGGTCGGCCGCGCCTATGCACAGGAACACGTGCGGATCGAACATTTGATCTAGCGGAGGAGAAAACTGGCGGAGAGGGTGGGATTCGA